>NZ_WBZB01000039.1 GCF_009017255.1 Alkaliphilus serpentinus | reverse complement strand
TGCCAGCATTATAGAGTAATTAAATAATTTACCCTATAGAAATGACGTAATTTAGAAGAAGAGTGTTCTCTTCTTCTAAATTCATTTCTAGAATCTTTTATTTTAAGGGGTTAAATTGGTTTAAAAAGGTAAGAATAGTTTTAGTTAAGGAATTTTAAACTTAAAGACTTTTCTGATTATTTTCATCAATTCTATTGGTGATTTTCTATAAAAAAAAGTCTAGAAAAGGTGAAAAAAACCTTGATATTTTCGTTTATATAATATAAAATATTATAGTGTGTGTTAGGACCGCGATGAAGCGAAAGGTTGCTACCAAATGGGGAATTTTCGCTGAGAATGTCTTGATCTAAGAATCGGGCGACTAAGACCTAACTGCTGCCGAATTTTAAAAAAAATATCAACACACCCGGAGCAGTGTATTATGGTCTTCGTCGTACGTAACAAAAATCACGTGCGATGAAAAGGAGGGGAATATAATGGCTACAAGCAAAGCTAAGCAAAAAATCAGAATCAGATTGAAGGCGTATGATCACAAGGTATTAGATCAATCAGCTGAAAAGATTGTTGAAACTGCTAAAAGAAGTGGAGCAGATGTATCAGGTCCAGTTCCATTACCTACAGAAAAGCAAATCATCACAATACTAAGAGCAGTTCACAAGTACAAGGATTCTAGAGAGCAGTTCGAGCAAAGAACCCACAAGCGTTTAATTGACATCTTGAATCCAACACCAAAAACTGTTGATTCACTTATGAGATTAGATTTACCAGCTGGCGTTGATATCGAAATCAAATTATAGTTAAAGTTCACAACTAAGATAAAGAGATGTTTTGATTCATCCTATCTTAGTACGATTGTACCAAAGGTATAATCCGCTGTAAGATTATAGGAGGTGTAAATATGAAAGGTTTATTAGGTAGAAAAATAGGAATGACTCAGGTTTTTAATGAAGCTGGTTTGGTTATTCCAGTAACTGTAATTGAAGTTGAGCCCAACATAGTTGTGCAGGTTAAAACTTCAGAAAAAGATGGTTACAATGCTTTACAGATCGGATATGGTTCTGTAAAAGACAAAAATGTAACTAAGCCTTTAAAGGGTCACTTTGAAAAGGCTGGTGCTAAGTATAAGAGACTATTAAAGGAATTCAGAGTAGATAACTCTTCAGAATTTACAGTAGGTCAAGAAATCAAGGTTGACTTATTTAAAGAAGGAGAGAAGGTAGACATCACTGGGGTTTCTAAAGGTAAGGGCTTCCAAGGTGTAATTAAGAGACATGGTCAAAGCAGAGGACCAATGGCCCACGGTTCAAGATATCATAGAGGACCAGGTTCAATGGGTGCTGCAACTTTCCCAGGTAGAGTATTTAAGGGTAAGAAGCTTCCAGGACATATGGGTAATGTACAAATTACAATCCAAAACCTAGAAATCGTTAAAGTAGATACAGACAAAAATGTTCTTTTGGTTAAGGGTGCTGTTCCAGGACCAAGAAAGGGTCTAATAACCATTAAAGAAACATTAAAACAAGGAAAGTAATCTAACTACAGAAAGGAGGATTTAACATGCCTAAAGTAGCTGTATATAATGTCTCAGGACAACAGGTAGGCGAAATGGAATTAAACGACAACGTATTTGGCGTTGAAGTTAACCAGCATGTACTTTATGAGGTTGTCAAAAACCAATTAGCTAATAAAAGACAAGGAACTCAGTCAGCAAAGACAAGAGCTGAAGTAAGAGGTGGCGGTAGAAAGCCATGGAGACAAAAAGGAACTGGTAGAGCAAGGGCCGGTACAATTCGTTCTCCCCTATGGAGTGGTGGTGGAGTTGTATTTGCACCAAAGCCAAGAAACTACAGATACACATTACCAAAGAAGGTAAGAAGATTAGCAATGCTTTCAGCATTATCTTCAAAGGTAAACAGCAACGAACTAATTATCCTAGACGAATTAAACTTAACAACACCTAAGACTAAGGATATGGTAAAGATTCTTAATAACTTAAATGTTGAAAAGAAAGCTTTAATCGTATTAGGAGATAAGAACGAAGCAGTTATCAGATCTGCAAGCAATATTCCAGGAGTAGAAACATCACTTGTTAACACCTTGAATGTTTATGACATATTGAAGTATGACAAGTTTATCATTACAAAAGAGGCTGTTGAAAAAGTGGAGGAGGTGTACGCATAATGACGAATCCACATGATATCATTATAAGACCATTAGTAAGCGAACAAAGTATGGAGGCTATGGCCGACAAAAAGTATACATTTGTGGTAATGAAGACTGCCAACAAGACTGAAATTAAAAAAGCAGTTGAGAAAATCTTCGGTGTTAAGGTAGAACAGGTTAACACAATGAATATGCTAGGTAAGTACAAGAGAATGGGAAGAAACGAAGGAAAAAGAGCAGACTGGAAGAAGGCAATTGTTAAGTTGAAGGCCGACAGCAAAGAAATAGAATTCTTTGAAGGCATGTAATGGATAGACTTTTAGAAGAAGGAGGGAAATCAAGATGGGTATCAAAAAATTTAATCCTACTTCACCGGCCATAAGACAAATGACAGTGTCTACCTTTGAAGAAATTACAAAAGTAGAACCAGAGAAGTCCTTAGTTGAGACATTGACAAAGTCCGGTGGTAGAAATGCTCATGGTAAAATAACCGTACGTCATCGTGGTGGCGGTGCGAAGAGAAAATATAGAATTATCGACTTTAAAAGGGATAAGGATGGTATAGGAGCAAAGGTTGCTTCCATCGAGTACGATCCAAACAGAACAGCTAATATTGCACTACTAAATTATGTAGATGGTGAGAAAAGATATATTTTAGCTCCCAACGGATTAAAGGTTGGAGATGCAATAGAATCAGGACCAGATGCAGATATTAAGGTTGGTAATGCATTGCCATTAAGAAATATCCCAGTGGGTACAGTAATCCACAATATCGAAATGAAGCCTGGTAAAGGTGGACAAATAGCTAGAGCGGCTGGAAACTCTGCTCAATTAATGGCTAAGGAAGGTAAATATGCATTATTAAGATTACCATCTGGTGAAATCAGAAATATTCCAATGGACTGCAAAGCAACCATCGGTCAGGTAGGGAACTTAGATCACGAAAACATTACTATTGGTAAAGCCGGTAGAAAGAGAAATATGGGAATCAGACCTACAGTTAGAGGTTCTGCAATGAACCCCAATGATCACCCCCACGGTGGTGGAGAAGGTAGATCGCCTATTGGACGTCCATCCCCTGTTACTCCTTGGGGCAAACCAGCTCTTGGTTACAAAACTCGTGACAAGAAGAAGGCTTCCAATAAATTTATCGTATCAAGAAGAAAGAAATAAAGATGTTATATAATCCTGTTTCGGATATTACTGAAGGGAGGAAATGAAATGAGCAGATCAGTTAAAAAGGGACCCTTTATTCATAAAGGACTTTTTAAGAAGATAGAAGAAATGAATGCAGCTGGTGAAAAGAAAGTAATTAAAACTTGGTCCAGAGCATCCACTATTTTCCCCAATATGATTGGACATACAGTTGCTGTGCATGATGGACGTAAGCATGTTCCAGTGTATGTAACTGAAGATATGGTTGGCCATAAGCTAGGTGAATTTGCACCAACAAGAACCTACAGAGGCCATGACGATGATGATAAATCCACTAAGAGAAAATAAGCTTTGTTAATTAAGAAAGGAGGTTGTCATTGTGGAAGCAAGAGCAATCGCTAGACACGTTAGAATAGCTACAAGAAAAGCTCAACAGGTTGTTGATATTGTAAGAGGCAAGCAAGTGGACGAGGCTTTAGCAATTCTAAAGTTCACCCCTAAGGCTGCTGCCCCTATCGTATATAAATTAATCCATTCTGCAGCTGCCAATGCTGAGAATAATCATGACATGGATCGGGAAAAGCTATTCGTTGCAGAAATCTACGCAAACCAAGGTCCAACAATGAAGCGTTTTAGACCTAGAGCAATGGGTAGAGCAACGACAATTAGAAAAAGAACCAGCCATATAGGAGTTGTACTAAAAGAAAAATAAAATCAAGGAGGGAAAAGAATGGGTCAAAAAGTAAACCCCCATGGACTAAGGGTTGGAATCATTAAAGACTGGGATACCAAATGGTACGCCAACAAAAAAGACTTCTCAGGTTTTCTGTTGGAAGACCATAAGGTTCGTGAATATATTAAAGAAAAGCTTTTTCTATCCGGTATTTCTAAGACAGAAATCGAAAGAGCTGCCAATAATCGTTTAAAGGTTAACATCCACACTGCTAAGCCAGGAATGGTTATCGGTAAAGGCGGTCAAGGTGTTGAAGACATCAGAACCGATATCGAGAAGCTTACTAAAAAGCAAGTTATCGTGAATGTAATCGAGGTTAAAAATCCAGATATAGATGCTCAGCTTGTTGCTGAAAATATTGCCTTCCAATTGGAGAGAAGGGTTTCCTTCAGAAGAGCAATGAAGCAAGCGATGCAAAGATCCATGAGGTCAGGAGCAAAGGGAATCAAGGTTTCAACCTCAGGTAGATTAGGCGGAGCTGAAATGGCTAGAACAGAAGGCTATAGCCAAGGAAATGTGCCACTACACACCTTAAGAGCGGATATTGATTATGGCTTCCATGAAGCAACTACTGCCTATGGAAAGCTTGGCGTTAAGGTTTGGATATATAAAGGAGAAATTCTACCTACAAAGGGCAAAATTGCTGCTTTTAATGAAGTAGTAGAAGCAAAACCAGCTGAAGATAAGCCCAAAAGAGGGAGAAAAAGAGAAACAAAATAGTCGTTCATCTGGACAGGAAGGAGGAAATATCACATGTTAATGCCTAAAAGAGTAAAACGTAGAAGAGTTCATAGAGGCAAAATGGCTGGTCAAGCTACTAGAGGCAATACGGTTTCATATGGTGAGTTCGGACTACAAGCAATGGAACCTGCTTGGATCACTTCTAACCAAATAGAAGCTGCTCGTATCGCCATGACCAGATCTATAAAAAGAGGGGGTAAGGTGTGGATTAAAATATTCCCCCACAAACCAGTTACTAAAAAACCTGCTGAAACTCGTATGGGTGCCGGTAAAGGTTCACCTGAATTTTGGGTAGCAGTAGTTAAGCCTGGTAGAATCATGTTTGAGATTGCTGGTGTTTCTGAAGAAAAGGCAAGAGAAGCTATGAGACTAGCAATGCATAAATTACCAATAAAGTGTAAGTTTGTAACACGTGAAGAACAAGAAGTAAAGGGTGGTGAAGCTGATGAATGCTAATTCATTAAGAGACATGACAGATGTTGAATTAAATCAAAAATTACTAGATTTGAAAGGCGAACTGTTCAATCTACGTTTCCAGTTAGCAACAGGCCAGCTTGAAAACCCTTTGAGAATTCGTAATGTACGAAGGGATATCGCTAGAATTAAGACAGTTATCCGTGAAAGAGAAATCAAGCAACTGAAGGCTTAAATAACGAATTAGAGCAAGAAGGGAGGCCATTTCTGTGGAAAGAGGACTAAGAAAGACCAGATTAGGTCGTGTAGTCAGTGATAAAATGGATAAAACCATTGTTGTATTAGTAGAAGATTTTGTACGTCATCCGCTTTACGGAAAAGCGGTTAAAAGAACAATAAAGTTTAAGGCCCATGATGAAAACAACGAATGCCAAATTGGTGATCGAGTAAGAATCATGGAAACAAGACCATTATCTAAGGATAAAAGGTGGAGACTTGTAAAAATCGTTGAAAAAGCCAAGTAAGCTTGAAATGCGAAGGGAGGGTTTATTATATGATTCAACAAGAATCAAGGCTGAAGGTTGCAGACAACTCTGGAGCAAAAGAGTTGCTTTGCATTCGTGTGCTAGGTGGTACAAAGAGAAGATATGCTAGAGTAGGTGATGTAATCATCTGTTCAGTTAAAAGTGCAACACCAGGCGGAGTTGTAAAAAAAGGTCAAGTTGTTAGAGCGGTGGTTGTTAGAACAACTTCAGATATAAAAAGAAAAGATGGTTCTTATATCAAGTTTGATGAAAATGCAGCAGTAGTCATCAAGGAAGATAAGCAACCAGTAGGAACTCGTATTTTCGGACCGGTAACAAGAGAATTAAGAGACAAAGATTTCATGAAAATTGTTTCATTGGCTCCAGAAGTATTATAATCAAGGAGGTGTCACAGAATGCGTATCAAAAAAGGTGATACAGTAGTAGTAATTACCGGAAAAGATAAAGGCAAAAAGGGAAAAGTTCTCCAGGTTATGCCTAAAAAAGAGCGTGTAATTGTTGAAGGCGTAAACATGATGTCAAAGCATCAAAAGCCAACCCAACAAATGCAACAGGGTGGTATCATCCATAGAGAAGCTCCTATCCACGTTTCTAACGTGATGGTCTTCGATAAAAAAGCAGGTCAAGGTGTTAGAGTAGGATACAAGCTTTTAAACAACGGTGAAAAGGTTAGAATTAGCAAAAAGACCGGTGAAGAAATAGATTAATGTCTTATGAAGGGAGGTACATTGCTTTATGGCTAGATTAAAAGATAAATATAAAAGTGAAGTAGTACCAGCTATGATGGAAAAGTTCGGATATGATAATGTAATGCAAATTCCAAAGCTAGAAAAAATAGTTGTAAACATGGGAATCGGTGACGCAAAGGACAACTCTAAGGCTTTAGAGGTAGCTGTAAAGGAGCTAGGAACCATTACTGGACAAAAGCCAGTTATAACTAAAGCTAAAAAATCAGTTTCTAACTTTAAGGTTCGTGAAGGCATGGCAATTGGAGCTAAGGTAACCTTAAGAGGAGAAATTATGTATGAGTTTGCTGATCGTTTAATGAACATAGCTCTTCCAAGGGTAAGAGACTTTAGAGGTGTTAATGTGAATGCCTTCGACGGTAGAGGAAACTATGCTATGGGTATTAAAGAACAGTTAATTTTCCCTGAAATAGATTACGATAAGGTAGAAAAGGTAAGAGGAATGGACATCATCTTTGTAACAACAGCAAAGACTGATGAGGAATGCCGTGAACTGTTAAGATTAATGGGAATGCCTTTTGCAAAGTAAGGTAAGGAGGGAAAGTAGTGGCGAAAAAATCTCTAATTATTAAACAACAAAGAAAACAAAAATATAAAACTCAAGAATATACCAGATGTACTATTTGTGGAAGACCTCATGCGGTTTTAAGAAAGTTTGGTATATGTCGTATTTGCTTTAGAGAATTAGCCTATAAGGGCCAAATACCAGGTGTAAGAAAAGCCAGCTGGTAGAATCGGAGAGGAGGTAAAGAATATGACTATGACAGATCCAATTGCTGATATGCTGACTCGTGTACGTAATGCCAATGCAGTTAAGCATGAAACGGTTGATGTGCCTGCTTCAAATATGAAAAAAGAAATTGCCAACATTTTGTTAAATGAAGGCTTTATAAAAGGATACGATGTCATCGAAGATGGCAAACAAGGTATATTGAGAATACAATTGAAGTTCGGAAAAAATAACGAAAAAGTTATTACTGGAATCAAGAAAATCTCTAAGCCTGGTTTAAGGGTTTACGCAAAGAGGGACGAAATACCAAGAGTTTTAGGTGGACTAGGAATTGCAATTATTTCAACTTCTAAGGGAGTTATAACTGACAAGGTTGCTCGAACTGAAGGCGTTGGTGGAGAAGTAATTGCTTACATCTGGTAATGACAATAATTAATAAGGAGGTGCGATTATGTCAAGAATAGGTCTTAAACCAATTGAAATACCCCAAGGTGTAGAGGTTTTAGTGGATGCTAATAACTTCGTTACTGTTAAGGGTCCAAAGGGAACCCTATCAGAGCAAATACCTCGTGATATGGAAATTAAAATAGAAGAAAAAACCTTAACTGTTGTAAGACCAACAGACAATAAGAAGCATAAATCATTACACGGTTTATCAAGAACCTTAATTAATAATATGATTCAAGGTGTTACCAATGGATACGAAAAGAAGCTGGAGCTTGTAGGCGTTGGATACCGTGCCAATAAGCAAGGAAACAAGCTTGTATTAAGCTTAGGTTACTCTCATCCAGTTGAAATGGTTGATCCAGAAGGAATTACAGTAGAGGTTCCAAGCCAAACTGAAATTCTTATAAAGGGAATCAACAAGCAATTGGTTGGTAACTACGCTGCAAAGATCAGAGAAAAGAGAAAGCCTGAGCCATATAAGGGCAAGGGAGTTAAATATGCCGGTGAGGTAATTAGACGTAAAGAAGGTAAGACTGGTAAGTAATAGAAAGGAGTGATACAGGTGTTTAAAAAGGTAAGCAAAAACCTTACAAGATTAAAAAGACACAGAAGAGTTCGTAGTAAAGTACATGGAACTTCTGAACGTCCAAGATTAAATGTTTATCGTAGTTTGACTAATATCTACGCTCAAATTATAGATGATGTTGCTGGTCACACACTAGTAGCTGCTTCCAGTTTAGATAATGAAGTAAAGGGTAAGGTTGCAAATGGTGGTAATCAAGAGGCTGCAAAGCTTGTTGGTGAACTAGTAGCAAAAAGAGCTTTAGAAAAAGGAATTGAAACTGTTACCTTTGACCGTGGTGGATACATTTATCATGGTAGAGTGAAATCACTGGCAGAGGGTGCGAGAGAAGCAGGACTGAAGTTTTAATAAGAAGGAGGGAAATCGATGCACAAGAAGCTTATTGATGCAAGCCAGCTTGATATAAAAGAGCAAGTTATAGATATAAGACGTGTTACTAAGGTTGTTAAGGGTGGTAGAAATTTCAGATTTGCAGCTCTTGTAGTTGTTGGTGACGAAAACGGTCATGTTGGTGTTGGTTCCGGTAAAGCTATGGAAATTCCAGATGCTATCAGAAAAGGAATCCAAGACGCTAAGAAAAACATGATTCAAGTTCCAATCATTGGAACTACCATACCTCATGAGGTTATTGGTCATTTCGGAGCAGGAAATGTACTAATCATGCCAGCTAAAGAGGGTACTGGTATAATTGCCGGTGGTCCAGTTCGTGCGGTACTAGAGCTTGCTGGTCTTAAGGATGTAAGAGCGAAATCTCTTGGAACAAACAACTCAAGAAACATGGTTAATGCTACCATGGACGGATTAAATCAATTGAAGAGAGCGGAAGAGGTAGCAAAACTAAGAGGTAAATCCGTAGAAGAACTCTTAGGTTAGGAGGGTGAACCAATGGAAAAGACACTCAAAATTAAATTAGTAAGAAGCTTAATTGGAAGATTACCAAAGCAAAAAAAGACAATTGAAGCTTTAGGATTAAAGAAAATCGGGCATGTTGTTGAACAGCCAGATAATCCTCAAACAAGAGGAATGATAGAAATAGTAAAGCATATGGTTGAAGTAGTTGAAATGTAATCAAAGGAGGTGTAGACATGAAGTTACACGAACTAAAACCTGCTAAAGGCGCCGTAAGCAAACAAAAGCGTAAGGGTAGAGGTACAGGTAGTGGACTTGGTAAAACTGCTGGTAGAGGTGCCAATGGACAAAACGCCAGAAGTGGTGGTGGAGTTAGAATAGGCTTTGAGGGAGGACAAATGCCTCTTGTAAGAAGAATTCCTAAAAGAGGTTTTACAAATATATTTGCTAAGCAATTCAATATTTTAAACGTGGAAGACCTAAATGTCTTTGAGAATGGTACAGAAATCACCTTAGAGATGCTAAAGGAAAATGGCGTTATTAAGAAGATCGAAAAGGATGGTTTAAAGATCCTTGGAAATGGAAACTTAGAGAAAAGCTTAACAGTTAAGGCCCACAAATTTACAAAGGCAGCTGTTGAAAAGATTGAAGCTGCTGGAGGAAAGGCAGAGGTGATCTAAGGTGCTATCAACCTTAAGAAATGCATGGAAAATTCCAGACTTAAGAAGTAAGATTCTTTACACCTTGATTATGCTAGTGATATTCCGTCTAGGTTCAGTTATACCTGTTCCAGGCATCAATATCGAAGTCGTAAGAAATATAGTAGGCAACACAGGTTTACTATCCTTCTACGATATGTTTTCAGGTGGAGCCTTTGGAAACATGACAATTTTCGCATTAAGTATAACACCTTATATTACCGCATCTATTATAATGCAACTTCTGACCATCGCCATTCCAAGTCTAGAAGAAATGGCCAAGGAAGGGGAAGAAGGAAGAAAGAAAATTGCTCAGTATACAAGATATGCCACCGTTGTTTTAGCTATAATTCAAGCCTTTGGAATAACCTATGGTCTATTCAGAGGGGCTGCAAGTGAAGGCTTCTTAAATATGGCAGTTATTCTATTAACCTTAACAGCAGGTACTGCCTTCCTAATGTGGCTAGGTGAACAAATTACTGAAAAGGGAATCGGAAATGGTATTTCTCTTTTAATTTTTGCTGGTATTGTATCAGGGGTTCCTGCATCAGTAGCAAGAACTTTCTTACTTGCCAGAGAAGGTGAAATACAAATTCTAAGCATCTTAATATTCCTAGTTCTTGCAGTAGTAATCGTAGCAGGTGTAGTGGCTATACAAGAGGGTACAAGAAAGATCCCAGTACAATATGCTAAGCGTGTTGTTGGTAGAAAAATGTATGGCGGACAAAGCTCCCATATACCATTAAAAGTAAATCAATCAGGAGTAATTCCAGTAATATTCGCTATGTCATTAATACAGTTCCCCCAGATTATCGCTTCCTTCTTTGGACCAGACAGTGGAGCAGCTGTATTTATGCAGAAGTGGCTTTCACTTTATACCACCAGCGTTGGAGGTATCATTGTATCTTCAATTATTAGCGCGATATTGATTATTTTCTTCACCTACTTCTACACAGCTATAACCTTTAATCCTGTTGAGGTTGCTTCTAATATGAAGAAGTATGGTGGATTTATTCCAGGTATCAGACCGGGAAAACCTACATCAGATTATCTTAGTAAGGTGTTAAATAGAATTACCCTTGCAGGGGCCGTATTCTTAGCAATCATTGCTTTACTACCTACTATGATCATGAGATTAACAGGAATGAACATCGGTTTTGGTGGAACAGCCCTTCTAATTGTTGTGGGTGTTGCCCTTGAAACGATGAAACAGGTTGAAGCTCAAATGCTAATGAGACATTATCAAGGCTTCTTAAAATAAAACAGGCATCATGGGGTTAAACCCCATGACCTAATCTTTCATACCGGGAGATGGTTATATGAGAATTATATTAATGGGTCCCCCTGGAGCCGGTAAAGGTACTCAAGCGGTGGCCATTTCAGAACATTTCAACATACCCCATATATCTACAGGAGATATATTCCGGTACAATATAAAAGAAGGAACTGAGCTAGGAAAGAAGGCAAAGTCCTTTATGGACCAGGGACTATTGGTGCCCGATGAAATCGTAGTAGCAATAGTTGAAGATCGTTTAAAGAAGGATGATTGCCTTAACGGCTTTTTACTGGATGGATTTCCAAGAACAGTACCCCAGGCAGAGGCTTTAGATATTGCTTTAAAGAATATGTCTATGGAGTTAGATCGAGTAATCAACATTGAGGTAGATAAGGAAATATTAATTGATCGGGCTGTCGGAAGAAGGATTTGCAAAGAGTGTGGGGCAACCTACCATATAAGCTATAATCCTTCAGCCAAAGGTGATATCTGTGAAAAATGTGGTGGATCCTTGTATCAAAGGGATGATGACAATGAAGCAACAGTCACTAGACGAATTGAAGTATATTTGAAGGAAACATTACCCTTGATAGAGTATTACCAAAACAAAAACAAACTCACCGTAATCGATGGTCAGCAGGATATAGACAAGGTCTTTAGGGATGTTGTTGGAGTCCTAAGGGGAGACCTGTAATGATTTATTTAAAATCTCAACAGGAAATACAAATCATGCGAGAAGCTGGCTTAATAGTTGCTGAAACTCATGAATTGCTGAAAAGTGCCATTAAACCAGGGATTACAACAAAGGAACTAGATGAAATTGCTGAAGCCTATATTCTAAAAAGGGGTGCCATCCCAGCCTTCAAGGGCTATGGCGGTTTCCCCGCAAACATTTGTACATCAATCAATCACCAAGTGGTTCATGGGATACCAGGATTAAAAACATTGGAAGATGGCGATATTATTAGTATAGATATTGGTGTACTCTTAAAGGGCTACTATGGGGATGCAGCAAAAACCCATGCCGTTGGAAATATAAGCCCTAGGGCACAACAATTAATCGATGTTACTAGAGAAAGCTTTTATCAAGGCATCAAATTTGCAAGAGAAGGCTATCGATTATCTGATATCTCTCATGCTATTCAGGCATATGTAGAGGAACGTGGATTTTCTGTTGTTAGAAACTATGTTGGACATGGCATCGGCACAAAAATGCACGAAGAACCTCAAATACCAAACTATGGCCCTCCAGGTAAGGGTCCTAGATTAAAGGAAGGTATGGTCTTAGCCATAGAACCGATGATAAACATGGGAACCTATGATGTGAGGGTATTAACAGATGGATGGACAGTAGTAACCCAAGATGGAGAGTATTCTGCCCATTATGAACATACAGTTACAGTTACCAAAGAAGAGCCTGTGATTCTTACATCAGTATAATTCAGGTAAATGAGGTGACAATGTGGAAATTGGTGATTTTAGTATAGGTCAAGTAGTTCGCTCGATTAAAGGCAGAGATCAGGATAAAGTCTTCGTAGTAGTTGGCATAGTAGATGATCAGCACCTACTTATTGCCGATGGGGATCTTAGAAGAATAGAAAGTCCTAAGAAAAAGAAAATCAAGCACCTGGCAAAATTTAATATCATTTCCCATGAGATCAGACAACGTATCGTGGGACAGGTGAAGATTAACAATGCCTTTATACGTAGAGAGCTAGAGAGATTGGGAGTAAGGTCCCGGGATTAAGGAGGTTTGATTGCCATATGTCAAAGCAGGATGTTATTGAGGTAGAGGGAACCGTTAAGGAGGCCCTACCCAATGCTATGTTTATAGTACAGCTTGAAAATGGGCATGAAATCTTAGCACATATATCAGGCAAGTTACGAATGAATTTCATCAGAATATTACCAGGAGATAAGGTTACCGTTGAGCTATCTCCATACGATTTAACCCGTGGTAGAATAACCTGGAGAAAGAAGTAGTTGAGGAGGGAAAATCAATGAAAGTAAGACCATCTGTAAAGCCTATTTGCGAAAAATGTAAAATTATTAAGCGAAAAGGTAGGGTAATGATCATTTGTGAAAACCCAAAGCATAAGCAAAAACAAGGATAAAATCCTAAATACCACTAGAAATCTTAAAGGTATAGTGATATAATATAATATTGTGATAATTAGTTTATGGTGCGGCTGATCAGATATACTGATTCCATAAATTAATGTAAATAAATACTATTTTAATAGTGTAAAAAAGTTGTTTTAATAACGATGTAAAGTGAATTTAGGAGGTGTAAAGCTATATGGCCAGAATTGCTGGTGTAGACTTACCAAGGGACAAAAGAGTAGAAATTGGTTTGACTTATATATTTGGTATAGGAAGAAAAACATCAAATGATATCTTAGCTGCTGCCGGAATTAATCCTGATACAAGAATCAAGGACTTAACAGAAGAGGAAATCAATAATCTTAGAAAGGTTATTGACGCTAAATATCAAGTTGAAGGTGACTTAAGAAGAGAAGTAGCTTTAAATATTAAGCGATTAAAGGAAATTAGATGCTATAGAGGAATCAGACATATCAAAGGCTTACCTGTTAGAGGACAAAAAACCAAGACGAATGCTAGAACACGTAAGGGTCCAAAGAAAACAGTTGGTCGTAAGAAGAAAAAATAATGGGTAAGGAGGGATTTAAAAGATGGCAAAAGTAGCAAAGAAGAAAACCGTTCGTAGAAGAAAAGAACGTAAGAATATAGAGCGTGGTCAAGCCCATATTCAATCAACCTTCAATAATTCAATAATCACATTAACTGACATGCAAGGTAATACTATTGCGTGGGCCAGCGCCGGTCAACTGGGCTTTAAAGGCTCCAGGAAATCTACTCCTTTTGCTGCCCAAATGGCTGCAGAAACAGCTGCTAAATCAGCAATGGAGCATGGCTTAAAAACTGTTGAGGTATTTGTAAAGGGTCCAGGGGCAGGAAGAGAAGCTGCAATTAGATCTTTACAAGCAACTGGATTAGAAGTAAGTTCAATTAAGGACGTTACTCCAATACCCCATAACGGTTGTAGACCACCAAAGCGCAGAAGAGTTTAATTAGGATTAGGAGGTGTAATAAATGGCTAGATATACAGAAGCGGTATGTAGATTATGTCGTCGTGAAGGCATGAAGCTTTATTTAAAGGGCGATAGATGCTATACAGATAAATGTGCAATAACTAAGAGAAATGTACCACCAGGACAGCACGGCTTAAGCCGTAAAAAGCTATCCAACTATGGAACTCAGCTTAGAGAAAAGCAAAAAGCAAAGAGATTCTATGGTGTACTAGAAACCCAATTTAGAAAGTACTTTGAAATGGCTGATAGACAACAGGGAATAACAGGAGATAATCTTCTAAGAATATTAGAATCCCGTTTAGACAATGTTGTTTATAGATTGGGACTTGGAAGCTCTAGAGCAGAAGCTCGTCAGCTAGTTGTTCATGGACACTTTACAGTAAACGGTAAAAAAGTAGATATACCTTCTTACCTAGTTAGTGTAGGAGATACCATAGCAGTTAGAGAAAAGTCTAGAAGCTCAGAGAAGTTCAAGGCCTTAGCAGAGACCTTCAATGGTACAGTACCAAACTGGTTAACTGTTGATATAGAAAAATTAGAGGGAAAAATTGTTTCACTGCCTTCAAGAGAAGATATAGACCTACCAATTGCAGAAAATCTAATCGTAGAGTTATATTCTAGATAACATCAATTGGAATCAGTTACCCTCGTTATAATAGCGAATAGAATTAAAGGAGGGTTTATAGTATATGATAGAAATGGAAAAGCCTAGAGTGGAAGTAGTTGAAATAAGTGAGGACAATACCTATGGGAAGTTTGTAGTGGAGCCCTTAGAAAGGGGATACGGTACAACCTTAGGAAATTCCCTAAGAAGAATTATGTTATCCTCCCTTCCAGGAGCAGCTGTAACCTCCGTTAAGATAGACGGAGTCCTACATGAGTTTTCAACAATTCCAGGAGTAAAGGAAGACGTTACAGAAATCATTTTAAACCTAAAGGATCTATCTATAAAGCTTCATGGCAATGAACCCAAAACAGTTCGCATTGAGGCAGAGGGAGAAGGAGCCATTACCGCCGGTGACATTATTGCCGATGCTGATGTTGAAATCTTGAATCCTGACTTATATATAGCAACCATAGATAGCGATGCAAGATTTAATATGGAGATATATATCACAAATGGTCGGGGTTACGTTTCTGCTGAAAACAACAAGCTGTCTGGTATGCCTATCGGTATCATTCCAGTAGACTCTATATTTACACCAGTGAAGAAGGTTAGCTATGCTGTTGAAAATACTAGAGTTGGTCAAGTAACTGACTATGATAAACTTGTTATTGAAGTCTTTACTGATGGAAGTATAAAGCCTGATGAAGCGATTTCTTTAGCAGCTAAAATTATGAATGAGCATTTAAATCTCTTCATAACATTGACAGAGCATGTTAATGATGTAGAAATAATGGTTCAAAAGGAAGAGGACAAGAAGGAAAAGGTCCTAGAAATGACCATCGAGGAATTGGATCTATCCGTAAGGTCTTATAACTGCTTAAAGAGGGCAGGAATTAATACTGTAGAAGAGCTTACCCTAAAATCTGAAGAAGATATGATGAAGGTAAGAAACCTTGGAAAGAAATCTCTTGAAGAGGTGCAAAAGAAGCTGGCTGAACTTGGCTTAGGCTTAAGACCCAGTGAGGAGTAATTAAAGAAGGTAAGGAGGGATCGACATGGTGTATCGTAAGTTAGGTCGGGATTCTGCACATAGAAACTTAATGTTAAGAAACCTTGTAACCAGCCTAATTAAGCATGGTAGAATAGAAACAACAGAAGCAAGAGCTAAGGAAACCAGAAAGTTTGCTGAGAAAATGATCACCCTCGCAAAAAGAGGCGACCTTCATGCAAGAAGACAAGTACTTTCTTACATGACTGACGAAACTGTTGTTAAAAATCTTTTTGATGAAATAGCACCTAAATATAAAGAAACAAACGGCGGCTATACCCGTATCATGAAGCTTGGTCCTCGTAGAGGAGACGCAGCTGAAGTTGTAATAATTGAACTAGTTTAAATAGATGGGAGGGATTAAGTGTTGTGCTTAGTCCCTGTTTTATTGTTTAATGTAAATCCAAGACAATACAGCCCTTTTATCCTATTCCAGTTTACTTAATACTTCAGAAGTCACACCCTAACTCCTAAAGCTTATTTGAGGATCTAGGAGGGGTTTTCTCTGTTCTTACTCCTATTGGAGGAAGAATTTTCTCCCTTATACTATGACAAGTACTCAAATCTTTAGTATAATAAATGTATTAATTCAATTTCATTTTGTGATACTGTTAGTATAAATCTTGTTAATCTGATGGAATTAAAATGAAAGATCTGGTGATTATGATGGAGCATTATTACACAAGTAAATCTGCTACTGAAAAAGTAATTCAAAATATCGAGTATCACGTTAAAGGTACAAAACTAACCTTTCTAACAAGCAATGCAGTTTTCTCTAAGAGTCAAATTGATTTCGGTTCCAGGCATCTGATTGAATGGTTTTTAGAAAGTCATGAGGACATTTCAGGTGGATTACTAGATATAGGCTGTGGATATGGACCCATTGGGATAACACTAGCGAAATTTTTCCCAGATATACAGATTACAATGGCAGATATTAATGAAAGAGCCCTTGAATTATCAGAAGAGAATGTAAAGATCAATAAAATTAAAAACAAAGTTGAAATACTAAAATCTGATGGATTTGAGAAGATAACAGGCAAATTTAACTTTGTACTTACCAATCCACCTATACGAGCCGGTAAGGATATAGTTTTTTCCATCTATGAAGGCGCATCTAAGCACCTTACACCAGGCGGGAGTTTGTACTCTGTAATTCAAAAGAAACAAGGTGCTCCTAGCTCTATAAAAAAAATGGAGTCCATTTTCGGTAACTGTACAATTAAGAGTAAAAAAGCTGGGTATTATATATTGCAGGCCATTAAAGCGGAGCAATAGGGTAGTGAATAATGAATAACGAATAGTGAATAGTTAAAAGCAATGAAGAATTATGAATGAAGAGCTTTGTTGAACTGGAGAGAATGTTGGTAAAAGAATTATTAACTTAGCATATGACTTAATGGACCTTCTATTCTTAAATGGAATTTGGAAACAAATTGCTTCAATAATTCAACATTCAACATTTAACATCACTCATTACATTAAATTTATTGTATTTAAGAGGTGGTTTCTTATGGACAAAATGATACAAGTAGAAAATGTAACCTTTGAGTATACAAATAACGAAAAGCAGGTTATCGCCCTTAACAAGATCTCCTTTGAGGTTAAGAAGGGCGAATTTGTTGCTATAATTGGCCACAATGGTTCAGGGAAGTCCACCATGGCAAAGCATCTTAATGCTCTTCTACTGCCCTCAGAAGGGGACGTAAGGGTTCAGGGGATGAATACTAAGGAGGAAGAATATCTGTGGGATATTAGACAGGTTGCCGGCATGGTATTTCAAAACCCCGATAATCAGATCGTTGCTACGATAGTGGAGGAGGATGTAGCCTTTGGTCCCGAAAATCTAGGAGTAAAGCCTTCTGAAATTATAGAGCGGGTAAATAACTCTTTAAGCCAAGTGGATATGGAGGAATATCGCCACAAAGCACCTCATCTACTATCCGGAGGGCAAAAACAGCGGATAGCCATAGCCGGGGTTATTGCTATGAAACCCCATTGTATCATCCTAGATGAACCTACAGCTATGCTGGACCCTTCTGGTAGGCGAGAGGTTATGAAGACTATTAAAAAGCTTAATGAAGAGGAAGGGATTACAATCATCAATATTACCCATTTCATGGAGGAGGCTGTTGAGGCAGACCGAGTAATTGTTATGGAGGAGGGTAATATCGTTTTGGAGGGAACCCCTAGAGAGGTTTTTTCTCAAGTAGAGAAGCTAAAGGAATTAGGCTTGGACGTACCTCAGGTAACAGAGCTAACCCATCAGCTAAAAAGTGCTGGAATAGACCTGCCTGATGACATACTAACAGTGGATGAGATGGTGATGAACATATGTCGGTTAAAATAGAAAATCTGTTTCATATATATAATCCAGGTAGCCCCTTTGAAACCAAAGCCCTTGATGATATTAATCTAGAAATAAAGGCTGGTGAGTTTGTGGGCCTCATAGGCCATACTGGTTCAGGTAAGTCTACATTAACCCAACACCTTAATGGATTACTGAAGCCATCTAAAGGGAAAATTTACATAAATGGTGAGGATATAACCAGTAAGGATATTAAGCTAAGAGATATTAGAAAAAAGGTCGGTTTGGTTTTTCAGTATCCAGAGCACCAGCTTTTTGAAGAGACGGTTTACAAGGATATAGCCTTTGGTCCCATAAATTTGGGCCTTAGTGAAGATGAAATAGCAGCTAGGATTAGAGAGGCTATGGACCTTGTGAAGCTACCCTTTGAAGAACTGAAGGATCGATCTCCCTTTGAATTAAGTGGTGGACAAAAGCGGAGGGTGGCGATAGCAGGAGTTTTAGCCATGAAGCCTGAAGTTTTAATACTGGATGAACCAACTGCTGGCTTGGATCCACGGGGAAGGGATGAAATCCTGGAGCAAATTAAAAGCCTTCACCAAAAGGTTCAAAACACTGTTATCCTTGTATCTCATAGTATGGAGGATATTGCACGACTGGTAGATCGTATAATCGTTATGCATAAGGGGAAAATAGCCCTTACAGGCACCTCTAGAGAGGTGTTTAAAGAGGTTGAAACCTTGGAGTCTATAGGTTTGGGTATACCCCAAATTACCTATTTAATGAAGATGCTTAAAGAAAACAATATACAGCTTCGAGAGGATATTCTAACAATTGAAGAAGCAAAAGAAGAAATTATGAAATGGTTAAGAGGTAGAAAAAATGCTTAAAGATATAACCATAGGTCAATATTACCCAACAGGTTCATATATTCATCAATTGGATCCACGAGCAAAAATACTAGCCACCTTTGCTTATATTGTTGGTTTGTTCATAGTAGATAATTTTTTCACCTATGGACTACTGGCACTATTTGTTTTGGCATGCATTCATATATCCAAAATTCCAATTAAATACATGTTAAAAGGCCTAAAGCCCCTTAGAGTTATTATAATTATTACTTTTATTATTAATATTTTTATGACCAGTGGGGAAACTCTATTTAGTATTGGACCCTTAAATGTGACAATAGAAGGCCTATATCAAGGAACCTTTATGGCTTTAAGGCTTATGTTTCTAGTAGTTGGGACCTCAATGCTAACCCTCACCACATCCCCCATCATCCTAACAGATGGTATAGAAAACTTGCTTAAGCCCTTTAAAAAGATCGGTGTCCCAGCCCATGAGCTGGCCATGATGATGACCATAGCATTAAGGTTTATACCAACCCTATTGGAGGAAACCGATAAGATTATGAAGGCACAAATGGCAAGGGGTGCTGATTTTGAAAGTGGCAATATTATCAACAGGGCAAAGAGCCTAGTTCCTTTATTGGTTCCATTGTTTATTAGTGCCTTTAGAAGGGCTGACGAGCTGGCCATGGCTATGGAGGCAAGGTGCTATAGGGGAGACACCAACAGAACGAGGATGAAGCAGATGATTATGACTGGTAGGGACTATAAGGCCTTATCCATAATGACTTTACTTATGGCTATGTTAGTATATATTAGAGTTTCTTTTTAAGTTCTATTGTTAGACGACGGGAATGATATTATGAGGAACGTAAAGATTATAATAGAATATGATGGCACTAATTTCTCGGGGTGGCAACAGCAGCCTAATGGAAGAACGGTACAAGAGGAGGTTGTTAAAGCATTAAGGAAGGTGACTGGAGAGGATATCAAGGTTAATGGCTCCGGTAGAACCGACGCTGGGGTTCATGCGAAGGGTCAGGTGGCCAACTTTTTAACAGAATCCTCTATCCCTACTCCTCGTATACCCTTGGCCCTAAATAGTCTATTACCAGAGGATATCAGCATATTAGAAGCCACTGATGTGGCCGATGACTTCCATTCTCGATATAGCGTAATCGGAAAGCGTTATTATTATCAAGTTCTCCACGGATGTAATCGAAGGCCCCTTTTAAGGAATTATAGTTATCATATATCAAAGGGGTTAGATTTGAAGCTAATGAAGGAAGCATCGCAGCTATTTATTGGAGAACATGATTTTAAGGCCTTTATGTCCAGTGGTAGTAGTGTGACGAATACAGTAAGAAAAATCAATAAAATTGATTTTATTGAAGATCATAATCTTGTAAAGATGATCTTTAGTGGGAATGGATTTTTGTATAATATGGTTAGAATAATGGTAGGAACCTTGATAGAGGTAGGTTTAAATAAGAGACCCCTAGAAGGAATTGTTGAGGCCCTAGAAACTGGAGATAGAAACTTGGCAGGACCAACAGCTCCACCCCAAGGTTTATATCTCGATAAAGTATTTTACCCCTTGACACGCTAGGCCCATTGTATTACAATTATAGAGCGTGTAAAAAAGGATCCACTAGCCCCGGATCTTACGTATAGATGTTAATGAAATTAATCGATTAGTATAAGGAGGGAAAACGATGAAGACATTCATGGCGAAGACCAATGAAGTAGACAGAAAATGGTACGTTGTAGATGCTGAAGGTAAAACCTTAGGTCGTCTAGCATCGGAAGTAGCAAAGATTTTAAGAGGGAAGCATAAGCCTGAATATACTCCACATGTGGATATGGGTGACTTTGTTATCATCGTAAATGTAGAAAAAGTACACCTAACAGGTAAAAAATTAGATCAATCAATGTATACTTATCATACAGGCCATCCAGGTGGATTGAGACAAATTCCTTTTAGAAGAATGATTCAAGAAAAGCCAGAGAAGCTAATTCATAATACAATTAGAGGAATGCTTCCAAAAACTAGATTAGGTAGACAAATGATTAAGAAGCTTAAGGTTTATTCAGGACCTACCCATAATCATGAAGCTCAAAAACCAGAATCATTAGAATTCTAAAAAATTTGAAGGGAGGAATTTTATCATGGCTAAGTTAGCATATTACGGTACAGGTAGAAGAAAGAAATCAATAGCTAGAGTTAGACTTGTTCCAGGCGATGGAAACATTACTATAAATAAAAGAGATATCGAAGAGTATTTTAATTATGAAACTCTAAGAAGAGAAGTTAAGCTTCCATTAATTTTAACAGAAACATTAAGTAAGTTTGATGTGATAGCTACTGTAAACGGTGGAGGATTCACAGGTCAAGCAGGAGCTTTAAGACATGGTATTGCAAGAGCTCTAGTTAAATCTGACGATGCTTTAAGAACACCAATCAAAAAAGCAGGCTTTTTAACAAGAGATGCAAGAATGAAGGAAAGAAAGAAGTATGGATTAAAGGCTGCAAGACGTGCGCCTCAGTTCTCAAAGAGATAGATATCTGTCAACTCACAAGCAAGTTGGCTTACAATTACAAAGATTGCTGGAAACAGTATCAAAGCGCCAGAGGAAAATTCCTCTGGCGTTTTTTATTAATAGATATTGATTCCTTTAAACCATTTAAGCTCCGGAGCCATTTGATTGGATAAAAATTTAAAATATTGATATTTGTAGCAATATATGGTAATGTATATATTGTAGGTACTAGGTACATAGACCTACAAAAATTTCATACTTGTATATTGTAATAAAGGCAAAATCACCGAAAGGTGATGACGCAAAGCCACGAATCTAAGTCTTTCAGATATGATAGTCGGGTTGCCAATTTTATTGTTTTTTTTGGGCAACCTATGGTTGCTTTTTGTTGTTATAAGGCCTAGTTATGAGTTGTTGATTAAAGTATAAAGGAGAGTTAATATGTTTGATAAGCCGAAAGTGCTTTTAGTTGATGAAGAAATACATATTATAAAATCCCTCATGAAGCTATTTGACTTAAAGGAGTACCAAGTAGATTATGCAACTGACTTAAATGAAGCCCTTAATACCCTATCAGCAGATGATTACGATATTGTTGTTGTAGATGAAAAAATAGGATGCATGCAGGTATTAAGCCATATAAAAGATCAATCACCTCAAACCGTTAGAATCCTTATGACTAGCTATAAGGATTTTGAAAGAAACGTAGCCTACCTTAATGATGGAAGTATCTATAATTATATTGTAAAGCCATGGTTCAACCCACATGTAAAGTTACTTATTCAAAAGGCTATAGCATTTAGAAAAGAAAATCAAATTAAGAAAATTGTTGAAGAAAGCATATTGGCAACCTTTAAGGATTGGCAGGAGTGCTTGAATAAAATTGAGATGATAGCACACCAATCATACTATAATGTAATAGATATGTTGTGTAAGATTATTTATATTAAAAATGAGAAGCTTTCTAACCATAGTGTTAGTGTAGCTAGTTATACTGAAAAGCTGGCTGAGGAGTTTGAGTTAAGTAAAGATAGAAGGATAGATTTAAAACATGCTTCTCTATTGCATGATATAGGAAAAATTGCTATTCGCGACTCAATATTACAAAAGAATGGATTCTATATAGAAGAATACCACGATATTAAAAAGCACCCTGAGTTAGGTGCAAATTTAGTAAGACAGCTTAGTAATCTTGAAAGGGTTGCATTAATCATAGAACAGCATCATGAAAGAGTTGACGGGAAGGGTTATCCTATGGGCCTACATTCAAGCCAAATTTCTTTAGAAGCTAAGATATTTGCTGTTTGTAATACCTTTGATATGTTAACAGCTGAAAGTAGTTACATGATTGGCTTTGATAGCAATAAAGCCCTTAGTATTATTAAGAAGGACATAGGTTCTATTTATGATGAAGAGGTAGTAAAGAAATTTGTCCACTTAATCAAAGAAAAAGACTGACAGATCAGTCTTTTTTTTTGCTTTTTTAGCTTTCTATTTCCCCTTATTAAAATCATTATCTTCATTTTTCCCGGGAAATATATCGAATTCTAAAACTATTTGTCTATCCTATCGAAAGATTTTTCGGGGCCTCTCTTTATATATCGCTTAAAGTATTCATAAAGGTATCAATATCCTTTGATAAAGAATTAACCTTACTGTGTAAATAGTCTAATTCCTTAGAAAGTACAACATCCTTGGATTTACTATTATTATCATCAACTAAGAGAAGCTCCAAAGCCGATAAGTATTCTAAGGTCTTTTGATTATTATTTTTTAGTAATTCAATTTGATTTTCTATAGCTTTCATATCTTTTTGGTTTACCATATTAACCTTCCCTTCTTTATTATGCTATTGATATTATTCCCTGATGTTATATTTAAATTCCTCCTAATAAAACCTAATTAAATAAATAATTTAGGAAGTATCAGAGGGTTTCTGACATATAAATATAAATAAGGGTAAAAAGCCTAGGGGAGGTTTGATAATTGACTTTTATTATAATTAAAAAACAATGGTTTTTTTTAGCGCTTTTTTTGATTGCAATAGTTATGGGTATTCTATTGTTCTTTGCCTTTCATAGGAGGGCAATAGAAACCAGCCTACCATCTACAACTAGAGTTGTTGTAATTGACCCTGGCCATGGGGGTATTGATCCTGGTGCCGTGGGTGGTAATGGTATACTAGAGAAAAATATCAATCTATCTATAGCTTTGTATCTGAGGGAATATCTTGAAAAGAGGGGTTCAGTGGTTATAATGACAAGGGATGAGGATATTGGATTGTACTCTCAGTCTGGCACCATTAGAAATAAAAAAAATGAAGACCTAAGAAACAGAAAGACGATTGTTAAGAATAGTAAAGGAGATTTATTTGTCTCAATACATCTTAACAGCTTTGGACAATCAAGATATTATGGTGCTCAAACCTTTTATCCTGCTGATAATCCTCCAGGAAAAGAGCTTGCCAAGATCATGCAGGAGGAGTTGGTTAACACCCTTGATAAGAATAATCAAAGAGTTCCCTTATCAAATTCAAGTATATACTTAATAAAAGGATTGGAAATACCCACCGTTCTTGTAGAATGTGGATTTCTTTCCAATCCTAATGAAAAACTGAAACTCAATAATAGTGAATATCAAAAAAAGGTTGCATGGGCAATCTATATTGCCATACAAAGATACTTCTTAGAAACAGAGTAGCTGTGGATAATAAATGTGGATAATGTGATTAACTCATGTAAATAAGTTAATTAAACATTTATTTTCCACATTTTTTTAGTATAAGTATTTCATTTTTTCATCTAAAATGTGGATAACTTATAACGTCTTACCAGGTATAAAGATATCGATAATTCCAATAACAAGGGCACCAAGTAAAGCCCCTATTGCTGTAACCCTCATTTCTGGCACAAGAAACTGAGTTCCATAGATTACTGCAGCAGCTACTATAAAGCCTGTAAGTCCTCTTCCAAAGGGAGATGCATCAAACTTGGCGAATCTATTAATCAAGTAATCTACAACAGATATAACCAATGCAGCAATTAAAACACTCCAAAGACCCCCTATAGAAAAACCCGGAGTTAAGAATGCTGCAATTGCTATTACAACGGATGAAACAATGAATCTTAGAATTAAACCCAGCCAGCTTCCAGAAGCCTCTGTTCTATTATCTCTTCTTTCATTTGACATATACAAAACTCCTTTCTGATATATTAGTATTAGCATTAACAGAATAGCTTATTTTATTCTGAAATGTAAATTATGGGAAGGTTTAAGAGTCATGTATACTTTTTTAGGAGGGGATTGTTTAATATGCCGAAAAAGTTATTTGTCCTTTCATTATCCAAAAGGATTTTTACCTATATACTACTGGCATTTTTATTTATACTTATATTATTCTTTTATAGGGCAAAATTTATTTAAAATCAAAAGACCAGTATCGTAGGTATGGGATTATCCTCAGATACTAGTCTTTTAATAATGTAGATTATATAAGTCTATTACTCTTGTGGCATTTTTCCTTTATTGACGGTCTTCAACTGAGTATCTTTTAAGGTAGTAGTTATAAACCTCATCAAAGCTAAATCCAAGGGCTTCGCCTAAATGAACAAAGCGGGCAAATAGCTCGATGTAGTTGGTAAGAGAGGCCATATAATTGCCACTTTGTATATTTATTCTTACAGCAGAGATTGTATCCAAAATTATAGAAAATATCTTTATTAAGCTTTCTTCCTTATCAACAGATAAAATTGCATCTAAGTTAATGATGTTAAAACTATGGACATTTCCTATGGACAATAGAAACTTCAGAGCATCCAAGTAGCGGGCAAACAATTTGTCCTTTGATATATCCTCCTTTAGTGTTGAGTACTTATAGCACTTTGTTAAGTTGGCTATTTCACAGGTTTTAACCTGTAGGGCTAAAAATCTTAAATCCAAGGTATTATCGCTACCATGTAGATCTTCAGGAATGTCTGTTAAAAGCTTTATTCTATTTTCAATAATATCTTGCACCTTAAATAATTGATGTAACTCCATATGATAACCTCCTCTAAAATATAACCAGGTACTAATACTAGATAATATTATTATACTAAATATCTAGCAAATGTATATATATAAAATATACAATATTCAAATTAATATATAAAAATTATTTTGAAATAGTTTTAAAATGTGATATTTATCAAAAAAACCAGTGATTCAAATCACAGAGGATTAGTATTTTTGATGTTAATATAGTTCTAGACTAATTAATTGAAAGGATTGATCTAATGAACAAAATGTTTTGTCATCAATGTCAAGAAGCAGCAAAAAACACTGGCTGTACTAAAATAGGTATATGTGGTAAGTCCAGCGATGTTTCAAATCTACAAGACCTGTTAATTTACTTATTGCGAGGTCTATCAGCCTATAATAAAGAAGCAAGAGCTCTAAAACTTGATACAAATGAAGTAGATCAGTTTATTACAGAAGGTTTATTTACAACTATAACAAATGCCAACTTTGATAAGTTTGGATTTATAAAAAGAATTAATAAAACACTAGAACTTAGAAATAAGGTTAAAGAAGAGGTTGTTAAAGCCGGAGGAAATATCACGGGTATTACCCATGATGCAGCCCATTGGATTGGTACTGAAGAAACCTTTGAAGAAAAAGCAAGAATGGTAGGCTTCGATCATATTGAAAATGAAGATGTACGTTCCCTTATAAGTTTAGCCATCTTTGGACTTAAAGGTTTAGCGGCCTATACAGAGCATGCCTTTAACCTCGGCTATGAAGAAGATGAAATCTATAGCTTTATGCAAGAAGCATTGGTGGCCACCCTGGATACCAGCAAATCTGCAGAAGAACTGGTAGCTCTTAATATGAAACTTGGTGAAATAGGGGTTAAGGCAATGGCTTTGTTAGATAAGGCCAATACAACCAGCTACGGACACCCCGAAATCACAAAGGTAAATATAGGAGTAAGAAGCAATCCTGCTATACTAATCAGCGGTCATGATTTAAAGGATATGGAAGAACTATTAAAGCAAACAGAAGGCAGTGGAGTGGATGTTTATACCCATAGTGAAATGCTACCAGCAAATTACTATCCCGCCTTCAAGAAATATGACCACTTTGTTGGTAATTACGGAAATGCATGGTGGAAGCAAGATCAAGAGTTTGAAAGTTTCAATGGACCTATATTAATGACTACCAATTGCTTAGTTCCACCAAAGGATTCTTATAAAGATAGGGTTTACGTAACTGGAGCAGTTGGTTTTACAGGCTTAAAGGAAATTCCTTTGAGGGCTGACGGTACTAAAGACTTCTCAGAAATTATTCAGCAGGCTAAAAAGTGTCAAGCACCTATTGAAATTGAAAAGGGTGAAATCATTGGGGGCTTTGCCCACAATACTGTATTAAGCTTGGCGGATAAAGTGGTAGATGCAGTTAAATCAGGAGCAATTAAGCAGTTCTTTGTAATGGCAGGGTGCGATGGTAGAATGAAGAGCAGAGACTACTATACAGAGTTTGCGCAAGCACTACCTAAGGATACAGTGATATTAACAGCAGGCTGTGCAAAGTATAAGTATAATAAGCTAAGCCTAGGTGATATTGGAGGAATTCCAAGGGTTCTAGATGCAGGCCAATGTAATGACTCTTATTCATTAGCAGTTATTGCATTAAAGCTGAAGGAAGTATTCCAACTAAACGATATCAACGACCTGCCTATTTCTTATAATATTGCATGGTATGAGCAAAAAGCAGTAATTGTTTTACTTGCATTACTATATTTAGGAGTTAAGAATATCCATTTAGGACCAACCTTACCGGCCTTCTTATCACCAAACGTGGCAAAGGTCTTAGTAGAAAACTTTGGTATAGGCGGAATTACTAATGTAGAAGACGATATCAATATGTTTATGGCTCAATAATAACACATGCTTTAAAAGGCTATCCAGAAATGGGTAGCTTTTTTTGTATGGATTTACATATCTGATGGGAATACTATAAAAAATTAAAATTTGAAAATTGAAAATGGAAAATTAAACAAACAGCATAAGAACAAAAATGGAAAACAGAATGGGAATAAGTGATATAAAGATTGAAAATTGAAAATAAGTAGATGTCTAAATTGCTAATTTCAGTTAGTGACTAAGCTGGCAATTCTTACAAAATATTAATTTATGGTATGTATTTAGATTAAAAGGAGGTTAAAGAAATCAATGAATATAAATATTGATGGCACACAAAACACCAATACTGAAGCTGGCAAAATCCCCTATATAGAGGATCCTAGCCTTCATATGATGAATAGAGTTCAGGAAGAATTTTTCTTTGATATCCATCATTCAGTAGACTTTCAAATGGGAATCACCAAACTAAATGAAAATCACAATTCAACTGCAGATGAGGATATAAGCAGTCTAGGATACTCTGAAATATTTACAGAATATCCTAATGCTTTTCCTTTGTAAAACCAAGAGAAAAAATACTCAAAGGGATATAGTAATTTCCTTTGAGCTTTTACTTATTTCTTTTCATTTGCAAATTTATCAACTATATTAAAGAATCATCATCCTCTGATCTTTGGGGATTTACTAATTCATCCTTTTTAAAGTCGATATATAGCGGACCCTCCTTAGTCATGGTGGCTAGAAAGACATCCTCAAGGCTTTTTACATTCTTAGCTACCAACTGGTTGTAAAGCCATGTAAAAGAGATATTGTTCTGCTTCAGATTAGCCTCTTGTAACCTCCCATCTCTGATAACCTCAAAGGATATTCCTCTGTCTTGGGTTGGTATATTTAAGTCTGTTGGAGTGATATTTTTATATTGAGACTTTTTTTGTACACTAAGCTTTCCATGGGGCTCTAGGATTGCAAATTCCACCTGGGAATAGTCAAATACATCCTTCTCTCTAAGCTGCATCATTAAGTCGTCCTGATTATATCTTACCTTACTCATATTATCCTCTAAAATTTTGCCATTTTGAACAACTATGATGGGTTCTCCTTCTATTAGCTTCCGTGCAGTAACATTTTTCATTGTTAGAAAACCTGTTAAATAAACCAGAGCAGCCATTATAATGGCGCTAACCAGTACATAGTAACCCTTAACCTCAGTGGCTACATAGGCCCCACCAATGGTCCCAAGGGTTATACCAGTTACAAAGTCAAAAAATGTTAACTGACCTAGAAGTTTTTTTCCAATGATTCTAGTTAGAGTAATTAATAAAATATATACAATGATAGGATGGTGTACTGCTTGATAAAGTTCTTTAAAATCTAGCATAAATAGGGTTACCTCCAGGTACTAAAGGTTTTTATTAGTTATCTCATTAAGGTCAGACTTTTATACCTTATACCTACAGAATAAAGCTGAAAATCCTTA
The DNA here is from genome assembly GCF_009017255.1 of Alkaliphilus serpentinus. Lineage (GTDB taxonomy): Bacteria > Bacillota > Clostridia > Peptostreptococcales > Natronincolaceae > Alkaliphilus_D > Alkaliphilus_D serpentinus. The sequence goes on along the minus strand of NZ_WBZB01000039.1, from coordinate 61,678 downwards.
TAGTTTAGAAGGAAAAATTAGAAATATGTAGAAACTATAAATGTTTGTTCATATTATATTTGCATAAGGGGGATCATTGTGGTATCTACTAAAGCAATTAGATTCAATCTAAATATCCAACTAGAACCAGTTATACTTTTATTTCTTCTTATGAAGAGAAACTAAGATTAAGGAATGGTGAAATCCTTTGGGTGGAGCTTAAGGCCATACCATATTACCAACTTGGCGAAGATGCTGCTCTCATTATTATCTACGACATAAGTGAAAGAAAAAGAAGAGAAATCTTAGAAGAGAACCTACAAAGGCAAAAAAAGCTGTTGGAGGAATCGGAAGAATATGCTATGATGAAAACCGAGTACTTTAACAATTTAACCCATGAGTTAAGAACTCCCTAAAACTTAATATTTAGCATCAATCAGCTGCTGGAATTCCTATTCCACTGTCCTTTACTGATATCTAAAGAAATTACATAGAAGCCATTAATATTGAGTTTTCTGATATATATCATGTGAACAATATGAATTAGTGTTTAATAGAAGGAGAACCTGAAATGAAAATTGATAGATTTATAGTTGGTATGGATGAAACAAACGCCTACATTATTTATGATGAAGATACCCTAGAAGCTCTAGTAATCGACCCAGGAGATGATCAAAAAACCCTAACTAAGGGTATAAATAGAAACTCATTAAAGCCGATTGGAATCATAGTAACCCATTGTCATTTTGATCATATAGGAGGGGCAGAAGGCCTTAAGAAAATATTCAATATACCCATTATGGCTCATAAGAAAGAAGTAGAAGGATTAATGGATCCCCAGATAAATTACTCAGCCCAAATGAGAAGGGAAGATATTTCTTTAAAGGTAGATACCATGGTGACGGATGGTAGTATAATCAGGGTGGGAGGGTTGAAGCTAGAGGTGATTCATACCCCAGGTCATACCCCTGGAGGAATATGTCTTAAGGAAAGTAATAGCAATATCGTATTCACCGGCGACACTGTTTTTGAAGATGATTTGGGAAGGACAGATCTTACAGGAGGAAATGAAGAAGCTCTTAGGAAATCTATTATGAACAAGGTATCAAGATGGTCGGATACTACTGTAATTTATCCAGGACATGGTCAGTCTTCAACCATCGGGGATGTTCGGAGTAAAAATGTAAAATACTTTAAGTAGCCAGCTATAAAGAATATTTTCCTTTCCATTGGGTATAAAAAGAAATATAATGATATTGGAAAATTGATTAAAATGATATTTTTATTTAAGAACAGGTGCCATCTGAGTATTGACTAACATCATTAAGCTAGGGTATTTAGATATACTCTAGCTTTATTTGCTGATTCTTATAATAAAAGGTATCAAATATACCAACAATAAATTTATATACCAACATAAGTGTAAGGAGACTTTAAGAACTTTATGAGACTGAATAACTATATTAGCTCAACAGGTCTTTGCTCAAGAAGAGAAGCCGATAAGCTGATCATGGAGCAAAAAGTTAAAATAAACGGAAGGATAGCTGAGTTAGGTTCAATTGTAAATGAAGAGGATCAGGTTGAGGTGAGTGGGAAGCTGGTCATACCTCAAAAAAATGATATCTATATTGCCTTAAATAAACCTGTAGGAATAATCTCCACCACTGAGAGGCATATAAAAGATAATATCATAGATTATGTTAAGCATCCTAAACGAATATTTCCCATAGGAAGATTAGATAAAGATTCCGAAGGCTTAATATTACTAACCAATGATGGAAGCATTGTAAATGAAATATTGGCAGAAAGCAATAATCATGAAAAGGAATATATCGTAACAGTAAATAAGCCAATTACAGCATCATTTCTAGAAGCCATGTCAAAGGGAGTTAAAATCTTTAATCCTGTGAAGAAAAGCTATGCAATAACGAAAAAATGCAAGGTTATTAAGGTGAATGAGAGGACCTTTAGAATTATCCTTTCTCAGGGACTGAATCGACAAATCAGAAGAATGTGTAGTCAATTTGGCTATGAAGTTATAAAGTTAAAGAGGATACGGATTATGAATCTAACCCTTGGAGATTTGCCAACAGGAAAGTGGAGATATCTAACACCTGAGGAGATAAAGGATATCAAGCTTATGGCAAAAGGAGAGGGAAACTAAATTAAAGTTAGCTGATAGAATCGTATATTAGGAGGAAATATAGTGGATAGAAGGTACCTTGCTACTTTTATTATACTGGGGGTAATAGGTCTATGAGCAATATATAGAATATCTACAGGCTATATCATTAGAGGGAGCATCGATTTGGTTTTGGCTGTTATAATCATTGTTAGAGGTATTATAAAGATGAGAAGAAGCAATTGAGAATTGAAAATGGAAGATTGAAATTTAAAATAACAGCTACAATATTTAATATAGTTAAGCTTATTAGCTACAAGGGAAGTGAAAAATATATTTAAAAAATACGGAGGGTTATGATGATTACAGTATACTTAGCGGGAATATCAGCTGGATATGAAGGAGAAGACATAGAGATTCGATATAGAATTTTTAAGGATCAGTTAATAAAAAAAGATACCATTTGGGATAGCTATAAAAAGCCAGCAGTGGTAGGCTTAGCTGCACTGGTTAAATTATTAAAGGTAATGGAAGAATTTAAAGAAGAGGAAATAACCATCGTTGTAAATGATCCAGCGTTAATGGAAATTATGGCAGGCACCTCAACCTCAAAAAATAAAGATGTATTAAAAATGGCAGCCATTGCTAGAACAAAGATTAATGAGCTTGAGAGTCATATTACAATAAAGGATGTTAGTAGTGACAAGATAGAGCTTAAAAAGTGGAATGAAATATTAAAATTTTAATTATATTCCGGCCTGTTACATAGTATAAAAACCTCTAAAAAGTTAATTGTTGCATATACTACATAATATTTCACTAGAGATTGATTTCTTAATCTTGATATAATAGTATTAATACTCTATTTGTTTGAAATATTCACTTATATGAATAAATACAATTTTAAAAGAAGCGGAAGATCCATGGGCAATCTGATGGGAGGTAGAACCATGAAAACAGCGAGAAATGTTATGGCAGTAGTGTTGCTCGTTATGATTTTGGGCGTTTCTGGAATCTTAACCTACAGAGTGACTAAGGTTCAAGGAATAATAGAGAACTATAGCATAAATGATGATGTCCACGATTCAAGGGTTTTAATTGCAACTCAGAAAAAGTCCTTTAAAGAAAAGGTACTAAAAAATGTAGAAAGTTATTATAAAGAAAATGCTGTTTATATTTCTGTTGTTGATATTACTCAGCTAGCAGAGATTAATCATGAAGAATGGGATGCAATCATTATCTTTTCCTCAATTGAATCAAACGGTCTTCATAAAGAGGTAGAAGCCTTTATCACAAGCCTTAAGGATTATAGTAGGATTTATATGGTTAACACAGCAGATAGAGCTCAATGGGATAATCAATTAATTGATATTGACAGCATCACTGCTCCTTCAAAAAGAGCTAATGTTGAAGAGGTAGGAAACTATATTATAAATGCTATTAAGGGATTGCTATAAATAAAGGTTAGGTACAGGGTACCTAACCTTTATTTGTATTTCTTGTATAGCTTTCAAAGGCCTCAAGAATAATTAGTAGGGCCTGACAAATAAGCTTCCAAATGGAAACTGATGCCACAAAGAAACATGCACCAATTAAAAAAGCTATAATCCCTGTGTAGGATGTAGAACTGAATTTTGATCATCTTTCATTTGAAAATCACCCCCTTCTAAAGTATACTAATTATAAAAAATAGAGTCAAACAATCGAATTCATAAGGAGGGCTTTTAGTTGAAAAGGATTGTCGCCTTTACAGGAGCTGGAGTTTCAAAGGCCAGCGGAATACCTACCTTTAATGAAATGGGAGAGCTTAGAAATCTTTTGACAAGGGACTATTTTAATGAAAACCCCAATCACTTCTATAAGATCTTAAAGGAGCTACATAGCACTATTAAAGGGGCTAAACCCAATGGGGCCCATCTTGCACTGGCTAAACACAATATACCCATAGTGACAATGAACATTGATTCCCTCCATGAAAAGGCAGGCAGCAAAAGGGTTATTGAAATTCACGGGAACTTAAATAGTATTTTTTGTCCCAAGTGCTTAAGGAGTTATGATTTAGAAGGAGTTAATGAGAAGATTTATTGTACCCACTGTGATACATTGCTACAGCCAAAGGTTGTTTTATACGGCGATGAGATCCCCTTGTACTTTGAAGCAATAAGCATGGTGTCAGAGGCAGATGTTCTTTTGGTGGTGGGAACCTCCTTTTATACCTCCACCGCCCATGACCTTGTATATAGAGCCGAGAGAATGGGTATAGAGGTAAAGCTAATAAACAGGGATGCAGAGGTAGAGGTGCCCCAATACTTGGCTAAAATACTGGGTTAATTTTATCTAAAATTTATGTACAACGGATTAATTTACAGTCTTACCAACAACAAAGGGGGTTAAAAATTGATTTATCAATATATTTTATTTGATGCAGATGATACATTGTTTGATTACACAAAAGCGGAAGTATTCGCCTTAACCAGTCTATTAAAGGATCATGATATAGAATGTAGCGATGAAATCCTTAATAGCTACAGAACCATCAATATGCAGTTGTGGAAGGAATTTGAGGTGGGCAATGTGGATATGATTACACTAAGAACAAAGCGCTTTGAAAGACTTATACAGGAGCATTCGCTGTCAGTTAAATCAGATTTTCAGGATTTTAGTCAAAGATATCTTCAATTCCTAGGAGAAGCCTCATTCATAATTGAAGGGGCAATCGATATTTGTAGATATTTATTCGACAAAGGCTTTAGGCTGGCGATAATTACCAATGGGATTAAAGAGGTTCAGCTGAATAGAATAGAGAACTCTCAACTGAAAGTCCATCAAGCATATTTGATGAGAAGGAAGGAATGGAAGCTCTTAAAGAGTATGATGTAGCATACGTTTTTACTGTAACCTTTCATGGGGATACAACTGAAGATTAAATTACCCTAGCAAGTGTGAGGATATAATAAATGAGTAAAGCGAAGGATTAGCGCTAATAAAAGCTAATCCTTCGTTTTTTTAGTTCTACCAGCTCCAATTAAATCCTTACACATAAGAAATATTCTTAGATTTTATTTAAGTTAACTTAAATGATACAATAGATTTAATAAGGATATAGGAGGGATCAGTTCATGAAAATTAAGGAATTTAAGCTGGAAAGATACTTTGCAATATATGAGTTTACTGCGCAATACTTATTAAGTCCTTCTGACTGCGAAAGCTTAACGATGGAGGAACTTGTCGCAAATGCTGATGAAGAGAGCTTAAGGCTTTGGAATCATTTAAAGCTTAGCTATACTGAATCAATGGGGCATCCCATTCTGAGAAAGGAAATAGCCAGTCTTTATAAGAATATTGATGCCCAAGATGTTATAACCTTTGTTCCAGAGGAAGGAATTTTTGTTGCGATGAATGCTGTGGTTGACGAGGGAGATCATGTTATTGTAATAGATCCCATTTATCAATCCTTAGCTGAAATCTGCAAATCCTTAGGGGCTTCAGTAACCAACTGGAGAATAGAAGAAAAGGATAATCAATGGCATCTAGATATAGACTTTCTAGAAAGAAATATTCAAGCCAACACCAAAATGATCATAATAAACTTTCCTCATAATCCAACGGGATATATGCCCACAAGGGTAGAACTAAATAAAATAATTGAAATTGCTAAGAAATATAATTTATACATATTTTCTGATGAAATGTATTGGCTATTAGAGCATAGTGAAGAAAATGCATTGTCCTCAGTTGCCGATCTCTATGAAAAAGGTATTTCATTATTTGGATTATCTAAAACCTTTAGCTTACCTGGCCTTAGGCTAGGCTGGATTACAACTCAGGACCATAAGCTTATGAAGGAACTTGCTACATTAAAGGATTATACAACCATATGTGGCAGTGCCCCTAGTGAAATTTTAGGGATTATGGCCTTAAGACAAAAGGAAGCTATCGTAAAAAGAAATAAAGAGAGAATTCAAGAGAATTTAATAGCAGCAAGAAGTTTCTTTCATAAGTTTAGCAACCTTTTTACATGGATAGAACCTAATGGTGGGTCAATAGCATTTCCTAGGCTTAATTCCAAAATAAATGTAGTTGAGTTCTGCGATAGAATTGTAAAGGAGCAGAATATCATGATTGTTCCTGGTGATATATTTGATTACGAAGGCAATTATTTTAGAATTGGACTAGGTAGAGATAATTTCAAAGAGATTCTAAATAAGTTGGAAGAATACTTTGTTAGTGGTTATGAGCTATTTGAAGGCAAATGAATAAGCAGGGGGACATATGAAAAAAGATTTTAGCATCAGTATACATTTAAGGATGAGAACCCTGTGCCCCTAGTTTTATTGAGGGAACAGGGTTGTTTGCTATAATAGGACTTTAATAGGGGTCTTTTTTTATGAACCAATTCGATAGAATAAAGAAATTGTGAGTTATGGGTAAGAATAGGGTAATATTAATAATAATCATTATCATCAAAGCTAGTGGGGCATTATTTAAAGGTGGTGAGGTTTTGGAAAGGCTAATATTGAAAAGAATTGGACTAGAATATATCGATGAACTATTGAGTATGCAATTAGAAATTTATCATCAATTAGAAGATAAAGACATTTTTGTGATGGATACGGAAGATGAAATGAGAAGAGGGCTTAAAGAAGGTGGCTATGTAATTGGTGTCTTTAATGAAGCAAATCAGTTAGTTGGATATAGATATGCCAGCTATCCAAGACAAGAAGAACGTAATCTTGGTCGTGATATAGGGTTAGTTGACGATGAGTTAGATTCGGTTTTGCAGCTGGAGACAACGATTGTTAAGCCAGAATATCGTGGAAGCAAACTACAAAGAAAAACCTTTAACTCTTTAATGGATTACTTAAGTAAGGATGAGGATAAAGAAGCAAAATACTTGGTTTGTACAATATCCCCCTTTAATTTACCAAGTTTAAAGAATATGCTAAAGTGTGGATTTGAAATTAAGAAGTTAGAATACAAATACCCAACGTCTGAAAATCCTAAAGGTATCTTAAGATATATTTTACTGAAGGTTATTAATAATTAGAAGGTTTTGAGTGTTGTATAACTCTAACTACAATATTAAATCTGAATTAGTGAAAATTGCTTTCTATGAGAAAAAATGTTAATATTTATATAAGAATAATGGCTAGATTAATCCAGCCATTATTCTTATATAAACCATTATTCTAAATCCTTTTAATACAGGGGATGGGCTAAAGCTAAGGGTACTTTAGAGAAGGGGAAAACGGAAGTTAATAGAAAGGATGAATAATTATGATTGAAGAATTAAGTAAAGACAAGTACTCTAAAATAGATTATTTGATTAGAAATGACAAATTTCCAGAGGCTGCATCAGTAATTCAAAAAAATAATCCAGGGTGGGTTTTTGTAGATGACATAGGACAACCAAAATCAGCATTAGTTTTTTGTTTAGGTATGGGAGGCTTCTATTTATTAGGGGATTATAGCAATCTTCAATTTAATAATGAACTTTTATCTTTCATTGAAGGATGTGTTTATTCTAGCTTGAATAACATTGGTATCAAATGGATTGAAATTTCGGGAGTTACCCAAGGATGGAATAGAGTAATTGAAGAAGTTTTCTCAAGTGAAAATCTAGGAAAAGATAAGCAGCTGGTATACAAGTCAAAAAATGAAACTTTAATAAGTGAAGAAAACATAGCGAATATAGTGAAAGTTGATATAAATACCTTTAATTTAAAGATCTCCAACTTAGATTTCTTGAGAAATAAAATAGAACAATTCTGGGGAAGTCTAGAGAATTTTTTAGATAAAGGTATATGTTATTATTACTTAATAGAAGAGGAAATAGTAAGCATTTGCTACTCTGGATTAGTTAAGGATAATACTCATACCATTGGAATAGAAACATTAGAAAATCATAGAAGAAAAGGATATGGATATAAACTAGCTACAGTGTTTTTAAATGAGTGTAAGAAGACGGGTATAGAACCCCATTGGGATTGTAGTGAAGATAATGTTGGTTCAAAATTAATGGCAGAAAAGCTGGGTCTAGAAAAAGCATATGAGTATACATGTTATTGGTATAAATTCTAAATATACTTAGTTGAGAAGGCAGATTTTGCAAAGAAGTTTGAAGTCAGATGCTTTAAATGCTACCTAGAAACCAAAAGAACAACTATATGTCAGATATGAGAAAAGCTTAGAGATAAGCTTTTTTTATATTTCAAATTCATTAATTAATTGACCTATAAGCAGGAAATCTGGTATGTACTTATATTAGAAGATTATGTTTAAGTGAATTAAAAGAACTTTCATAATTACAAGTTGGTATCAAGAGACACAAGAAAATTGTCGAGGGATTAGTGAAGGTGTACTAAAACTTCATGGAGAATCAATACATAGTAGTTAATATGATTCATATTAAATATTATCAATAATTTAGAGTATCAACACATACTGTAGCGAGTATTATATAATGTTAGTGTAAATAGGAGTTTCACATAAAAACATTTGACTATAAACAGACTTTATAGTTTATTATTAAGACAACAAATCGTAAAGGAGGACGGATATGACAATAAAAGAAGTTGAAATGCTATCAGGGATGGAACGAGGAAATATTAGATTTTATGAACGTGAGGGCCTCATTACACCAAAACGCATGGATAACGGATATAGAGATTATTCTCAGAATGATCTACAAATTTTATTACGTATTAAACTTTTACGGAGCCTGCATATATCCTTAGAGGAAATTAAAGCCCTAAAAGAAGGAAGTAAGGATTTGCTAGACACTCTTTCCAAGCAAATTGTCAAACTAGATCAAGAAAAGAAAGATGCTTCTTATGCGCAGGATGTGTGCCGGGCTATGCAGGGAGAATGGGTAACCTTTGCTGATTTGGATGCTAAGAAATATCTGAATTGTATCAAGGAATCAATGAAAGGAACAGACAGTGGATATTTTTCTATCAAAGGGGATGAGCTTCCACAGGTATTTCATCCATGGCGTAGATTTTTAGCTAGAATCTTCGACATCTTTATGTACAATACTCTTTGGATGGCTTTACTTGCATTGGTATTTGATGTTAATTTGGCTACTAGAGGTAATTTTGAGAACTCACTTGATTCCTTCATATCAATTGCTATCATGTTGTTTATAGAACCCTTCTGGCTCCATATGTTGGGGACTACTCCGGGAAAGGCCCTTTTAGGACTTAGAATTGAGAATCCTGATGGTAGGCCACTATCTTATGCTGAGGGATTAGAAAGAACTTGGAGTGTTATAGGTACTGGGATGGGTTACAATATTCCAATCTATAACTTAATTTGTCTTTTGAAAAGCTATAAGCTGTGTAATGAGAAAGAAACCCAACCATGGGATGAGGAAGTATCTTATACTCTTAAAGACACCAAATGGTACCGAGGTGTGTTTTATATTGGTGCACATGCAGTTGCAATAGCTTTTTTGCTTACAGTAACCTCCGCACAGCAACTTCCTCCCAACCGAGGGAATTTGACTGTAGCAGAATTTGTTGAGAACCACAATTATTATGCTGAGTTTTTTGGTATTAACTTTGGCAATAAATACTTAAATAAAGATGGAAAATGGGTGAAAAAGGATTTTGACGGAAGGACCCATATTGAAATCCAAGATACTGAAAAGCCAAAGTATCATTTTACAATTGCAAACGGATATGTGAAGGGAGTTTCTTTTGAAATTGAAATCACGAATAATGATAAATGGCTTTATTCATATGACAAGCAAATGTTTCTAGTATCCCTTGCTTTCGCTGGTGCCCAGGAGGAAATAGGTTTATTTTCTAAACTTCCAAGGCGAATAGGGGAGGAAATTGAAAAGAACACTTTTAAGGATTTTTGTTTTGAAGAGGCAGGCATCACCTTTACATGTGTTACTGACTATTCAGGCTATAAAGTAATTCAGTCCCATATACTGATTCCAGAAGAAAAAGCTACAAAAACCTACTACAGCCTGAGTTTTTCATTGATAAAACAAAATTAAACCAAGAAACCAAGGGGAAGAGAGAATTGGCTTAATTTATTCTTTTTATGAGTATACTGCCAATGATTTTATGTATAGACAAAAGTTATAAGTAAATGACCCTGTCCCTCCGCATATAATTACTAATGGGGGGGATGGGGTTGTTTACTATAAAAGGATCTATTAAACTATTTATTTTAATATTATGTCTAACTGTAGTTATTACTGCTGGCTATAATATATTTAATCATAAAGTTTCAGTAGGGGCAGAAAAGGTTTTTAATGAGTACATGCAATGGGAAAACCAAATGTTAATAAACAATCCCAACTATGAAGATTTAAAAATTCTTATTGATATAGCAGAAAAGAAGCTCTATCTATTAAACGGTAATGCTGTTATAAAAAGATACAACGTTGCCAGTGGTAAAATTGATACACCCTCCCCTATAGGCTCTTGGAAGGTAATTAATAAAGCCAAATGGGGTGGAGGCTTTGGAACCCGGTGGATGGGCATCAACGTACCCTGGGGTAAATACGGTATACATGGAACCAACAAACCCAATTCAATAGGCTACAATGCTTCTGGGGGATGTATTAGAATGAATAATAGGGATGTGGAAGATTTATATACCTACGTGAAGGTAGGAACCCCAGTGGCCATAGTTAATGGTGCCTATGGGCCCTTTGGATATGGGTTAAATACCATTCAACCTGGTGATTTTGGCTCTGATGTTATGGAGGTACAACGAAGATTACAGATTCTGGGCTATTATAATTATGATTATCTTGATGGTAAATATGGTCCGGGAATGGAGCAGGCCCTTTATAAATTTCAAGAGGATCACGGAATTCGTAAAAACCCCAACATTACCTATGAAACCTTTAAGGCCTTAGGGATTATGATGATGGAATAGTATTAAGATATTAAGCTGAGAATTGTTTTGGTTCTCAGCTTTTTTAAATTAAATTCTAAAAGGATTAAACTTTTAGCCACAAATCATCCAAATAAGAAACCTTAAAGACTCAAAAAATCAATAATGTATTAGTATTTTCAATTTAAAACATCAATAGATAACTGGAGAACTCTCGTAGTTCTCCAGTTTTTAGATATCTTTCTATAAATTCTCTTCTTTTAAAGCGTCAATAATATTTTCTCTTTTAAGCTTGGCACTGGAATACATCATAGTTACGAAAACCACTATAAATACCCCTGCAATACAGATAAATATCTCCTTCCAAGGAAGAACAAATTCAAACTCAAATAGGTTGCCAAAGGAATTATGCATCAATAGGCTTAAAAATCCGCTGACAGGCAAGCCATATAAAAGGGCCTTTAAACCATAGAAAATACTTTCAAAGTTGATCATTTTGTTGAAGCCCTCTGGGGTTAAACCCACTGACTTAAGCATTGCAAACTCCCTGCGTCTTAGAGCCACATTGGTGCTAATTGTATTAAAGATATTGGTAACACCAATCAAGGTTATTAAGCTTACAAAGCCATATAGGAAGATGGCAATCACAATTCTCATTCGTTCCATTTCCTGCTTCATGGTAGTTATATCAACAACGTTGAAGGCTTTGTTACCATCTGTTTTGATTAGGCTTTTAATGTCCTCCATCAACTTAGCACTATTACTTGATTTAATTGCTATGTGGGCAACTAAATTATTCTTTTGAATATCCTTGGATTGAGCTTGATAAATCTCTTCAAAGACATCCTCTTCTACGATCATTGTGATTGTTGCCATAGAGTTATATCTACCACCAAAGGGAATACTGTCTGCTAATTCTGTAACTTCAAGTTGAAGACTCGAATTATTACTTTGTATATCAAGCTTATCACCAACCTCAAGGTTAAGGGGTTCATATTCTATTCTGCCACCTACGATATTTTTATTCACCAATATTGCACCAAGGTTCTTAGTTGATGCTGGTTTAGCATCCAAACTCTCCAAATAAATCTGGTGCTCCTCTGGGGTTAAGGATACTACATTGATGTTTATCTCATAATTCCCTTTAGAATTTTCCTCCAACATATTATGTTCTTGAATTTGCTCTCTAAGATATTGACCAAATAAAGATATGTCAGGTATTTCTCCAGTAATTCTTAGAGTTCTATGAATACTAACTCTTTCAATATGATCAAACTCTGAGATTTCTTCAAAAAGCTCTAATGCCTTGTCTGTTGGAGCTTCATTGCTAATAACTCCTACGTCAAAGGGTATATCACCATAATACAATTCGCTACTGGCAAAGCCATAGGTCATAAAGGCCGAGAAGGAGACAAATAGGACGATACTAATGAACAAAGAAAAAACTGTTGCTCTGTATCTTTTTCGATTTCTCTTTAAATTTTTAAGTGCCAACTCACCCTCCATACCAAAGAGGATTCTTGTGAGTTTTGATGTTCTAAGCTTCTTAGCCTTTAGCTTAATATCGGTGGTTAATCTTATGGCATCAATTGGAGATATTTTTGATGCCCTCCTAGCCGGAAAATAGGCTGATAGGAAGATGGTAAGGCCTACAAAGAGAATTGTAGTAATTACAATGGTTGGATTGATTATTAACCTAAGAGCAATTCCGGAACCAAAGATTGAATCCACCATGAGGTGGTTTACCACCTTAAGGGTAATTCCAATTCCTAAGAAGCCTGATAAAATCCCAATAGGTATTCCAATTAAACCAATAATCAAGCCTTCATAGAAGACCATTCTCCTAATTTGATAGGCAGTAGCTCCTACACTGGCCAGCATTCCAAATTGCTTTTTTCTTTCACTTACAGAAATGGCAAAAGCATTGTAGATTACAGAAACTGAACCAACAACAACCAACGAAATTATAATTAAAGCTAAACTACCAAACATATTGTTGAGGGCTTCATTCTGGGATATTCCCATCCATTTTAGTAATTCATTATTATAGGACATTCTAGTTACACCAGCAGTCTCAGCTATTTGTGGAACCTTTTCAAATATTTTTTTTGGCTTTACTCCTAAAATTGAAACATTCACTTCGTCTTGAGGGAGAAGGTTGCCTTCATCTAAAAAGGCTATAGCAGTATGGCCAGGGGATGCGGGATACTCATTTCTAGGTCTTTGTATATAGCCTGTTATTGTATAGGTCTTTGTATTGTAGGTTACAAGTTTTTCTTGGGGCTTCAAAGCTATGTCCTGACCTAAATAGTTTCCTTCCTCCATCCTACTACCTATATCTATTGTGATGGTATCTCCGATTAAATAATCCTTTGCTTCTGCTGTTTTTAGCTCAATGGAAACAAGCATCTCTCCTTCTTTATTGGGTAGTCTCCCTTCAAGAAGGGTGAGGGGTAGGCTTTCAAGTGCCACAGCATCATAGGCCTTAATAAATAAGTAGGGCTTTTCTTCTTGCCTGGGAGTTTCAAGAACTCCATAGCCTATATCCTTCGTTAACATAGAAGTCTTGGTATAGGCATGACTGGTGATATATTTGCTGTTTTCATATTTTACGTTATAAAATATTGCATGATAATTACCATCAGTCTTCTTTGCTCCTTGTACCAGTAAGTCCTGAAAGCTTGTTGCAAGGGCAGCCACACCACAGATCATGGCACCGGATAGTATTATTCCAATAATGGTTACGATAGTCCGTCTTCTATTGAGCTGTAGGTTTTTTAGAGTTAACTTATTTAAAATATTCACCCTCTAATCACCTCATCCTTTATGATTTGACCATCATCAAGGGTAATTATCCTATCTGCCTGCAAGGCGATTTGAGGATCGTGGGTTATGATGATTAGGGTTTGGTTAAACTGTTTATTGGAGACCTTTAAAAGATCAATAATCTCCTTAGAATTTTTACTATCTAGGTTGCCGGTGGGTTCATCCGCCAGCACTAGAGCAGGATTATTTATTAGGGCCCTACCAATTGAAACCCTTTGCTGCTGACCGCCGGATAACTCATTTGGAAGGTGATTAAGCCGATCGGTTAAACCTAGAATTGCTAGTATTTCCTCTAGCTTACCTTTGTTAATTTTCCCACCATCCAATAGGAGGGGAAGGGTAACGTTCTCCTCTACATTTAGGATAGGGATTAAATTATAAAATTGATAGATAAGGCCTATTTGCCTCCTTCGAAAGATGGCAAGCTTTGATTCATTAAGGCTATATACATCAGTATCCTCGATGAATACCTTACCACTGGTGGGTCGGTCAACTCCTCCTAAAACATGTAAAAGGGTAGATTTGCCTGATCCCGATGGCCCAACAATCGCTACAAATTCTCCCTTTTTAACACTGAAGGATACGTTGTTTAATGCTTTAACTTGTATGGCCCCTTTGCCATAAATTTTAGACAGATTTTCTACTCTTAAAATTTCCATTTTTCTCTACTCCTTTGATTTTGATAAGTTCATTATATCTGTCTAAAATGACTATACAGTGACTTTTTTGGTGACAATTTAGTCACCTTTTTAACACTAAATAATCCCCTTAAAAAATTTAATCTTAAATTCAGTTCCCTGATTTTTTTCACTACTAACTACTATATCCCCCATCTGATTCTCGATAATGGCGTGGGACATGGCCAACCCAATACCTACGCTATCGGCAGAGGCATTGCGGCCTCTATAAAACCTATTGAAGATGTAGGGGATATCTTCCTTTTCTATACCCCTGCCAGTATCTTTAATGGTAATTGCAGTATAAATGGGGTTCTCTTCAAAGCTTATATGAATACTCCCACCTTCGGGTGTATGCTCTATACAATTTTTAAGAATATTAATTATGGCTTCACGGCTCCAATTGAAATCACCCATAAAGCAGCTATCCTCATCACCTTCTATAGTAATCCTTTGCATTTTTATCTCTAATGGGATGGTCATTTCTTCAAGAGCTCTATCTATCAGCTTTTTAACATTTACATTTTCCTTCTTCATTACAATAGTACCAGCATCTAGCTTTGATAGCTTCAGTAAAGAAGAAACCAGCCAGTCAATTCTCTTCAACTGTGATCTCATCCTATTAAGGAATTCGATTCGAACCTCATCGGGAGGGGTCTCATACAATAAATCATTTATAACGAATAATGAGGTCATTGGAGTTTTCAACTGATGAGATATATCGGCAATTGAATTAGCCAAAGCCATTTTATCATTATGCAAAACCTCCGCCTGCTCCTTTAGCATGGTGGTAATCCTATAGATTTCATTTTTAAGAATACTAATATCTCCTTCAGAATTATCCCGAATATCAAGGGAGTAATCTTTGTTTTGTACATTTTGGGCATACTTTGTTACCTCTTCTATTTTTCTGTAATGACCCTTTAAAAATAAATAAAACAATATTAAAAAGCTTGTAGAAATGATAGTAGCAATAAAAATAAAGAGAAGAATGTTCATTTTAAAGATATCTATAGTGATGGTTTTTTCCAGTAGAAGATCTTGGGAGGTTAAGTCGTATTTTTGAAGAATCCCTTTTCCCTTTTGTACTTTTGAATTATCAATTTCAAGGATGCCTTTGGCTATTTCAGCCTCAGCACCAGGATATTCCTCCACTAGGAATCCAACAATAGCGGCATTATTACGATTGATCATTCCGTCAATAAATCTTAAATTGATAAAGCTCATAGCAATAGACATAAACATAAAGATTAAAAATAGGAATAACGCCATAAATAGTATTCTTTTAACTTCAGGATTTTTTAGTAGAGACATATTATTCACCAACCCTATAGCCTAGACCTCTAATGGTTTTGATAATTTGTGGATTTTGGGGGTCATCCTCAATTTTTTCCCTCAGCCTTTTAATATAAACGGTAAGGGTATTATCATTAACATAATCACCGGCCACATCCCAGATTCCCTCCAGAATTTGATTTCTGCTTAATACCTTTCCTTCATGATTTGCTAAGGTTAGCAATAGCTTGTATTCCAATGCTGTAAGAAAAATCTCCTGATGATCCTTAAAGACCTTAGCTTCAGTAGGATTAATGGTAATATCGCCAATATTAATTAAAGCTTTGCCATTATTATGAATGTTATATCTTCGGAGAACGCTTTTGATTCTAGAGGTTAGTTCTCTAATTCTAAAGGGCTTCGTTATATAATCGTCAGCTCCCATGTCCAACCCCATAACCACATTTACTTCATCATCACAGGCAGTTAAAAAGATCACTGGGGTACTGGACTTTGATCGAATCAACCTACATAGTTCAAAGCCATTGCCATCAGGAAGAGATACATCTAGAATGATTAGCATAAAGCTAGTGGTTTCAATTATCTTTTTACAGCTACTGGCATCATGGCATATATAGGTTTCAAAGCCCTCTTGTTTAAGGGAATATTCAATTCCCATAGCAATGGTTTTATCATCTTCAACAATTAAGATTCTCTGCATCAAATCACCTCTACCTAGAATAATTACAATTTTTAACACAATCATTATATCGTAAAAAACAAGATAAAACCACGGGAGGATAAAAATTGATATCTTCTTCACCCTATGTCAAAGAATGTACTTTGTTGTCGTTAAAAATATAAAGGGGAAGCTTAGAAAATATAGAATATTAAATGTATTTACATAGGCTTTTTATGTAAAGGATCAACATATTGAAATATAAATTTGATTTATTTTAAAAAGGAAGTATTAAAATCATTTTTTTATACGAAATAATATAATAAATAGTATTGGAGGGGTAACTAGTATGAATTATAGGGAGAGCACCTACCAAGCTTATGACGACAAAACCATCCACTATAAAATATGGCTGCCACCAGATGAAATCAAGCTTAAGGCAGTTCTGCAAATAGCCCATGGAATGGCAGAGCATTCGGGAAGATATGAGGAGTTTGCTACTTTTCTCACCAACCATGGTTATGGAGTATATGCCAATGATCATATCGGCCATGGTAAAACCGCTGAGTCGTCGGAGGAGCTAGGTTTTTTGGCTGAGGAAGAGGGCTGGCAAAGGGTAGTTAAGGATATGCAACAGCTAACAAGCCTTATCAAGGGTCAGCATCCAGATACCCCAATTTTTATTTTAGGTCATAGTATGGGATCGTTATTAACCAGAACCTATATTCAAAAGTATGGTAAAGAGGTTATGGGAGTAATACTCAGTGGCACCTCTGGGAAGGCAGGACTTAGTGGAGAATTAGGCCTTCTGATTTGTAAGCTGGAGACTATAAGATTAGGAAAAAGAGGTAGAAGTAAGTTAATGGATAACTTGATGTTTGGCGGATTTAACCAGGGCTTTGAGCCCACTAGAACAAAATTTGACTGGTTAACCAGCGATAAAATAGAGGTAGATAAATATATATATGATGATTTCTGTGGAGGAGTTTGTACAACTAGCTTTTATAAGGACATTATTTTGGGATTAAAAGAAGCGAACTCAGCTGATGGATTAAAGAATATCCCAAAGGAGCTACCCATACTCATATTTTCCGGAGAGAAGGACCCAGTTGGCAAAGATGGCAAGGGTGTGACTGAGGTCTATGAAGACTATACCAGTGGAGGCTTTGACGACGTGTCATTAAAGCTTTACAAGGATGGAAGACATGAAATGCTTAATGAATGTAATAAAGAGGAGGTTTATAGGGACATCCTTGGATGGTTAGATAGAGTGTTGGCAAAAAGTCATGTGAACCTATAGAAACTTAGGTACTAAAGAAATTAAACTGTAGGTATTGAAAAAACCCCTTCAAAATAAGTATAATTGAATAGTCAATGTTACTATATGAAGGAGGATTATTAAATTGAAAAGAAACAGCCTAACAGAAGGTAATATAGCAAAGGCCCTTATAAAATTGGCCCTCCCCATTATGGGAACCTCCTTTGTACAGATGGCCTATAATTTAACGGATATGATGTGGGTTGGTAGGCTAGGAAGTCTTTCAGTAGCTGCTGTTGGTACTGCAGGATTCTTTATTTGGCTATCTATGGCCCTTATATATATCTCCAAAATTGGGGCAGAGGTTGGAGTTGCTCAATCAGTTGGAAGGGATGATCTTTCAGCTGTAAAAAGCTATGTTAAATCCTCCATTGACATCAATATTAGATTAGCCCTAGGCTATGGACTCCTATTAATATTATTTAAAAATCAACTGATAGGCTTTTTTAACCTTGATCATCAAGAGGTTGTGAGTCAAGCCACCGCCTATTTAACCATCATTGCATTAGGGATGATTTTTAGCTTTATCAATCCTGTTTTTACAGCCATATTAAATGGTTATGGCAATAGCAGGGTACCCTTTATTATCAATGTCATCGGATTAATAACCAATATGATATTAGACCCTATTCTTATTCTGGGCTTAGGGCCTATACCAGCCATGGGGGTTATGGGGGCTGCTATAGCCACTGTTGCTTCTCAAATGATTGTAACCTCCGTTTTTCTGCTAGAAACTAAAAAACATCCAGAGGTTTTTTCGAACTTGAAGTTATTCTCATCTATTGATAAAGCTAGGGTAAAGGAAATCGTCCGACTTGGAGCTCCAGTAGCCCTGCAGAGCGGTCTTTTTACGATATTTGCCATGTTTATAGCTAGAATCATTGCCCAATGGGGACCAGTTCCGGTGGCTGTTCAGCGTATTGGCAGTCAAATTGAGGCAATTTCTTGGATGACGGCAGGGGGCTTTGCCACAGCCCTTAGTACCTTTACTGGCCAAAACTTTGGGGCTGGAAAATGGGATAGAATATATAAAGGTTACTTTTCTGCCATTCTTATGGTGGGCTCTATAGGTTTATTCGCCACTGGTTTATTAATATTTGGTGGTGGTACAATCTTTAACGCTTTCCTTAGGGAAGAAGAGGCATTAAGGATTGGAATCATCTATTTAAGAATCCTAGGTTATTCTCAGCTATTTATGTGTATT
Organism: Alkaliphilus serpentinus; assembly: GCF_009017255.1. Classification (GTDB taxonomy): domain Bacteria; phylum Bacillota; class Clostridia; order Peptostreptococcales; family Natronincolaceae; genus Alkaliphilus_D; species Alkaliphilus_D serpentinus. Next base: position 42,739 of record NZ_WBZB01000039.1, on the reverse strand, counting down.
GAAATAGCCACAGGTGGAGCCTTTAATGGATTAGGTAAAACCATACCCCCTTCTATAGTTGGGATCATATTCAATGCATTAAGAATCCCTTCTGCTATGATCCTTTCTGCAATAGATACCATAGGATTAGATGGTGTTTGGTGGAGCATAAGTATGAGTAGCGTTTTTAAAGGGGTTATATTAACCGCCTGGTTTATCCTTTTCTTATCGAGATATCACAGCAAATCTAAAGTAAAATCTGCCTTAAGCCACTAGTTTAGTGGCTGAGGTTATCAAAAAACCCTATATTTTAAAACTGAGAAATTGGCTCTCGGTCAAAAGGCAGGATGAACTCAAAAATTACAGGTGTTTTCAAAACTCACCTTCGGCTCAGACATTGAAAACACTCATCTGTAATTTTCTCCTTCTTTTATTCTTATCTCCGCAGATTTCTCATTATTCAAGAATATAGGGATTTAAGTGTAGTTTTATACTTTTTCGATGGTCTGAGCCACTAGTTTAGTGGTTTTTTTATTTGTTAAGGAATATTAACATCCTTTTCTGTAAAAAATATCTTGATTAATAGTAGAACTGTTATATAATATATATAACAGATATAACGAGGAGGGGTAAAATTGCTGTTGAAAATTGAATTTGAGTCGGAAACCCCCATTTACCAACAAATAAAAAACCAAATTATTAAAGGAATAGCCACTGGAGAATTAGCCATAGGTGAGGATCTCCCTTCGGTTCGACAGATGGCTGCTGATATAGGTATAAACTTTCATACAGTAAATAAGGTTTACACCCAGCTAAAACAGGAGGGCTGGGTAGTGGTTCACAGAAAAAGTGGAGTTATGATTAATCCAGACCTCAAGGCTGAGTTAACAGAGGATTATCTTCAGACTTTGGAGGAGAATCTAGAAACCTTGGCGGCCGAAGCCTATCTAAGGGGAGTTTCTAAAGAGGACTTCCATGGGATGATTGATAAGAAATACTCTAGCTTTATAGGAAGGGGGAGGAAATAAAATGTTTACATTTACCCTTTGGTTAAATCTTTTTACGATATATATCCCATTTTTGATATTTGGGTTATTGCTACCCAACTATATAAGAAAAACCCTTCTTTTTGGTGTAAACATCCCAGAGGAAGTATTGAAGGATGAAAAAGTACTAATATTAAAAAAGGAGTACCGAAGAAACTATTTAGTTAGTTTTTGCATCATCGTGGGATTGATTATTTTCTTTGCCTTTAGAGGAAATGATATTAGGCTTCTGAATATGGGAATTACCATAGCCATAATGGTTTTACCTATAAACTACATCTTCATTCACCTGAAAACAAAGAAATTGAAGGCTGCAGAGGGATGGCTTATAAACAGAAAACAGGTTGTAATGATTAGTACCTCTAGAGGTTCAGCTAATAAAATGCCCTCTATGAAGTGGTTCTTGATACCGGCAGTAATTACGATTTTCACCTGGCTCTTTACAATGATTATGTATCCCCATTTACCCCATAGAATTCCTATGAAGTTTGATATTACGGGGAAGGTTATTGAATATGGTAATAAAGGTTTTTCTTCTGCCTTTGGAATGCCCCTTTCTCAACTGGCTATGGTACTGATGTTTTATTATATTTCAATTGTAATAGGGAGGAGTAAGATGACCCTAAATCCTTCAAAACCTAAAACATCAGTTGAGCAATATCTAACAGCCAACAGAAGATGGGTAGCCTTTACAATCTTTACTGCCACAATTATCTGCTTATATTTTGCATATCAGCAGCTGATGATTATTGAAATTATAAAAACCTCAGGGGTATTTAATATGGTGGCTAACATAGTATTAATAGCTGCACCAATTTTAACTCTTATCATCCTTGCCATATCAACAGGACAAAGTGGCAGTAAAATTACTGTAAGCACCAATGAGGAGAGGGATGAAAAACTGGTAAATAGAGATGATGATCAGTTTTGGAAGCTAGGAATTTTCTATTTTAATCCTCAGGACCCAAGCCTTTGGATTGAAAAAAGGTTTGGAATCGGTTGGACGGTAAATTTTGGCAATCCTATAGGGGTCATACTGGGAATTATTACGATAATTGTTTTAGGCTGGTCAATATATTCTACTACGAAGTAGGAGTACGAAAAGGAGGAATGATGTTTGGTTAGTAGTTTGTCAATATTTTTTATGTTTGTTTCCTTGATTATTTCTTTTCTGGTTCCCATAGCCTTAGCCATATATATTTGTAGGGTTAAAAAGGCTTCGGTAGTTTCTGTATTGGTTGGAGGATTAATATTCTTTGTTTTTCAGATAATCACTAGAATCCCTCTGCTGAAGATGTTAGAGAAGGAACCTTGGTACAACAATATCATGTCAAATATATGGATATATATTCTCTTTTTAAGCATTACGGCAGGACTGTTTGAAGAAGTGGGTAGATTTTTAGGCTTTAAGTTTCTTTTAAAGAATAAGCTAGACTGGAAAAACGGAGTGGCCTTTGGAATAGGTCATGGAGGGATAGAAGCCATATATTTATTGGGTTTCACCAGTATTAACAATATTGTATATAGCTTTATGATCAATGGAGGTATCTTTGATACTACCATAGGTAGCCTTTTACCCTTAGGGGTTGGAGATTATCTGAAGGAACAACTCATTAATCTTCCCTCAGCCGCCTTCTTGGCTGGAGGAGTGGAGAGGCTTTTTACAATAGTCGTTCATATAGCCTTCTCTTTAATAGTTTTGATGGCAGTAAAGAGAAAGCAGTTTAAATATGTTATATATTCCATTCTCCTTCATGCTTTCTTAAATGGTTCTTTAGTTACCCTTATGTATTGGAAGTGGAATATATGGATCGTTGAAGGAATATTAGGGACATTTGTTTTAATAGCATTAAAATTTATTATGGCGTCAAGGGAGAGGATAGATGAAGATCATGGGAGCTTTATTATAGAATAAAAGAGGGAATGAATATGAAAAAAACCAATGCAGCGAGAATCCTGGACAAGCTAAAAATTGATTATGAAATTATAGAATATCAGGTGGATGAAACAGATGTAAGTGCAGAAAATGTAGCAGGAAAGATTGGGATTCCTTTAAATCAAATTTTTAAAACACTGGTTGCCAGGGGGGATAAAACTGGAATTTTAGTGGCCTGCATACCAGGGGATGGACAACTGAACTTAAAGGAGTTGGCTAGCCTTAGTGGTAATAAAAAAGTAGAAATGGTTGCAACTAAAGAAATTCAACAATTAACTGGATATATAAGGGGTGGAGTATCACCCATTGGAATGAAGAAGAGCTACCCAATAATCATCGATAGTAACGCTCTAGCCTTTGAAAGAATTATGGTAAGTGGCGGCTTAAGGGGAGTGCAAATACTTTTAAAGCCACAGGATTTGGTGAAGGTAGTGGGGGCCAAAACAGGTAGCTTAACAATACAATCTTAATGACAAATAAATGTAAAAGGGGTGTAGTAAATGCTTTTAGTAAAAAATGTATCAAAGGTGTATGACAACAAGAAAAAAGCCGTAGATAATTTATCATTAGAAATTAAAAAGGGGGAAATCATCGGCTTTATAGGACCCAATGGTGCAGGTAAAACAACCACCATAAGAATGATTACAGGGATTATAGCACCAACACAGGGAACCATTGAGATTAATGGAATAGATATCTCGAAAGAGCCTGTAGGGGCAAAGAAAAATTTCACCTTTGTTCCGGATCATCCTACCATTTTTGATGCGGTGAAAGGGATTGACTATTTGAACTTTATCGCAGATATCCATGAAGTACCCATTCAACAGCGGAAGGAGAGGATCGAGAGGTTTACCAAGGCCTTTCAAATATATGATGCCTTAACTCAAACCATTAACTCCTATTCCCATGGTATGAAGCAAAAACTTTTGGTTTCTGGAGCTCTGTTGCCGAATCCTAATTTGTTTATTCTGGATGAACCTATGGTGGGTCTAGATCCCCACTCGGCAAAAATACTGAAGGATATTATGAGGGACCATTGTCAAAAGGGTGGAACAGTATTTTTCTCATCCCACGTGCTGGAAGTGGTAGAGAATCTTTGTCACAGGGTTGCAATCATCCATAGAGGAAAGCTTATAGCCTGTGATACCCTAGAAAACATCAAGAAGAACAGTACTGCTACCCTTGAAGAAATATTCTTGGAGATGACGAAAGATGAATAAATTCATAGCCTTAACCAAAATACAGATAAAGGATTTCTTTAGTAAATATACCCAGCACCTGAATGTAAAAAATAAGTTTCTGGGAATATTAACGATGTTATTGCCAGCTCTATTGATTCTTCCAGCGATTCAATTGGCCTTAACCTTATATGATTCCTTTTCTATGATTGGATATCCTGAGTTAACCATCACCTATATTTATATAGCCAATGTGATGCTGATGTTATTTGCAGGTATCCCCTTTATTATATCGATTTTCTTTTATTCAAAGGATTTAAGGCTGATCGCTACCCTGCCTGTTAAGGAGGACACCATTGTATTCTCTAAGCTGGCTTCGGTGTATATTTATCTCCTTGCTATAGGCTGCTTTTTTCTAGGAACCTCAGTAGTGATTTATGGAACAATTGATGGGGTAAAGGTCCTTAGTCTAATCTTAGGGATAATGGCCCTTTTGATTTCGCCACTTTTACCAATGATTATTTCTACACTGATTGTTTTGCCCTTTATGTCTTTAATAGGTAGAGGTAGGAAGAGAAATATGCTGGTGATTGTGGGAAATCTGGTACTGATTGCAATAGTGATTGGAGTGCAACTTCTAATGACCAGAATACAAATGCAGCCTGATGCTATAAACAATCTTCTATCCCAGGAGGATGGGTTGTTAAGACTAATCGGCCACAAATTTCCACCTAGCATCTGGTTAACAAAGATGATTCAGGGGTCACTACTAGATGGAGGATTATTCATTCTTTTAAACCTTGCCTTTATTGTGGTATTAAAGCTATTTGCTAAAAAGCTATATAGCGCTGCATTATTAAAGTTTAACCAAGAAGGTTCTGCTTTAATAGAAAAGGGGAAAATATACTATAAAAGTAGAAGCATTGGAATCCAAATCATTAAAAGGCATATAGCCATTATAACCAGCAATCCAACCTTTTTGTTAAATACAGTATTAACGATGTTTATCCCAATACTGATGTTTGTATTAACATCTTTGACAGGAGAGCTTAGTGGTGACCTATTTAACTCTGAAGCCCTAGAGCCCTACATTATCTATATCTATACCATTGTAGTTTCAACACCAGCAATTATGGGAAGCCTTTCAGCAACTGCAATTACAAGGGAAGGAAAGGCCTTCTGGGAAACCAAGGTTCTACCCATAAGCGCTAGAGATAACATTAAATATAGGATCTATACAACTCTAATTATTAATTTTACAGGTTCAATCATCCTTGGTGTAGCCGCTGCCTATTATTTGCCTGTTAACTTCACCATGATTTTGTTGGCCGCAGCCTTTTGTATAGCCACAACCTTGTTCTTTTCAACCATAGACATTGCGATTAATATTCAAAGGCCATTATTAAATTGGTCTAGTCCTACTGCGGCGGTTAAAAACAACTTAAATATTATGCTTTCCCTATTGTTAAGGGTGATTACCGGTGGAATAGGCTTCTTATTATATAAGATGATGTCAAGCTTAGGTGCCAACACAATCATAGGGGTATTAAGTGCCTTCTTCATCATTCTTTATATAGTTGCAATATATATCGTATATGGAATATACGAAAGGAAGTTTGTTGATATAGCTCCTTAAAAGAAGGCATAATAAATTCAAGCCAGTGAATACTGGCTTGTTTTATTATGAGACCAAATCATCAAACTGTGCTTTATAAAGTCGTGCATATACCCCTTCCTTATCCATTAGGGTACTATGATTTCCCTCTTCAATTATTCCATCCTCAGTAAGGACCATAATCCTATCAACATTTCTTATGGTGGCCATTCTATGGGCGATAACTAATGTAGTTCTGCTCTTAGCCAGCTTTACAAAGGATTCTTGAATGACCTTTTCTGTTTCGTTATCTAGGGCAGAGGTGGCTTCATCTAGAATCAATACTGGTGGATTTTTTAAGAATATCCTAGCAATGGAGATTCTTTGTTTTTGTCCTCCAGAAAGCTTTACTCCCCTCTCGCCGATATAAGTGTTGTAGCCATTTTCCAATGCCATAATAAATTCATGAGCATTAGCTAGCCTGGCAGCTTCTATAATCTCTTGGTCTGTTGCAGCAACCTTACCATAGGCAATATTATCTCTAACTGTCCCGGAGAATAAAAATACATCCTGTTGAACGATTCCAACATTATCTCTAAGGGATCTTTGGGTCATTTTTCGTATATCCATACCATCAATCATTAGAGATCCCTTATCAATTTCATAAAAACGGGGTATTAAACTACAAAGGGTGGTTTTTCCTGCTCCCGAGGGGCCAACAAAGGCCACTGTTTCTCCCTTGTCAATTTTAAAATTAATATCCTTCAAAACATCCCCCTTGTTATTATAGCTAAAGGTAACATTTGAAAATTCAATATTTCCATTAAGACGTCCAATTTCAACTGCATCAGGCGAATCTACTATATCTGGATTGATATCTAGCGTTTCTAGAAAACGGTTAAAGCCTGCAGCACCCCTCTGATAATTCTCTACCAAAGCAGTAATTCGTCTAATGGGTTGAAGGAACATGGATACATATAGTAGAAAGCCTACTAAATCTCCAACCGTTAACCTATTATAATAGATAAAAAGTCCCCCAATAAATAAAACCAATAGATTTATAAGATTAGAAAAGAAACCAATGCCAGAAAAAAATTGAGCCATTACCTTAAAGGCATTCTCTCTGGAGAGGCGAAAATTTTTATTGCCCTTCTCGAATTTCTCTTGCTCGTACCATTCATTAGTGAAGGACTTTACCACCCGAACACCAGCTATACTATCCTCTACCTGTGCATTGATATCGGCAATCTTAAGACGCATATCCTTAAAAGCAAACTGCATACGTTTATTCTTACTAATGGCAAAATAAAGCATAATAGGAATAATTGCAAATACAATTAGGGTCAATTGCCAATTAATTGTCATCATGATTAGGAAGGAGCCTAGTAGAGTTACAGTAGCAATAAACAGATCCTCGGGGCCATGGTGGGCCAATTCCGAAATTTCATTTAAGTCGTTTACCAAACGAGACATGATATGGCCGGTTTTTGTATTATCAAAGAAATTGAAGGATAGCTTTTGAATATGACTAAATAAATCCTTCCGCATATGATACTCCATTCTTACACCCAAAACATGACCGTAGTAGTCTACGATATAGTTTAATATGTATCTGGCTACGTACAATGCCAATAAACCTCCACCAATCATTAGAAGAAGATTGAGGTTTTTGTCCGGCAGGACAGAGTTAATGGTCCATCTAGTAACCATCGGAAATATAAGATCTAATAAAGCAATTAAAAATGCGCAACCAAAATCTAAAAAGAATAATGGTAGATGGGGGCGATAATACTTAACAAATCGTTTTATCATTCAATCACCTTTTTCGTATAAACTTTTCGGCCCACTAACGAAATAATTATAGCACATATTAAACATTTAATGAAGACAAACTCATATGAACTATAGTAATCATATTCTAATTATATGGAAATTTATTAGGACTTTGAAGGAGATGAAGGGAATGTGTGGTTTTGTTGGATGGGTTGATTATGAAAAGAATTTACTAGATAGAGGGGTTGTCATGGATAAGATGATCACTACCTTATCCAAAAGGGGGCCTGATGCAGAAGGAGTGTATGCAACAACCAATGCTTTGTTAGGGCACCGGAGGCTAATAGTTGTAGACCCTGAGGGTGGTGGGCAGCCAATGACGAGAATTGTAGATGGAAGAAGGTATACAATAATCTATAACGGAGAGCTTTATAATACAGAGGACGTTAGAAAGCTTCTTGTTAATAGAGGCTATGGCTTTCAATCCTACTCAGACACAGAGGTTCTACTAACAGCTTATATTGAATGGGGCAGGGATTGTCTCAACAAGCTTAATGGAATTTATGCCTTTGGAATATGGGATGAAGAAAAAAAAGAGTTGTTTCTAGCCAGAGACCGACTGGGGGTAAAACCATTATTCTATTCCAAGGTAGACACAAGCTTTGTTTTTGCTTCAGAGATTAAAGCAATACTAGCTAATCCGGCGGTTCCCTCTGTTATTGAGGAGGAGGGTATATTAGAGCTATTTGCCCTAGGACCTGCCAGAACTCCCGGTAAAGCAGTGTTTAAGCATATTAAAGAGGTGCCGCCAGCCCATTATTTAATTTATAGTAGAGAAGGCTTAGAAATACGGCAATATTGGCAGCTGCAGAGTAAGGCCCACACTGAAGATTTTAATACAACAGTGGAGCATGTAAAATTCTTATTGATGGATGCAATAGAAAGGCAATTAATTTCTGACGTTCCTGTCTGCACCTTTTTATCTGGGGGATTAGACTCCAGCTGTATATCAGCAGTAACTGCTAAAGCATTTGAAAGGGAAGGAAAGGGAAAGTTAAAGACCTTTTCAATAGATTATTTTGATAATGAAACTTATTTTCAACCTAGTGTCTTTCAACCTAATTCCGATAAGGAATGGATAGACAAGATGCAAAAAGCCATTGACTCTAATCATTATTCAGTAATAGTAGACACACCTCAATTGGCTGAAGCCCTTCATAAAGCTGTATTAGCCAGTGACTTGCCAGGGATGGCGGATGTAGACTCCTCCCTGTACTTATTCTGTAAAGAGGTTAGGCAGCAGGCAACAGTGGCATTATCAGGGGAATGCGCAGATGAAATATTTGGTGGTTACCCATGGTTTACAAGGGAAGAATTATACAATGCCAATACCTTCCCATGGTCCCAGGCTATCAATGAAAGGCAGGGGATATTATCCAAAGAATTTGCCAAGTTGCCTATAGCTGAGTATGTAGATCTACAATATAAGAATACATTAAGGGAGGTACCTACCTTTGAAGGAGATAGCCCCTTGGAAAAAAGGATAAGAGAAATCTTTTACTTAAATCTAAAGTGGTTTATGGTGACCCTCTTAAATAGAAAGGATCGAATGAGTATGGCTAATGGCCTTGAGGTTAGGGTTCCCTTTGCAGATCAGTGGCTTGTGGAGTATGTATGGAATATACCATGGGATATGAAATTTTACCAGGGTAGAGAAAAGGGACTACTAAGAAAGGCCTTAGAGGGAATACTGCCCCAAGATGTAATTGAAAGGAAGAAAAGTCCTTATCCCAAAACCCATAATCCTTCCTATTTAAAGGAGGTTCAGAAAATCTTAAAGAAGATTATTGAGAATAAGCATTCTCCGATACTTCAATTAATCAGTAGAGAAAAGGCAATACAGCTAATAGAAAGTGGAGGCGAAACCTTAAAAACCCCGTGGTTTGGCCAATTGATGACAGGTCCTCAGTTGATAGCATATTTAATTCAAATGGATATTTGGATGAGGGAATATAAGGTGGAGATTAGGTAATAAAAATAATAAAGGTTTCTCGATTAAATGGGAAACCTTTTATTATTACGCCTAGAATGTTATATATGAAATATTTAGGAGGATATATAATGTAACTCTTTTTTTTATTTGTTATGAAATGGGAGAAATATGATATAATAATAATTATTTATTCAAGAGGAGAAGTGAATAATGGACAAGATAAAGGTGTTTCAGCTTAGCTATAAGGATGCCCAAGGCCTTGGTGTGGACACATGGAATAGATGGAATTGTGAACCTAGCTCCTTCGGTTGGGAGTATCCTGAGGAAGAGACGGCATATGTATTTGACGGAGATGTAATTGTAACTACAGAGGATGAAGAGGTTCATATAAAGGAGAACATGCTTGTAATTTTCCCTAAAGGACTTAAATGCCATTGGGAGGTTAAGAAACGAATTAATAAGGCATATACCTTTCATTTTGATAAAGAACAGCTTAAATAATAAGGCCTTGATTATCACCAATCTTTACTATAAAAGGGTATATGTCTTCGATACATAGGTGATGGAGTTCACCGTTAACCACTGTTGATCAGTTAATGACTCCTGTAAAACATCCTTCTGTTTTGCAGGGGTTTTTTGTGTAAAAGCGATAATTATGAACATAGTGAAAATACTATTATTGAAGGTTTAGAATATCTAGTCATTAGTTATGCAGGAGAAAAGGTTCTTACATAGAAATCATTAAAAGGGAGGTGGATTCTTATGGATAAAAATCTTACCATTAAGGGAATGCAGCAGCAGGTGGATGATTATATAGGTCAGTTTAAAGAGGGATATTTTAGCCCATTGGCACTAATGGCCAGATTAACAGAAGAGGCAGGAGAGCTTGCAAGGGAGATCAATCATTTATATGGAGAAAAGCCCAAAAGAAAGGATGAGCCCGAAAATAGTGTGGCAATGGAGTTGGCTGACTGTATGTTTATTCTAACCTGTTTTGCCAATTCCCTAAATATAGATTTAGAGGAAGCCTTTTATAGGATGATGGATAAGTTTAATACCCGTGATGCTGATAGGTGGACGAGGAAATAGGGAATAAGTAATAGGGAATAAGTGAAAAATTAAAAATAAAAAGTGAAAAGTGAAAAGTGATCAACATTAAAAAAGATGCTTAGACTTTTCTAAGCACCTTTCAATCTTTTATCTTACTATAGTCCAAACAATAATGATGGCCCCAAGGGTCCAGGTATAAAAAGAGAAGTAATAGAGCTTCTCTTTTTTGATGAAGTTTATTAGGCTTCTTATGGCAAATACCCCAGATAGGAAGGCTGCAAGAATACCAGCCAATAAAACTCCAAAGGTTAAATCCCCTAAGCCAACCTCTAAGGCTCCCTTCACCTCAAAAACCGTTGCTCCCAAAATGGCTGGAATAGATATAAGGAAGGAAAACTTTGTCGCCAACTCCTTATTAAAGCCTCTAAACAATGAACCTACAATGGTTGAACCCGAGCGGGATATGCCTGGGGTTATGGCCAGGCCTTGAAAAAAACCTACAAAGGCTGCATCATACCATTTCATATCACCAATATCTCTTCTCCCACTATTGAACTTTTCAGCAGCCCATAAAAGGGTACCAGTAATTAGAAGGGCAACTCCCACCACCAACTGGGAGGTATAAAAACTGGCAAATAGGTCTTTAAAAAAAATCCCCATAAAGCCCGTTGGAATTGTTGCAACAATAATCATGGCGGCAAGCTTCCTATGCTGATTTTCTAAGGAAAAACCCTTTCCACTCATCACGTCAAATATGAACTTGAAAAACTCCACAATCATTAGAAATATATCTTTACTATATACAAAAAACACTGAAATAAGGGTGCCTAAATGAAGCATAACCGTTAAAAACAGTACATTATCCTCAGGAACCTTTAATAAATACTGCGTAATTGATAGATGTCCAGAGCTACTTACAGGTAAAAACTCCGTTAAACCTTGCACGATTCCCAAAATAATAGCCTTTAGAACTGACAATATACCACCTCCTGAAGAAATAATATTCACCGAAAAAAATTATATCACAATAAAAGGGTTATTAAAACAAAATAACTAATAGATTCATATAATAGTGTGAATGGTTATAATGTGATTGATAATAGTATTCTATACATTGGGGGTTGAAAACATGATTAAGCCCAAAGGACTAGAAAAAGGTGATTTAATAGGGATAGTGGCTCCAGCCAGTCCCCTACAAGGTAAACAATTAGATCAAGCAATAGAAAAATTCAAGGCAATGGGCTTTAGAATTGAGGTGGGAGAAAGCTGCTATTCAAAGGACAGATACTTAGCAGGAGATGATTCTATCAGAGTAAAGGATATTAACAACTACTTTAGCAACAAAGAAATAAAGGGAATAGTGTCTTTAAGAGGTGGTTATGGTTCCCAAAGGCTACTGAAAAATATTGACTTTGATATGATTATGAAAAATCCAAAAATCTTTATTGGCTATAGTGATATAACAGCCATCCATATAGCTATCAATCAGCTATCAAGACTGATAACCTTCCATGGTCCAATGGCTTTAAATATCCCTCATATGGATGAATTTACAGCCAGTAGTCTACTAAATACGATAATGATCAATAAAGGCTCATATGAAATTAATAATCCCCCCTTCTATGAAATTCATACATTAAGAAGGGGTATTGCCTCTGGTATATTAACGGGGGGAAATTTATCAATGATTGTATCCACCCTTGGAACACCCTATGAAATAGAAACGAAGGGAAGGATACTATTTGTTGAGGATATCAAGGAGGAAGGGTATAAAATTGATAGAATGCTTACCCAGCTATCTTTAGCTGGAAAGCTAGAGGAGGTAGCGGGAATTATAATTGGAAACTTTAAGGATTGCTGTTATCAGGAGGACCATAAGGATGTACCGCTATATAAGCTATTTAAAGAGAAGTTGCCCCATAATATACCTATTTTATATAATTTAATGGCAGGCCATTGCAAACCCAATATTACCCTTCCTTTAGGTGCTAGAACCACAATAAATGCCGAAGAGGGTAAAATACTGATACAGGAGAGTGTGTTGGATGAAGTTTAATACTGCAGATTTATATAAAGAAGTTCTAGGAATATTTGATTGGCTAATAGAAATTAGAAGGGATTTCCATAGAAATCCAGAACTTTCAACAAAGGAGACAAGAACAAAGGAAAAAATTATTGAATACTTAAAGGAGATGGGTATTGAGTACAGCACCTTTATCAATCATCATGGGGTAGTGGCAATTATCCATGGCAGTAAGGGAGGGAAAACCATTGGCCTTAGAGCTGATATGGATGCCCTTCCGATGGAGGATCTAAAAAAAACTCCATATTCCTCAAGTAAAAAAGGTGTAATGCATTCATGCGGCCATGATGCCCATATGACAATTCTGTTGGGGGCGGCAAAAATTTTAAATAACCATAGAGACAGCTTATCTGGCAAGGTCAAGCTAATATTTCAGCCTGCTGAGGAGACCATTGGAGGAGCTAAACCCATGATTGAGGATGGAGTGCTGGAAAATCCAAAGGTTGAAGCCATATTTGGTTTGCATGTTTCATCGGAGTTGCCGGTAGGAAAGATCGCCCTTCGATACGGCCAAATGAATGCTCAATCGGATACCATTGGTATTAAAGTCAAAGGTACCAGTAGCCATGGAGCCTATCCCCACGGAGGACACGATTCCATTGTAATAGCAGCCCATATAATCTCCGCCCTTCAAACAATAATCGCTAGGGATGTTGACCCAAGGGATTCGGCTGTCATAAGCCTCGGAACCATCAGCGGCGGCGCACAAAATAACATCCTTGCAGAAATGGTTGAAATGGGTGGAACAGTTAGGACCATCAATCCTACCACAAGGGAAATGGTTTTAAAGAGAGTTCAAGAAGTGGTTACAGGAGTGGCTACATCACTAGGGGGTGAAGGACATCTCAATATAGAAGAGGGGTATATCGCTTTAATAAACCATGATCCCCTGGTTAAATTGGTTGAAGAAAACTCTATAGAGTTTTTGGGCAAAGAGAATACAATTAACATATCAAAGGTTAGTCTAGGGGTGGAGGACTTTGCATATTTTACAGAAGCCCTACCTGGAGTGTTTTTTGTTCTGGGTTCAGGTAATCCCGATAAAGGAATAGTCCATTGTGGTCATACACAGCACTTCGATATTGATGAGGATTGTTTAAAAATTGGGGTAATGATGCAAATCTTAAATACTTTAAAGGCCTTAGGTGGAAAAATTAAATAACCCTGCTGAAGACTTATTAATTGCAAGCTACAGGGTTTTCTGGTAAATAAAAAGAAGGCCTTGTTTTAATATCAAATAATATGGTAGTATCTTCTAAAAAGGAGTTTAAAGGTTATAAGGAGTAGCAATAAGAATAGGATAGTATAAATAGGGTATAGGTAATAGGTAATAGGTAACAGGTAATAGGTAACAGGTAATAGGTAACAGGTAATAGGTAATAGGTAACAGGTAATAGGTAATAGGTAATATGGAATAAGTAAGAAGTATTAAGGAAAAAGGAATAGGCAAAAAAATAAGAAAAATATATAAAGCAAAACAATCTAACCTTTGATAAAGGCTACACTAGAAAGGAATGATTATAAATGAAGAATAACAAAATGTATATCAATGGCTGTTGGGTGGAGGCAAAAAACGGTAAAGGAATAGAGGTACATAATCCTGCTACAGGAGAATTATTAGGAACTGTTCCCATGGGTGGAGGAACTGAAACAAAGGAGGCTATTGATGCTGCCGATGGAGCCTTTAAAGAATGGTCACAACTACCTGCTTCTGCAAGGGGTAGTCTATTAAGGAAGCTATATGACCTTGTAATGGAGGAGAAGGAAGAAATAGCTCGAATTATGACCTTAGAACAAGGAAAACCCCTAAAGGAAGCAGTGGGAGAATGTATATATGGAGCCAACTTTTTAGAATGGTATGCAGAGGAAGCCAAAAGGGTATATGGAGAAACAATTCCAGCCTCCAGTAAAGAAAAAAGGATTATGGTTTTGAAGCAGCCTATAGGTGTAGTTGCGGCAGTAACACCATGGAATTTTCCCTTAGCAATGATTACAAGGAAACTGGCACCAGCATTGGCAGCAGGGTGTACAGTGGTTTTGAAGCCAGCAAGTCAAACTCCCTTAACGGCAATCAAGTTTATGGAACTAGTAGAAGCAGCGGGTTTTCCACCGGGGGTTGTAAACATGGTAACGGGAGTCTCTAGCCAAATTGGTGCCGCCCTTATGGAGGATGAAAGGGTGAAAAAGCTTACTTTTACAGGCTCAACAGAGGTTGGAAAGCAGCTGATGAAGCAGTCGGCAGATACAGTTAAAAAGGTATCCCTTGAGTTAGGTGGTCATGCGCCCTTTATTGTATTCGAGGATGCTGATATTGATAAAGCTGTTGACGGGGCTGTAGCATCTAAGTTTAGAAACTGTGGTCAAACCTGCATATCCTCAAATAGATTTTATGTCCATGAGAATATTTTAGATGCTTTTTTAAGAAAGCTGGTAGAAAGAATTAAGGATCTAAAATTGGGCAATGGGTTAGTTGAAGGGGTAGAGATTGGACCGCTAATTGATTCCAATAGCTTTGAAAAGGTACAGAAGCATGTAGAGGATGCCCTAGATAAGGGTGGCAAGCTAGTTTATGGAGGAAAAGGACAGCATTTAGGCATAAATAAAAAGGGCGGATATTTTATGGAGCCTACGGTAATTGCCAGCGCAACTGGAGATATGATTATCGCAAAGGAGGAGACCTTTGGGCCCATCATGCCGATTATTTCTTTTAATTCTGAAGAAGAAGTAATTAAAATGGCTAATAACAGTAGCTATGGCTTAGCTGCATATTTCTTTACCCAATCCTTGTCGAGGAGCATACGGGTGATGGAAGCCTTGGAGTATGGCATCATAGGAGTTAATGATGGCAGACCTTCAACACCCCAAGCTCCCTTCGGAGGCTTTAAAGAAAGTGGTATAGGTAGAGAAGGCGGTCATTATGGAATAGAGGAGTTTTTAGAGATTAAGTTTGTTTCAATAGAGATATAAGTAGATAATCAACAGCTTGACGGTTGAGTTAGTCACTTAGCTAGGAATTAGGCATAAAATTTATAATATATATATTAGTATTTTTTGACTAGTTAACTAGCATCATCAATTCAACAATTATCATTGCGCTAGCAAGGCATTGATATAAAAATATCAATCTCACCCAAGGGTGGGATTTTTTTATTTCTACATATAAAAACACAGCTAGGTGGTAATAATAAATTAGAAAATCTATAATGGGGGTAACAAATTATGCTAATAAGCTTTACCAGAGCTTTTATTTTATATTTTATTGTTGTTGTTGTCATGAGGGTTATGGGTAAACGTCAAATTGCTCAAATGCAACCCTTCGAGTTGGTTATCATGATTATGATTGCTGATTTAGCAACTACACCAATGGAAAATGCAGCAATACCTTTGTTTAATGGTATTGTTCCCATCATTACATTATTATCTGTGCAAATAATCACCTCCTATATGTCTCTAAAAAGTGAAAGGCTGAGGGAGCTTATATGTGGGAAGCCCAGTATACTGATTTATAAGGGAAAGCTTGTTCAGCATGAGCTTAAACGTCTAAGAATCAATATGAATGATTTACTAGAACAGCTAAGGGGTAAAGACTATCTCAATCTTCATGATATTGAATATGCCATTTTAGAAACCAATGGAGACCTAAGTCTAATTCCAAGAGCAGAAAAACAGAAGGTATTAAGGGAAGATTTAAAGATTTTACCCCAGCAGGAGGAGCTTCCAATCACATTAATCGTGGATGGTCAATTAATGAAAAAAAATCTCATGAAAGCAGGTCATAATGAAAAATGGGTAATTAATCAACTCAAAAAAGAAAGTATTGATAGCATTAAAGATACTTTTTTTGCATTTATCTCTTCCGATGAGAAATTTTATGCACAAAAAAAGACTAGCTAACAAATGGGGAGGGTACTTATGAAGGCAGTTATTGGAACGATTATTCTAGTAATCATTTTTTTTATTGGAGCTACAGTATTTCAAAATTATGTTCAAAATGGATGTGAAGAATTATCAGAGGAGATAACGAAATTAGAAGGGTATATTGATGATGAAAATTGGGAAATGACAAGGGAAACCTTAGGGCTTCTTAAAGAAGACTGGGAAGAAAAGTCTAAGATTTGGGTTTTGTTTTTAGAGCATTATAATTTGGATGCAATTGAAGTCGCCATCCGAAAAATAGATACCTATTCAGATTTAAAAGATAAAACCTACACCCTTGGAGAAATTGTAAAACTCAGGTATTTAATAGAGCATCTGTCAGAAAGGGAAGCCTTTGTCCTGTCGAATCTATTATAATCTGTAAATTTATTAATTAATTTCTATATTTATGTAATATTTCGTTTACTTTTGTTGGTTAAGGGTACAAACATACAATAAAGGATATAGAGGGGGATGGATATGGGGTTACCAATTTTTTTGAGCCTAATTCCACTGTTTTTAATCGTATTTATAATGTATAAGCAAGCAGGCAGGACATCCTATGGTGGAGTCCCTGAAAAAACATCCTTGTTGTATCTTACTATGGGTATACTTTGGATTATATTGTCGGATAAGGTCTTAAATTTTATCGTAACAGATAAAAATCGATTAACCTATATACAAACCTTCAAAGGTTGGTTTTATGTAGTAATAACTACAGCAATTTTATATCTAATCTTAAGTAAATATATGGAACAGTTACATAAATCCCATCGGGAGCTTAGTATCACCTACAGTGAGCTAAAAAAATATGGAATTATATTACAAGAACAAATAGAGGAGAAGGAGCTTAGTAAAAGGGCATTAGATGCCAGTGAAAGGCGTTATAAAAGCTTATATGAAGCCATCTCTGGCGGGGTTATTGTTCAGGATAGCACCGGTAAAATAATTGATGTCAACAATATAGCGGCAGAAATTCTAGGGCTATCGATGGAGGATATGAAGGGGACCACAATTTTGGATACAGAAGGAAGCTTAATATATCCCGATGGTAAAATCCTTACAAAGGAAAACCATCCAGCCATGCTGGTGATGAAAACTTGCAAACCTATTAGAAATGCTACTATAGGAATCATACATCCTACCACTAAGCAATATAGGTGGTTATTGGTTAATGCCCAACCGATACTTGATAAAAGCAATACTCCCAAAGAAGTTGTAACAACCTTTATAGATATTACCGATCTGAAATCTGCAGAAGAAACCATCCGTTATCAGTCCTATCACGATCCACTAACTGGGCTACCGAATAGAACCCACTTTTTAGATAAGCTTACCCAAGGGATAGCACATTTCTATAGAAAGAAGAAGAGCTTTGCCCTTCTCTTTATTGATTTAGACCGTTTTAAGCACATTAATGATAGTCTTGGTCATAATGTTGGAGATGACTTATTAATTAAGGTGGCAGCTAAATTTAAGGAACTGTTAACTCCCGATGATTTAGTAGCTAGACTAGGTGGAGATGAGTTTGTAATACTTCTACAGAATGTAACTCAATCCGAAACTCCTGATCTTGTAGCAAAAGAAATCCTTAACCATTTTAATAAGCCCCTCAATCTAGGGACTCAAGAGATTCATATAACACCCAGTATCGGTATTGCTATATATCCCAGAGATGGTGGTAGCCCTGTAGATCTATTGAAAAACTCAGAATTAGCCATGTATAAAGCGAAGGATAGCGGTAAGAATAAATACAATTTTTACTCAGAGGACCTACAAAAAATGGTTTACCAAAGACATATCTTAGAGAACAGCATGCGCAAGTCCTTAGAAAGGGAGGATTTTGAGGTATACTATCAACCACAGGTTGACATAACCTGCAACCAAATCGTTGGAGTAGAAGCTTTAATACGTTGGAAGCATCCTGAATTAGGGATGATTTCACCATCTCATTTTATACCAATAGCTGAGGAGACAGGCTTGATTATTCCAATGGAGGAATGGGTTTTACATACTGCATGTAACCAAGTAAAGGAATGGCAGCAAAAATACAATAAATCCCTTAGGCTAGCTGTAAATATTTCACCTCATCATTTTCAGCACGAAAACCTTTTAAAAACCATTATAAAAACCATCAACAACACCAATTTTTGCGGTAACAGTCTAGAGCTGGAGATTACCGAGACAGCAGCTATGCAAAATGTTGTTTTTACAATAAAGGTTATTGAAAATCTTAGGAAGATGGGGATTGAAATATGTATTGACGATTTTGGAACAGGATACTCATCCTTAGGCTATCTAAAAAAATTTACCATTCATAAAATTAAAATTGATAGGTCATTTATTTGTAACTTAACCAATAACACAAACGACGCTGCAATAACCGATGCTGTGATTGCCTTATCCCATAGTCTAAATCTAATGGTTGTGGCAGAAGGAGTAGAAACTGAAGAACAACTGGAACTCTTAAGGGGTAAAGGATGCAATTACATTCAAGGATATTATTTTAAACCACCAATTCCGGCAATGGAAATGGAAGAATTGCTAAAGGAGCAAAATACTAACCTCCAAGAGGCCCTTGCTGATTAAATTCTTGATAGATTTGAGCCCTAGCAATAGGGCTTTTTATTGTATCAGCATATATATATGTATTTTCTAATATTTTATTGAAACAATAAAGATATAAAATATTAATTAGGGAGTGTTTTAAAATGGATATGAAAAGAGCGCAAGAAATATTTAGTTCTCAAAATAGGATACCTGTCAGCTATAGAGGAAAGAATATCTGGATTGCAGAGTTGAATAGCGGTAGTAATACAGCAAAAATTAAAGACGATATATTCTCGGCAGAAACTAGAGAAGTACCCGTAATGGATTTAAATGAGTAAAAATGATTGAAGTAATATTTTTTTAATTGCTATAAAAACCAGCATCCTAAACCTACTAAAAAAAGTTTAGGATGCTGGTTTTCACTATTTTAATCATGGTACCAACAAGGGATTTATATCCCTAAAAGTTTATTGAGTTCTCCTTTTTCATCTAACTGATGAATATCGTCACAGCCCCCTACAAATTGTCCATCAATAAAAATCTGAGGCACTGTATCCCACCCTGTTTTTAACGATACTTCTTTAAATGTATCCTCATCATAGGTTACATCAATTTCTTCAAGGTTTAAGCTTTTACTTTTAAGTAAGGCTACAGCCTTCTTGCAATAGGGACAATAGTTCTTAGTATAAATCTTTACTTCCTTCATAATCATCCTCCTTATGCTATATTAATACTTATTATATAATACCCATTTTACTAGACATTAACAAAGATATGAAAACTTTAAATAATAATCAATATTAATTAATAATAATTATGTTTAAATTGAAAAGCAGTGGATATAATATAATGGACAAATTATTATTAATAGGAGGTAAAATGATTATGGCGGAAAGAACAGTTGGACTTAAGGCACCACACTTCGAGATGAAAACAGTTGATGGTGAGGGTAAAAACTTTGGGAGTGTAACTCTAAATGGTTACAAGGGAAAATGGTTAGTGATGTTTTTTTATCCATTGGATTTTACATTTGTTTGCCCCACAGAAATTAAAGGTTATAACAGTAAGATAGATGAGTTCAGAGCTATGAATGCAGATATATTAGGGGTCAGTACAGATAGTGAACATTCCCACAAGGCGTGGATTAATGCTGCAGCTGATCAAGGTGGCTTAGGAAAACTTAAACTTCCATTGGCTTCAGATATGACCCAAAAAGTTGCAAGAGACTATGGGGTTTTAATTGAGGAAGAAGGTATAGCCCTTCGAGGATTATTTATTATTGATCCTGAAGGAATATTAAGATATTCTGTAATTCATGATTTAAATGTTGGTAGAAGTGTTGATGAAACTTTACGGGTTTTAAAAGCCTTACAAAGTGGCGGCTTATGCCCCATCGATTGGATGCCGGGAGATGAAACTTTATAAAATCTAAAGGGATAACCTTAGAATGATAGGGATTGATAAATATCAGTCCCTATTTGTTTTTCTTAAATTGCTAATTAGTAAAATTCTTTTTCTGTCATATTGAACAAAATTATGATAGCATTAAACTATAAGATGACATGGGACAGTCTTCAAACCATCTAAAGCCGTTGGTACAAGGTGGCTTTGAAATTTTGTGAATTTTGTCAATTTATTAATTGCCTTCCTTTAATATAGAATATTATTATAAGTTTGCCTATTGTGGATATATAGGGGCAAATAAATATTTTGATAGGGAGGTTATAGAATTGGCAAAATTATCGCTTCAAAACATTTATAAGGTTTATCCAGGGAATATTACTGCAGTAAAGGACTTCAACTTAGAAATTAACGATAAAGAATTCATTGTGTTGGTAGGTCCTTCAGGATGTGGAAAATCTACAACTTTAAGGATGATTGCGGGCTTAGAGGAAATATCCCAAGGTCAGCTATACATTGACGATCGATTAGTAAACGATGTTGCTCCAAAGGATAGGGATATAGCAATGGTGTTCCAAAACTATGCACTATATCCCCATATGACAGTATATGAAAACATGGCCTTTGGACTAAAACTGAAAAAAACACCAAAGGATGAAATCAACAAAAGGGTTATGGAGGCCGCCAAAATCCTAAATATTGAGGAATATTTGAAGCGAAAGCCAAAGGCCCTTTCTGGTGGACAAAGGCAAAGGGTTGCCTTAGGTAGAGCTATTGTTAGGGAGCCCAAGGTTTTCTTGATGGATGAACCCCTTTCAAATCTAGATGCAAAACTTAGGGTACAAATGAGAACTGAGATTTCTAAACTCCATCAGAAGCTTCAAACAACTTTTATTTATGTAACCCACGATCAAACAGAAGCTATGACAATGGGTGATAGAATTGTGGTTATGAAGGATGGAATTGTTCAACAGGTGGATACACCCCTAAACCTTTATAATTATCCAACCAATGTGTTTGTTGCAGGGTTTATTGGAAGCCCTCAAATGAACTTTGTAGAAGGAAAGCTTTTAACAGAAGGCCAACATACTGTATTTGTTTTTGATCATAATAAAATTCAGTTAACTGAAGAAAAATCTAAGATGCTTCTTGATAAAGGCTATATAAACAAAGATGTAGTAATGGGTATAAGACCAGAGGACATCTATAATGATGATTTGACTCTTAAAAAGTATCCTAATTGTATTGTAGAGGGCACAATAGAAGTATCAGAGCTTATGGGTGCTGAAACCTATATTTACTTAAGGGTTGGAAAGGATAGCTTCACTGGTAGAGTCGGTGCATCTTCTTCAAATATTAAACCAAATACCCAAATAAACGTGGCCTTTGACCCAAATAAAATCCACATTTTCGATAAAGAAACAGAGGTCGCAATCTTTTAATGATAATGAGGGATCAATATGAAGGCATTAAATGAGTTGTTTAAGCATTTTAATAGCAGCATCGGTTATAGTCTGGCCTTATTTGACGAAAATAAGAACCTTCTAATAGCTACCGAAAATAATGATGCCAAATTTTTAGAATATCATTTTACATATTCCATAAAGCTACAGGGGAATGATGAGCTATACTTGGCATCTAAAGATCGTCTTGGGCTAGAGGTTTGGAAACTGCTAGAACTACTGATTATTCAAACCTATAATCAGAACAGCTATAGTAGAGAAGAGTTATTAATCTCCTTGCTTAAAGGTCAGTATGATCCATTGCTATTGAAAAGGGCTAAGCAACAATTGATGAAAGCCTCTGATTTATACAGACTTATCCTCTTAAAGGGGGAAGAGAATATCGACATGACAGATACTCTACAACTTTTAAACGTTGCCTTTAAGGGGGATCAAAGGGTCATTTCTGTAGAGATGGACTATGGCATAGTTCTATTTGTTGCTGGGGATAGTCATAACCCCATCGCCCTAGCTAATCAAATTAGAGATACCATCAATGCCGAACTCCTTATAGATATTAAAATAACCATAAGTAGAGGCTATGATAAACTTCAGGATATATATGAGGCATTTAAAGAGACTATGGAGGTTATTGAAATAGGGAAGGTTTTCTTTCCTGGTGAACATGTACTGAATACAGAAAATATTAAACTGGAAAGGCTTATTTATTCAATCCCTTATAAAGAGAGAAGAAAAATATATATTGAAAACTTTAAAAAAGACCTATATGATAAGATGGAAGAAGATTTAGTTTATACAATGGAAGTTCTATTAAATAGCGATTTGAACTTAGGTGAAGCAGCAGGAAAGCTATATATTCATCGTAATACCTTGAATTACAGATTAGATAAATTTTACAGAGATACAGGCCTAGATTTAAGAAAGTTTAATGATGCGATGTTTTTTAAGCTTAGTTGGCTTCTTAGAAAAAGTATTACATAAGCGGTAGGGAGCTTGGCTGCCGCTTATTAAATAAAGCATTATGCAAGCGTTTGCGTAAATTATTAATTTTGGATGGAGGGTTAATAAATGATATTGCAAAGATCCAGTGGCATTCTCCTTCATCCCACATCTCTGCCTTCTAAGTACGGCATTGGGGATATGGGAAACGAGGCTTATGAATTTATAGATTTTCTAATAAGAAGCAGGCAAAGTCTGTGGCAAATACTTCCCCTAACCCCTCCCGGATATGGCGAGTCCCCCTATCAAGGCTTCTCAGCCTTTGCAGGTAACTCCTATCTTATTAGTATCGATAAATTAATGGAAGATGGTTTGATTCTTCCGGAGGATTTAGAAGATCTTCCGAAGTTTAATGACAAAAGGGTAGAATTTCAAAGAGCTATGGATTATAAATTGAAGGTTTTTAGAAGGGCCTTTAGTAGGTTTAATAATGCAGATAACAGTGGAGAATATGAGAGCTTTCTATCAAATAATAGCTACTGGCTTTTTGATTACTGCTTTTTTATGGCTTTAAAAAATCATCATAATGAAAGGCCATGGAACCAATGGGATGATAAAATTGCCTATAGGACTCCAGAGGGGATAGAACACTACAAAAAGCTTTTGCGTGAAGAAATAGAATTTCATCACTTTCTACAATATATCTTTGATAAGCAATGGAAGGAGCTTAAAGCCTATGCCAATGAGAATCATATTAAAATTATAGGAGACCTGCCTATATTTATTTCCTATGATAGTAGTGATGCATGGACTCAGCCCCATCTTTTTGAGGTTGATGAAAAAGGAAATCCTACGAAGGTAGCAGGAGTTCCACCGGATTACTTTAGTAAAACCGGACAGTTATGGGGTAATCCTCACTTTAGATGGGATAAAATGATGGAAGATGATTTCCTATGGTGGAGATATCGATTCGCAAAACTGATGGAGCTAGTAGATATCATAAGAATTGATCATTTCAGAGGCTTTGAAGCCTATTGGGAGATACCAGCCAGTGCTCCAACAGCTGCAACGGGGAAGTGGGTAAAAGCTCCGGGAGCAGAGCTTTTTACAACTATCTTCAAGCATCTTAAAGAGCTGCCTGTTGTAGTAGAGGATTTAGGATTTATTACTCCAGAAGTAAATCATCTTAAGAACAGGTTTCAGTTTCCTGGTATGAAGATTATACAGTTTTCCTTTGGTCCTCATAACCCAAGAAATCAACGACCAATGGGCTTTGAGGCTAATTCAGTGGTGTATACTGGAACCCATGATAATGAAACCTCTTTAGGCTGGTACAAAAGTCTAGTTGAAACTGGTGCCACCGATGTGTTGAATATTCTTGATAGATATTACGGGATTCATAAAGGGATGGATGGCAAGGAGATTTGTTGGAGGTTGATTGAAATAACCATGACCACTGCCTCCCAGATAGCAATCATACCTATGCAGGATGTGTTATGCTTAGATAATGAGGGTCGAATGAACTATCCAGGAACAGTAGGAGGTAATTGGGACTGGCGGTTCACACAAAATCAGGTGACCCCTGAAATGGAACAATTTCTTGTTGAGGTAACAGAAAAAACTGGTCGAGGTAGATAAAGAGACAAATAAATAATGAAATAGCTATTCACCTGAAAGGAAAATAATGATAAAATTAATGTTAATTTAGAATATTTAATAGAAGGAAGCGTTAATATGAAGGTTACAATAAAGGAAGTAGCAAAAAAAGCTCAGGTTTCTACATCCACCGTGTCTAGGGCCTTAAAAAATAGTCCCCTTATTAGTCAGGTCACTAAAGATAAAATAAAGGAAATCGTACAAGAATTAGGGTACCATCCAAACGAGATAGCCAGAAGCCTTGCTAATAAATCCTCCCAGACCTTAGGGATGATTCTTCCCGCTTCAGCTGAGGATAGCTTTGTCAATCCCTTCTTTACTCAGTTTATTTTAGGGGTTACAAGATACCTAGAGAGTCAGAACTATTCCCTTCTACTATCTTCTGCTAGAAATGAAGAGGATGAACTGGAGCAAATTATAAGGATTGTTAATTCCAAAAGGGTGGATGGAATAATTTTAATGACCGTAAGAGAAGAGGATAAAAATATAGAGTTTCTTATGGAAAACAACTTTCCTTTTGTTGTAGTTGGTACACCAATAAAGAAGGATGAAATTCTATGGATAGATAACAATAACGAGGTAGCCATGTTTGAGGTTACAGAAAGTCTTATTAAATCAGGCCATAAAAGGATCGCTTTCTTAGGTGGAGACCAGAAGTTAAAGGTTACTCAAAATAGATTTTTAGGATATAAAAGGGCCTTAAATAAGCATGGCATAGATTACGATTCTAATCTTGTGGTAGAGGTAGATTTTACTGAAGATGAGGGATATCGTTCTACCTTAAGGCTTCTGCGGAAGGTTCATGATATTGATGCAATCGTCACTACAGACGATTTGATTGCCTATGGTAGTATGAGGGCTATTAAGGAGATGGGCTATGCGATTCCTAAAGGAATATCTATTACAGGTTTTAACAATACTATACTGGCACAATATTTAACCCCAAGCTTAACCTCAGTAGAAATCAACGCAACCGACCTGGGAAATCACGCAGCCAGACTTCTTTTAGATGGTATAGACAATGGAAAATTACAACATAATTTCTATATAGTTGATACAGAATTTATTAAAAGGGATTCTAGTAGATGATCATCTACTAGATTGTCGTAAAAGTAGGCAAAATACAGAGTCATAGGTACTATCGGGTAAAGTAGAGCAGTACAATAGGTATTGCTCTTTTTATATTGGATAAGGGTAATTTCAATAGAAAAAGAATTCTAATCTCTTTATCATATAAGAGGTCTATCTCAAGAGTAATAATATTCAAAATGGACGGATGAGACAATTTTTTTATATTGACAAGGGTAGAGAGTATGGTATATAATTTTATTAGATGCAAACGGTTGCATAAAAAATGTAGATTATTGTAAAAGGGGGAAATATTCATGAAAAGACTTATCAGCGTTGCTTTACTGATTACGATGTTTGTAGTTTTATTAGCAGGCTGTTCTACATCCACCAGCTCTGAAATAGGTAAATTTGATCCAGAGCAAGAGGTTACATTAAGGGTATGGCATGGATGGACTGGTCAAGAAGAAGCAGCTTTAATTGAAGCTACTAAGCAGTTTACTGCAAAGCATCCAAAAATTCAATTTGATTTATTGTACACACCATTTGAAGGTGGCTATAAAGATAAGCTAAAGGCTTCAATTCAAACGGGAGATGGCCCAGATATTTTCTTTGGACCCCATGACTGGACAGGTGAATTTGCTGTTGCCAACATGGTTCAAGCAATAGACGATGGGGTGAAGTCTGTAAAGGGCGATTATATACCAAGTACCTATGAAGCAGGTGCCTACGCTGGTAAGCATTATGGCTATCCTATGTCAATGGAAGCAATTGTACTTATCTACAACAAAGATCTAGTTACCGAAGCTCCTAAAACCATCACAGAAATGGTTAACATAGCTAAGGAAAATACCAAAGGCGAAAACTGGGGTATTGTATTTGACTATAATGGAATATTCTACTTCACCCATCCTTTCTTCTCTGGTTTTGGAAATGAAATATTTAACTTTAACAAAGATGACGAAGCAGTACCAAACTTCAACAATGAAGCGTTTATTGCTTACTTAGACTTTTTAGATAAACTAAAGAACGAAGAAAAGGTTATGCCTAAGCAATTGGATTATGGTACAGCACAAGCTTTATTTATGGAAGGGAAAGCAGCCTTCTGGATAAATGGACCATGGAGCTTTGGAGATTTAGAAGCAGCAGGTGTAAACTGGGGAGCCACTACTTTTCCTAAGAATGACATCACAGGAAATGAATCTAAGCCTTTTATGGGTGTAAAGATGGCCTTTATGTCTAAGGAGTCACAAAACAAGGCAGCAGCCAATGAGTTTGCAAAGTTTATGGCATCTGCAGAAATTGCAAAGATGTTTAATGAAATGGTTGGAACAGTACCTGCCAATACGAAGGTAGGAGCCCTTGACAAGTGGACTGATCAATTAATTCAGGAGCAGGCCAAAAGTGCCATTGCTATGCCAGCTATTCCAGAAATGGGTCAGGTATGGACTCCAGTTAAGGATGGTATAGATTCAGTTCTTGACTCAAATGGAAATCCATCCGATGTTGCTAACACAGTACAAACTACCATAGAGCAAGCTATTAAAGAAGCAAAAGGTGAATAATTCTAAAATAAGATTAGGTCTGGTTTATCCAGGCCTAATCATTTAAAATAGAACTATAGACGGCTTTTTCAACGAGGAGTGAAAGAATGAAACCGGTGATTGTCAGTGAAAAAACAACCTCGACAATTTCAAAGGAAGGAAAGCTATGGCATAGGATGAAAAAAAATAAGCAAGCTTATTATTATGTTTTACCTTCTATGCTATTGGTTTTAATCATTTCAATTGGTCCAATTATATATGGTATTGGCCTTTCCTTCTTTAACTCAAACCTATATACCATGGGGCAAGATACCGTAAGATTTGTAGGATTACGTAACTATATAAGGGCCTTAGGTGGTTTGGATGCAGAATTCTTTAGGGTTTTAATAAGGACCTTTGTATGGACCTTTGCCAACGTCTTTTTTCATGTTACTGTAGGTCTTGTTTTGGCATTAACCTTAAACAGGCCAAAGCTGAGGTGGAAGGGGTTCTACAGAACCTTAATTATTTTACCTTGGGCTATACCACAGTTTGTAACAGCCTTGGTTTGGAGAATGATGTATAATGAGCAATTTGGTTTTTTTAATATCATACTAAGAAATTTAGGAATTCAACCAGTACCTTGGTTATCCCATCCACAATTGGCATTAATGTCAGCAATTATCGTAAATATTTGGTTGGGCTTTCCCTTTATGACAATGGTGGCCACAGGTGCCCTCCAAAGTATACCTAGGGATTATTATGAGGCAGCAGATATTGATGGAGCAACACCTTGGCAAAAACTTAGGAATATAACCCTGCCGTTACTAAAACCAGCTATGCTTCCTGCAACCATTCTAGGAACAATTTGGACCTTTACCAATTTTAATGTAATATATCTTATTACCGGTGGTGGGCCAAACAAGGCTACTGAAATTGTATCTACCTATCAGTTTAATGTTTTAACCCAACAAAATGCCTATTCGATGGCAGCAACCTATTCGGTTATCGTTTCTATAATTCTAATAGCCATTACCATGATTAACATGAGGGTAACAAAGGCATTATCGCAGGAAGGGGTGGAGTAAATGAGTAGAAAAATGAAGGAAAAAATTAGTTACTTTTTTACCCATTTATTTATGATAACCGTATGTATGATCACTCTGGTACCAATATGGTGGGTGTTAAATACTGCCCTTGATAGTAGAACTACTCTAGTAACAACGGACTTATATCTGTTGCCACAAAATCCAACAATACAGAACTTTACTACGGTGCTATCCCATCCTAGATTTTTAATGTGGTTAAAGAATAGCTTTATATTTGCAGCTGGTACGACAATTTTTTGTTTAACCCTAGCTACCCTAGCTGCCTACGCCTTTTCCAGGTTTGATTTTCCAGGAAAAAAATCAGGCTTAGCCTCTTTTGTAGTATATATGATGCTACCTGCAACTGCCTCCTTGGTACCTCAGCTAATGCTGGTGAAGGTATTGGGGATTAAAAACACTTACATGAGCCTAATATTTATATGGTCTGCCGCCAACATGGCCTTTGCAGTGTGGAATCTAAAAGGATATTTTGATACGGTTCCTAAATCCATCGAGGAAGCAGCCATTGTAGATGGTGCATCTAGGCTTCAAATCTTTACTCTGATCATGCTACCCTTAGCAAAGCCAGCTATTGCCATTACAGCAATTTTTGTTTTTACTGCTCCGTGGACTGATTACGTAACCTCATATCTTTTTTTATCGGATGGATCAATGTATACCCTAGCTCAAGGTCTCTTTGGTTGGGCAGCAGACTTTAGAACCGTCTCATGGGGAGTTTTCTGTGCTGGATCAATAATTATGGCACTACCCTTAACCATTATCTATATGGTGTTCCAAAAGTATATTGTAAGTGGATTAACAGTTGGGGGAGTAAAGGGATAAAAAATAAGATTAAGATCTGGATTATTGATACTAGTTTCAAACTAAAAAAGGACCTTGCGGTCCTTTTATTAATTTTCCCAGTATTTAAAGAATTTTGATAGGAAGTATATCAAAAATATGGTTATTACTGTTACAATACCTTGGGCTAGTCCTCTAGCTGGCAATAAAACAAAGAAACTCTTGCCTATTAATTGAGTAAGCCATAGAGTATTTAAGCCTAATGAAATTACTAAATAAACCAATAGATTAGCCAACACAATATTTAAGAAAGAAAACTTTTTCTTATGGTTTAATGCTACGACTAAACCAGGAATGAATCCTGTTAAAGCAGCACTTAAAGTGAATCCAGGATGAAAGCCACCCTGAGATAAAACTAAGACTCCTAGAAGATCCCCTACGATACCAGTTAAGGCACCACCTATAGGGCCTAAAAGTATGCCAGAAAGTATAACGGGTAGGTTTCCAAAGCCTAGCCTTATAGTACCTCCAGCCAGCATGATAGATCCATACCTAGTAAGGATAATCGTTAAGCCTGCAAGCAATGAAGCCATTACCAGCTTTCTAGTTGATAATCTACTTTGAGTGATGAAACCAGTTTTTGATGATTTGTGAGAGATTGCCATTTGCTTACCTCCTTTCTCTTAATTAGTAGGCATAAGGCGCTACACATTAAGAGAATATCATGGTATCTCTCATATGCAGCAGCGGACGCAACATTATATCGCGAATTGAATAATTCTTCGTTTAGGAGCGACTTCCCATCTCCTAACACTTAACGCATAATGTCTACTCTGCCTTCGTTATTATATAATACTATGAAAACAAGGATATGTAAAGGCTTTGTAATATATGGGAACTAACAAGCAATTTTTGATAAAAAGTGTTAGAATATATAAGGGATAATAATGAAAAATAAAAAATGTAAAGTGAAAAATGAAATGTGAAAAGTGAAATATGTAAGTAAAAATTAATTAATCATAGAGGAATGAAGCTTTCAGCAAATTTTTTAGTACTAATACTATAACATTGTGAAGGAAGGACATAGAATGAAGAGGGAAATTAAGACTAAAACATCGATTATATGTGTTGTTTTGACACTAATAGCTATCCTGCTAGGTATTAGTATTTTTAAAGTGGCCTATTATGGCTTGTTATTTGGTCTTGTTTTGGTTTTATCGGTGGGAAAAGCCCATGGTTACAATCTAGATGAACTGCTATCTATGATGTATAGGGGAGTTAGGAAGGCCTATGTTTTGCTGATCATCATGTCATTAATAGGGATGATATCAGCTGCATGGATGATGGGTGGTATTATCCCTGCAATGATGAAAGTGGGACTGAGCTATCTGTCTAATATGAATTTTCCTTTAGCAGCTTTTATTATAAGTAGCGGTATTTCAATGATT
Source organism: Alkaliphilus serpentinus (assembly GCF_009017255.1). Taxonomy (GTDB): domain Bacteria; phylum Bacillota; class Clostridia; order Peptostreptococcales; family Natronincolaceae; genus Alkaliphilus_D; species Alkaliphilus_D serpentinus. The sequence goes on along the minus strand of NZ_WBZB01000039.1, from coordinate 12,255 downwards.
TTAGGCACTTCCATTGGTACTATCAGTACCGTAGGAATTCCCCTTATGGAGGTTGCAAGGGCTATGGGATTACCGCCATATCTAGTAGCTGGGGCTATCATATCTGGTGCATATATTGGTGACAGGTCCTCACCAATGTCCAGTTCCTTAAACCTAACTGTTAGTGTAACGGAATCGAAGCTGATGGAGACTGTTAAACATATGATGACAACCCTTATCCCTGCTTTTGTCATCTCTATAATATTCTATTATGTTACCGGAGATAGATATATGGTGGAGGGATTGGGTCTAGAAAAAATAGAAGAAACCATGAGGATTATAAACGGTAGCTTTTCTATGGGCTGGTATTCATTTTTGCCACCACTGGTGATCTTATTCATGTCACTACTGAAGGTATCCATAGTATATTGTATGGCTACTGGCCTAATTGCAAGCCTAGGAATTATAGCCTTCGTATATAACCCTTCTTTTATAGAAGTAGCCAAATCATTATTTTCAGGTTATTATCCCCTAGACCCCCAACTGGCTCAGTTGATTTCAGGTGGAGGATTATTATCCATGAAGAATGTAATTATCATCATTGGAGTATCTACAGCCCTCAACGGATTAATAGAAGAGCTATCTATGATGGAGGCAATTAAGCGATGGTATTTAAAGGGGATTCATAAGGTGGGGGGACTCATCTATAAAACCTCTCTCTTAAGCTTTATTATAGCTACAATTACTTGTAATCAAAGCCTATCAATAATTATCCCAGGCAGATTCATGAAGGATGAATTTAAAAAGAGAAGAATTTCCGGAAAAACCCTTGCTAGAACCATTGCTGATACCGGTACAGTCTTAGTACCACTGATACCATGGAATGTAAATGCTGTTGCCATCGTATCCCTTTTAGGGGTCAGCACTATCAAATACTTACCGGTAGCAATTATATGCTATGTTCTACCCATGATAACCCTGGCTTATGGATATTGGGGTTTATATAAGGAGGATGACCAAGGATTAACAGAAGATAGCCCCAGTATATAGAATAAAACACACAATTCTCTAATATAATTTCATAGATATACAGATTTAGTTAATAGGAGGTTGTAATGGGTAAAAAAGATATTATTACAAAAGCTATAGTACCTTTAATCATTATGTCATTATTGTTTTTTACAATATATAGCGTAGCCAAAAAACCAAATGAAGAATTTCCAACTGATCAAAGCAGTACAGAAGACTTGAGGGAAGAGATCAATTTAAGAGATCCCATGGAAGCCATGAAAATCATTAATGGTGTAATGATCTTTAATAATGAGAATTATTTAATAAACATGGTGGAGCTTATGTATAACTTTGAAGACTATCATGGTATGGGGGTGGATATCCAAGGATTTGTATTAAAACCACAGGATTTAGAGGAGAATAGCTTTTATTTAACGCGATATGTCATTACCTGTTGCGAGAATGACCCAGAGATGATTACTCTTAATTGCTATTATGATGGTGATATACCAGAGGAAAATACATGGGTAAAAATTGAAGGAAGCCTACAGGCTATGAACTATTATGATGAGGATTTAGGAGAGGAAAGTCAGAAACCTTTAATTGTTGTAAATTCATTAGAGGCAATTCCAGAACCTGAAGAGCACTATTTAGAACCATAGACGAAAACCCCAAATTAAGCTCAGGCCGACTTTGGGGTTTTGCAACCTATTAGTCTCAAATCTTCTAAAGAGGTACTTACATTTCTATTTTTCTTTTTTCAAAGAGGCCTGTTTGCGATTCATAGATTCTCTAATTTCTTCATCTTGATGCAATTCAGAAGAAATCTCCCAGTGGATAACAAAGGTAAGAATCACCCTAAGGACAATGATAGCAGCTAGAACCTTGATTTCATCCATGGTTCTAACAAGGATTGTTCTAAGAACCTCGCCGCCTAGCTTAAATTCCAAACCCAAGGCTAAACCCTTTGCAATTTCGATCTTTATACAGGTATCATTAAATTTTAGCTTTTCTTTAATATAATTATAGAAACCTCTTACGGCTGAATAGCCAATAATGAAAATACCAATTAACTCCAGTACATAAATTGTATATACTACAATCAACTGAATATAATCCTCTATATAATGTTCTAGTATCATTTGAACCTCCTAAATTTATCATAAGCCTAATTAAATCCATTACAGTATTTAATGAAAATAGTATTTCCATAGAATTTTTATAATAAGCGTATTATCCCCAGTATTATTAAAATGAAACCAGGTACTAATGAGGTTTTTTCTTTTAAGCTTTTCATTAGAAACCTTTTGCCGATGAAAATGCCCATTAATAAAAACAAGAAATTCATTGTGGCTACCAAAACTAAGGCGGATAATATAATTGCTAGGGAGTTTATTGAAACCACGATACCAACTGCAAGGGAGTCTATGGCAAGGGCAAAGCCTAAAAGCATAGCTTCTTTAGTATCAATAGTACCTGAAACATCTAAATCTGCCCCAGAGGGATTCCTTAATACAGAAATGGCAATACCCAATGATTTTATGCTTATAAAGGCTATTGTAGCTTGCTGTTGAATCTTTTCTTTAGGGAATTTGTAATTAAGCCATCCTTCTATGAGGAACCATATACCAATGACAATTATTATAATAGAGCCCAATAAATTTGTAACGATAGGAGGGAAAATCCTGGTTAATAGATTTCCTGTAAAAAGACCCAAGGCTAATAAGACCACAGATATGATATCTAATATAAATATTGAAGGGAGAGGCACTTTAATATTTTTTACACCATAAGCAACACCTACACTAAAGCTATCTACGCTGATGGCAAATGCAATCATAATTGCCTGTAGCATTTAATCCCTCCTTTTTTGTATCATATTAATTACAGTATGCAAGTAAATACAATAGAGTGATGAAGTTTATTTACAAAAACATCACTTTAGGATATTATTAAAAGGGCATATAAACTAATTAATAATCAGTAGGGTTGGAAATAAATATTAGTTATAAAAAAATAGTCACCTTGATGAATATATTTGATTTTCATTCCTTTGAGTATTTAATTCTCAATTTTTACATTACTTAAGGAGAGACTTCAATGAATAAAAAAAGACTCTATGCAAATATCGCAATATTGTTGACGGTCCTTTTCTGGGGTATATCGGCTTCCAGCAATAAGATCGCCCTAAGGGAGGTTCCCCCTGCAACCCTTGCACTTCTACGCTTTATAATAGCTTCTGTATGTTTGATCATTCTGAATTTAAGAATGAATCCAAATGTTAAGCTAAAGAAGGAAGATATAAAAAATATGACGTTGGGTGGCACAATTGGTGTTACTGTCTATTTTATATTTGAAAACTACGGCCTCAGATTTATTAGTGCAGCCAATGCCACAATTCTTTTGGCAGCTATACCTCTATTTACAGTGGTACTAGAGGGCCTTATATACAAAGTTAAAATTGGACCCAAGAAAATGCTTGGAGTTATATTATCCCTTCTAGGAGTAGTGCTGGTAATCGGTAATTCCATTTCAGTTAATGCAGGTAATGAAGTAATAATAGGAAGCCTACTGATGATTGGCGCAGCCTTAAGCTGGGTAGCCTACTCAATGATTAATAAGTCCTTAGATGGAAAATATCCTACAATTTCTATATCAACCTATCAAAGTATAATAGGTGGAATATTTTTAGTACCCTTTGCTCTTTTGGAAAGGGGTCAGTGGCAGTCGATTTCTCTATTGTCATGGGTCAACATTTTATATCTAGCACTATTTTGCTCAGCCCTATGCTATGTTCTCTATCTATATGCTTTAAAGAATTTAGGGCCGTCCCAAACCAATGTATATATAAACCTAATGCCTTTTATAGGAGTAATAGCGGCCTTCTTGTTGCTTGGAGAACGCTTATATCCATTGCAGCTTTTGGGTGGCGTGGTCATCATTATGGGAATACTGATTGTAAACCACAAGGAAGGCAAAAAGCTTACGGAAGCTAAAGCATAATTATGAATTTTTCCTTGTGTTAGATCACAAATTATGATATCTTTTAAATACAATTAATAATGAAACCTTCAGGGCAGGGTGCGATTCCCTACCGGCGGTAACGTTTATAACGAAGCCCGCGAGCCTTTTGGCAGATCTGGTGTAATTCCAGAGCCGACAGTTATAGTCTGGATGAGAGAAGGAGTAATATAATAGAAGGCCTATGCTTTCTATTAGGTTGATTTCTATTCATAAACAATGACCCTGAGGTAACTCAGGGTTTTTTTTATTGGTTTAAAGGGAAAAATAAAGGGAGGTGAAATTTATGGATATTAAATATATGAAAAGGGCCCTTGAACTGGCAGAGGAGGGCATGGGAAAAACTAGGCCCAATCCTTTGGTGGGAGCTGTAATTGTAAGAGATGATAAAATTATCTCGGAGGGATTCCATAAGGTTTATGGTGGAGATCATGCCGAGCTGGATGCCTTAAAGAAAATTAATTTTCAAGGGGAAGGTACAACCTTATATGTAAATCTAGAGCCCTGTTCCCATTATGGGAAAACACCTCCATGCGTTGAGGCCATCATAAGGGCAGGAATTAAAACCGTTGTAGTTGCCATGACAGATCCTAACCCTTTAGTTGCTGGTAGGGGAATAAAGATTTTGCAAGACCACGGTATAGAGGTTATTCATGGTGTTTTAGAGGAGGAGGCCCGTAGGCTAAATGAAATATTCATTAAATACATAACCACAAGTAAACCCTTTTTAATCTTGAAAACAGCCATGTCGATGGATGGAAAAATTGCTACCGCAGAAGGAAACTCTAAATGGATAACAGGAGAGGAATCTAGATACTATGTCCACCAAATAAGAAATAGAGTGGCAGGAATAATGGTTGGAATAACAACAGTTATTAAAGATAATCCTAGATTAAATACGAGATTACCCTTAGAAGAAGTAAGTCACCCAACAAGAGTTATCGTAGATAGTAGCTTGCGAATTCCATTAGATAGTATTGTTGTTGAAACTGCATCGCAGCAGCCAACGATAATTGCCACCACCAACAGAGGACCTAAGGAGAAGCTTTTGAAGCTTAAGGACAAACATGTAGAAATCATTATATTACCTGAAAAGAACAACAGAGTTGATTTAAATCAACTGATGATAGAACTGGGAAAACGGAGAATAGATAGCATTTTATTGGAGGGTGGAGGTACATTGAATTACTCTGCCTTAGAGGAAGGAATCGTGGATAAAATGATTACCTTCATAGCACCTAAAATTTTAGGTGGCACTGCTGCCTTAACCCCTGTGGAGGGCGAAGGAAAAATCAATGTGGATGACGCTTTCATGCTTAATGACCTAAGGGTTGGGTACTTAGGTAAGGATCTATTAATAGAAGGATACTTTAAAGGAGATAAGTAATATGTTTACAGGTATTATTGAGGAAATAGGAAAAATTAAGAGCCTTTCAAAAAGTGGTGATGGTGCAAGTATCGTTGTCGAGGCAAAAAAAGTATTGGAGGATGTGAAGCTGGGGGACAGTATTTCAACAAATGGTGTATGTCTTACGGTTAATCAATTTAACTCCAATAGTTTTAGGGTAGATGTAATGGCAGAAACCATGCGAAGAAGCAATCTAAGAAGTTTAAAGGTCGGTAGTAGGGTTAATTTAGAAAGGGCAGTTGCCGTTGGAACTAGGCTAGGTGGACATATTGTCAGCGGTCATATAGACGATGTAGGCATTATACAGGAATATGAAAAAGAGGATAATGCTGTATGGATTACAGTTCAACCCTCTAGGGAATTACTGAAATACATTATTAATAAAGGATCCATTGCCATAGATGGAGTTAGTTTAACGGTGGCCTATGTTGATGATAGGATATTCAAGGTTTCCATCATCCCCCATACTAAAGATGAAACTACCCTTATTGAAAAAGGCGTGGGGCAATTGGTAAATCTTGAGTGTGATATGATTGTAAAATATATTGAAAAGCTTATAAATCACAAAGATGACAAGGAAAATGGTAAGAAGGATATCACGATGGAATTTCTAGCGAAGCATGGATTTTGATAATTGGAAAGGTTGAGATTAGATGGAATATGAATTTAACAACATTGAAGAAGCTTTAGAGGATATTAAAAAAGGGAAAATGATTGTAGTAATTGATGATGAAGATCGAGAGAATGAAGGAGATTTAGTTGCAGCTGCTGAGCTTATAACCCCAGAGACCATAAACTTTATGGCTAAATATGGACGAGGTTTAATTTGTCTACCCATGACGGCTGAGAGACTACAAGAATTAGACTTACCTCAAATGGTAACTAGAAATACTGATGAGCATCAAACGGCCTTTACTGTATCTATAGATGCCATCGAAACCACCACAGGGATATCAGCCCACGAAAGGGCATTAACAGTATTAAAGGCGGTTAAATCAGATACAAAGCCAAAGGATTTTAAAAAACCAGGCCATATATTCCCCCTTTCTGCTAGAAAAGGAGGAGTACTTACTAGAGCAGGCCACACTGAGGCATCAGTTGATTTAGCTAGAATGGCTGGACTATATCCTGCAGGAGTGATCTGTGAAATTATGAATGATGATGGATCCATGTCAAGGGTTCCACAGTTAATGGAATTTATAAAGGAGCATAGTTTAAAGATTATTACCATTGCAGATTTAATTGCCTACAGAAGAAAAAATGAAAGAACCATAAAAAGGGTGACGGAGGCAAAGATGCCTACAAGTCACGGGAGCTTTAATATAGTAGGCTATGAAAACATATTGAATAATGAACACCACGTGGCGCTGGTGAAGGGGAATGTCGCTGGAGATGAACCGGTTTTAGTAAGGGTTCACTCTGAATGCCTAACAGGGGATGCCTTTGGTTCTTTAAGATGCGACTGTGGTGATCAATTGGGAACGGCTATGGAAATGGTAGAGGAGGAAGGTAGGGGAATAATCCTTTATATGCGACAGGAGGGTAGAGGTATCGGTTTGATTAATAAGCTTCGAGCCTATGCCCTTCAGGATGAAGGCTATGATACAGTGGAAGCTAATTTAGCCCTTGGATTTCCAGAAGATATGAGGGATTATGGTATAGGTGCACAAATATTAAAGGATCTAGGCGTTAAAAAAATTAGGCTTATAACCAATAATCCACGCAAGTTAGTAGGATTGTCAGGATATAACCTAGAGGTGGTAGAACGGGTACCTATTCAAATGAATCATAATGAAAAGAATGAGTATTATCTTAAAACTAAACAAAAAAAATTAGGCCACATGTTAGAATTTAAGGAGGAGAATTAATAATGAGAGTTTACGAAGGAAATTTAACAGCTGAAGGTTTGAAATTTGCTATTGTTATTGGACGTTTTAATGAATTTATTGGTAGCAAGCTTTTGGCAGGAGCCCTAGATGCTATAAAAAGACACGGAGGATACCAGGACAATATAGAAATTACATGGGTTCCCGGAGCCTTTGAGATTCCATTGGTGGCGAAAAAGATGGCAAAAACCCAAAGATACGATGCTGTTATATGCTTAGGAGCTGTAATTAGAGGGGCAACACCTCACTTTGACTATGTTTCTAATGAAGTAACCAAGGGAGTAGCTCTAGTTGGTTTAGAAACTGAGGTGCCAACGATATTTGGAGTTTTAACAACAGATACTATAGAACAGGCAATTGAGAGGGCTGGTACTAAGGCTGGGAATAAGGGTTTTGAGGCAGCGGTAACGGCAATAGAAATGGCCAATCTTCTAAGGGAAATATAATAAAGGGATAAGATTAAGGAGATATCTAAAGGGATATCTTCTTTTTATATATTGAGAGTGTGAGATTCTTTGCTTGAAATCTAAAAGGTGCTTTGATATACTAATTATAATACGAATAACGTATAATACGGAGGTGGAATTATGAATGATCAAGAGTTAATCCATAGGTTGATTGATATATTTAAGTTCAAGGAAGAATATCAATTGAAGTCCTCTGGTCTATTGCCCCAGGATATGTATATATTAGAGAGAATCTATTTTGGTGGTAAAGTCACTCCAAAGGATTTAAGTGAGAAATACCATATCCCCCCCTCCACCCTAACGGGGATAATTGATAGGTTAGAAAAAAATGACTTGATAAATAGGGTGAGAGGTAATAAAAATAGAAGGGTAGTATATATTTCCCTTACAGATAAGGGGATCCATCAAATAAAGCATCATATAAAGGAAGATAAAATATTTTCTTATAACTTTTTTCGACCTGTAAAAGGGGATAAAGGCCAACAACTTAGGCAGCTGCTAATAGAGGTGCTAGATGGGATTAACAAGGACACTTTATTTAATGAGGGAGCATTGGAAAATGATTAATGTAGAGGATATATCAGTAGCTAGAAATCATCAAACGATATTAAAGGAAATTACCCTTAGCTTTAAAGAGGGTGAGTTTATTAATATAATGGGGCCATCGGGTAGTGGAAAGTCCACCTTTTTAAAACTATTGAATGGCTTAGAGTCCTTTAATGGAGGGGTTATAAGATATGACGGAAGAGATATACTTGAGATAGACCCAATAGACCTCAGGAGAGAAGTTGGGTATGTGTTTCAAGTCCCCTATTTATTTGGTGAAAAAGTTAGAGAGAATATTGAATATCCTATTAAACTAGGAAAATTGGAATTGGATGAAGATTATGTTACTGAGATGCTGACAAGCTTAAATCTTAAAAAGGAGATTCTTGATAAAAAATGTAAGGACTTATCTGGGGGTGAGCAACAGAGGATTTCCCTTTTAAGGAGTTTAATGCTTAGGCCAAAGGTGCTGCTGCTGGATGAAATAACTTCTTCCCTTGATCCTATAAATACAAAGCTAGTTGAAGAATTTATAAAAGACATATACAAGAAATATCACATTACTATTATATTGGTAACCCATAGTGTAGAACAAGCAAAGCGGATGGGAAGTCGAACTGTCTTTTTCAAAGAGGGTACTGTTTTTATGGACTCTACGACTGAAGAATTCTTTAGTCATCAACAAAAAGACTTTATCAAAGAATTTATTGAAAGCTAATGAGGAGGTAGAACTATGAGTATATTAACCCTATCCTTTACAACGGTATTAGTATTGATAGCCCTATCAATATCAAAGACACAAAAAATACACCTAGAAAAGGACATCATAATAGGAGTAATTCGTGCCACTCTACAACTATCGTTAATAGGTATTGTGTTAACATATATATTTAAGGTCGATAATTGGATTATCACTACAGTAATACTACTACTTATGATTTTTAATGCCAGTCAGATAGCTGCCAAAAGAGGAGGACAAATAAAGGATACTAAGAAAACTGCATATGTATCTATTTTTTTAGGAGCATCAATTACTATTGCGATCCTTGTTATCACTGGTGCAATAAGCTATTCTCCATCGGAGGTTATTCCTGTAAGCGGAATGATTGTTGGAAATTCTATGGTTGCATTAGGATTAACCTTTAAACAGCTAAATAATAATTTTAAAAACAAGTATCAGGAGGTTGAAATCAAGCTAGCACTGGGTGCAACAGAAAAAACAGCTTCTATAGATTTAATTAGAGATGCCATTAGAACAGGGATGCAGCCAAGTGTAGATTCAATGCAAACCTTAGGTATTGTGCAACTACCAGGTATGATGACTGGTTTAATTTTAGCAGGCCAATCACCGGTATTAGCCATAAGATATCAAATAATGGTAACCTTTATGTTAATATCAACAGTGTCTATAGCTACATTTTCTGGAGCTCTGATAACCTATAAGCGATATTTTAATGCAAGAAAACAACTAAATAGGTCAATGATATAAATACAACAACAACAAAATTTAACTATCTTTGCATACAAATTAGTTGTCACAGGACCTAGAATTAGATATAATAAGATTTAGTGCACATTGTGCAACTAATAACAATCTTATGTAATGTTGATAGGAGGATCATAAATGCAAGGGTCTGCGGAATTACAGTTGAATGCAAAGGAAGAGAAAGAGGATATAGAAATAATCATGATAAACGAAAAAACAAAATATACAGTAATGTATGGAATCGCACTGTTTGTGTTGATGGCAGCCTTTATATTTAATAGCCCAATTGAAATTTTCAATGGTCTGCAAAGTATACTGGTAGATCCAAGTATATTAGTATCGGACTATATGTACGTAGGTAATATTGGTGCAGCCTTATTGAATAGTGGTATACTTATGATTATATCCATAACCATTGCAAAGATTAATGGGGTAAATATGAATGGTACAACTATGGCAGCAGTGCTGACGGTTGGAGGATTCGCCCTCTTTGGGAAGAATATCTACAATATCTGGGCTATTCTTTTAGGGGTTTATTTCTACAGTTTATATAAGAAGGAAAAATTTAGCAAGTTCATTTTAATTGCTCTATTTGGAACGGCATTAGCCCCTGCTGTTAGTCAGGTCAGCTATGGATTCGGCCTTGACCCTATAATGGCAATTGCCCTCGGTAACATAGTGGGAATTGTTATTGGCTTTATACTGCCACCTCTAGCAAATCATTTCATTAAGTTTCACCAAGGCTTCAACCTTTACAATATCGGTTTTACTGCGGGGGTTGTGGGTACCTTATTTATGGCTATTTTTAGGGCCTTTAATTTAGAAAACGAAAAAAGGTTATTGATTATTGAAGGATATAATAAAAGCCTTGGTTTATTTATAGTAATCCTATTTGTAGCGATGGTTTTATTAGGATTTTACTTTAATAAATATTCCTTTAAAGGATACGGAAGGCTATTAAAGCATAAAGGTAGATTAGTAGAAGACTTTGTTCTCTTAGATGGCTTTGGATTAAGCTTAATTAACATGGGTATACTGGGATTAATAACTACTTTATATATCATACTTGTGAAAGGGCAGCTTAATGGGCCTATAATCGGGGGTATATTTACAGTAGTTGCCTTTGGATCTTTTGGTAAACATGCTAAAAATATTACACCTGTTATGCTTGGAGTCCTTTTAGCAGCCTATATAATGAAGTGGGAGATTAATGCTGTTGGACCATTGCTGGCTGCACTATTTGGAACTAGCCTTGCTCCCATTGCCGGTGAGTTTGGCTGGAAGGGTGGAATAATTGCCGGATTTCTTCATATGGCGATGGTTATGAATGTTGGAATTGTCCATGGTGGTATCAATCTTTATAATAATGGTTTTTCTGGTGGACTGGTTGCAGCGACTCTAGTGCCAATTTTAGATTCCTTAAGAAGGGGAGAGTAAATTTGTTATTAGACCCATCAAGAAGTATAAGAATAGTAGACGAAATAATGAATTATGCAATTCATCGAGGGGCTAGGGATTGTCATATTATGATTGATGATAAAGATGATCATCAAGTGGAGATATGTATAACCTGCAAGCCCATTGAGCTATCGGTGGAGGAATTAACAGAGTTAAGAGAGTCTCTGGAAATACCGAGGCAGGAACCTGTAGAGGAATACTCATGGGAGCTGGTGGGCGAAAATCAGCAATATCATGAATTGAACATTATAGGAATGATGACAGATGACTCTACTGTAGAATATATCGATAGCTGTCTTAAAATAAGATTAATTAGGAAAAAGTGTAGTTAAGGGTGAGAATATCTCACCCTTAATTTTATTATAATATCCTTTGTATATCATAATATTTTAGCGATATACAGATGATAAAAGCGTATAATAAAGAGAAAAAATACCAGTTGAAAAGTCCTTTTAAAAGTGGTATATTATTAAAGTCGCCTCAAGGCAACAGGTAAAAAACATTTATGTGATTGATTCAATGAATGTATAAAAATATCTGTTAATGCAAAAGACTATTAAATGTAAAAAATGTATTTTAAAAAAGAGGTTGACATGAAGATGAAAATATGATATATTAGATAAGTCGCCAGTTGATGGCAAAGGGGGTAAACCCCTTGAAAGAGCTTTAATGAGAATGCTCAAAAGGACTTAGATTCAAGGCGCAAGTAAATTTTTCACCGGAGCCTATACAGACATAGGCGAGGATGCAAAATTTATGCAGCAACGAAGAAGATGAGGAATTAGCAACAGTAAGAAATGCTGTTCAAAAACTTTAGATTCAAGGCGCAAGTAAATTTTTCACCGGAGCCTATACAGATATAGGTGAGGATTCAAAATTTATGAAGCAACGAAGAAGATAAAGGATTTTCAACAGTATAGCAGGTCTTTGAAAACTGAACAGTTTAGAATATAAGCCAGCAAAATTTATTTAAAAGTGAAAAGTTAAAAGTGA
>NZ_WBZB01000038.1 GCF_009017255.1 Alkaliphilus serpentinus | reverse complement strand
CAAATATCCTTACAATTGCTGTTGCAGCCTCTGCTCTGGTTAAGCCTCTGGTTCCTTTAAATTCTCCAACGGGATAGCCTCCTAAAAGCCCTTGAGTATAGGCCTTTAAAACAAGCTCCTTATATCCTACAGGAATGCTGTTGTAGTCCTTTATTCTTTCAATGTAGCTACTGGGGTTTTCCATAAAGGTCTCCCCTTGGGCCTCTGCAGCATTAACTATAATTTTGGCCATTTGATAGCGGTTGATGATATTGTTTAAATTTGCTTCTGGGTACTCGCCTTCCTCAATATACCCAAGCTCCACTGCCCTTCTGATATAATTCATTGCCCAATGACCATCCTTGGCTAAGGGTAGCTCTTGATGCAGACTTCCCACCACTGTCTTAATAAACTCCCCTTGGGTTATTTCCCTTTGGGGCTTAAAGGTTCCATCGGTATAACCATCAATTCCGCCCCTTTCCACCAGGGTTGCTACTGTCTTGGCAAACCAGTGGTTTTCCGAAACGTCACTGAATCTTGAAACGATATCTTGAATATTTACATTGGCTATGCTTCCAAAGGCAAAGCCAACAGTAGATAAAACCAATACAATAGCTAGAATAATCATAGATTTTTTCATAGATTGATACCCCCTATTTTAATGTTAAATGTTGAATGTTGAATGTCTATAAATGTAGCTAGTTAATCCTGCTGAATGATGTTACTTAAGATTTCAATTTTTCTAGCATTCAAAATCCTCCACCTAAGATATTTGGCCACACATTATCAGCATAGATTTCTAAACTAAAAAAATAATGCACTAGAATTCGCTATCATTTTTATTTTTAGCCATTACTTACAGCTTTTTACAGTTAAACTATGGCAATTATACCAAACTTATTGTATTTTATGCAATAATTTGGAGGAAACTTTCACAAAAAATCATTAGACCAAAATCGACAGTTTACAACATAAAAAAATCCAGAGAAGCTTCTCTGGATTTTTATTTATAAAAAATTAAGCTGTGCACCTCACCTTGACAGGTTGCCATAAGCGTTACTCTAGCAGTTAGCTCAAATTAGGCCACCCTACGGCACACGAAAGTGATTACTTACCGCTGCTTCCTTCCGGACCTGACGGGGTTCGTAAGCTTCCGTTGCGTAGGACCCGACTTTCATCACCACTTACTAAAGGCGGCCCTACATACAACATGCCTACGTGAGGAGTTCAATCCTGCTATAGCGGGTTGCAGGTTACAGGGCACCGCTACCTCCCCATCTAGCACAGCAAAGGTTAAACTCATTAATGGCGGAGAGAGCGGGACTCGAACCCGCGGGGCCTAACGGCCTTACACGCTTTCCAGGCGTGCCCCTTAGCCAACTCGGACACCTCTCCATATTTAGGCTGTTGAAAAGCCCTTATCTTCTTCGTTACTGCGTAAATTTCGTCATCCTCACCTATGTCATTATAGGCTCCGGCGTCTCATTTTCTTGTGTCTCTAAGCTAAATACTTTTGAACAGCCTTGAACAGCCTTCTTGAGGTTGAAAAGCCTTTTATCTTTTTCTAAGGTCTTTAAAAAAATCCTTCATAATATTACTGCATTCAGCTTCAAGCACTCCAGTTACAACCTCCGACTTATGATTTAACTCATTCATCTGAAGGAGATTCATCACAGACCCACAGGCTCCGGCCTTTGGATCCATAGCGCCAATTACAACTCTGTCGATTCTACTCTGAAGTATTGCGCCTGCACACATTGGACAGGGTTCTATTGTAACATAGAGGGTGCTTCTTGTCAACCTCCAGCCACCTAGCTTCCGACATGCCTCATCTATTGCAATTACTTCAGCATGGCAGATGGCATTTTTTTCAGTTTCACGTAAGTTATGGGCAGCTGCGATTACTTTATGATCCCTTACAATAACCGCCCCAATAGGCACTTCCTTTTTTTCATAGGCCCTTCGGGCTTCCTGTAGGGCTAATGTCATATAGTACTCATCCATTGCCTTCCCTCCCCTTTGAAGGAGTTAATAACTGATGAAAGCCTAGCTATTATTGTAACCCATAAGAACTTTTAAAATTCAAGCACAAGATATATATTAATAAAAATACAGGTAAAAGTCAATGGGTGTATTTGCTAAGTGAAAAGATTATATTCAATTTATATTAATAATATAGTCTCTTAAAATGGTTTGCTATCTTTAAGCCACCCCATGGCCCTCCAGTACTCCTTGTCTAGATTATCATCTTTATATCTAGAAATCATTCCCTTCATCATCATAAAAAGAATTCTGGTGAAGGTTCTTACTCTAAGACTTCTTCTTTTTAATAGATCAAAATAAAACCTTCGGGCCTTTTTTGAAAGCTCCTTCTTAATTAGCAGCCTTTTACCATCAGCTACATCCTCCCAGCTACTGGCAGCCACTGCCCTTCCATAGGAATAAATGCGTCTTAATCCCATATAATTTAATGCTTTCATCATGGTTTGATTGGTTCTTCTGGTTCCCCCACCTGCAGCTGTGGATACAACAAAGCCTATTTTAGAAAACATCTCACCATGGGGGCGGTGGGGCATCCACATAAAGCATAGGTGGTCTATAAAGGTTTTCATTGCACCGGATACATCCAAGCCATAAACAGGTGATGCTAAAATAATCCCATCAGAGGAGATGATTTTATCTAGAATCTTAGAAACATATTGATTATGGGGACAATGGCCTTCCCCCTTAAGTATACAGTTAAAACAACCCAAACAAGCCTCTGGTAAATCCTTAGGTAGCCAAACTTCTTCAAAGGCTACTTCTCCACACTCCAGCATTGCTTTTTTTATGATTTCTGTGGAATGATAGGTGCTTCCCCTTCTGTTATTTCCATAAATTACAGTTATTTTCATCCGCTATTCCCCCTATAACTACAATCTTACCCTACGATACTTTAGATGATTTAGTTTCTTCCATCACCATAAGGATGGTTAGTGCTACCGCCATTATAATGAAAACTCCAAACTTGATTACTAGCTCAAAATCTTAGGCTTGTAAAAATTATCCTAGACTCATGATTAAAGTATACAGGAGCATCCCATAGAAGTAAAGAAGATTTGAGGTCGTCACTTCTATACTACTATAAATACCTTCCAGTTTCACAAGAAATATTGAAAAATCACCACAGCTGCAAAGCTCCGGTGATCAAATCAATAGTGCATTATTTCTATTATGCCAGCATTAATCGTTCCAACAATAAAGGCTCAATATACTTTCCGTCCTTATAGGCCCTCATATTTCCACCAGAGATTTCATCTATTAAAAGAACTTCTCCAGAACAATTATCCCTACCAAACTCAAACTTAATGTCATATAATTCAATAGACTTTTTCTCTAGTTCCTCTTTTACTATCGCTGCAATCTTCCTTGTTAAATCCTTTATTATTTCATACTCAGCCTTTGAAAGTATCCCCAGCATCTCAAGGGCATCAACCGTTATAGGGGGATCTTGTCGTCCATCATCCTTAAGGGTAACCTCAACAAAGGCATCTAGGGGTTGTCCCTCTGTTACATAACCCCCATAACGTTTCAAAAAACTTCCTACCCCTCTATATCTACAGATTACCTCCAGCCCTTTTCCAAATACTGTTGCTGCCTTTACCTTCATTGTTGCCTCTTCTATATTGGCATCAATATAATGGGTCGGTATCCCTTTTTCCTTAATAACCTCGAAAAAGTGTTTGGTAAGCTTTAGTCCTGCTCTTCCTGCCCCTTCTATTGTTAGCCCCACAGTATTAGCGCCTGGATCAAAGACTCCATTTTCTCCCGTCACATCATCCTTGAACTTAAGTAGATAGTTTCCATCTTCTACAGCGTAAACGTTTTTTGTTTTGCCTGTGTAAATAAGCTTCATTTTACCCACTCCTCAGTTTCTTGTTATTATCCTACAAAGGATTTCTATAATTGTACTATACATTAAACTGAAGTTATAAGTAAAATAAATATAACTAATAATATTTATAACCTGTGATTATATATTGTTATTCTAAGTTGCTTTCAACGATTTCAACAAACCTCTTTGATGAGGAAGA
Organism: Alkaliphilus serpentinus; assembly: GCF_009017255.1. Classification (GTDB taxonomy): domain Bacteria; phylum Bacillota; class Clostridia; order Peptostreptococcales; family Natronincolaceae; genus Alkaliphilus_D; species Alkaliphilus_D serpentinus. Next base: position 13,289 of record NZ_WBZB01000038.1, on the reverse strand, counting down.
CAAGGAAACACTCTTAAGGAAGCAGAATCCAATAGTACGTTTTGGAATCTCTCCGGTAAGCTCTACTTGGTATAACAAATGATTTTGCAAATAGTCTTTTGAGAATTCCTTTATAACACAGGCTATTCCTAAATTTATTTTTGCAAATTCCAGCAGTAGGTCATGGGATCCTAATTCGATTTCTGGGAATATTTTTACCCCTTTGGATATCATAAACTTTTCTACATACTGTCTGGAGTTGGATTTAGGCTCTAGAAAAATTAGTGGCAGCTTAATAAGTTCCTCTATACTTAAGGGCTTAACAAGCAACTCTTTATACTTGTCTCCACAAACAAATATATCATGGACATCCATGCATTTTTTAACTTCAAGGGAGGGATCTTCAATAGGCAAATTGCAAATTGCCAGCTCTATTTCTCCAGATTTTAGCAAATTGCAGGTTTCTAGGGTAGTACGATTTATGATTTTCAACTTTACATTAGGATATAAGTCATGAAACTTTTCTAGATATGGAAGGAGAAAGTGCTTAGAGATGGTATCGCCAACGCCAATCTTTAGTTCTCCCATCATTAGCCCCTTTGCCTCAAATATCTTCTTTTCTCCTACTTCTATTAGATTAACAGCAGAATAAATATACTCGAATAATAGATGACCTTCATATGTTAGACTTACTCCCTTAGAGGTTCTAGTAAAAAGCCGAACATCAAGCTCTGCCTCCAACTGCATAATTGACTGACTTACAGCTGGTTGTGTCATATACAACTCTTTTGCTGCCTTAGAAAAGCTCTGACATTTAGCCACTTCACAAAAGACCTTATATAAATCTAGTTTTGCAATCATATAAGCACTCCTTATACCCTATATTTTATCTATTTATTTTACTTATACCATATAAATGGTGTATAGTACAAGGGTAGATTACACATTTTATGAAAAACTAAAGATATAAAATACAAGGAGGGTTAAATATGGAAAGAATAATTGGTACTGTTGCTAGAGGTTTGCGTACTCCTATCATTAATCAGGGTGATGATATTCCTGAGATTGTTGTCAGCACTGTGTTAAAGGCATCTGAATCTGAAGGTTTTACCTTCGGAGATAAGGATATTGTTGCCATAACTGAGTCAGTTGTTGCAAGGGCTCAAGGTAACTACGCCAGTATTGATGCTATTGCAAAGGATGTTGCAGGAAAATTTGAGGATGATACCGTAGGAGTGATTTTTCCAATACTAAGTAGAAATCGATTTGCTATTTGTCTTCGTGGTATAGCAAAGGGAGCAAAAAAGATTGTTTTAATGTTAAGCTATCCTTCAGATGAGGTTGGCAATCATTTGGTAGATATAGACCTTCTAGACGAAAAGGGTGTTAACCCCTGGACAGATGTATTGACAGAAGCTGAGTTTCGCCATCATTTTGGCTACAACAAGCATACCTTTACGGGTATTGACTATATAGACTATTATAAATCCTTAATCACAGAATATGGCGTTGAGTGTGATATTGTTTTCTCAAACAACCCCAAAACTATACTAGACTATACTAAAAGTGTTCTGACTTGTGATATTCATACAAGGGTTAGAACAAAGAGAATACTTAAGGCTAATGGCGCCAGTAAGGTTTTTGGACTAGATGATATTTGTTCAGCGCCAATAGATGGAAGCGGTTATAATGAATCCTATGGACTTTTAGGCTCTAATAAGGCAACAGAAGAAAGCGTTAAGCTTTTTCCAAGAAACCCCCAACCAATAGTAGATAAAATTCAAGCTATGATTAAAGAAGCTACTGGAAAAACCCTTGAAGTTATGATTTATGGTGATGGAGCCTTTAAGGATCCTGTAGGTAAGATCTGGGAGCTGGCAGATCCAGTGGTTTCTCCTGCCTATACATCAGGTCTTGAGGGTACTCCTAACGAGGTAAAGATTAAGTATCTTGCCGATAACAACTTCGCTCACCTAAAGGGTGACGCCCTTAAAGAAGCCATTTCTCAGTATATTAAGAATAAGGAATCTGATTTAACAGGTGTTATGGAATCCCAAGGAACAACCCCTAGAAGACTTACGGATCTTATTGGATCCCTTTGTGACTTAACAACAGGAAGTGGAGATAAGGGAACTCCCGTAGTTTTCATCCAAGGTTACTTTGATAACTATACTAAATAATGAAAAAAAGCTCTTTCTATATGTAATATAGAGAGAGCTTTTAGATTGAAGACAAAGTATTCAAGATGCAGACTGATCAAAAGCCCTTAGATTGGAGACGCAATCAAAACCAGCGATTGCAGCGTATACAGAAATACGTAAGAGTGCTGGTTTTGCGAAGCAACAAAGAAGATGAGGGTTTTTCATCAGTCTGAAAGCTCTTTCTGTATTTTAGAAAGAGCTTTCTTAATTTCATTGTTAATCTACCCTATAGCTTAAAGAGAAATTATTGCCACTGATTCTTTTAAACAAGTCATTATATCTATACCTTCCAGAAGCCTTTATCACTTCACTAGTTAAAAAACCCCCAAATTCTCTAGGCTTATCAACAATTTCAGAACCTGTTTTAGCTTTAAATTCTTTATCCAGCATTTCGCAGGTTACATCCCCCATAAAGTAGTTACTTATTTATATCATTACTTTTTTAGCTGTTTAATGATGTGGGCCATATTTGTAGCCATATGCTTCATAATTCCAATCCCCTCGCTGTCATTCTCAGCATCTACAGCTCCACCTTTACCAGCAACCCCTACATTCCAGTAATGGGAGCCGGCTACAATAAAATCATTCACAGTTAACCATAGTAGCAACTCCGCAAAGGCAAAGTTTTGCCCTGCCCTTCTGGCCACAGTGATGGGTGCTGCAACCTTTCCAGAAAAGGCTGTTCCCTTCCAATTATAGCTTTCTTTATTGTCCTTCATTTCATTACGAATCCATCTACTTAGAAAGCCTGCCCGATCTAATAGAGCTTTCACCCCGGCAGGTGTTGAAGAATTATATACCGGTGCTCCAATAATTAACCCATCTGCTTCTAGCATCTTATCAAAGACCTCATCAAAATCATCCTTTTCTAAGGTACAGGTCTTTGCCTCTATACATCCGTAGCAGCCTCTACAGGCTTGTATCTTTTTCTCTCTTAAGGATATCAATTCTGTAGTAATTCCCTGTGCTTCTAATTCACCAAGGGCTATTCTAACAAAATACTCAGTGTTGCTCTTTTCTCTTGGACTACCTGTGATTCCTAAAACCTTCATATTTGAATCCTCCTTTATTACTAGCCTTTTCCCCTTCTAATTATTGAGCAAGCAAAGGCATAGCCTGTTCCAGCCCCCAATAGGGCGCATATATCCCCATCCTTTACTTTTCCTTGTTTTATTCCATAATCTAAGGCTAAGAGCTGATCAACATGGCCACAGTGGCCATCATCAGATAGATAAACCGTCTTTTCTTTATCGATTCCCAGCTCCGCCATAATAGCGTAATGGGCCTTAGGATTTATATGGGTAATGCCTATGAAATCTATATCTGCTGCTGTTAAATTAGAAGCCTTTAATGCTAGAGCAACTGCTCCCGTAAAGTCAGGCAAAGACCTCTCTGCCAATCTCAATTTCATTCCCTCAGGGTCAGACAATGATATAAGCTTGGCTTTCCTAAGCTCTTCTGGATCCTTGGCAATCTCTTCAGTAATCGGATTTAAGGTTCCACCATACTTTCCTATAACATCATCACAAAATACATGGTCGGTGATTATACCCGTACCTAATATTTCATTTTCACTATAGTCGCTTTTTAGAATCAGGGCAAAGCCCCCAGGAGACATGTCGAACATAAAGGACTGCAATGGATCTTTATAGTCAATTAAATAGGCATTTGCATTTCCTCCCGCCACAAGAACGGTTTTAAGGCTTTCATCTGCATACATCATATCCTTGGCAACCTTAAGGGCTAAAGGAGTTCCTGCGCACCTAAAGGATAAGTCCCAGGCATAGGCACGATCAGCCCCTATTTCATTTTGTATTTTTATTGCTACAGTCCAGCATACATATTCACTATAGGTTTCTCCTGCATATAGAATCATGTCAATTTCCTTAGGGTCAACTTTGGTTTTCTTAAGTAAGTCCTTAGCAGCCTTCGTGGCCATGATACCTGGATGATCCTCAGGTCCGCCTACATGCTTTCTATTAATCCCCATCTTATCCCTTAGTATTTCTGGTTTTATTCCTACTAGTTCAGACAGTTCCTCTGCTGTAATGGTTTTTTCTGGCAGATAGATGGAATAGTTCAGAATCCCTACATGAAATCCCTTTTTCAAAGCTATTACCTCCTTTTATCATTATGCTAAAAGGCAAGAAGCCTTTATGAAGGATATAGAATGCAATAACCATGCCGGTTGGCGAGATTAAGATATATAGCCAATCTAATTGCTAATAATTACAGAAATATTCCTTTCTATGTAACATTTTGTTACTTTCATTCCTCTGTTGGTAATCAAAGGAACCCTTATCTTGCGAATCATAATGTTACATGTAACTTTTTGTTACTATTATTGATGGCTTCCCTTTTGCTATAGTGATATAATAGTGATATTGAAATACACTACTATTGATAGTTTTGTGGAGGGCACTATGAAAAATTCCTTTATGAATAGTATTAATCCCAGTGAAATTGCAGATATTTTCGTATCTATGACAACCCTTTTATTTGACCAGCTTCCAATACCTATTAATTTTTTAGATGCTGATGGTCGAGTCATAATTATGAACCAAGCTTTCTTGGATTTCTTAAATCTTGAATTGAAGGATGTAATGGGGAAGCATTTGTCTGAAATTGACCCTACAGTAAGGCTTCCTATTGTTATAAAAACCGGCCGGGCAGAAATTAGTCAAAAGCATAGATTTCATGACGGTAGAGAGGCAATTGTCCATAGAATTCCATTATTTTATAAGGATGTAATTGTAGGTGGAGTTGGAATCATACTATTTGATAATTTAAGCTACTTGCACGACTTGACCATGGAAAATCATTTATTTAAAGCTTTAAAAGTCAACAAGCTCAACAAGGTAGGAGATATCTATAAGGCCAAGTATAGCTTTAACGATATATTGACCAATTCTCCTTTAGGAAAGGAATGTATAGAAAGGGCAAAGGCCTATTCTAATACGGATTTTCCAGTATTAATAACAGGCGAAAGTGGTGTTGGTAAGGAACTCTTGGCCCATTCAATTCACAACTCCAGTAATCGAAAAAATGGACCCTTTATAAGGGTAAATTGTGCCGCAATTCCTGAGGCTCTAATTGAATCGGAGTTATTTGGCTATGATAAGGGAGCCTTTACAGGAGCCCATAAAGAAGGGAAAATCGGTAAATTTCAGTTGGCTAATGGAGGAACAATTTTTTTAGATGAAATAGGAGATTTCCCTTTCAATTTACAGGCTAAGCTTTTAAGAATTCTTCAGGAAAAGGAGCTAGAAAGGGTCGGTAGTAATGAAATTCTTCAACTAGATATTCGTGTTATTGCAGCCTCCAATAGTAACCTTGAAGAAAAGGTTTTGGAAAACAAGTTTCGATCCGACTTGTTTTATAGGCTTAATGTTCTAAATCTGAAGGTCCCCAGCCTAAGGGATAGAAAAGAGGATATCCCGTTATTGATTAATCACTTCATAACCAGCATGTATCAAGACTTTAATATATTTAAGGTTTTTACTGAAGATATCATTCACCTCCTAAAGGCCTATCCATGGCCAGGAAATGTTAGAGAGTTAAAAAATATTGTTGAAAGAATCGCAGTAAATGCTCCTGATGAGATGGTAAGAAAAGAGGATATTCCTGATTATATCTTAAAGTCCCTCCCTGAAGCTCCTTCAGATAAAAATCATTGCTGGATTTCTGAGGAAGCTACCCTGAAGGAGACTTTGTTAGAGGTTGAAAAAATCCTTATTATGAAGACCTTAGAAAAGCATGGTTTTAACAAAGCCCAAACCGCCAAGGCTTTAGGAATACCTCGGATGAGCCTATATAGAAAGCTCAAAGGCTTTGGAATTGAAAAGAGTTGAGGGTTTTAATCCTCAACTTTTTTACTAGGTTTTACATCATTTGAACTTATTATTAAAATTAAATACCTTGCTGAGGCCAAAATGGGGTAGCTCTTTATCTTCTTCGGCATACCTCCCATTTGTATAGCCCTTTAAGGTTTTTCTCCAAAAGCTGATGGTTTTTTTATTGCTATCGGATAAGGTTGTAAATAGCATCCATCTTCCACGGAATTCATTAAATATTTTAGTTATGGCCTCTTCACCTATACCCCTTCCACGAAAGGGCCTGAGAATAAAGAATTCATTAACCATGTACTCACTTTCATCCACCAATTAGGGAGGAGTAGCAATTAATGCAAATCCAGCTGGTAGCTGATCAACTTTAATTAAGTAGGGATATAGTACCTTTTTATTTTCCCACCAAATATCAAATACAGGTATTTGCTGCTGTAACGTCTTATATTCATCATCCTCCTCAAAAACTCCATACTTGTTTGGAAGCTCTCCTCTTATTTCAGCTAAGTCATGTAAGTAAAGAGGATATAAATTATTGATGATGAACTTCTGATCTCTCATACATAATTCAATGGTTATTTTATTTTGTGACATTGTTTAATTCCCCCTAGTGGCTCCTATGTTATCCCAATATATATTAGATTATTCAATAAATACTTCCTGCTATAGGTAATTATAATTCATGTTATACCCTACCAAGGATTTTATGGTTTAGTTAAAAAACAAAACCCCAACACTATAGAAGTATTGGGGAATCTTTTCTGGCGCACCTAAGACGACTCGAACGTCCGACACACGGTTTAGGAAACCGTTGCTCTATCCTACTGAGCTATAGGTGCATGTTTTTTTAGTACAAATGATAGTTTAACATATTATACTGAAAAAATCAATTATATAAATTGGCTATTTTGTATATTATGTGCTATGAATTCTATCATTATCCATGGTATAATAGCACCGCTAATCTACATTGGTAACAAATTGTAGGTTAGCATAAAGGAGAATTTCTATAAAAAGACGAATAACAATATATGAAAATTAATTAGAAAATTACAGGTGATAACATGAAGAAATCAGAGAGATTACAGATGATTATAATGCTTTTACACCAAAGAGGTAGAATATCCGCTAAGGATATCGCAAATTATATGGAGGTAACTCAGCGAACAATCTATAGAGACATTGATGCCCTATCCCAGATGAAGGTTCCTATTGTTGCCTACGAGGGAGTTGGGGGTGGTTATGAGATCCAACCATCTTATTTTATGCCTACCATTAGCCTTACTGATAGGGAGGTTTTAATTTTAATGCTATTATTAAAGGTTACTAATCAGCTAAGCCTACCGGACTTTAACGATAGTATTAATGCTCTAAGCCTTAAACTTAGAAATTCTTGCAAAGACTTAGCCATAAAGAACGAAGCCATCCTAAAGCAAGTATCCTTAGAGATACAAGATATATTCCCTGAGGCCCACCTAAAGGGTCTGTTTGAAGTCATACTTAATGCCTTTTATAACAAAAATCAACTTCAGATTAAGTACTATGTACCAATGAAGAATGATATTGTTGATAGAAAAATATCCCCCTTACGCTTGCTATATAGTGAGGGCTGCTGGTACCTAATAGCCTTTTGTCATCTAAGAGAAGAAAAAAGGACCTTTCGTCTAGATAGAATTCGATCCGTATCTACCCTTAAGGATAAAATAGCTCTGAGTATTCAAAAGAAATATTCTTCAATGGCCCTAGAGGATCCGAAAATTCTATTAGAATTTGATATCCATAAAGATTTATTCTCTTTAATCAAGGATGATGGAGCAATGCAAGGGGCAGTAATTTCAAATACTAAAGAGAACTTATTTACTATAACCATTGAAACCAATAACTTGTTCTATTTTGAGACCCTTGCCATAAGAAATGTATCCCAAGTTACGATTAAACAGCCTACTCCTTTTATTGAGCAAATAAAAGAAAAAATATCCACTGCAGCTAAAAAATATTTTTAACGCTGACATAATGCTGTCAAGGTTTAGTTGATAAGATGGCTTTGGAGGTGTTTAAAATGAATGTAGCAGTTTATTTATATGACGGATATTATGAAACGGAAATTTGTATTCCTACTTTGTTTTTTAGTGAAGAGAATCTCTTTACTATTGCCAGTGACCAAGAAGTGGTTAAGTGTGTGGACGGCAGACGACTTCTAATCGACAAGCAGGTTAAGGAGGTGAAGGCAGAGGAAATTGATGTTTTAATAATTCCTGGTGGTTCACCAATTCCAAAAGAAGATATTTTTCAATTAATTAGAGATTGTGAAGTCAAAGGAGCTATCATAGGGGGAATTTGTGGGGGAGTTGATTACTTAGCCTACGCTGGTATCCTTGAAAACCGTAGATTTACAAGCTATTATAAGCCAGATGTGACTTATGATTTTCTTCCCAAATCAGGGATAATGACAGGATCAATGTATGAAAGTGATCATAAGGTTGTTTCAGCAAAGCCTGCAGCTTATTTAGAATTTGCCCTAGAGTTGTACCGATTGTCTGGGAAGCTTGACCCTAAAACTGTACCAAGTTACTTAAGCTGGTTTAAAAGCCCAAATGCTTTTGAATACAAATAAGACCAAAAATAACCGGTAAAAATCCACCGGTTATTTTTTATGGTTATTTTTCTGTTATTACATCTACTCCCATATAGGGCTTAAGCTTTTCTGGTATTTTTATGCTCCCATTTGGATTTTGGAAATTTTCAAGGATGGCAGCTAAGGTTCTTCCTACCGCTAACCCTGAACCATTTAAGGTATGAACAAAGTCAACCTTGCCTTTATCCTCAGGTCTATATCTTATATTTGCTCTTCTTGCCTGGAAGTCTTCAAAGTTACTACAAGATGAAATCTCTACATATCGATTATAGCTAGGCATCCAAACCTCTATGTCATATTTGAAGGCTGCTGTAAAGCCCAAGTCTCCAGTGCAAATCTTCACTACCCTATAGGGGATCTCTAATAGTTGTAGTACCTTTTCCGCATCTCTTGTTAGCTTTTCTAGCTCTTCATAGGAGTTCTCTGGCTTTACGAATTTAACAAGCTCTACCTTATTAAACTGATGCTGTCTAATCAATCCCCTAGTGTCTCTACCTGCCGAACCGGCTTCAGCCCTAAAGCATGGAGTATACGCAGCATAGTAAATAGGAAGCTCCGTCTCTTCTATTATTTCATCCCTATGGATATTGGTTACTGGGACCTCTGCTGTTGGAATCATGAAGAAGTCTTTTTGAGGTACTCTGAAGGTGTCCTCTTCAAATTTTGGTAGCTGGCCTGTTCCAGTCATGCTATCTCTATTAACCATGAAGGGCGGCAATACCTCGGTATAACCATGATCATTGGTATGGAGTTCCAACATAAAGTTTATAAGGGCTCTTTCCAGCTTTGCTCCCTTCCCTTTATATAGGGTAAATCTTGCTCCAGTAACCTTTCCTGCTGTTTCAAAATCTAGAATTCCAAGATTAACTCCTAAGTCCCAATGGGGCTTTGGTTCAAAATCAAAACTCCTGGGTTGACCCCACTTTCGAATTTCTACATTGTCATCGTCAGTGTCTCCCTGAGGCACGTCAGGATGGGGTATATTAGGTATTCTTATTAAAGCATAATAAAGCTTATCCTCTACATCCTTAACATTGCCATCCAAGTCCTTTATCTGGCTAGATAGCTCCTTCATCCTACCCATTACCTCTGAGACATCCTTGCCCTCCTTCTTTAGCTTGGGGATCTCTTTTGACACTGTGTTCTGCTCATTTTTCATTTGCTCCACCTGTTGTAATAGCCTTCTTCTCTCATCATCTAGGGCCACTACATCATCAAGATCAAATTCCTGCTCTCCCCTCCGGCCCATAGCAGCTTTGATTTCTTCTAAGTTATTTCTAATCCGTTTAATATCTAACATTGCCTTACCTCCTTACTGAATTTTTATAAATAAAAAAAGCCCCAGTCCCATAAAGGGACGGAAGCTTTAATTTCCGCGTTGCCACCCTAGTTAATTAGATAATATTCTAATTCCCTCAAAGCTCTTTAACGGTTGCTAACCGATGGTACCTACTTTATTCAGTATATAGCTCCAAGATGGATTCAACATTTCCCTTCACTGATTTTCACCTACCATCAGCTCTCTAAAGAAGCCTCCATGTCTACTAATTCTCTTCATAGCCTTTCATATTTTATTAGAATGTAGTTTATCATAATTAGTATTACAAATCAATAGATTTTTATTTATTTTCTTAATTAAAAAATTGTATATATTTATCTATCCTGACAATACTTAAAAAATAGAAAGGGGGCGAGGGTCTATGAATAAATTAGACATTGTTTCTCAAATCGCTGATATGAAGGATAATGATTATAGAAACACCTTAGCAATTGCAACATTAATAGAGTTGCTAATTGAGAAGAATATTATAACAAGACAAGAGTTTAGTAGAAAGTCCTTTTACTTAGACAACATTACCCTAGAAGAGTTAAAGGAATCAAGAGCTAAGCGTAATTCTAGATAACATAATTACGAATTTAAGGGCTGCATTCACCTGCAGCCCTTTTCTATTTATTGATCTAATAACATATCTCCTGTTTTTATGAGTTCCTTTTTTCTCATCCATTCCGCTATTATCCATGTTAATATTGCTGGTAGGATAAAGTGTAGTAGGATTATTTTTGTGATTACAGTTGTCATTGGGTCACCATTTTCTGTAACCATTTTTGCTACTGTCCCAAATTGTCCAACAAGGCCACTGGTTCCCATACCCGCTCCCACACTGTTGTTTTCCATATTAAATAATGTAGTTGCTAATGGTCCCAGTATACCACTTGCCAAAGTAGGAGGAAGCCATATCCAAGGATTCTTAATAATATTAGGCACCTGAAGCATACTGGTACCTAAGCCTTGTGAAATTAATCCGCCAAATCCATTCTCTTTATAGCTTGCCACTGCAAGGCCCACCATTTGTGTTGCACATCCCACTACTGCAGCCCCTGCTGCCAAACCATTTAACCCCAAAGAAATAGCCAGTGCTGCACTGCTTATTGGCAGTGTAAGGACCATACCCATTATTATGGCAACCAGAATGCCCATAGGGATTGGTTGAAGCTCCGTTGCGTGATTAATCACTTGACCAAGGCCCTTCATTAATGCAGCCACCCAAGGACCAACAAAGTTCCCCGCTAAACCACCTGCAATAATTGTAATGGCAGGAACCACAACGATATCCACCTTTGTCCTTCCTGCTACTCTTTTAGCAATTTCTGCACCAACTAAAGCAGCAACAAAGGCTGCGGCTGGTTCACCAATCTTTATTGCATAAATATTAGACTCTGTTAAATAAACTGTACCAGCTCCTATTGCCCCTGTAGCTAAGGATGCAAAGATAACAAGAGATGGTGCCCCTATAGAAAAGGCTACCCCGGCACCAATTGCAGGACCCATAAGAAATTGAGCAAATTGTCCAAAGGTTACTAGAAATTCAAAATTTAATTGTTCGCCTATTTGTTTAAGTATTAGTCCGATGATTAGAGATGAAAAAAGACCTAAGGCCATCCCATTCAATGCTTTTGTTATATACTCTCTAAATGAAAATTTATCGTTAGCCATTATTTTTGCCCTCCTTAATATGAAATAGTAAATAATGTCCTTTAACCTATATTAGTCATTAATTAAATATCCCTTTTTTAAAAGGGCTTTTAGCATTTCCTTGTAGCTTTCTTCGTTTGGCACCTCCAAGGTGTGAATATGCACTCCTTCTGTTAAAGAAGAAAGGGGTTCAGCCTCCTTAATCTTACTCATAAACTCATCTAATTCCTTTTTATAGCTTATATTTAGAGATGCTTTAATATCTCCATATATAGGGTGCTCAACTATAACATCTAAAATTCTAGCCCCATAATCCAGCATAATTTGAAGTTCTTCTTCCATTTCTTTATCTGTTAAGTGTTTTGCAACTATGGTTTTAATAAGACCCTTACTTTGATCCTTTGAGATTACATAACCCTGTGGAGTAGCCATTATATCTATACCCTGTGCCCGTAGTAGTGCAATGTCCTGAACAACTACTTGCCTAGATACGTTATATTGAGCTGCAAGGGTTGTACCCTTTACCGGTCCGTGTTCCTTTATTAAGTATTCTAATATTGACATTCTTCTATCCTCTGCCTTCACTAATACCACCTCCTTTAGATATACTCATTATTTGTTTTACTGTAAATATATTTGCCATTACAGGTGTCTTGTCACTTGTTAAATATAACATATTGGTAGCTTTTATGCAAATAAAAAAACACCTTATACTAAAAGGTGTTTAATATCATTTTATTACTTAAATATCTTATCTCTATATTTTTCTAGTGTAAGTAATAATATATAACCAATACCATAGCAAGCTATGATTTGCCCTACTGCTACCCAACCCATTGTTATTAAGAGAGGGTATTGAAATAGGTAATTTAATATAAAGCCCACTACTATTGCATTTATAACAATAGGCGGAAGGGGTACCAGCCATTTTCTAGGCATTTTGTAAGATAGATAAGCTGCAGTAAGGGTAGCCAAGCTACCAAAAACTATGTCTATCATACCATTACCTCCATAAATATTTGCAATAATGCAGCCAACAAATAAACCTGGTATTGCAGCTGGAGTAAAGAATGGTAAAATTGTTAATGCTTCAGCTATGCGGACCTGTATATTTCCATAGCTTATAGGTGCAAAAGCTATTGTTAGAACTGCATATAAAGCTGCGATGATTGCACCTTGAGTTAAATAATTTGTTTTTTTCATTTTTTTCCCTCCATAGTTTTGTTTTTAGTCAGGATGGTTTCGAACTGACTATTTTTATGCTTCAATTTACGCACTTAAATAGTATATCATAAGTCTATCTTAAGTAAAGAACAATATTGTGGAAATTTCTTAGTCTCTTCATCAATTACCTAAAATCAATATAGGCTAACACCATAGGCTTCGCCATTAGTCAGTTTAAACTTCCAAAAAAGCAAAAAAAAATTATATCGCGACGTCCTACTCTCCCAGGACCCTGCGGTCCAATAAGTAGACGACAGAAATCTTAGTTTCTTGTCGGTCACTTAGTTAGCCGCGGGACTTCCCTTTCCTTTGTATATCAATTTACGGAATGAGCTAAGGCTAACACCTTAAGCTTCGCTATCTATATTTTTTTTCAAAAAATAAAAAAATCATGCCGCAATGTCCTACTCTCCCAGGACCCTGCGGTCCAA
>NZ_WBZB01000037.1 GCF_009017255.1 Alkaliphilus serpentinus | reverse complement strand
GAATTTAGTTTTTCATTCAAAGTTGGTTAATATTACAGATAGGATTGTATTGAATACAACACCACCTATGCTATAATCTGTTAGTGACTTCATTGCAATCTTAATTATTGACATTTTAAATATAAATATGTTAAACTGAATTCTGTACTAATAAGATGGAGAGGTGTCCGAGGGGTTTAAGGAGCTGGTCTTGAAAACCAGTGACTCCGAAAGGGGCCGTGGGTTCGAATCCCACCCTCTCCGCCAGTTAGAAGTTAGAGGATAAAATCAGATTGCCGGAAAACATAAAAATGAGTTGAATTTCTTTACGAATTCACACCTTGAAATCAGGCAAGCTGACCTCCGATATCCGACATCCAATATGGAGAAGTACTCAAGTAGGCTGAAGAGGACGGTTTGCTAAACCGTTAGATCGCGCAAGCGGTGCGCGGGTTCGAATCCCGCCTTCTCCGCCATTTAGAAGTTAGAGGTTAGAGTTGGCAGTGGCTTAAAAAGACATGGGTAGATTTAGCTGTGAAACTTCTTAGATATCATGTAACCCTATATATAAGGGCCTTTAGCTCAGTTGGTCAGAGCGTCCGGCTCATAACCGGCAGGTCCGGGGTTCGAGTCCCTGAAGGCCCACCATTTAATTTTATGATATCTAAGTACATGGTTCCTGATGAAGCTAACGCCAGTCTAGAACCATTTGTTTATTGGATACTATTGATGAGGGCTCATAGCTCAGCAGGTTAGAGCGCACGCCTGATAAGCGTGAGGTCGGTGGTTCGAGTCCACTTGAGCCCACCAGAAACATGCCCAGATAGCTCAGTCGGTAGAGCAGGAGACTGAAAATCTCCGTGTCGGTGGTTCGATTCCGCCTCTGGGCACCAAAAAAAGAAGGATTAGCCTTAATTAGGGCTAATCTTTTTTTGTGTTCTCTGAAGCCTTTAAAGCTTTATCTATAAGCATCATCACAATTTCTTTTATCACATTCTCGGAAACTATCAAATATCGATCATTATAGAGGCATTTAGATAAATTAGAAGGTAAACAGCCGTAAGGGATCCTTAAGGCATTTAAGTCCAAGTAGTTCAGTTTATTATCATCAGGTAATTGGAGGGTTGAAAAAATTATTTCAAGCTGAAAGCTACCCTTTGATGGATTCCAATGGAGGGTATATTCACTGCTGAAGAATTTAACTGGTAGAAGGCCATTAATTATAGAAGTTCTTCCCTCAAGCTTTAGAATATTTTCTGTTCGTACCAACTGTTGTTGTGAAAAGGAAAACTCTATGTTGCAGCCTTGAAAATTTATTTCAAAATCAATCCTTTGCCACAGCTCTTCGGGAATTAAATTAAAGACCTCTAAGGTTTTGCCCAAATAGTAGATATCTTCATAATTGTGAAGTAGTATTTTATCTATTATAGAAGTGGATCTATTCTTTAGATACAAATGATATAGTAGGACACTTTCCCTTCCAGATATAGTGTCTTTTCTATGAATGCCTAAGAGCTTTTCTATGGATTTAAGCTTTAAATCGGGAGTATTAAAATAAGCCTTGTACTTTTTAATATGTCTTAGTATATCAATATGATTTTTATCATATAAAGAATAATGAACGCAATTAATCTCCGATCTAATTTTTAGGAAGGGTAGATCGAAGGAAGCACCATTATAGCTAATAAGATTGTTAAAGGTTGATAACTCAGTAAAAAATGCCTCCAAAAGGAGGGCTTCATCCTCTAAGGCTTCTGCAAAGAACTGTTTTATATGGATTTTGTGGTCCTTTTCATATAAATAACCAATTAGTATCACGGGGTGATGTTGTCGGCTTAAGCCAAGGGTTTCTATGTCGAATATTGCAGTATCTCCTCCATGCAAAAGGTTACCTACAAACATAGGAAGTAGGATCCTTTCATTTAGTACATATTCCTTGATTATCATAAGAAGCCTCCTTATCTTAATAATATGATAACAAAAACATTTCTTGAATCAAAGAAAGAACTTTTATTTAACTAGCCAGTGGGTATTAAATAAATGTCGTAATTGTAATTGTATTGTAAAAATTATCTGTTAATACTTGTGATATGATAGTAATAGAAAGATTTTACAGCATATGGAAGGGGGCTCATCCGTGAATATGAAAAAGTCGAGGGTTTTAATTCTCATACTGGCGGTTATATTGAGTGTACAGTTTACTTTTGCAATTACAATATACAAAGATACTGAAAATCACTGGAGTAACGATTACATACGGTGGGCAACAAATGAAGTGAAAATCCTCAGTGGATTTGAAGATGGTACCTTTAGACCCAATAATGTAATGACTAGAATAGAATATGTAACGGCACTGAACGATTTGATCGATAACCAGGGTCTTATGAACATTTTTGATTTAGAGACAGATGAAGCTACTATAGCATATAAGGATATTTCTGCGGATGACTGGCAGTATGATGAAATACAGCAACTAGAATCCTATATCCTGAATAACAAAAATAACAGTATCAGCATTAAAGATATTTTAGGCGAAGAGGACTTTCAACCTGAGAAAGCCATTAATAGATACGAGGCTTTACTCCTTTCAACAGCTATAAGCCTTCCTCCTGTTGATGAAATCGTTAATACCTTCACCGACTTAGATATGAATACACCTAATTACACTTATATATTAGAAGGAATTGGGAATGGTTTTCTGAAGGGTTATTCTGATAATACCATAAGATTAGAAAAGGAGTTAACTAGAGCAGAGGCGGCAACCCTTTTGATGCGTGTAGGTAAAGAACTAGAACAAGTAAATATAAGCTATCTTACCTATGCAAAATTTGAGCCTCAAGCCTTTGCTAGAAATCTGCCACAGTTTCAAAAACCTTCAGAAGAAGACTCTAATCAACTAGAACTTCATGATAGATTTATTAAGGCTATTGCTTCTTTGCAATACATTGAATTCGTGGGACATATCCCCTATAGTGAAAGACATCTTTATGATGAAAAACCTTTAGTCACCCTATGGCAACTAAAAAATGAGAGTTATCTAAACTTGATTGGAAATAACTACTATATCATCAAACATGATAAATCTTTGGATAATGAAGAAATCTTAGGGCTGGTTAATGAAGGAATCACCCATTTATTTCAGCATACAACCGTAGAAATAGAAGGCCTAAATAAGTTTCTATCAATAGCTATGGAGGTTCTGCCCTTAGATGAGGCTATTAATAGAATTGAGGGATATTTTGAAAAAGTGGGGAATGACCATATGAAGCTTTCTACAGGTATTCTATTAATTGATTATTATCATGCCAATGAAGATCATGAAAAGCTGATTAATATCTACAGAGCCATGGTAAACAATAGCGAAGGCCTTACTGAGGAATTGCAAGCCAATATCATTCAAAACTATATTTATCTAATATACGAGGTGGTAGGTAAGGATGAAGC
Organism: Alkaliphilus serpentinus; assembly: GCF_009017255.1. GTDB lineage: Bacteria > Bacillota > Clostridia > Peptostreptococcales > Natronincolaceae > Alkaliphilus_D > Alkaliphilus_D serpentinus. Next base: position 88,583 of record NZ_WBZB01000037.1, on the reverse strand, counting down.
ATTGAAGGAGTCACAAAATATTTATGATCGTTTAGTTAATGAGAATGCAAGCAATAAAATGCACCTAGATTTTGTTATGAAGGGATTAATAAAGGAACTAATGCAGTTGTAACTGAAATCTTTTGTTGAAGATAAAACTTGTTAAAGACCCAGTAATCATGCATGCAATAGCTGACTTGATTGTTGGGTTCTTCTCAAGTACAAGAAGGGTGGACTAAGAAAATGGTCTGCCTTTGTTATTTGTCAGGAGAAATGAATTATGATACACTTTCTAAGTATAGAAATAAAGCAATCTTGAGGTGTGAAAAATGACAGGTATAGATAAAGGATTAAATGATCAACAAATGAAGGCGGTAAGCTATATAAAAGGTCCATGTATGGTTTATTCAGGTCCTGGTTCAGGTAAGACTACCATAATCGCCCATCGAATAAAGCATTTAGTAGAGGTGGCGGGAATAAGTCCATCCAAAATTTTGGTAATAACCTTTACCAGGTCTGCAGCAGAAGAAATGAAAAAACGTTATCATTCAATAGCTTCCCAAGGGAAGGGAAGGGATGTAGTTTTTGGTACCTTCCATTCTATATTTTTTAGGATCATAAGACGATATTATAACTATGAATTAAGTGATATTCTACAGGAGGGTGATAAATACAAGGTTATAAAAAATATTGTAAAGACTCTAGGGGTAGAAAATCACCTTGATGATGACCTTATAAAGAATATCCTTTTAGATATGAGCATGAGTTTGTATTCTATAGATAAGGCTTCGATTATTTCTAGTACAATAGCTCCCGAGACCTTGGAGGCCATTATAAGCTCCTATGAAAATTACAAGACTGATTGTAGAAAAATTGATTTTGATGATATGATTACGAAATGCTATGATTTGCTATTAAAGGAACCCAAAGTATTAGATAAGTTAAGAAAGCAGCATCAATACATTCTCATTGATGAATTTCAAGATATCAATGAAATACAGTTTGAAATCATCAAAATGATAGCCCATCCTCTAAATAATCTATTTGTTGTTGGTGATGATGATCAGGCTATATATAGCTTCAGGGGTTCAAATCCTGAGTTTATAGTAAATTTTCATAAGCTTTACCCTTCAGTTAATAAGATCTTTGTAAATATAAATTATCGATCTCAGGCTAGAATAATTGAGGCAGCCAATGGACTGATTGCAAATAATAAAATGAGGGTTGGTAAAGATATAGAAGCGGTATATCCTGCAACAGAGGCTATAGCCTATGAAACACCAGAGAATAGGTATAAGGAAAATGAATGGGTAGCTACTATCATAGAGGATAGTATAAAAAAAGGTTATAGCTATGGAGATATAGCTATTTTATTTAGAACCAATATACAGGCCAATAGCTTAGCAGATTATTTATTAACAAAAAAAATGCCCTTTTATAGTAAAGAGAAGCTAGAGGGAATCTATGACCATTGGGTAGCCAGAGACTTATTTTCTTACTTTAATGCAGCAGAGAACATGAAGGATTATAACTCAATCCTTTCTATTATAAATCGGCCCACAAGATACATTTCTAATAAGTCAATAGAGGCTGCAAAGGAATATCATAAGGACTTACTAACCTCTTTAAAGGTTAAAGGAAACCTGATGGCCTATCAGGTAAGGTTAATAGATAAGCTGGCTACTGACTTAAAAACTCTGAAACACCTTACACTAAGTGAAGCCATAGGATATATCAGAAGGGATATTGGTTATGAACAATATATTGAAGGCTATTGCATGGAGAAGGGTATTGCAAGTGATGGATACTTTAATATTTTAGATGAGCTAGAGGAACTTTCAAAAAATTATAAGGATTATCCTTCCCTTATTAAAGGGATAGAGAAACTTAAAAGGAACCAGAGGGGCAGTATTGAAGGAATAAATTCCGAATCAGATTGTGTAACACTACAAACGATTCATGGGGCTAAGGGTTTGGAATATAAGGTTGTCATCATTGTAGGAGCAGTTGAAGAGGTTTTACCCTACAAAAAATCCATAGACTCAATGGAATCAATTGAGGAAGAAAGAAGACTTTTTTATGTAGCAGCTACACGGGCTAAGGAAAAGTTGTATATCTCTTCTCCAAGATATTGGTACAATAAGAAATCCTATCCCTCTCGATTTATAATGGAAATGAAGAGCATTTCATCTGCATTAAAGTATTTTGAAAGGGGTAAGGAGATTTTCCATAGAATTTTTGGCAAGGGCAGGGTCTTGGAGGAAGGGGGAGGCTCTATTAAGGTGGCCTTCGATAGGGATGGAATAAAGGATTTGGATGTTGAAACCTGTATGAAAAATAATATAATCAAGTAAAGATAAAAGATAAAGGCGTCTTTCTAAGCCTTTATCTTCTTTCTTTTTATCTACGATATTGATTAAACTCCATAATATTTTTAATATCCTGTAGGTCTGTAGAAACGCTTAAGGCCAGCATCAGCTTAATTCGTAGCTTTTGCCCTGGTACATCGCCACCAAGAATTATCCCCATATTCCTTAAATGCTTACCGCCACCTTCATATCCATATGTATCTAGAACTCTACCGGTAGGACATCTGGATGTAATAACAACAGCAACGTTTTTATCTATTGCATATTGGATACCTTCAATCATGGTTGGTGGTACATTACCCCGACCCAATGCTTCAAGAACTAGGCCTTTTGCTCCGGAATCAACGCAAAATTTAATGATGCGAGAATCCATTCCAGCTGCACATTTAATTAAGTCCACCTCTGCCACAATACCTTCAGTATAGATTTGTTGTCGGTTAACGATATCCCGATGATAGATCACCTCATCATTGTCTACAATGCCTAAAGGTCCAAATTCTAAGGATTTAAAGGTATCAAGGCTTAGGGTATTAAACTTCGTTACTTCACTGGCAGCATTCACTTCGTTATTCATGACAACTAAAACCCCTTTACCCATAGACTGGGGTGATATAGCTGTACATACGGCTGCTGCTAGGTTACTGGGTCCATCATAGCCTAACTCTGAGCTGTTTCTCATGGCTCCAGCAATAATGATGGGTTTAGGTGAGTCTATGCTTAAATCTAAAAGGAAGGCAGTTTCCTCAAGGGTATCCGTTCCGTGGGTTATTACAACTGCTGAAATATCTTCCCTCTGTAGGTTATCCACCACTACCCTCCTAAGGTCCATCATCATCTTGGGATGTATATGGGGTCCAGGTAGTTTAGAGAAATTTACAGTTTCTATTTCAGCATACTTATCGATATTCGTTACCAGAGATAAAATTTCTTGGCTAGAAAGGGAAGGGATGGCTGCACCAATCCTTGGGTCCACCGTCATAGAAATTGTTCCTCCAGTAAAAATCACTACAACTTTGGGTTTATTCATAATAACCCTCCTTATAGATTATTTGGCTGCAACAATATTATATAGTATTACAAATTATTTGTGAATTAGAAGATTAAAAATTTTTTCGCAGGTTTTCCAGATTATTAATTAAATAGTATTAATATTCAGACAAAAAAGCATAAAAAAATGGCTAGGTCTCCGTCAACCTAGCCTCACATCAAAGGATGTGATTTTCAAAAGGGGTATTGGGAATAGAGATTATATAATCGAGGTTACCAGGGGGATAACCACGTATTTATTATAACAAATACCGACATAAAGTGCAACAAAATAAAATTGTTTATTTTATAACAATCGGAAATAGTACGTATAAATATACATGTTTTTATTGTTAATCAATTGATGTATAATTGATATATTAAGGAAACTCAATAAGGAGGAGCGGGTTGCATATGGAGCGGATAAAGAAACTAATTAACAACTTAAAAGGCAAAAGAATTGATGCTGAATACTTTGAAAGCGCTGAAGCTGTAAAGGCCAAGATAATATCAGAAATCACTAAGGAAGATACCGTTGGTATTGGAGGATCAATGACGATATTTGATCTTAAACTACATGAAGAGTTAATAAAAGCTGGCAATGAAGTATATTGGCACTGGTTGGTTGAGCCGGAAAAAAGGGGACAGGTTAGACAAAAAGCAGCAACAGCCGACATTTATCTAACCAGCACCAATGCCTTAACGGAAGCCGGTGAGCTTGTAAATATTGATGGTGTAGGCAATAGAGTAGCATCTATGTTCTATGGGCCTAAAAAAGTTATTGTAATCTGTGGTATTAATAAAATAACCACTGATATCATTTCTGCAATCGATCGAATAAAGGAAAAGGCCTGTCCTAGCAATGCAAGGAGATTAAACTTAAAGGTTCCTTGTGCCTTTACTGATTTATGTAATGATTGCACCAGTGAGGAAAGAATGTGTAACATTACAACAATCATTAATAACAAGCCAATGACAGTAGACTTAAAGGTTTATATAGTAGGGGAAGAATTGGGATATTAGAAGATCAATGAGTAATTATTAATGAGTAATGAGTAATGAGAACAGGAAATTTGCTGAAGTAAATTTCTTCGTCAATTCAACATTCAACATTTAACATTTAACATTAAGAAAAGATACATATATTCTTCATTCTACATTCTTCATTATTATTTTTTCATCATACACTACCAAACAGTTTAATAGGCTTCCTGGATATATAAAAACCTATAGAGTAGGGTATTTTAATATTGTACCTTGCTCTATTTCTATTTTTTAGATATGATAAAAACTGTAATCCCGTAAAAATGAGGTGAAATATATGGAGGTTTATTTAGATAATGCAGCCACCACTAGGGTAAAGCCCAAGGTAATACAGGCTGTTACAATGGCAATGAATGAAATGTACGGAAATCCATCATCTTTACATAAAAAAGGCGTTGAGATAGAAAGAAAGATCAAGGAAGCTAGAAAGCTTATATCCCGAAGCTTAGATTGTAGAGAGGAAGAATTGTTTTTTACTTCCGGAGGGACAGAAGGAAATAATATTATCATAAGGGGCTATGTAGAGGCCAACCAAAGAAGGGGTAAACATCTTATAACTACTAAAATTGAGCATCCATCGGTTCTTTCAACCTTTGAAGCCTTAGAAAAAAAGGGCTATAAGGTTACCTACTTAGATGTAGACAACAATGGCTTTATTTCTTTAAGGGAATTGGAAGATTCCCTACAGGAAGATACGATATTGGTAAGCATCATGCATGTGAACAATGAGGTTGGTTCTATACAGCCCATTGAAAAAATATCTAAAATTATCAAAAATAAAAATAAAGAGGTTTTTTTCCATGTGGATGGAGTACAATCCTTTGGTAAAATTCTTTTTTCTTTAACGGATTTAGCGGTGGATGGTTTTTCGATAAGTGGACATAAAATACACGGTCCAAAGGGGATTGGCTGCTTATATATTAAGAAGGGTTGGAAGGTTACTCCAATAGCCACAGGAGGAAGTCATGAGTTAGGGATCAGACCAGGCACCGAAAATACCCCTGGAATAATGGGTATGGCAGAAGCCGTTAAGTTGATTTTTTCTGATCAACAAAACTATATTCGTAAAATTGCTTCCTTAAAGGAATATTTTTATCAAATGCTGATGGCCAATGTGGAGGACATTAAAATCAATGGTGGGGATCCCCAAGGGACTTCCATTAACATATTAAATGTCTCCTTTAAAGGTGTTAAAAGTGAGGTTTTACTCCATAGTCTAGAAGAGGATGGTATATATGTATCCTCTGGTTCAGCCTGTTCCTCGAAAAAAAGAGGCTACAGTCATGTATTAATGGCTATGGGTTTAAAGGATGAATACATAGACAGTGCTATACGCTTTAGCTTTAGTGATTTTAATACCAAAGAGGAATTAGACTACGGGATAGAGAAGATTCAAAAACAGGTGAATTACCTGCGTAAAATAATGAAGAGGTGAAGAGGTTGGAAAGAATAATCATAGTCCGCTACGGTGAAATCATGATGAAGGGCTTGAATAAGAGATTTTTTGAGGATAAGCTGGTTAAGCATATACGTCATGCTTTGAAGGATTTGGGCAACATTAGGGTATATAAAAAAGAGAGTCGGATTTTAATTGACTTTGAGGATTATAATGAGAATCTAATAATTAAAAGACTAAAGAAGATTTTTGGTATTGTACTAATTAGTGGAGCATATCGATTTCCCGTGGATTTAGATAAAATCAAAGAGGTTGCCCTGAATGAAATCAAAAGAAGAATAGAAAATGAGGGCATTAAAACCTTCAAGGTTGATAGCAAAAGAGTAGATAAAAAGTTCCCATTAAAATCCCTAGAAATTAGCAGTGAAATAGGTGCCCATATACTAAGAAATGTACAAGATATTAAAGTGGATGTCCATAACCCAGATGCAGTGGTATATGTTGAGGTAAGGGATGAGGCCTATGTCTTTTCTGACAAAATATATGGTCATGGAGGTTTGCCTGTTGGTACCGGTGGGAAAGCCTTACTACTATTATCCGGAGGAATTGATAGCCCTGTTGCTGGGTGGCTTATGGCTAAAAGGGGATTAGAACTTGATGCTGTACACTTCCATAGCTATCCCTTTACAAGTGAAAGGGCAAAGGAAAAGGTTATGGATTTAGCTAAAATCCTATCCATATATGTAGGAAGGTTTAGATTATACTCAATAAATCTTTTGCCAATACAAAAGGAAATTAATGAAAAATGCCCTGAAGATGAGATGACCATATTGTCAAGACGGTTTATGATGAAGCTGGCCCAAAGGGTAGCAAAGCTCTCTGGATCCAGTGCCTTAGTAACTGGTGAAAGCTTAGGGCAGGTGGCCAGTCAGACGATAGAAAGTCTTCATACCACCAATTCAGCTGTGGAGCTACCGGTTTTTCGCCCCTTAATTGCCACCGATAAGGTAGATATTATCAATATGGCAAAGGAAATAGAGACCTATGAAACCTCAATTCTTCCCTATGAGGATTGCTGTACAGTTTTTCTTCCTAAAAGGCCTGTAACCAAGCCCAGGTTAGACAAAATTCTTAAGTCTGAGGAAAAGCTGGATGTAGAGGCCTTGATTGAAGAAGCATTGGGAAATATGGAAGTTGAGGATATTATATTAGATTAGCGGTAGTAAAGGAGGAAGGATTATGGATGAAAAGGTTTTAACGCATTTCGATGAGGAAGGCAGAGCAAAAATGGTAGAGGTGGGAGAGAAACTAAACACCAGAAGAGAAGCAGTAGCAAGGGGTTCAATCTATATGAAGGAGGAAACCCTTTTAAGGATAGTCGATCGAAATATAGAAAAGGGTGATGTGCTGGCAGTTTCCCAGGTGGCAGGTATTATGGCGGCCAAGAAAACCAGTGATATGATTCCAATGTGTCATAATATAGTCCTAACTGGAGCAGATATCAGCTTTCATATAGATGAAAAAAACAATAAAATAGATATAGAAGCCACAGTAAGAACAACAGGAAAAACTGGTGTGGAGATTGAAGCCCTAAGTGCAGTTTCTGTTGCAGCCCTTACGATTTATGACATGTGTAAGGCCATTGATAGAGGTATGGAAATTACAGATATCCGCCTAGTCAAAAAGACCGGTGGAAAATCTGGGGATTATATACGGGAGAAATAGAGAAGACTACATTTACTATTCAAACAGGTGCAGATTGAAGTGACCAATTAAATCATTTTAAGCTGCACCTTATTTTTATAACCCTTTGGATAAATTTTAAAAAGATCAAAATGGATGATATAATAACTGTATAAGCTAAGAAAAAGCAAATTTTAGGAAATTTATCCCTAGACGGGTTTTTGTAAATTTTCTTTTATAACCTGAAAGGTTTTTACCGTTAAATCCGTTGCTTTATCTAAGTCCTCAGTTTCAATTGGGTTTGAGAAGATGATCTTAACCTTTGCTGGCTTAATTTTATTGTTGTTGGCCTCCATAATTTTATAGGAATCTATAATCGTTACTGGAACAATTTTAACTCCAGCTCTGGCTGCCATCTTTAAGCTACCAGGCTTAAAGGGCTGTATCTCACTGGATTTGCTACGGGTACCTTCAGGGAATATAACCATTGACTGTCCAGACTTTAGTATTTCAATGGCAGATCCAATGGTCCTTAAGGATTGCCGCATATCCTTTCTATCGATAAAAACACACTCCATATACTCCATCCAACTACTAACCAGAGGAAGTTTTTTTAATTCTATTTTGGCAACAAAGGCCACTGGCTTAGGAATGTTGGCAAGTAGTAAGGGAATATCAAAGTTTCCCTGATGATTACTGGCAAAAAGAACTGGACCCCTTGGGATATTTTCAAGGCCTTCAACCTCAATAGTACTACCTGTAAGCCCAATAAGCTTCCTTGACCAGTTATAGGCAATTTTTTGAACTAACCTTCGTCTTTCATCTATAGCACCCTTTTTCATCAGCCTCTTTACTGAGGGTATGTAAATGGATACATATATTAAATGTAACCAAAAATAAACAAACCAAATAATCGTTCTCATGATTTTTGCCCCCTTAATTGAATTATATTATATATTTTAATGGGTATATCAAAAATAATCAAATAAACCTATAAATATAAGGAAGGATGATTTCTGTGAAAAAGCTTACCCTTTCGGTGTGTCAAATGATGGTGTCTGATAAAAAGGAAGATAACCTTAAAAAAGCAGAAGATATGATTAGAAGGGCTGTTAACGATGATGGAGCTAATTTGGTTGTCCTACCAGAAATGTTTAATTGCCCCTACAATAATTCCTATTTTCCTGGATTTGCTGAGGAATATCCAGGGCCAACAGCTGGAATGCTGTCGAGTTTGGCAAAGGAGCTGGGAGTCTACATAATAGGTGGGTCGATTTCTGAAAGGGAAGGGGATAAAATATACAATACCTCTTACATTTTCAATCAGGAAGGGAAGCTTCTAGGCAGTCATAGAAAGATGCATTTATTTGATATTGATATAGAGGGAGAAATAACCTTTAAGGAGTCTGAGACATTGGGTCGAGGTAATATACCCACAGTGATAGAAACAGATTTCTGTAAAATTGGGGTGGCTATATGCTACGATATGAGATTTCCAGAATTGATGAGATTAATGGTACTGGAGGGGGCAGAAATCATAGTGATTCCAGCAGCCTTTAATATGACCACCGGGCCAGCCCACTGGAAGGATTTAATTAAGGTTAGGGCAATAGATAATCAAGTATATTTTGTAGCAGCATCACCGGCAAGGAATATGAAGGCCAGCTACCAGCCCTATGGTCATTCTGCTATAGCCAACCCATGGGGGGATTTTATTGCTATGGCAGGTGAAGGGGAAGAAATCATAACTGGTGAAATTGACTTAGATTACCTAGAAAAAATAAGACAACAGCTACCCTTATTAAAGCATAGGCGTACAGATGTTTATCATATTACTTACTAATTTCTAAAAACCAATACAAGTATCATGGACAAAGAAAACAATTGTAAGGAGGCAGCTTATGAAAAGAGGGATAATCGATAGGTTTGAGGGTGTATACGCTATAGTAGAAATAGATGGAGCTTTCGAAAGAATAGATATGAAAAAATTACCTTCCAATGCAAAGGAAGGAGATGTAATTATTATAAATCCAATAAGCATTACCCTAGACAAGGCCGAGACCCTAAAGAGACGAATAAAAATTAAGAAATTGATGGAGGGTTTATTTAAATAAACCAATAGTGGTAAAAGTTACAACCCTTGAAAATATGTACACTGCACCCCTTTGTATGCTAAAATCTTAGGATAGAAGGGGGGCTTATAATTGAATAAATATTTAAAAGGAACAAATAAATATATTATTTATGCCATCGTAACAGTATTTTTAGTATCACTTTCTTCCTATGCTCTAATGGTGGGTACTACTATCCATTCTCAAAATTATGAAGATACATTGAAGGAAGACCTCATCATTGAAGAAAAGGACCATTCCCAGGGATCTAATTCATCAGATAACAATGAAGATCGTGAAGTGGATGTAAAGGAGCCTAATACATATCCTCCGTTTACTCAGGAGGAGGATAAGAAAGATGAATTGGTGGAAGAGTCTAAAGATGAAAAAGTAATTGAACCAGAGAAAAAAGAGATAAAACCAGAGAATAAAGAGCTAGAGCCAATTACAGGAAGTGAATATACAGTTAAGGCAAATGATACCCTTTATTTTATTGCTATAAGGTCGGGCTTATCTATTGAAACCCTTAAGCAATATAACAGTCTTTACAATGATTCAATAAAGGTTGGTCAGGTATTGGCTTTAACGGACCAAAGACAGCCATCTAGGGGTGGAAACCGTGACAGTGAGGACTTATATTGGCTAAGTAGAATCATTCATGCCGAAGCCCAAGGAGAGCCTTACATCGGAAAGGTAGCAGTAGGGAATGTAGTTTTAAATAGAGTAAAGAGCAGTATCTTTCCCAATACCATAAAGGGTGTAGTTTTTGACAAACAGCATGGCTATACTCAATTTTCACCTGTAATTGATGGAACAATCTATAATAACCCAAGTCAAGAAAGCATAGAGGCAGCTAAAGCGGCATTAAAGGGTGAAAGACCAGTGGGAGATGCTTTGTATTTTCTAAACCCAACAAAATCTACAAACTTTTGGATTTTGGAAAATCGAAAATATTCTATGACCATCGGAGATCATGATTTTTATCATTAAGATATTTAAGACCATTTTATGAGGTTATTCTCATAGGATGGTCTTTTTTAAGAATAGATAATAGGTATTTAAGTCAAAATAATATAAGGAATTAACAATATATTAGGAAAGGATGGTTGAATGATTGAGGCTTATTTTAATAATTTAAAGGCAGCCAATGATACAATTTATAAGCTTAGGGTTATGGGTATCGATGCAACGTTGGATTTAAAGGATGATCACATGGAAAATTATAATGCTAGGCAAAATGTTGCTGGAACAGCTACTGGAGCTACCCTTTCTGATTTAGTCCTAAAATCAGGAGCATCGGCTGTGGAAAGCCATCAATCCCCCCTAATGGCTGCAAATCCAATGGTTAGCGGTATGGCTGGATTTGAGGAAACTGTCAGTTTGGATTACAAAATAGCAATTACTGCTGGTCCAAGGGATAACAATCGTATTGCAAAAATCGTTGAAGAGGCAGGGGGAGCAATATTATAGAATTATGGGTATTGATGGAAGGGTTAAACTAAAAACAATCAATGAAGGGAGCATATGAATGGTAGATTTAATCATTAAAAATGCTAAAATTCCAAAGGGTGAAAATGACACAGTAACAACAAACATCCTGGTAAAGAATGAGAAAATAGAAGGGTTTATCCAGGATGCAAGTAATATTGAAGCAAAGGATGTTATAGATGCAGAAGGGAATTTAGTAATCCCAGGAGGCTTCGACTCCCATACCCATTTTATGGATCCAGGATTTACCCATAGGGAGGATTTTTTTACAGGTACTTCCTCGGCGGCTGCTGGTGGAATCACAACAATCATGGATATGCCCTGCTGCTCAAAGCCTTCTGTAAGAAGCGTTGATCAATTACACAATAAAATTAATGCTATCAAGGATAACGCCATAGTAGATTATGCCCTTTGGGGTGGAGTTACCGGAGAAGATGTAAAGAATGATGATCTTCAAGTGGTTCAGGAGCAAGCTGATGAAGGGGTATGCGGATTTAAGGTATATATGACACCCTCTGTACCTACCTATCCAAGGGTTACAGACCCAGAAATGCTTGAGTGCTTTAGGGCAGTAGCTAAAACCGGACTGCCAATAGGTGTTCATGCTGAAAATTTCGCATTAGCTGATTTTTATACTAAGAAGTTTGCAAGGGAAGGAAGAACAGATGCTCCTGCTTGGGCTGAGGCTAGGAACCAGCTTGTAGAGAAGGTTGCTATCGAACTTGTTATTAGCTATGCTGAGGATACTGGTGCAAGAGCCCACATCGTCCATATGGGTAGCGGTGTTGGTGCAAAATTAATAGGGGAGGCTAAAAAGAGGGGGATTGATGTAACCTCTGAAACCTGTCCACATTATCTAATCTTAGATTATCAGGATGCCATGACTGAGCACGGGGCCTTTGCAAAAATAGCCCCTCCTTTAAAATCTAAAAGAGATAATCAAGAGCTTTGGGAGGGCTTAGCCAACGGAAGTGTAGACTTTATCGGTACAGACCATGCTCCCTATGAAATCATCACAGAAAAGGCTAAGGAAGGAATGACTATATGGGATGCTTTCCCCGGAATCCCTGGAGTAGAAACCATGATGCCTATTATGATTAGTGAAGGATACAATAAGGGAAGACTGACTCTAAGACAGCTGGTAAATGTAACTAGCACCAATGCTGCCATTCATTATGGATTATATCCTAAGAAGGGTGCCCTAGAGGTTGGTTCAGATGCGGACTTTACTATAGTAGATCTTGAGCATGAGTGGACCATTGATCAGGAGCAAACCTTCTCAAAGGCAAAGTACAATCCATTACATGGTACTAAGGTGAAGGGTCGCCCCATTAAAACCATCCTTAGAGGAAAAGTAATCTTTGATTTAGATAAAGGTGTAGTGGGTAATAAAGGGTATGGACAGTTTGTTAAGAGACAAAACATTGCCATGCTACCAAAAGATTTACGATATTCCTCAAGGGGTGTTAAAAACTTTATGAATGAGCCCCACCTATGGATAAATACTAAATAAAAATCATCCGATACATTCAAAATCCCCGTCAAATTATTGGCGGGGTTTTGATATTATAAGAAAATACTTTCAGCCAAGCAAAAGTATTATTACGGTATTCAGTAAAAGCCATTGACAAATTTAGCATTATATACTATACTACATTACATAGGTAATGTAGTATAGTAGAAAGGGTGAAGGACCGTGCAGGTTAATTTTGATAGCATAAAGCCCATATATGTTCAAATAGCTGAAGCTATTGAAGATGATATAATCGCTGAAAGCTTAAAGGAAGGGGAAGAATGCTATTCCCAGCTGATCATTGCTAGAGAACTAAATGTGAATCCTGCTACTGCGGCCAAAGGTATAAACCTTCTTGTTTCTGAGGGAATTTTGCATAAACAAAGGGGTTTAGCAATGACTGTAGCCGAAGGGGCAAGGGAGAGGATCTTAAGAAAGAGAAAAAGTGAGGGCTTTGAAGTGATGGTTAAGGAGTTGATTTTTGAAGCCAATAAGCTTGGTATTACAAAGGATCATATATTTGAAATCATAAATAAATATTTTTAGTATAGGAGGGAGTGAGTATAATGGATGATTTTATAATAAGGGCGAAGGAACTAACAAAATCCTATGGAAAGGTTAGAGCAATAGACAACTTATCAATTAATATAAATAAAGGCGGATTAATTGGTCTAATTGGTAGAAATGGTTCTGGAAAAACAACATTTATGAAGCTTTGTGCTGGGTTGCTTGATAAGAATGAAGGAGAATTAATGGTTTTGAATGGGGAGCCAATGAATAACCTAGAGGTTTCTGAAAAGCTTGTCTACACATATCATAACATTGAATATTCAAAGAAAATCAAGCTTATCGATATTATATATAGCTTTAAGATAATGTATAAAAACTTTGATGAGTATTTTGCACTAAAGCTTCTGAAGTTTTTTGATATCAATTCAAAGGATAAATACATACAGCTTTCTCAGGGTATGATGAGTACATTTAACTTTATATGTGCATTAGCCACTAGAGCAGAGTTAACAATGCTGGATGAACCGGTTTTAGGAATGGATATAACGGTGCGAAAGGCCGCCTATGAAGTTTTACTACGGGATTACAGTGAGTATCCTCGTACAATAATCATCTCAAGTCATATTCTTTCAGAGCTAGAAGGGATGTTGTCAGAAATCCTTCTGATTAACAAAGGTAAGCTTTTGTTCTATAAGGATATTGAAGAAATTCAACAAATTGCCTATCGTGCTGATGGTAGAGGAGATGTTCTGAAGGATTATTGTAGGGATAAAAAAGTTCTCTATTCAAAAATTGGTGAATTCGACAGCTTTAGCATTATTTATGGTAAATTAACAGAAGAATTAATTGATATGACAAAGGCAAGGAACATAGCCCTTTCAAAGGTTAGGCCAGAGGATTTATGTGGATATTTGACCCAAGACCATAAGGAGGATGAGCTTAAATGTTTATGGAAAAAATAGAAAGAGAGCATACAATTAATCTAACAAAAGTTAAATTAAGGATGCAGAAAAGGGACATGATAAGACCATTTTTTATATTGGCTTTTCTGTTGCTGCTAAATATAATTCTTACCTTTAGTGTAGTATTTAATAGAATGGATAGTGTCCAGACAATAGATGGATTAAATTTCTCCTACCTGATATTCTTAGTAGGGGTTATTATGTCCTTATATATGACAGTATCCTATACAACAAATAATCACTTTTATTCAGTTTACCCCCAAAATAATACCAGCAGGTTTTTATCATCTCAGCTAATAAACTATTTCTACTTACTACTTTTAAGTATTGCCTCATTAGTAATCTATTTTTTACAACATGGAATCTATGGTATTTTAGCTAATATGAAGGATAATTTAGTGATTGTATATGGCTTTGATATTGAATATACCCTAGTAGGTTTTTTAGTTTATTTTATGTATTTATCACTAATTACCTCAGTAATAACCTTTATAGCTGTGATTCTTCGCAGGTTTAAAATATATGGTTTTATTATTTTGACTACTGCCCTTTCTTTTTTTGTATACAATGATTATGCTAAAAGTTTCTTGATAGAAGTTGTTAAGCTTATAACCCATGAAAACAAAATTCTGTTCTTTTTTCTTAAGGGAATTGTAATTTGACTTTCATTAATGTTAATATCCTTTACAATTAATAAAGATACCCTCTACCATAAATCAGAAAACCCTTTTTCAAAGGCCATTGTTGTAGTGGTGATGGTTATTGCCATATTTACCTTCATAATCATACCTTCCCAAAGGGTATCAAAAAATTATTCTAGTAATATAAGTATCAAAGAAGAATCGGTAGTAATAGACGATTATATTAAAACAGAAATTGATATATCCCACCTACAAGCAGATGAAAGGATTGAAGTTCATGCTCTTGATGAGGATAAACTAAGAAATTCTAGCTTAAGCATTTTTGGTGTTGACTTTGAGAATTCTCCTGAAGGAAAAATAATCATAGAAACACGGTTACCCATTAATAATTATAATGGATATGATCTAAATGAATATATTAATCCAAAGGTTTTGGGGAGACTAGAGGGGAATAAGCTTTATATTGATTATAGCTATAAGGAAAACGTAAAGGTAATTTTTACATCTTCATGGATAAACATGTGGCAGTTTGATCGATATCAGGACAGAGGCTTAACCAAGGATAAAGCCGGCAGTGCTATGGCAAAGGGTAGTGGACATATTAAAATTTCAGCCCCTGAGGGGATAACTCTAGACTTTAAAACTAAATAAAATAAAACAAGGTGCCGAAGACGTGGCACCTTGTCTTGTACTATAATTTATTCTATTACTCTTTTAATTCTTCAGGAATTTGCTTTGATTTCTAAGATATTTTAAATTTTCTGTTTTCCACCTCATTATCTTACCTTTCATTATAATCTATCTTATTCATAGTTTTTAATCCTTCATTCTTAATCCCTAATCCTTAATCCTTCATTCTGAATTCTTCATTCTTCATTCTTAATTTGATTTTCCCTAGCTTGCCATTACACCCTCAAAATAGCTTAATAACAGCTTGCGAACACCTCCGATAAGATATAAAGACCCAGTAAATATCGTTACCTCATTCTCTTTAACTGACTGTAGGACAGTAGCCACAGCCTCCTCAAGGGTGTTGGTGATAAGTACCTCCCTTTGGTAGGGTAGGGCTTCCATTGCCAATAGAGAAGGGTCGGTGGCTTTACGGTTATTTGGTTTTGTAAAGATCACCCTATTGCAGAGGGGTAAAAGAGTATGTAAGACTCCAGTTACATCTTTGTTATAAAGAATTCCTATGACTAAGGTGATGGACTTATTAGGAAAATACCTTTTAATAGCTGCTGATAGAATTTCACTACCCGGTAAATTATGGGCTCCATCTATTAGCATAAGGGGATTAAAGGATAAGATCTCAAGTCTACCTGGCCAAAAGTTAGTTGAAATCCCCCTTAATATGGCCTCCTTTGATACCTTCATTAGGCCATGATGATTGAGTGCCAGTATGGTTTCTATTGCTACAGCAGCATTATACAGCTGATGTTTACCCAGCATCCTTGTTTTCACTTCCGGTAAAATGGCAAAGCTTCCCTCAAAGAAGAAACTCTGACCACTAAAATCCTCCTCTAGTAGCTGTAGCATCTCCTGATTAATTTTATAGGCTTTAGCATTTTGATCCTTTGCAGTTTGCTGAATAACCTCTTCCACAGCTGGTTCTTGCCAATGATAAATCACTATACCTTCCTTTTTAATGATACCGGCTTTATGGGCTGCAATTTCTTCAATGGTTGAGCCTAAGATGTCTACATGATCTATACCGATGGGAGTTATAACAGAAGCTAAAGATTTTTCAATCACATTGGTGGCATCATTCAGGCCCCCTAAGCCAACCTCAAAGACTACATAATCCACTCTTTTTCTATGGTAATAAACGAAGGCTACTAGAGTAATCAGGTCAAACATGGCAGGGTATGGCAGCCCAGCCTCCAGCATTGGTTGAAGAGTTCTTTTGATTTGGTATAGGATATCTGCAAACTCCTCTTGGCTAATGTTGACTCCATTAATTCTAATTCTGTCGGTATAGCAGTGGAGGTGGGGGGAGGTATATAACCCTACCTGATAGCCTTCACTGGATAAAATACTATGAATAAAGGAAGAAGTAGAACCCTTGCCATTGGTGCCTGCTACATGAATAAATTTCAGTTGATTGTGGGGGTTCCCTAAAAGAGATAAAACCAGACGGATGTTCTCAATGGTTAGTCTAGTACTATGGGATTGACAAGTTTCAATAAATTGAATGGCATCAAGATAGTTCAAAATAATTCCTCCTATTTACTAAAATATGTTTCATATCTAAGTAGGCTAATTATACTATCAAAGCCATCAATGCTACAATAGCGAAAAAGGTCGAAAGCCAGTATTTTAAACGACATTATTATACAAGTCACTATTAAATTAAATCCTCATACTCTAGTAATATAGGCTTTTTTATAGGGGAAATTTAGAAGATAATTTAGTTGACAGGGTATTTTAACTTATGATAAACTACCTACAATGAAGAATTACATAACCATTAATAAATAGAGGCGCACCGAAGATGAGTATATATCAGGTGATCAGGAGGAAGGTCTCCAAAACTGATGTAGAAAGGCTGACGTGCCGAAACAGTCATGCTACCTTGCGGTATGATTGTTGGGTGCTCTGGTGAATAACTAGGCAACTGTCATGGAATAATTTCTATGGAGTGCTATTTGTTAATTTCGATATTGCTACGATAAAATAATACATTTTATTCGTCTGCTTTTATTGTGTTAACAAAGCTCCTGAAGTTATTTAGGAGCTTTTTATTGTACCAAATGTTCTTATAGCATTTTTTGCAATGTAATTAGCATTATATACAATATTATTTGCAAATAATTATAATATAATAGAATGAAGATGAAGATAATGATTTTATAAAATATTTTAATTAAGGAAGGAGATTATACATGGGTTTAACAGTAGGAGTAGTTGGTGCAACAGGAGCAGTAGGAAGTAAAATGATTGAAATATTAGAAGAAAGAAAGCTAACCATCGACAAGCTACGCTTATTTGCATCTCAAAAATCAGTAGGAAATACCGTGGATTTTAGAGGAGAAAAAATTGAAGTAGAGCTTTTGACAGAAGATGCTATGAAGGAAAAGTTTGATTATCTGTTGTTCTCAGCTGGTGGTGGGGTATCAGAGAAATATGCACCTATAGCAGCAGAAGCGGGAAATACAGTAGTAGACAATTCCTCCCAATGGCGGATGACAGAGGGTATTCCATTGGTGGTTCCAGAGGTTAACCCCCATGTTTTAAAGGGATATCAAGGTATAGTTGCCAACCCCAATTGCTCAACCATTCAAATGGTGGTGGCCTTAGCCCCTCTACACAAAAGATATGGAATTAAAAGAGTTGTGGTATCCACCTATCAAGCTGTTTCAGGCAGTGGACACAAGGCAATAGTGGAGCTTCAAAACCAGGTTCAGGATGAAAACTATCCCAATAAGGTTTATACAAAGCAGATATTTGCCAACTGCATACCCCATATCGATGTATTCTATGATAATGGGTATACTAAAGAGGAGCTAAAGATGGTTTATGAAACCCACAAAATCCTCGAGGATGACAAGATTCAGGTTAACGCTACGACTGTAAGAATTCCAGTTTATTATGGTCATAGCGAGTCGGTTTACTTGGAATTTAACGAAGCTCCAGAGATCAATGAGATTAAAGAGATTTTAAGGAACTCTCCAGGGGTGGTTTTAATGGATAATCCTGCGGAAAACTGTTATCCAACGCCAAGGGAGGTTGCAAACACCGATGAAACCTATGTTGGAAGGATTAGAAAGGACTTATATAATCCCAACGCAGTATCATTATGGGTGGTGGCAGACAATTTAAGAAAGGGTGCAGCCACCAATGCAATTCAAATTATAGAGGTAATGGAAAATTATAAAAGGTAAGAGAGGAGAGGTATGAATGTTTAATGGATCTGGAGTAGCAATAGTAACACCCTTTAAGGAGGGTCAGGTGGATTTTCAGGCCTTTGACAGACTACTAGACCTTCATCTAGAGAATGATACCCAAGCAATTATCGTTCTAGGTACTACTGGTGAAGCAACAACAGTAAATCATGAGGAAAGGGTAGCTTTGATTCAGGCAGCGGTAAAAAAGGTTGCAGGAAGAATACCCATAGTAGTTGGAACAGGCTCTAATAGTACAGAAATTGCAATTAACTATACGAAGGAAGCAGAAGAGCTAGGGGCAGATGCAGTATTGGTGGTTACTCCATATTACAATAAGGCCACCCAAAAGGGCTTAATTACCCACTTTACAGCCATAGCCAATGCAACAAAGCTTCCAGTAATTTTATATAACGTACCAAGTAGAACCGGAGTAAACATCAATGCAGAAACGGTGGCTGCTTTATCAGAGATTGAAAACATCATAGCTGTTAAGGAGGCCAGTGGCAACATTTCTCAGATTTTAGAGATCAGAAGACTGGTTCCAGCGGACTTTAAAATATATTCAGGCAATGATGATCAAGTGGTTCCAATCTATAGCTGTGGAGGAAATGGAGTAATTTCAGTATCCGCCAATGTAGTACCAAGGGCGATGCAGAGGATGTGTAGAGCCTTTGAAGAGGGCAATGTAGGGGAAGCTCTAGAATTACAGCTTAAATATAAAAAGTTCATTGATTTACTCTTCTGTGAAGTGAACCCTATACCTGTAAAGGCTGCCGTAAGCATAATGGGTTATATAGAAAATGAATTAAGACTTCCTTTAACTCAGATGGAGGTAGCCAACTTAGAAAAGCTTAAGAAGGAAATGGAGCTACAACAAATTATTTAAGGGGGGAGTTTGATGAATCTATTAATTTGGGGAATATCAGGGAAGATGGGTCAGCACATTTTTCATCTGGCTAAGGAAGACCCAAGCTGGACAAATATTGATGGAATCAACTCTAAAAAAAATCCTGAGGAGCTGGAAGTGAAGCCCCATGTAGTGATTGATTTTTCCCACCCAACAGCTCTAAAGAAGGCATTGGATTACTGCTTAAAAAACAGTCTACCCTTGGTTATTGGAACAACCGGCTATAATGCTGAAGAAATCAACCTGATAAAGGAGGCTGCCACCAGAATTCCAATACTTCAGGCAACCAATATGTCTATGGGTATGAATCTAATGTTTTCCCTGGTGGAAAAGATTGCAGCAGCTCTAAAGGATAAGGTTGATATAGAGGTTATAGAAGCCCATCACAATCGCAAAAAGGACGCTCCATCCGGTAGTGCTGTTACAATTATTCAGTCAATTGAAAAGGGCTTAGGTCATACAGCTAAAAAGCAGTACGGTAGAGAAGGCCAATGCCCAAGGGATAAGGGAGAAATTGGCGTTCATGCCATTAGAGGAGGAAACATCGTTGGCCTCCATGAAGCTCATTTTATAAATGAACTAGAAACCATAAAGCTGATACACGAAGCCCATGATCGATCGGTATTTGCCCAAGGAGCTTTAACAGCGGCGAAATTCATCGCAGATAAGGGTATTGGCTTATACAGTATGAGGGACGTATTAGGATTAGACTAAGGAGGAAACTAACAATGGATGCAAAAATGATTATAGAGTACATAGGAAATAGTGTGAAAAAGACCCCTGTTAAGGTATATTTGAAGGGTGAAATTAACAGGATTGATTTTTCTCAATACCAAGTGAAGGACTTTGTAACAGGTGGCACTGCCATACTATTTGGTGAATGGAAGGAAATTTCCCGCCTGTTGGAGGATCATAAGGCTTTTATTGAGGATCTAGAGATCGAAAATGATAGAAGGAATTCTGCAATCCCGATGCTGGATTTAAAGGATATAAATGCCCGGATCGAGCCAGGAGCCATTATTAGAGAAAAGGTTGAAATTGGTAATAATGCAGTCATTATGATGGGTGCTGTAATCAACATTGGAGCAATTATTGGAGAAGGCACCATGATTGATATGAATGTGGTTGTTGGCGGTAGAGGAACAATAGGTAAGAATTGTCATATTGGAGCAGGGTCGGTTATTGCAGGAGTTATTGAACCACCATCGGCCACCCCTGTAATCGTGGAGGATAACGTTGTAATAGGTGCCAATGCAGTTGTTTTGGAGGGTGTAAAAATTGGAAAGGGCTCTGTTGTAGCTGCTGGAGCAGTTGTAACTGAAGATGTTCCGGAAAATGTTGTGGTGGCAGGAACCCCAGCCAGAATCATAAAGGCCATAGACGAGAAGACCAAATCTAAAACAGAGATTGTTGAAATTCTTCGAAATCTTAAGGAAGCATAATATGAAAATTGTTGTTCAAAAATACGGAGGAACCTCAGTAGGTTCCATTGAAAAAATTAAAAGGGTTGCAGATAAGATCATCCAGAAAAAAAATGAAGGCTATCAGGTAGTTGTAATAGTGTCTGCTATGGGTAAATCCACCGATGAGCTTATTGATTTAGCCAAGGCAATTACTGACAATCCAGAGCCAAGAGAGATGGATATGCTACTGACAACGGGGGAACAGGTTTCTATTTCCCTGTTGTCAATGGCTCTAATTTCTAAGGGTTATCCTGCAATTTCCTATACTGGCCCTCAACTCAATATACAAACCACCTCATTACACCAAAAAGCAAAGATCAAGGATATAGATGTGACAAAGGTCTTGAAGGCCTTTGATGACGATAAGATTGTGGTAGTTGCTGGTTTCCAAGGAGTATCAGAAAATCATGAATATACCACCCTTGGAAGGGGCGGAAGCGATACCTCGGCAGTAGCCCTGGCGGCAAAGCTAGATGCCAGGTGTGAAATCTATACCGATGTTGAAGGGATCTATACAATGGATCCTAGAAAACTAAAGGGTGCAAGAAAAATTGATAAAATCAGCTATGAAGAAATGATGGAAATGGCCAGCCTAGGTGCGGGAGTAATGCATTACCGTGCTGTAGAGCTGGCTAATAAGTATAAAATACCTTTGTACGTGGCATCTACCTTCTCGGAGGAAAATGGCACCATGATTGAATTTAAGGGGGAAGATGGGATGGAAGAAACCTTAGTAACAGGGATGGCCACAAGCCTAGATGATATACAAATTACAGTGATAAACCTGACAGCCACTACCGGGAATCTTTCTAGGCTCTTTGGACAATTGGCAGAAGAGGAAGTAAATGTAGATATGATTTCCCATATGATTACCCTCGATGGCAAAATGTATGTAAGCTTTACCATTCCTAAGGAGGATCTGGCTATTGCTGAAAGAATTTTCAAGGAATGGCAGATAGAACTTCCAGACATTAGATGGGAAATCAATAGAAATATCGCAAAAATTTCAGTGGTGGGTTTGGGTATGCGAACCCATTCTGGTGTAGCGGCTAAGGTTTTTAAAATTATGGATGATCATAATATTGAAATTAAAATGGTTACAACCTCAGAAATTAAAATTTCATGGGTGGTTGAAGACCATTTAGAAGAAAAGGTGGTGACCCTTATGGGTAAGGCCTTTGGGTTGGTGATGGAGGAATGAAAAGGGATTGGATGGAGCTAGATAAAGAATATCTGTTGCCAACCTATGGCAGAATGCCTGTGGTAGTTAAGCAGGCAGAGGGAATGTATATAACCGACGAAGAGGACAATCGGTATCTAGATATGTTTTCAGGCTTAGCTGTAAATATATTAGGCCATTGTCATCCACTGCTGGTGGAGGAAATTAAAGGTCAAGCCCAGCTATTTTCTCATATTTCTAATTTTTTTTATAATAAGCCTGCAATCCTATTGGCTGAAAAGCTTGTTCACTATACCTTTCCTGGAAAGATATTCTTTACCAACTCTGGAGCAGAAAGCACAGAGGCGGCTATTAAATATATCCATAAGTATGGTAAGGCTCATGATAGAAAAGGCATGATGGTTTTTAAGAACAGCTTCCATGGTAGAACCTCCGGAGCTCTTAAGCTCACCAGAATGGCCAGCGTTCAGCAGGATTTTGACACCATAGAAGCTCCAGTTTATCAATTGGATGGCCAGGATATTGATCAACTAAAGGATTTTATTCAGAAACATAAACCTGCTGCCTTTATATTTGAGCCCATTTCAGGATCTGGAGGAATTCAAGTAATTACTAAAGATTTTATGGAAGCTGCGGAAAGGCTGTGTAAAGAGAATCAAGTTTTATTCTGTGTAGACGAAATTCAAACCGGAATGGGCAGAACCGGTAAACTTTTTGCCTATCAGCACACTGATGTAAAGCCTGACATACTATTGTTTGCTAAGGGTATTGGTGGAGGACTGCCCCTTGGAGGAATTCTAGTGGCAGAGGAATTTTCCCACTATTTTAAAAGTGGCGATCATGGAACCACCTTTGCACCAAATCCCATCAGCTCTGCCTTAGGGCTTAAAACTCTGGAAATCCTAGAGGGTGGCCTGTTAGAGCATGTAGTTGAGATGGAGGCCTATCTTATGGAGGGCCTAAGGAAGGTTAGAGAATCTTTTCCTACTCTTATAGGGGATATTAGAGGCCTAGGGATGATGATGGGTATGGATATCCTAGGAGATGTTACCACTTTGAAGGATGACTTTATGAAGAAAAATATCCTAATTAATATAACCAATGGCAACATCTTGAGGTTATTGCCACCATTAATTATTGAAAAGGGAGATATCGATATTTTTATAAAGGCTCTGACAGAAATTTTAACAGAATGGAAGGATTAAAATGCTAGAATATATAAATCATCAATTAACTGTAGAAGGGATTCCCTTAGAGGAGATTACCAAAGGAAGGCCAACACCCTTTTATCTCTACTCCTGGAGACAGATTGAGAGGAATATTGAAAGGATTGAATCGGTTTTTGAGGGATTAAATTATCATATTTCCTTTGCTGCAAAGGCCAACAACAATCTCCATTTAATAAAGGGCTTAAAGGATTTGGGAGTAGGGATAGATGTGGTTTCCTTAGGGGAGTTTTACTCGGCTAAAAGGGTGGGCTATAATCCCCATAACGTAATTGTTAATGGCAATGGTAAGTCCCTGGATTTTTTAAGGGAGATGCTGGTATATCAGCCTAGGGCATTAAATATCGATTCCTGGGAAGAATTGGAGCGGCTGGTTGAACTGGCTGAAGCAGAAAAAAAGGAAATAACCGTTGCCTTAAGGGTAAACCCCGATGTGGACCCCATTACTCACCCTTATATATCTACAGGTCTTAAAAAGAGCAAATTTGGTATGGATCTGGATATGGCTAAAAAGTTGATTGGGATTTATTATAAGCATCCCTATATTAAAATAGAAGGTCTTCATCTTCATATAGGATCCCAAATTCTAAAGGTTAGTCCCTATGAGGATGCCTATAGCAAGGTGGATAATTTTATAAAAGGCCTAGAGGAGCATCAATTGACCTTTATGAATATAGGTGGAGGCTGGGGAATTGATTACTATAAAGATGGCAATGAGTTTCCCTTAGAGGAATATAAGAAGAAGGTTATACCAATATTGAAGCAGATGAATATGGAGATTATTTTGGAGCTTGGTCGATTTATCGTGGGTAATGCCGGTATGCTGGTGGGACAGGTGGAATATATTAAGAAAACCCCCCATAAAACCTTTGTAGTTACCGATGCCTCCATGGCAGATTTAATTCGACCCAGTCTTTATAATAGCTATCATCATATTTATCCTCAATTTAATCAAGGCCAGGAGAAGGAATTTGATATCGTTGGACCCATTTGCGAAACCGGGGACCGTTTTGCAGAGGGGAGAAGCCTAAAGTCTCCTATGCCTGGAGATTATATAGTGATTGCCGACACCGGAGCCTATGGAAGGGTAATGAGTTCAAATTATAATTTTTCTCTAAGGTCTGCTGAGTATTTGGTTAAAGATCAGGAAGTAGTGGAGATTAGGCCAAGGGAAGACTTCGAGGAGATAACTTCATATTTTAAGTAACTGAAAAGCTACTGAACTATAGTTTGTATATAGTTCAGTAGCTTTTGTTTGTTCCAGCAGGTTCAGTTATGAACTTTTGGCTTTACAATATTATAGTTTCCCTTTTATAATCTTCAATTTAATTAATCAAACTTATCATAGTAAATCCTATCCTCTGGAATCCCTTTGGCCTTTAAGGCTTTGATGGTAGATTCGATCATTGGAGCACTACCACACAGATAGGCCTCCTTATTTTCACCTTCACTAAGGTATTCAGCAATTGCATCGGTAACCCTACCTACATCCCCTTCCCAATTGTCGGTTTCCAAAGGTCTCGAAAGGCTTGGTATATACATGAAATCCAGCAAGTTATTCTGAAGCATTTCCATTTCCTCTAGCATAAAGAGATCCTCTTTACAACGGGCACCAAAGAAGTAGGTTGCCTTTCTATTAATACCCTTATCCAGCATTTCATATAAAATACTTCGTATTGGAGCCATACCTGTTCCAACAGCCACCATTACCATTTCTCGATCACTTTCTTCATCCAGATAGAAATCTCCATAGGGGCCATTGAAGGATACCTCGTCTCCTTGGGAAAGGTGCTTGTGGACATAGGTGGTTAGTATTCCACCTTCAACATAACCAATGATCAGGTCTACAAAATTATTGTTTTTTGTTGAGGATGCAACTGAATAGGCCCTATAGACCTCCTCTTGATTACCTGGATAGGGAGGGGCCAGCAATTGAATGTATTGACCAGCCTTAAAGGAAATCTGCTGACCATCAGTAATTCGAAGACGTAGATATTTGATTTTAGGGGTTAAATCCTTAGCGATTTCCACCACTGCTTTGTATTGTTTTACATTAAATAATTCTTCAGGAATTGTAATGTCCATATCCTCTTTAACCTTTACCTGGCAGGAGAGTCTTACATTATTGGCAATATCATCCTCTGTAAGATAGGAAAGCTCTGTTGCCAGCACCGGACCGCCACCACTATTAATGGTACATTTGCAATAGCCGCAGCTGCCCTTACCTCCACAGGCAGAAGGAATGAAGATATCATTACTAATCAGGGAGGATAGAAGGCTATTACCACCATCCACCACCAGCTCCTTATCCTTGTTTATAATGATTTTTTTCTCACCATAGTCTGCAATATAAACATCGGCTAAGGATAAGATTATTGCAAGGATCGTAGCTATACCTGAAATTACTGCGATTGTTATGATTATATTTAACATTTTGCCACCTCCAGGGCTACTGAATTTTTACTATACCAGAAAAACCAATAAAGGCAAGGGCCATTAAGCCAGTTATAATAAGGGTAATTCCTGGCCCCTGTAACCCCTTAGGTATAGGAGAATTCTTAAGCCTTTGTCGTATGCCTGCCATGGCTACTATAGCCAATGCCCAACCTAAACCTGAACCAAAACCAAAGACCACTGATTGAATAAAGCTGTAGCTACGGATAACCATAAAGAGGGAAACCCCTAGTATGGCACAGTTTACAGTAATCAATGGCAGAAAGATTCCCAATGAGTAGTATAGTGTTGGCATGTATCTTTCTACAATCATCTCAACCAGCTGAACAAAGGCAGCTATTGTAATAATAAAGACGATAAACCTTAGATACTCTAATCCAAGGGGCATTAATATATAATGATATACTAAGAAATTAATAATGGTGGTTCCTGTAGTAACAAAGATTACTGCCTGGCCTAGACCCAGGGAGGTTCTGATCTCCTTTGATACTGCTATAAAGGAACACATACCAAGGAAATTACTTAAAATCATATTGCTGGTGAATATTGAAGCAAACAATATAACAAAGGGATGTACTGTCATTATTCTACACCTCCTGCTTTAGCTGTTGCTGGTACTTGCAGCTGATCCTCTTCAGATTTTGCTGATAATGTGTTGGCAACCCAAATGACAATGGCTAGCATGAAGAAGGCTCCTGGGGGCATAATCATAAAAATCCATCTTGGCCACCAACCCCCTAATACCTGATAGCCAAATAAGCTACCAAAGCCTAATAATTCTCTAAAGAAGGCTATTATTAACAAGATCATGGTATATCCTACTCCTGAAGCAACACCATCCATAAAGGCTGGGAGGGGAGGATTATTCTGAGCATAGGATTCGCAGCGGCCCATAATAATACAATTGGTTATAATTAAGCCTACATAGGGTCCTAAGGCTTCGCTTATGGTTGGGTAATAGGCCTTAAGTACGATGTCAACGATAATAACATATGCAGATATAATCAGAGTTTGGACCATCATTCTAATATGCCTAGGTGTATATTGACGGATAATGGATACCGTCAAGCTTGAAAAGGATGTTACGAATATTAAACCCAAGCCCATTACGAAGGAGTTTAGCATAAGGTTGGTCACCGCAAGGGCAGAGCATATACCTAGTATTTGTCTAAATATAGGGTTATCTTTAAAAACTCCCATTGAAAAGATATTTTTATATTCCTTTAGTTTTAACATTCTATAGACCCTCCTTTGCTTCATCTAAGATTTCCCTTAGATTGTCATTGATGATTCTCTTAACAGCATTGGAGGTTCCGGTAGCCCCTGATATGGCATCCACCTGACCTCCTGGATTGGGTCGATATTTGATGAATTCTTGAAGATCCTCTGTATTTAAAACAACCCCTCTAAATTGCTCCTTGAAGCCTTCTTCATCAATTCTACCTCCAAGTCCAGGTGTTTCACTATGGGATAAGAAGTCTATTCCTATAATCTTTGTTAAAGAAGGATCTAATGCAATAAAGCCCTTCAAGAAGCCCCAAACTGCATCTCCCCCAAAGGGAAAGACATATCCAACTAAAGAGTCATCCCTATAGCCTAAATAATAAGTTATATCTTCACTCTCTTTTACTTCGATGGCTTCATTATACAAATTACTAACCTCTACTGCCGTTTGATTCTCAACGGAAAAACCTAATACATATAATAGCGATTTTTGTTGCTTCATTTCTAAATTCATTTCTATTTTGTTAGCTGTTAACTCATTGATAATTGCTAAGCTACCAGTAAATATAACTGAAATAATTAACATAAACATAATGGATTTATAATTAAAGGCCTTCATGCTGTCTTCACCTGCCTTCTTTTTTTCAATTCCTTAAAGGCTACATCTATGATTGGAGCAAAGGAATTCATAATGAGAACTGAGAACATGACTCCCTCTACAAATATTCCAAAGACCCTTATTAATATGGTTATCATACCAATTAAAAGCCCGTAGAGGATCTTTGCACTGGAGTTTTTAGGAGCGGTGATGGGCTCAGTTATAAAGTAAACTGAGGCAAAAAGAAATCCTCCAGAAAGCAATCCAAATACTGGGCTAGGAGCATTGTTGACCCCAATAAGGGTTAGTATGCTGCTGGTTGCAACAAAACCAACAGTTGGGGATAGCATCAGCTTCCAGTCAATTGTTTTAGTAAGGATAAGAATAATTGCACCAAGAAGGATCAATGCACCACTGGTTTCACCCATGGAACCTGAAGCATTGCCAAATAAAAGCTGCTGCAATGAAGTAATGATTCCAGACTGCCTTAAGGATAAAAGGGGAGTAGAGCCAGAAACTGCATCAACTGCAGGTGTGATATATCTAGTAAAGCCTCCGGGAAAACTACTAGCAGCAATGTTCCATCTCACCGTTAGATATTCTGGGAAGCAAACATAGATAAAGGTTCTAGCTGCAAGGGCTGGATTAAAAATATTATGACCAAAGCCGCCAAAAACCTCCTTAGCAAAAGCAACACCAAAAATGATTCCAATAATTGCTACCCAAAAGGGTGTAGCAACAGGAAGGGTGAGGGAAAACAATACTGATGTAACGATTACCGCTTCACTTATTTTCTTGTTTTGTCTTCTCTTAAAGATTGCTTCTGTTAAGATACCAGCAACTGTTACTACCAGCATTAAGAGAAGAGTTCTCCATCCGAAAAAGAAAACAGCTCCTACAATTATAGGAATGAGACTAAGCAAAACCTTTCTCATCATCAGCTGTTTCATAAATAATTGGTTGTATTTTGACACACATAGTCCCCCTTACGTTTCAATGATAATACTTTTTTACCCACATTACTCTAATCAAAACATATTCACATACAGTTATATATATGAGGGAACCTTTACCAATATTTAAAGAGACCTTCTTATCAGTCCCTCTTCACCAGCAATTTCTTGTCACCTTACAATAAATGGAAGGAAAATTCCTTCGTGTTTACTATGGTAGTGGTCTAGATCTGTTATTTCAATTATCTTGGCATTAAAAAGAAGTTGCTTTTTCTCTATTTTGATGCTATTATATCTTCAATAGAGAACTTAACATTCAACATTGTGTTTAATATTTGGGCAATTAACTCAGCTGGTAGAGTGTCTCCTTGACGTGGAGGAAGTCAGGGGTTCGAGTCCCTTATTGCCCACCAACGAAATAAAAAAGACCATCTATTACTTCAATAGATGGTCTTTATCTATTAACCTTATTCTATCCCATATTTCCCATGGGTTTCTTCCTGTACATTTTTTCTGGATATATATAAATTATTGGATGTATCTAAGCCTGCATAAAATACATCCTTAATATTTTCAATTCCATAACCATTAAGCTGTTTCATTAGCCATTTTTCATTTAATTTTGCGTCAGCTAGGTTTTCCTTCATAACCTTCCCATCAAGAATAATTTCCTTTGTTAAGCCTTGATAGGGTGGATATATGTGCTCCTTTACTATGTATTATATTTTTATCATTTTATAGGAGCATTATTTCTATCCTTTAAATCTCGATTTCCTTCAGTACAACCCTTGAATTATTATAAACATCATATTTTTTATATAGATAGAAGCTTAATAAAAACCTAAAAATAAGATCGATACTCATGACCATCCAAATTGCTGTTACAGAGGTATTAAAATAGCGATATAGTATATAAGAGACAGGAATACGAATGGCCCATAACCCTGTTCCAGCAACAATCATGGGAACTTTAGTATATCCAGCACCCCTTAGGGCGCCATTTAAGACCCCAGACATGCTTTGGGGTATTTGAACCAGCCCCATTAAAATTAGGTATTTAACCCCTAAATCAATTACCTCCTGTTGATCAGTTAACAGTCTTAATACAATAGCTGGCATAAATAGTAGGATTGCAGATGCCAAGGCGGTAACCAACAAAGAGCCCTTTACAATCTCTTTGATATATTTCCTGCCCAATTGGGGGTTATTGGCACCAATGGTTTGGCCAATAAAGGCCGTGGCTGCAATACCAAAGCCCATAGCAGGCATATAGGATATGGATTCAGTTTGTAAGCCCAACTGATAGGAGGCTAGAGCCAGCTCTCCAAAGGACAGGATCATCATCGTAATCAGTAAGGAGGATAGTTGCCAAAAAATCGATTCAGCTGCTGAAGGTGAGCCTACACGGTATACCTCTAACACTTGCTTGATATCTAGCTTGAAGAAGTCTAGATTAAATAATGATCCTAAGACGCCGTTTCTATTAAAAAGCACATAAAGACCCAGAAGGGCAGCCACAAACTGAGAAGAAACCATAGCTATTCCAGCTCCCTTTAATCCTATGGAAGGAAGGCCGAGGGGTCCAAATATTAGGATATAGCCTAAGGAAATATTAATAAGATTCATGATTAGGGCGATTTTTGCTGGAGTTTTTGCATTTCCCATTCCTTGAGATATCCCTGTAACCACCAGTATAATTGCCATAAAGGGTAATCCCCAAGATACTGTTCTTAAGTAAAGGGTTCCATCTATTAAGATGTTTCCTTTAGCTCCAAAAATTTTTAAAATATCAGGTGCAAACCAATATATGATTTGTTGAAGAGCCAAAACTAAAAGGATAGAAGATAATAGGGTTTGCTGTACTACTTTTTTTAATCTAATAGTATCATTGGCACCATAGGCTTGGGCGACA
Source organism: Alkaliphilus serpentinus (assembly GCF_009017255.1). Taxonomy (GTDB): domain Bacteria; phylum Bacillota; class Clostridia; order Peptostreptococcales; family Natronincolaceae; genus Alkaliphilus_D; species Alkaliphilus_D serpentinus. The sequence continues at coordinate 58,060 of NZ_WBZB01000037.1, read as the reverse complement.
AAAACCGTTGCACCGGTGGTTACGCCTTTAAACAAAGCCCAAATAATTCCCACGATTCTTTGGCTTAAGCCAACAGCACCGATTGAGGCAGCACTGATTCTTCCAATCATGGCCATAGCAACAAAGCCTGCCGTCATCTGCAATATGTTCTCAATGGTTATAGGAAGAATCATTGAAAGGATCTTTTTTCGAATTTCTTTCTGGGATGGTTCACTGATCTCAAGGTTCATTTTATTCGCCTCACTAATATTTCGTTATAGGATTTTTTCCTATTTAATTATACACTATATCCCTATTAAAAATAATTACATATTTTTTATAAATATCGTGTTTTTTTAGTAGGGTTTAACGGAATTTTACTTGATTATTATCAACAATTGAGTTAATATATCGCTATAGTCAATATAATTCTCCAGTTGAAGGGGAGTAGCTATCCATATGGATTGATAAAGTCAACATACATGGCAGGATTTTCTGTCTGGCTTTATCCTTTAGCAATAAAGAAGCAAGACCTTTAACATGATTTTATCTTTTGGGATAAATTTATGTTAAAGGTCTTTTTTTGTTAACATAAATGCTTTTTGATCCTAAATATTTGGTTACAATTATAAAAAGACTATTAATCTATTCACACAGGAGGAGTTCATTTTGATGTATTTATTTTTAATCTTGGGCTTAGTGATACTTGTGAAGGGAGCGGATTATTTTGTAGAGGGTGCATCAAAGATTGCAACCTATTTAAGAATACCTCCCATTCTGATAGGTTTAACCATTGTTGCCTTTGGAACCAGTGCACCTGAAGCTGCTGTAAGTATATCAGCAGCACTAAAGGGGAGTGGAAGCATCGCGCTAGGAAATGTGGTGGGAAGTAATATTTTTAACATCACCTTCATTTTAGGTTTAGCTGCTTTTATATATCCATTAAAGGTTGAAAGGGAAACCATAAGAAAGGAAATTCCCTTTGCTTTGTTGGCCAGTGTGTTAATGATCATTCTCATAAATGATATAAGACTTCAAGGTTTTAGCACCAATCTAATAACAAGGGCTGATGGCCTTGTTCTGTTATCCTTCTTTATGATATTTCTTTATTATATATTTGAAGTAGCAAGGAATAGCAGGGAAAAATCCATGGTGGAGGATATAGAATTAGATACTAAGTCTCTAGGAAAAAATATCTTATTCACCATCGGTGGTTTGATGGCTATTATTTTTGGAGGAGATCAGGTGGTAAGGAGTAGTATCAAAATAGCATACTCTTTAGGCATGAGTGAAACCCTAGTGGGACTAACAATTGTGGCTGTTGGTACATCTTTACCTGAACTTATTACTTCCGTTACAGCTGCCATTAAGAAGAAAAGTGAAATTGCATTGGGAAATGTTGTGGGGAGTAATATATTTAATGTTTTCTTCATTTTAGGTATTTCAGCAGTGATAACCCCACTATCAGTTGATAGTAAAATGTTTGTTGATGCCCTAGTGATGGTTCTATCGACGGTGGTAGTACTTGTTTTCTCTAAAACCCATTTGAAACTGTCTAAGCTAGAGGGGTCTTTATTAGCAATTGCGTTTATTGCCTATATGATATTTATAATTATCAGAAATTAACCATTGAATCAGAACGTATGTTCTGGTATAATAATTTTAAAAGAGAGGTGATGCTGGTGGAAAGAATATTTCAATACTCCTTAATTAATCAATTACCCATTATCATAATTTATCATAAGGGCTTAGAGATCAGTCAACGAAAAATACTGGTAAAGGAAATAAATAATCGTAACATTAAGGCATACTGCTATTTGAGGAGGTCTATAAGAAATTTTAGCTATGATAATATTTTATCTGTAGCCCAAATTAACAGTACTGAGGTGGGTTTATATTCAGATCAGCATAGAGAGGCCTCTAACCATCGGTATAATTAATAAGTTATATAAACAAAGCCAAAGGGTGTATACAAATGACCCTTTAGCACAATAAAAAACTGAGTAGTCAATAAAAAAATCCTATTTGATTATTGGTTACTCAGTTCTTTTTTATATTCAGTTCTTTTTTATCAATAAATGATGTTTTATCTAACACTAGCAAGGATCTACTTTTTCTTAACGCTACTTTTAAGTATCACTATACAATCCTCTATGCTGGCTGAGCCTAAAACAATATCCTCAGCTAAGGCTCTGCAATTTGGTGCGCCACAGGCCCCGCAATCGATATTGGGTAGGGTAGGTAAAATCCTCTGAATTTCTTCCATTTTTTTAATGGCAGTGAGAAGGTCATCATCCAGCTTAGTAACCTGTATGGGTGCTAAATCTTCTTGTAAAAGAAAATCCTCAAAGGGCACATCTGGTTTTGATTCATAGTTATAATATTTTTCTGCTAGTCTCCTAATCCTATTTCTGGCAACAAAGGAATTTTCAATGGTTAAACTACCACCAACACATCCATTGGTACAGGCGCAGCACTCTAAAAATTTTAAATCCTTCATCTTATGATTTTCAATTTCTTCCAAAACACTAATAACATTTTTGATACCATCAATAGCTAAATAATCTTTAATTCCAAGGGCCTGGCTTTGGCCTCCGCTTCGTGCCCAACCAATTCCCTTTCCTGAGGGATAAAAACTCTTGGGATGATTTTGGTTTTTGTTTAGGTTTTTACTGACTTCTATAAAGGCTGATTTGATAGATAATGTCCCACTTATATGGGATTTTTTAATTCCTACAGGCTTTTTAAAGCTAAATATCCTTGCTGGACAAGGAGTAATGTAGAATACTCCTACCTCATCTTCAGATAAATTGTGCTCTTCATAGGCATCTTTTCTTGCCATAAATGCTGATACTTCAACTGGAGAATCGATCGGTAGAATATTGTCAATTAAGCTGGGAAATCTTATTTGTATAAGCCTTACGATTGTAGGACAGGCAGATGAGATTACTGGTTTGTTAAAATCATTGTTCATAAGGGATTTAGTAAATTCCGTTATCACATCTGCTCCTCTAGAAGTTTCAAAATAGTTATCAAAGCCAAGATTTAATATACCGTTGATTACCTCTGGTGGGGAGATTACTTCGTTAAATTGTCCGTATAGAACAGGGTCAATAAGGGCAATTTTATATTTATAGGAATTGATTAATTCTAAACCATCGGTGGTTCCAAATCTGGCATGTCTAGGGCAGGCCAATATACACTGCCCACAGTTAATACACCGTTCCTTTATAGTATAGGAGTGGCCATTTTTTACTCTTATGGCTTCAGTGGGACAGCTCTTTATACAGTTGGTACAGCCGACACATTTATCGGGATCTAATATTATCGCATAAATTAATGCCTGCATAGGGGTTCCTCCATAAAAATAGTGTTTATAAATATTACAATAAAAGTAAATAATAATCATAAAAATTATTTAAAAATATAAAATTGTTTAACAATTTAATTATACACTTAAATGAAAAAAAACAAAATAGTATAAAGGTTTTTTATGACATTGTTATTTTAATGTCAAAGAGGTGATTCAGTAAAATTAATGAACTAGAAGGAGGAAGAAATATGAAAAATTTAGGCTTGCTACCAAGATTGGTTATAGGCATCATTCTTGGTATATTAATTGGAATTACTAAAATTGAGTTTTTAACAAAAATTCTAGTAACCTTTACTGGGATCTTTGGAAATTTCTTAGGATTTATAATTCCACTATTAATCATTGCTTTTGTTGCACCAGGAATTGCTGAATTAGGAGATAGGGCTGGTAAACTACTTGGTATAACTGCGGGGATTGCTTACTTATCCACTATACTAGCAGGAATTCTAGCTTTTTTCGTAGCTTCGATGATATTGCCATCTATCATTACAGCAGGAGGAGAGGTTGGTGAAGGAGCGAAGGTTGCTGGGTATTTTCAAATTGAAATTCCTGCTATTATGGGAGTTATGACAGCTTTGGTTACTGCATTTTTACTGGGTTTAGGAATGGCTGCAATTAAAGGAAAAGCTATATTTAACTTTATGAATGAATTTCAAGAAATCATCAATAAGGTGATTAAGAACATCATAATTCCACTATTACCTGTTCATATAGCAGGAGTATTTGCTAGAATGGCATTTTCTGGACAAGTTGCCAGAACCCTTTCGGTCTTCAGCCGTGTAATCGTAATGGTTTTTATTCTACATGTAGCTTATATCCTATTACAATATTTATTGGCAGGGGCCTATACAGGAATGAATCCATTTAGAGCAATTAAAAATATGCTGCCTGCTTACTTTACAGCAATAGGAACTCAATCTTCAGCTGCAACTATCCCCGTTACTGTAAGGTCTACAAAGGCCAATGGAATCACAGATGAGGTGGTGGAATTTGTAATCCCCTTATGTGCAACTATTCATCTTGCAGGAAGTACTATAACTCTTACCACCTGCGCAATAGCAGTAATGGCCTTAGAGGGTATGGGAGTAAATTTTGGACAATTCTTACCCTTTATCCTAATGCTGGGTGTAACAATGGTTGCTGCTCCGGGAGTGCCAGGGGGAGCTATTATGGCAGCACTAGGTTTATTAGAAACGATGTTGGGCTTTGGAGAACCACAGCTAGCTTTAATGATGGCAATATATATTGCTCAAGATAGCTTTGGAACTGCAGCAAATGTAACCGGTGATGGAGCAATAGCCATCTTTGTAAATAAGATTGCAAAAGGCATAAAGGTATAAAGCCATTGATTTAATATTAGATGATCTAAAGAAATGGAAGGCAGAAATACCTTCTCAGACCATCGAAAAAGTATAAAACTACATTAAAACCCTATATTCTTAAATAATGAGAAATCTGCGGAGATAAGAATAAAAGAAGGAGAAAATTACAGATGAGTGTTTTCAATGTATGAGCCAAAGGTGAGTTTTGAAAACACCTGTGATTTTTGAGTTCATCCTGCCTTTTGACCGAGAGCCAATTTCTCAGTTTTAAAATATAGTGGTTTTTCGATAACCTCGGAAGGCAGAAATGCCTTCTTTTCGTTTAAATAAAATATAAAAAATTTACTGAATAACCTACAATAAAAAGGAGTTTATTAATTTTTGCTTAATATAGTAATAGTAAAATGCAACTGATCGTAAAAGGATAACTTAGAAAAGGAATATTAAATGTTGAATGTTGAATATTGAATTAATGGTGCTACGATTAGAAAAAGCTGTTTACTGATGGATTAAACAGCTGAACTTATTTCTATAATTACAATAATTTTAGAACACATTATGTATCTGTTTTATACTATAAATACAAATATGATCTGTTTTCCACACTAGAAAGGAATGATCTATATGGATTTTATCTATAATGCCCTTGAAAAAAGTGACTTAGAGGATATTTTCCCCATTGATATGGAGGGCCAAGGATGGATTTGGATTAATGAGGATATCTATTTTGATATATTGAATAATGCAGTAGGAAATGATGGGGATTTAGAGGATTATCTCACAGACCAAGAACCCGTTGTGTATGAATCGGTTATTCTGGATGTTTTAAGGCAAAAGATGAGGGACAAAGGTTGGATGGAAGTAAATCAAATATTGTTTCATGAAATCTATAGAGACTTTATACCAACCTCTGATATAAAGACCTATATTTTCACTGATAAAAGATTCTTTTTAAAAAATGTTAACCGCATCTCAAGGGATATGGAATGGATTTATAAAGCAATGGCTATAGATGCCTATCAACATTTGATTCCTGAGGAAGGAACCCTTGAACAGATTTTTGATAGATATTTCAATGATAATTTTATTATTTTAGAAGGACTAATAGTCGGGGGTAGTTATAGTTTAAACCAAGGAGAATGGAAATATAATAAGAAAGAAAATTCTCTTATATTCAGAAAAAAAGGCAAAGAATATAGACGATGGGCAGAAGGCAATACAAATTCCGTTTTCAGAGAGCTCACCATGAATGAAGGGTAGGGTGAGAGCCTTTGAAAGAAATGAATTCAACCATTAAGAAAATAATACTCATTTGTTTTGTCACTACCTTTATGGGTCAAATTTATTTGAATCCCTTTAATAGTGAGTTTAGATTTTCATTGAGTGTAGTGGCATTTTCATTGTTCTTATATTTTTATAAGGATCTTAATATCATAACTGTGTCCTTTATTACGGGTATATTTGTATTTGCCTTTAGGATGCTGATGCAATTCCTTCAAGCTCCAGAACTTCAAATTTTAGAGCTTGTACACATCCATTATCCGGCCATAGGCTATTATATATTCTTTGGTATCTTCCTAAGGATATCAAACTTTAGAGGCCTTCATGATAAGAAATATATGTTTATTGTCATGGTAACCCTTTCTGATGGATTTGCTAATATTATTGAATTGCTGATACGGATGGATAACATTGAAAAATTTACAGGCTTTTCGGTAATCTTTTTTGTGGCCTTTTTAAGAAGCTTTATTACCATCCTTGTAATAGAAGTAATCAACTACTATGAAATGCTTTTAATGAAGGAGCAGCATGAGGAACGATATAAGCAGTTGATATTATTAACCTCTAATCTTAAATCCGAAATGTTTTTCATAAAGAAGTCTATGGATGATATTGAAAATGCTATGGAAAAAAGCTATCAGTTATATTATAATCTTAAAGATTGCAACAAAGATCAGGATGATCAGCTATCCTTTGCAGCCCTTTCTTTATCAAAGGATATACATGAAATTAAAAAGGATTATTTAAGACTCACGGCAGGCTTAGAAAAAATATTACCAGAGATTGAAACCCATGATAATATGCAGATTAAAGATATCTTTAATATCCTTAAATCCAGCTATGAAAAAAACCCTACGGTGATTGATAAGAACATTCAGATGGATTTTAATTATACTGAAGATTTTATGATAAAGCATGCCTACCAAATGATATCCATTATAAATAACCTCCTAATAAATTCAATCGAAGCCATTGATGATCATGGTAGGATTTTGGTAAACTGCAGAAAAATTCATGAAGATTTTCAGCTTAAGGTTATTGATAATGGCATTGGTATAAAGTCGGAGGACATGAACATTATTTTTGAACCGGGATTCACCACTAAGTTTGATGAAGATACCGGTAAGATGAATTCTGGAATAGGATTAACCCATGTAGCTCATTTGGTACATAACTATTTCAAGGGAAGTATTCATGTAGATACTGTACAAGCTATGGATGAGGGCACGACTGTGTTTATCATCAAAATTCCACTTATGAATATTTGATGGGAGGAAGTAATATGGATTTAAATATTTATATCATTGATGATGACATAAGTATCAGGCAGATTATAAAAAATATCATTCAAACTCAAAAACTAGGCAATGTTATTGGTGAAAGTGACAATGGTGAAGAAGGTTTGAAAAATATATTTCTTTTTAAACCAGATATCGTAATTGTAGATTTGCTCCTTCCCAATATAGATGGTATTGAGTTGGTGGAAAAAGCTAAAAGCATTAACAACCAAATGCTATTTATTATGATCTCTCAAGTGAGCTCTAAGGATATGATGGCTAAAGCTTATGAGGGAGGGATTGAATACTTTATCAGTAAGCCAGTGAATGTGAAGGAAGTTGTCTCGGTTATTAAAAAGGTAATCGAGAAATATAAGTTAACAGAAACCTTAAGGCATATAGAATCAGCCTTTAAACTTCTAAAGGATATTAATAGCAAGGACAATAATTGCATAAGAGAGGTTAAAGGAATAAAGGAACCGATTAAGCTGATACTATCGCAGCTGGGAATATTAGGTGAGGCTGGTAGTAAGGATCTTATTGAAATTATAAATATTCTAACCAGTAATCGAATAGAGAACAACGAAACCCTTACCAGATATAAGACATCTGATATTTATAAGCTTCTTTGCGACTATTATAATAGTATGGAGGAGGGCTTAGAAACAAATGAAAAGGCTATAGAGCAAAGGGTTCGACGAGCCATAGCCAAAGCTATAAGAAACATTGCCAGCATAGGCATAGAAGATTACGGAGACATTACCTTTACAACCTACTCAAATACTCTATTCGATTTCCAAGAGGTTCGAATGGAAATGGATTATATAAAGGGTAAAAGCAAGTATCGGGGAAAAATAAATGTAAAGAAATTTTTAGAAGGAATCATCTTATTTGCAAATCAAGGCTATTTGTAAAAAAACTCAACCCAGAAGGGTTAAGTTTTTAGATTGAACTAATTGTTGTTGTTTATTAATGCTTATAGAAATTTATCAATAACCTTACTCCAAAATTCTGAGCCCTTTAATCGAAGCATTCTAATGTTTAGCTCTGATAATCTTAAGGATATTTCTATAATGCTATCATGCCTATGTTCTGCACCATCGCTTACGATAACAATTGAATCCTCAAAACGGTACTCTGGATTCACCTTTAGTGTGGCATAGGAGGGTAATATTACGCTGGATGTAAAGGATCTATAGGCATTGGTATTAATGGGGGCCAATGGGGTTACTTGTATTACATTTAATCTGGGGTCAACGATGCTGCCTCCTACTGAATAGTTATAGGCTGTACTGCCTGTGGAGGTTGATATTAAGATGCCATCTCCACTAAAACGCTGTATTAAATGATCATCTACAGAGATATCAAGATGGATAGTTCTAGATTTATCGCCCTTAATAACAATCTCATTTAAACCCATTGCGTTTATACAATTGGTTCTGGTACAAATAACTGCTTCTATGGGGTTCATTTCATCTATGAAGTATTCTTTATTAATATATCGATTTAAAAACTCATCAATTTCATCAGGATTAATTTCTGTGAAGAAGCCTAAGTGACCAGTGTTGATACCAACTATAGGAATATCAGCGAAATCATAAGTATGTAGAGCCCGTAGAAATGAACCATCCCCACCAATACAAATAACAAGCTCGGCAGTAAAATCAAATACCTCACTTACATAATAACCCAGTTTTTCAAGCTTTCCTCTTAGATAATTGGCAGTATCAATAGAGAATTTTGTATCACTATGTACAATATTTATAATTTTATTAAATTCCATAATATTCTCCTTTATGTTGTTTCATATTAATAGTATTTAAAGTTCATACTTGCATTAGTACAGACTATGGGTATAATAACATATAAGTGTCGCTATATGAAATAAATCCAAAATAATAGTAAAGAAAAAAACTACCACATTACACTATTATTATAACAATGGGAATTATATTAATGCAATAAATATCCATTAAATTAAGAAACAGGTGATTAATATGCTTATAAAAGAAAATCAAACAGAGACAATAATGGTTTACAAAACAGAAAGGGAGGACGATGGTAAAACCATTAAGTCTGTCCTTAGAAGCAAACTGGACTTTTCCAGCCGTTTGCTGACCAAGCTTAAGCATGGGGAAGGGGTTTATTTAAACCAGCAATATGTAAAATATCATACCCTTGTTAAGGAAGGGGATATCATACAAGTAGATATGGAGGAGCCCCCTAATCAATTTGAGCCTCAGGATATTCCCTTAAATATTGTATATGAGGACGTTGACTTAATTATTATTAATAAACAGCCTGGCATTGTATCCCACCCAACAAAAAGTCATCCCAACTCCACAATTGCCAATGCAGCTGCCTATTATTTGCAAAGTCAAGGAAAAACCTGTAGGATACGATTTGTGAATCGCTTAGATATGGATACCTCTGGCCTACTAATTATTGCAAAAAATCCTTATTCCCATCATGTTTTATCTCAAATGATGCAGGAGGATAAGATTCAGAAAAAATACATTGCCTTTGTAGAGGGCGTGGTTGAGGATGAAGAAGGAACCATCGATGCTCCCATATATAGACCATCGGATGATAGTATAAGAAGAATAGTTGATGATAGGGGGCAGACCTCTATCAGTAAGTACAAGGTTCTTCGACGATATAAAAACTCCACCGTTGTTCTGGTAGAACTTTTAACGGGTAGAACCCATCAAATAAGGGTACATATGGCCTATTTAGGACATCCACTGATTGGTGATAGCTTATATAATGAAGGCGGCACCATTAAATTTAGTAGGCAGGCCCTACATGCCGCCTATTTAAAGCTTTTCCAGCCCCGTTTTAGAGAAAAAATAGAGGTTGAAGCACAGCTGCCAGAGGATTTGAAAAAATTGGGACTCCACTTAGAAAACTTATAAAGCTATAATTTAATTGACATAAAAAAATAGGACTATCATTTTAGTCCTATTTTTTATTCACTGGTGGAGACGAGGGGACTTGAACCCCTGACCTCTTGACTGCCAGTCAAGCGTTCTCCCAGCTGAACTACGCCCCCGGGTACCAATTAATTATATACAATATCTCTAACAATATCAAGTAGTAATTTTTGATAATGAGCTATATTTTAAGACTTTTTTGAGGAGGAATTTCCCATTTTATGTAGAAGTAGTTATTTGCTCAGGGCGGATAATCTTATAACACAAGAATATTTTTGATAAACATGGAATAAAATATAAAATACTTGTCTATATTTCATATAAGCATTACTTTACGAAGGGGGAAAAAAAATGACTAATGGTCGGTTGCCAGAGGAAGATAAGCTCATAATGGAAGTGGAAGAAGAGCTTAAAGAGGTTACTAAGACCTTTATAAAACTTCTTAAAGACTTTCAAGAGAAGGGGATAATTACCAATACTCAATATAATGAGATGATCAAGGAAAAAAAGAAATTCTTAGAGGGTTAGTTGGAACAATTGTTATTGATAATCATACAATGGATATATGGGATTGGAGTGTATGATTATGAATGAAATCAATTATATTTCAATTGAGTTTCTTAATAGCTTTACGGGTGGAGTCTTTATAACCAATCTTATTACTCATTTTATTAAGGACTACTTTCCAAAAAGCCTAGATAAAAAAATAAGCACCTTAATTGTAGCGTTTATTGTCACCCTTACCAGCAACATCATTATGAAGGGTATTAGCTTTTCTTTAGTTTACTTAAGTACCATCAATAGTTTTTTAGTGGCAGCTGCTGCCATGGGGAATTATGACCTTTTAACAAAGAGAATGAGAAAGGGGAATGGGGACAACTATATTAAGAATTAGAGTATTCATTAATCAGCTGGATATTATTGCATAAGGAGAATATGGCCATCAGGCTTTATTTTTTTTGTTTTTTATGGTATCATATTTTATGTAAACCCCTGGCCTTCAGAGGATTAATCATATACATAGCCTGCCCTATGGGTTAGGTCTATTTTTTTAGTGAATGATTAACAAAGGGGGATATAACATTGATAAAGAAAAGAAAAAAGCAAATAATTGGACTAATGATAGCTTTGTTAATTGTTGGTATGATAGCTACTCTGTATTATTTTAAATACATGAAGGTAGAAACCATTAACTTAAGCTATAATGATTTTTTAATGAATATAGAAGGTAGTAATATCAAAAAAGTTTATCTTTCAGATGGTGCAAATATTGAAGGGATTTTAGCCAATGGACAAGCCTTTATAACAGATAATCCAAGGAAAGAAGATTTAAAGGAAGTCCTCCTGAAACACTCCATTGAAGTGGAGGAGGTAAATCAGGAATTCTCTGCACCACAACTTATTTCCTTTGTGGTTTTCATAACGGTTTTGTCTATTTTAGCGATTTATCTGTCAAAGAAAAATACCAATCAAGCATCTAAAGAATATGATAAAATGTCTTCAGTAGATTACTCTACAAAACGAGAAAAGCAAATTGCCTTCTCTTCAGTAGCAGGTAATCAAGAAGCCAAGGAAAGTCTTTTAGAGCTGGTGGACTTTTTGAAACATCCAGACAAATATAGACGTTATGGAGCAAGGATGCCAAGGGGAGTTATTCTTTATGGACCTCCCGGTACTGGTAAAACTCTAATGGCAAAGGCCCTAGCCAGTGAGGCAGGAGTAGATTTTATGGCTGTTTCCGGATCCGACTTTGTACAAATCTACGTAGGAGTTGGTGCAGCCAGAATAAGAAGTTTATTTAAGAAGGCTAGTGAAAAAAAGAAATGCGTCATATTTATAGATGAAATTGATGCCCTAGGTAAAAAAAGGGATCGTGGTATGGGGGGCAGTGATGAATCTGATAGAACCCTAAATGCCCTCTTAACCGAGATGTCTGGCTTTAAGGATAACGATGGGATCATCGTATTGGCTGCCACCAATAGGCTAGATACTTTAGATGATGCCCTATTAAGACCCGGGAGATTTGATAGACAAATTGAAGTGGGTCTACCAGATTTACAGGCAAGAAGGGAAATATTAGAGCTATATACGCAAAACAGACCTGTCTCAACTACCGTAGATATAGGGCAGTTGGCTCAACAGACGGTTTATTTTAGCGGTGCTAAGCTAGAGAATCTTATGAATGAAGCGGCCATATATGCCGCTAGAGAAAATACCCAATCTATTATGCAGAATCATATAGATAAGGCCTTTTATAAGGTTATTGCAGGAGAAGAGAAAAAGGATAGGGGACAGATTTCTATACAAGAAAGAAAAATAACTGCATATCATGAGGCTGGTCATACCGTTGCAACAAAGCTTCTGTGCCCATTAAATAAGGTTACTAAGGTTACAATCATACCAAGTACCAATGGGGCTGGAGGTTTCAGCATGAATATCCCTCCTGATAGAATGTTTCATACCAAAAAAGATATGCTGGATAATATTAAAATTGCATTGGCAGGTAGAGCAGTTGAAGAGCTTATCTTTGGGAAGGACAATATAACAACGGGAGCCAGTAACGATATCCAAAAAGCAACAGAAACCTTAGTCGTTATGATGAAGCGATTTGGTATGAGTGAAAAGCTAGGGATGTTAAATTATGATATTCTAATGGGACAACAAGGTGCAGACCAAGGATTTGTGAAGGAATGCAACGAGACTATGGATCAGTTATATAGAGAAACAAGAGAAATGTTAAAAAAAAATATGCATCTGGTGGAGGGAATTACAATAGGCCTTCTTGAGAGGGAAACCTTAAATGAAGGAGATATAGACCAAATTATCCAGGAGACTCATTAGAGTCTCCTCAGACTGGTGAAAAGCCGCCATATTCTTCGTTGCTGCAAAAAAACAGCATTCTTACGTATTGATGTATACGCGGCAATCGCTGTCTTTCCTTGCGCCTCGACTCTAACGACTTTTGAACAGTCTGCATTATATAGAGGAGACTCATTAGAGTCTCCTTATTCATATATATAACATACAATATCATAAATAGTATAGCACAATAAATAGATTGTTACTTTTATAACTTTTTTTACTAAAAGACTATGAATTATTTTTTTAGTATGATATACTATTACATAATATAATCCATACTTATTAATCCTTTTAGTTAGTTATTAGAAAGCAGCACTCCCCAATATCCCCGCTGACTTAATTGTCAGATATGCAGTCTCCTCGCTGCATTAAAAGCTGCTTTTTAAACTACAAATAAAAGATAATTTCCCAATGTTATCTTCATGAAGAGGGAGTGGCCTAGGCTACTCCCTCTTCATTTTAGACTGATGAAAAGCCGTCATACCTCTAAGGACTTTACAACTCTAGGATATTATTGAACTATTTACTGAATTATGGTAAGATTATGATTAGATTCATAGAAAATTTCCGAGTGCATAAATCTAAGGCCTAAGCTACGATTTATCACCTATGGGTAAAAGAAGAAATTCCTTTACCTCCCACCCTTGGAAAGGAAATTTATTAGCATAGAATATAAAGCTACTGTTAAAAAGCTAATCCATAGGGTTGGCTTTTATTTTTTATATTTTGATCTCCAATACATATAATAACAATGAATTCAACTTGAAATTCACCAATTTACCAATTAAACATAAAGGGGAGGATTTTTAATGGAGCTATTAAAGACCCTATCGATGAAGGAAGCAAAGGTATTAACTAAGGAGAATTTTAACAATTGGAGGATGGATATAGAATACATATCTCTATATGAAGCCTCCGGTCGAATACTAGCAGAAGATATTTTATCTCCAATAAATGTTCCAGACTTTAACAGATCTACAGTGGATGGCTATGCAGTTAAGTCAAAATCAACTATAGGCTGCAGTGAAGGACTTCCTGGCTTCTTTAACGTAGTGGGGGAGGTTGAGATGGGTAAGTCTACTAGCTTGAGGGTTGAAGATGGTGAATGCTGCTATGTCCCAACCGGTGGTATGCTTCCAGAAGGAAGTGACGGTGTAGTGATGGTTGAATATACCGAAGCTCTAGATGATGCTACAATATGTATATATAAAGGTGTGGCCCCTCATGAAAACTGTCTTTTAAAGGGTGAGGATATTAAAGAGGGTGAGATGGTTTTAAAAAAGGGCTTGATATTAAGGGGTCAAGATATTGGTGTTTTAGGGGGTATGGGATTTAATGAAATACCTGTCTTTAAGAAGTTGAGGGTTGGAATAATCTCCACCGGAGACGAAATTGTTGGCCCTCAGGATAAAATGAAAAGGGGACAAATTCGGGATATGAACACCTACAGCTTGGCTGCTGCCCTTATAAAGGATGGCTGCCAAGTAACAGCCACAGCAGTGGTAAAGGATCAATTACAGTTGTTAAAAACTAAGATTAGTGAGTTTTTACAAATTAGTGATATGGTCTTAGTTTCTGGTGGAAGCTCAATGGGAACTCGGGATGTTACAAAGGATGCCATTAATCAACTGGGTGAACCGGGGGTTTTCATTCATGGAATTGCAGTAAAACCAGGAAAACCTACAATAGTAGGAAAGGTGCATGACAAAGCAGTTTTTGGGCTGCCGGGCCAGCCGGTTTCTGCTTTGGTTGTTTATAATGTTCTAGTAAGGAGCTTTATAGAAGCTATTCAAGGAGTAACATCAGCTAAACCTTATATATTGGGAGAAATGACAGTGAACATTCCATCAGCTGATGGAAGGGAGCATTATGTAATGGTGAATATTAAAGAGGAGGAAAACAAAAAGCTGGTTTACCCCCTCCATGGAAAATCTGGGATGTTAACTATGATGACAAATTCCCTAGGCTACGTCATTATAGAGCAAAATCAAGAGGGAGTTCATAAGGGACAACCAGTAAAGGTTTACCTATTCTAACCGAGGAGGAAGTTGTATGAAAGAGGATAGAAATATATACTTAACCAATGTTCCTTTAGAAGAGGCAAAGGAAAGGTTTATAAATAGAGTACTAATGGACAAAGTCTTTAAAGCTACAGAAATCATCCCTGTAGATGAAGCTTTAGATCGGGTAACGGTTTCTCCGATATTTGCCCAAAAATCCTCCCCTAATTACAGTGCTGCTGCAATGGATGGTGTTGCAGTGGTTGCTTCTAGTACCTATGGGGCCAGTGAAGCTAATCCAGTAAGGCTTAAAAGAGCTAAGGATTTTATCTACATTAATACGGGGGGAATCATAAAGGACCCCTTTGATGCCGTTATCATGATTGAGGATATTGTGGAAATCGACGGAGACTGGATAGAAATCTATAGTGGAGCAGGAGTTTGGCAGCACATAAGGCCCATTGGAGAGGATATTGTAGAGGGTGAACTAATCATATCTGCTAAACACAGAATCAGGCCTGTGGATATTGGTGCATTATTGGCTGGACAGATTCGAGAGGTTGAAGTGTATAAAGAGCCCACTGTAGGGATTATTCCGACGGGGTCTGAAATCATTCATGTTGATGCTCCCCTTGAGGATGGGAAAATAATCGAATCTAATTCTAGTATGTTTGCTGCCATGATTAAGGAATATAAAGGTTTGCCCAAACGTTATCCTGTAGTTCCAGATGAATATCAGCTTATTAAGGACAGTATATTAAAGGCAGTGGATGAAAATGATGTGGTGGTGATAAATGCAGGATCATCGGCAGGGTCTAAGGATTATACAGCCAATGTATTAAGGGAAATTGGAGAAGTGATAATCCATGGTGTGGCTACGAAGCCAGGAAAGCCCGTTATATTGGCTATGGTAAAGAATAAGCCTGTTGTAGGAATACCTGGTTACCCTGTTTCTGCCTACTTCACCATGGAGTTTTTTATAAAGCCCCTGTTGGCTATCTATACTCATCATAGATTTATGAAAACCGCCACTATAACTGCTACCCTATCCCGTAGAGTGGTATCGTCCATTAAATACGAAGAATACATTCGTGTTAAGCTGGGAAGTGTGCAGGGTAAACTAATCGCAACTCCCCTTGAAAGGGGAGCTGGGGTAACCATGTCCTTGGTTAGAGCTGATGGGGTATTGGTGGTTCCTCAAAGGCTTGAAGGCTATGAGGCTGGTAGTCAGGTTGAAATTAGATTGTTTAAAGCCGCTGATGAAATCGAAAACACTATTGTATCGATTGGAAGTCACGATTTAGTAATGGACTTATTGGGTAATCAACTGCATAAAAATAAAAGTAGTTTGTTTTTGTCCTCCGCCCATGTAGGTAGTCTTGGAGGTATCATGGCCATGAGAAAGGGTGAGTGTCATATTGCTCCCATTCACTTAATGGATACAACCTCTGGGGAATACAATACAAGCTATGTAAAACAGTATATTAAAGGTGAAAAAATGGCCTTAATGAAATTTGTTGGCAGAAGCCAAGGCTTAATGATAAAAGGGGGAAATCCCAAGGGTATTAAAGGTATTGAAGATTTGAAAAGACAGGATGTACTTTTTGTGAATCGTCAAAGGGGGGCTGGAACTAGAATTCTTTTGGATTATTATCTGCAAAGGGAGAAAATTAAAGCAGAAGAAATTCAAGGCTATGAGAGAGAAATGACCACCCATATGGCTGTTGCTGCTGCCATAGCAGGGGGGACGGCTGATTGTGGTATGGGAGTTTACTCCGCTGCCAAAACAATGGGTTTAGATTTTATCCCAATTGCTTGGGAGGATTATGATCTGCTTTTACCTCAGGCTTTACTAAAGGATGAAAAGATTGAAGACTTAATAGCTGCAATGAAGAATCATGAGTTTATTCATTCCATTGAAGCATTGGGAGGATATAATACGGAAAATATAGGAAAGATTATTTTGATTTAGGAGGGCTATAAATGGCAAAGGTATTATCAATAAATATCAGTAGTAAAAAGGGAATACCGAAGGATCCGATTGAAATAGGAGAATTTATGGAGAACTTTGGACTAAAGAATGATTCCCATGGTGGAGATTGGCATAGGCAAGTAAGTTTATTGGGCCAAGAGAGCATTGAAAAAATCAAGGCTATGGGGGTGGAGGATCTAACCCCAGGGAGATTTGCAGAAAATATTACTACCGAAGGAATTAAACTGTATGAGCTACCTATTGGAACCAGACTTCAGATAGGGGACACAGTTCAAGAGGTTACCCAAATTGGTAAGGAATGTCACTCTAGATGTGCCATTTTCCATACGGTTGGCGATTGTGTAATGCCAAAGGAAGGAATCTTTACAAAGGTTTTAAAGGGCGGAATTGTAAAGGCTGGAGACAAGATTGAGATAATTAAGTAGATAACCCAATCTCTGATTGGAGTTAGTCACTTAGCTATAAGCAGATAGCCGAAACTTGTTTAGTGTTAGTCGCTTAGCTAGATATTTTCTGGAAAACCACATCATTAATATAATTATAGTTTTGAGGAAAATAATCTAGCAACAAATCAAAACTTCATTAGCCTATTATAGAGTTTTTTTGATAAATTAACTAGCTACCTAATGTTAAATGTTGAATGTTGAATGTTGAATTAAGGACGCTTCGAATAGTCGAAGCAAATAAATAAAGCATTTCAAAAAGAACAAAGATAAGATCATTTTAACTTTCAATTTTTCATTTTAATTTTAATTATTCAATTTTACCCCCTCTTTCCATATAGAGGGGTTTTTCTTTTCTCTTTGTTAGAGAGGATGTAAATGGGATATAATCTATTATAACAGCCTTAATGGGAGGGTATTTTATGGATAAAAATGAGATCAGTAGAATTTTTGAAGAAATTGGAGTTTTGATGGAGCTAAAAGGTGAAAATCCCTTCAAGGTAAGGGCTTATTATAATGGAGCTAGAATCATTGAACTGATGGAGGAGGATTTACATCAGCTGGTGGAGGAGAATCGCCTCCATGAAATCGAGGGGATTGGCAAGGCTCTAGAGGAAAAAATTATTGAGCTTGTTAAGACGGGGGAGTTAGAATTTTATCGAAGACTAAAGGAAGAATTTCCTGAAGGTTTATTGGAATTGCTAAAAATACAGGGTCTTGGTCCTAAAAAGGTTAGGGTTCTATATGATAAGCTGAACATAACCTCTGTGGAGGAACTGGAGAGGGCCTGTCTTGAAGATAAATTATCCAACCTTAAAGGTTTTGGAGAAAAAACCACTAAGAAAATTTTAGAAGGAATAGAGAACTATAAAAACTTCAGCGGTCAATATCTTATTTCAACGGGTTTAGCCTATGGTAATGAGATGGTTAAGGTCTTAAAAACCAATCCCCTGATTAAAAGGGTGAGTCTGGCAGGAAGCATAAGACGCCACAAGGAAACCATTAAGGATATTGATATTATTGCCAGCTGTGATGAAGACAATAGACTGGCTGTAATGGATTTTTTTACATCTTTGGAGGGTATTAAAGATGTGAAGGAAAAGGGGATCACCAAAAGCAGCCTTCGCTTACCCATGGGAATTAACGTGGACCTAAGGCTTGTTGGTGATGGGGAGTATCCCAATGCTCTGCAGCATTTTACAGGCAGTAAGGAGCATAATACTGCCCTAAGACAGAGGGCCAAGGAGATGGGCTATAAGGTTAATGAATATGGAATTTTTAAAGGTGATAACCCTCAACCTGTAAAAACAGAGGAAGATCTATACAAGCTGTTACAACTAGATTATATTCCCCCTGAGATTAGAGAGAATAATGGAGAAATTGAAGCTGCAGAGAAGGGTAATCTACCCAATCTGATTAAGACTTCTGACATAAAGGGCGTCATGCATATCCATAGCAATTATAGTGATGGACATAACACCATTGAAGAGTTGGTTCAGAAGGGGATTTCCTTAGGCTTCAAATATATCGGAATTTCTGATCATAGTAGGAGTGCCATCTACGCAGGTGGTTTAAAGGAGGAGGACATTAAAAGGCAGCATGAGGAAATTGGTATACTGCAGGAAAAATATAAGGATATTGTTATCCTAAAGGGTATTGAATCAGATATCCTTGCTGATGGTTCCTTAGATTACAGTGATGAAGTTCTAGAGTCCTTTGATTATATAATTGGTTCAATTCATTCCAATTTTAGTATGGATATAAATACCATGACCAAACGGCTGATAAAGGCCATTAATAATCGCTACCTAACCATTCTTGGCCATGCGACGGGAAGACTATTATTATCAAGACCATCTTACACCTTAGATATAGAGGCGGTTATTGAAGCCTGTGGAAAAAATCAAGTTGCTATAGAAATCAATAGCAATCCCCATCGACTTGAGCTTGATTGGAGAATGTGCAGATTTGCGAAAGAAAGGGGAGTTTTCATTGCTATAGAACCCGATGCCCATAGAGTAGAGGGAATTGATGATATCCAATATGGTGTTGGTGTGGCTAGAAAGGGCTGGCTGGAGGAGGCCAATGTTTTAAATAGCTGGGAAACAGATAAAGTATTGGAGTTTTTGCGGAAAAGAAAATCAAATATATGAAATATTTCCATATACTTTTTCAAACCCCTATACTTTAAAACAGAGAACTTCTTAGTTTTAAAATGTAGGGGTCTTTAAGATAGTAGCATAAGTTATATAAATTATAGTCTTAAATTAATACAACCTTCATTTAATATTTTTAATTATGGACCTAGCATCTACTGCCTTCGTCATAACTAATATGGCTAGGTATAGAAAACCACCAAAAATAAAGACCATTGCAGAATATAGATTTGGTGAGAAACTTAAAATTGGATGGTAATATAGGTAAAACATAGTTCCTACCGCCATTAGTGCTGCAGTGATGGGTTTGATTAATGTGTTTACAATGGATAATCTTATGGGCATATAACGTCTTAAGGATATCAAATTCAATGTGAATATCACAAAGGAGGATAAGGTAAAGCCAATAATAAATCCATAGATACCATAACGGGGATTGGGTACTAAATAATAGGTGCAGTACAATTGAATTGTCATACCCAATAGGAAATTGATAGTTGTGATTACCTGCTTACCCAAGCCATGGAGGATTCCCGATAGGGTATGTTGCATGCAAAGGAATAATGTAGAATAACTAATGAGAGAAAGATAGAGGCCCACATCTCTTTGATGGAAAACTAACGATGCCAGCTCTTTACCCATAATAGTAAATATAAGGGTTGTAGGTATTGCCACCAAAAGGGTGATTCTTATGGCTTGATTACCCTTTGTTTCTATATCCTTTATATTCTTTACTGCCATTTGCTCCGATATA
This sequence comes from Alkaliphilus serpentinus, assembly GCF_009017255.1. GTDB lineage: Bacteria > Bacillota > Clostridia > Peptostreptococcales > Natronincolaceae > Alkaliphilus_D > Alkaliphilus_D serpentinus. The sequence goes on along the minus strand of NZ_WBZB01000037.1, from coordinate 37,687 downwards.
TTGGGGATGATGTTTATGACGAGAGCAGAAGTCACAGTAAAGGGAAGAAATAGGAGGGGCATGGCCATCCCGGATATCTTTCCGAATAATTCTACCGCAGCCACCTGAGAGTATCCTGAAATAATCAGTCTATGGGGGATGAGTATTGCATTAATCGTTTGCATAAACACTGATAAAAGCCTGCTAATTGTTATGGGCACTGAGATATATAGGATGTCCTTCAGTTGTTTGATGTTTGAGGATAATACTCTATTATAGGGTATAATCTTAAAGATCCGTCTAACACCAAAGCTGAGGATTAAACAGATTAAGCCAAAGAGTTCGCCAATAGACAGACCTATAATAGCGATGGTTGCCATTGTGATGGGGTGATCAGGCTTTTTCATATATAATACCGCAAGGACAAAGGTAATTCTGCTGAGCTGTTCAATGATTTGGGCTAATGCCGCTGGCTTAATGTCCTTGATTCCATAGAAGAAGCCCCTAAGGATGCTTGAAAAGGTTATTAAGCTTATAGCGGGAATAATCCATAGAATAAGCAAATATAAATCATTATTTTTTAAGACCCTTTCTGTGATAAAGTCTATTTTAAAGGATACAAATAATGTTAATATTAAAGACAAAATACCTCCTATGGATAGAGCTAAAAGTAGGATTTGGAACATACCTCTTCTATTTTTAAGGGAGTTCTCTTTAGCTACAAGCTTTGAAACAGCTATGGGTATTCCGGCTGTTGGAATTGTAATTAAAACCATTAAAAAGGGGAAAACCATCTGATATAAACCTATGGCTTGGGGGCCTATCATCCTAGATAGTAGAATTCGATAAATAAAACCCATAGATCTTACTATAAAATTAATTGTGGTAAGTAATACTACTCCCATGATAAAGGACGTTTTTTTCTCCATATAATCACCTCAAAGATTTAGATATTCAATAGATATTCTAGTGAATGTAGCTTTATTACTTAGCTAATCAAAATAAACCTTTAGAAGACTTTATATTTGGGTATGAATAATAGAAAAAGATGGGTACATATAAATAACACGAGGAACCATTTGAAACAGAGGGGGATTGAAATGATTGGTAAAATCTTAGGAATATTAGATAAAGAGGATTTCATAAACAGGATAGAGGATATGGTTTCGGGGTGCTCGGAAGTTTTTACTTTGGCTTCGATAGATATTGATGATTTTGAAACGGTTAATAGCTATTACGGTGAATCCGTAGGAGATGATGTGATTAAAAAAATTGCGTCCATATTAAAGCAAAACATTAAAAACCACGATCTTGTATGTCGTAGTAATAAGGATGAGTTTAATGTCCTCTTTACAAGCACTTCAGCTGAAACTGGGTTAATTATTGTGGAGGAAATCAGAAGATATTTAGATAAAAACACCTTTCAGCTGGGAGGTAGGAAAAAGGAAATCGCCATTAAAATCAGTGGAGGAATAGCCAGCTATCCAAGGGATGCCAAAACAGTAGTAGAACTTTTAAGGGCAGCTGATAGTGCTTTGTTTAGGGCCAAAAGAGAGGGGAAGAATCGTATTTGCCTTGCCGAAAATGAAAGTATGGTGCAGAAAACCAATTATTTTACAAAAACTCAATTAGAAAGGCTGGCAGACCTTTCTAAGAAAACCGATAAAACAGAAGCATTTCTTTTAAGGGAAGCCTTGGATGATTTGTTTGATAAATATAGTAAGTGAAATATAAATGTTAAATTGTTCAACATTCAACATTCAACATTCAACATTGTACTAATACATAATTCCCCCCAGCAAACAAATACTAACCATATCAATATTAAAGGAGGAAAAAATGGCTAGAAAAGCTTTAGTGTTAAAACAAAAGAAGCGTCAAAAATATAAAACCAAGGAATATAATAGATGTAACATATGTGGTAGGCCCCATGGATATCTTCGGAAATTTGGAGTTTGCAGAATCTGCTTTAGAGAGCTGGCCTATAAAGGACAAATTCCAGGAATCAAAAAAGCCAGCTGGTAAGGAGGATGAAAATGGACTTAGTTTGCCCAGTTTGCAATTGTATGGCAAGTTATCTGATAAGTTGTCCTGATTGTGGAGGTCCTATGGAGGATTCAGGGGTGGTTCAGGATTTTTATGATGATTATAGTCCTTACTTAGACAGGAGTATTACCGATAAAGTAGATGGAGCTGCAGAGGATGAATGTATGCATCTATTTTATTGTCCCAGTTGCGACTCTAAACAAAGGCTACCAATTAAAAGGGTTAAAATATAAAAGCAGATAAATACAGGAGGCCATCGGCCTCCTGTATTTCTGTGGATATTATAAGATTTCATCAATCTTATGATAGATAGGCTTCATTTTCTCGAAGGTACATATGTACTGAAAGCCAATTTCCTTCAAGGCCCTCAATGCATTATTAAAGTCGAAGGCTAAATGATGGGTGGAATGAGCATCAGATCCAAGGCTGATAATTTCTCCACCTAAGCTATGGTATAGCTTAAATACCTCTAGGGAAGGATGATAATCTCCCACTTGATAACGAATTCCAGAGGTGTTTAATTCAATTCCCTTACCTTTTTCTATAATTTTATTTAATATCAGGGAGGTCACCTCCCTAAAATCCTCCAAGGGCAGGGGGACGTCGTATGCTCCATATCTTTTTATTACATCTAGATGGCCTAGAACAGTAAAACTATCAAAAAGATTTACAACCTCATATAGCTCTTTAAAGTATATGTGATAGGCCTCCTGTTGGGTCTTTTTTTGAAAATAGTTCCCCATATACAAATCTGTTTTCTCAACTGAATGAATGGAAGCAATGGCAAAATCAAAGGGATGGCTGTTTATAACCCTTCTATAAGCCTCAGTAAGGTGGGGTTGCAAACCCAATTCAATGCCAGTCTTTATTTTGATTACCGACTTAAATTCCTCCTGATAATTGGCTATGGCTTTAAAATAATCCTCAATAACAAATTCAATATGACTCCCCTTACCATTATAATCAAAATCTAAATGATCTGTTATGGTGATTTCATTTAATCCCTTATCTATGGCGGCAATAATTGCCTCCTTCATTGACATGGCTGAATCCGGTGAGAAATGAGTATGGATGTGATAGTCAAACATATTGTACCCCCTAGTAAGAATGATCAATCTAAGAACTATTTTATAACTAAAGCATCTCTAGGTCAAAGGATAAATTCAGTAAGTTTAAATAGCTAAAGATTTTCACGAATAAGGGGCATACTCATACATCGGGGACCTCCTCGTCCCCGTGAAAGCTCATAGGAATCAAATTCTAACACCTCAACTCCATGATTTCTGAGGGCTTCGTTTGTTACATAATTCCTGTTATAGCATACAACCTTTCCGGGGGATATAGCAAGGGTATTGCTACCATCACTCCATTGCTCCCTTCCGGCAGCGATAATATCATTGTTACCACATCGGATTAATGTGACGGAGGACAGCTTAAGATACTCCTTCAATATATTTGAAAGCTTATTTTCTTCATAGGTAATGTCTATGCTATGATTTTTACCCCTTTTTAGGCTATAAACGTCCAGTGGCATTTCAATTCCAGGGTATATAGTAAACTTGTCGTAGTCAACCATTGTAAACACTGTATCTAGATGCATGTAGGCTCTGGTTTTGGGAATATCAAAGGCTAAAATGGTTTCGAAGGTTTCCTGAGATTTAAAAAGCTTCTCAGCCAGCATTTCAATGGCCACAGCATCTGTCCGTTGGCTAATGCCTATGGCAACCACCTTATCGGATAGAACCAAAATATCTCCCCCTTCTATAGAATGACTCATATCCCGATTGTACCACCTTGGAATATCTTTATAGTGGGGGTGATGGTCGAAAATATATTTTGCAAAGAGGGTTTCTCTATTCCTTGTTCTCGAGAACATTACATTTAAAGATATACCCCTTCCTATGGATGCAAAGGGATCTCTTTGGAAATAAAGATTTGGAATGGGATCAAGATAAAAGGGGTAGGGGTTCTTCACCATATCCGCCAGCTGCTTAACCTTGATTTCCTTTAGCTCTTCCTTTCTAACTCCCCCCATGGATTTTCTCACCACTTCCATGGGGGATTTATCTGAGAAGTATTCTAAAAGCCCTTCCTTTAATCCCTGAGAAGCAACCTTGCCCTCCATTAAGAAATCCTCTAAAAAGCTCTTTCTTACCTCAGGGTCTTGGAGAATTTCTGCCATCAGCTCTGTCAAATACAAAACCTCCACACCTTCATTTCTGAGGATGTCTGAAAACTGCTGGTGCTCTTTTTTTGCCTGCTTCAAAAATGCAATTTCATCAAAAAGAAGCCTTGTAAGATAATCGGGAACAATGTTTTCGATTTCTTCGCCTGGACAATGAAGGAGAACCCTTTTTAATTTACCAATTTCATTATATACCTGTATGTTATTCAAATTAACCCTCCTAACTACCCTAATGATCATTTTGATATATAATATTATGGCTTTCTACTGAGGGGATTAGTCAAAAATATCATAATTGTTGTAATACTTTTACAGCAATATGCATAATATAAAATATACAATTGCAATTGACAAACAATTGAATGAGTGATATAATTATCTTACAGTTTGTAAAGTGAAATTTTTTAAGGAGGTATAGGTGATGTCAAATAATAATAAGGAATTTGAAAAGGCTGAAGTTACTAGAGAATGTGGGGTGTACACCTGTATACATTGTGTGGTTAACACCTGTACTTTAGATGAATGCGAGATGTATGAAAGAAGATATATGCAGGAAGGCTAACATATATACTGCAAAACCTTTTGCACAAAGGTAAGACTCCTAATTTGGGGGTCTTTTTAATTATTTTTATTTAGTAGCTTGTTACGTAGTATAATAATAGTGATTAGGTGGGTAAAGGGTGATTTTATGAAGAAGTTATTAAAAATCTTAATGATAGGTATTATAGGGATTTATTATACTGGAGAGGTTTTGGTCTATATAAAGGATTTTGTAATGGTAAGATAAAAATTTAATTAAAAGTGAAGGGTGAAGGATTGATTCCTTCACCCTTCATATTGTGTTTTTTTAAGCAAAACTTTCTTTATATTGAAGCTGATATAGCTTATAATAAATACCCTCCTTATCCAACAGCTCCTGGTGAGTACCTATTTCTCGAATTTTTCCCTTGTGGAGAACGATAATTTTATTACAGGTTTGAATGGTGGATAATCTATGGGCAATGGCTATTGTAGTTCTACCTTTAATAAGCTTTAGTATGGCATCCTGTATTAAGTGCTCAGTTTCAGTGTCTATATTGGAGGTTGCCTCATCTAGAATCAAGATAGATGGGTTATATACCAGTGCTCTGGTAAAGGCTATAAGCTGACGCTGACCTGTAGATAAATTTGCCCCTCGTTCCATCACTGCCTCATCATATTTCTGTGGCAGCTTATCAATAAAGGGATGGGCATTTACATACTTAGACATTTCCAATACTGTAGCATGATCTATTCCTGAATTATTTAACACAATGTTGTCTTTAACGGAGCCAGTAAACATAAATACATCCTGTAAAACTATACCGATCCTGCTTCTTAGCTCCTTGAGGGGATAATCCTTAATATCAACTCCGTCTATTAATATCTGACCCTTTTGTATGTCATAAAATCGTCCAATAAGGTTAATGATAGAGGATTTACCTGCTCCTGTTGCCCCTACGAAGGCCACCGATTCACCAGGCTTAATGGTAAAGCTAATATCCCTTAATACCCAATCCTCCTCTTTATAGGCAAACCACACATTTTTAAATTCTATTTCTCCACTAAAGGCTTTGGGAATAACAGGGTTTATAGGTTCCTGGATATCTGTCTCCTTATCAATCAACTGAAAAATCCTCTCTGAGGATGCCATGGCCGATTGAAGAATGTTGTACTTTTCTGTAAGGTCATTAATGGGTTGAAAGAACCTTTTGAGATAGCTTATAAAGGCGAATAGAACTCCAAACTCTATACCCTGTCTAAGAAGCTGGCCCCCTCCATACCAAATTAATAGAGCTGTACCTAAGGAACGAATAACCTCCATTGAAGGTCTAAATATTGAAAAAATAAAAATCTCCCTTTGATTAGCCTTCATTAGCTGGTGATTGCTCTCATTAAAGACCTTAAATTGCTGATCTTCCCGACTAAAGGAATGGATGGTCTTCATACCGGTGAAGTTTTCATTGAGGGTTGCATTGATTTTAGCAAGCTTTACTCGAACATCTCTATAGGCATCCCTTATTTTAAGTCTAAAGATGGCAGCTGAGATTAAAATTAAGGGAATGACTAAAAAGGATACTAATGCAAGCTTTACATTCAACCTAAGCATAACAATGACAATTCCCAGTAAAAGAAATAGATCCTTAAACAGATTGACCAAAACTCCTGTGTACATTTCATAAAGGGTTTCTGTATCATTGGTGACTCTTGTTACAAGCCTCCCAATGGGATTTCTATCGAAAAAGCTTAGAGACATCCTTTGTAAATGAGAAAAGAGCTCTTGCCTAATATTGTAAACAATTTTGTTGCTGGTACGGTTTAAAAGGTATACCTGTACATAATTCAGTCCGAAGCCTATGGCGATAATAATGAGATAGATGATAGATAACCTCTGTAGTTGATTTACGTCCTTTTCTCTAAAGACCTTTATATCACTAGAGGATAAATGCTGTAGTGATACCCTATCACCATTGATCTTCAGGGTATACTCCCCTATAGGTTCTTTTATTACTTCATAGTCTTCTAAGCTGATATCACTACCTACAAGAAAATCCTGCTTTTGATGACGTAATAGCTGATGGATGCCTATACTACCAGCCCTTCCATCATAGTCCTGGTCCTTAACGTAATAACGGTCATTAAAGGCTATATGGGGTAAATCCTCTGGTGGTTCTTCAAATACATAAAGGGGCTTCTCGTAAACATTGATATAATCATCTATGGCAATTTTAATAATATAGGGCTGGGCTAGGTCTATAACAGCAATAATAATTAGTAGTATTATAGAAAGGGCCATGGCCTTCCAGTAGGGTTTCGCATACTTTAAAAGTCTAGCCATCAGCTTCGAATCGTAGGCCTTCCCCAGCTTTTCTTCCTGTTGTATATTTTCCATAGTCACCACCTCCTAATCCTTAGCTATTCTTTCTTCTAATAATTGCTTTTGATAAATGTCGTAATACAGCTTTTGATTCGATAAAAGCTGATTGTGGGTTCCTTGTTCAACAATTCTACCCTCATCTAAAACAATAATTTCATCACAATCCTTTATGGTAGAAATCCTATGGGCAATAATGATGCTTGTCTTATCCCTTAAATCTCCCTTTAGGGCCCCAAGAATTTTTTCTTCTGTGTCGGTGTCTACAGCAGATAGGGAATCGTCCAGAATCAATATTTTAGGTTTCTTAATTAAAGCTCTGGCGATGGATACTCTCTGTTTTTGTCCACCTGAAAGGGTTACGCCCCTTTCCCCAACATAGGTTTGATACCCTTGGGGAAAATCCATTATATTGTCATGAACCTCGGCAATTTTGGCTACCCCTTTTATTTCTTCAGCTGTAGCTTCATCTACACCAAAGGCGATATTTTCTGCTATGGTTGTGGAGAATAAAAAGCTATCTTGATCAACATAACCAATTTGATGCCTTAAAGATTTTAGCTTTATTTTATTAATATCATGACCATCAATTTCTATGGTGCCTTCATGAACCGGATAAAGCCTTAATAGCAAAGTGGCGATGGTGCTCTTTCCACTTCCGGTTCTACCAATAAGTCCGATGCTTTTTCCTGAGGCAATATGTAAAGAAAAATCCTTAATGGCATATTCATTGCTACCTGGATATTTGAAGGATACCTTCTCAAAGCTGATTTCTCCCTTCATGGCAGGTAGCTCCTTTGTATCCTCAGCATCTACAATTTCTGGGTTTTCATTAAAAATCCTATTCAATCTTTCCATAGAAGCTGAGCCCCTTTGCAGCACGTTAATTACCCAGCCAATGGCCATCATGGGCCATACCAATAAAGCTAGATAGGCTTCGAAGGCTATAAAATCCCCTAAGGAAATATCTCCATAAATAACCAGGGTACCGCCATAGCCAATCACTATTAAAAAGCTTATGGCAGATACGAAATGAACTAATGGAAAAAACATCCCATAAAGCTTAACTAGCTTCATGTTTTTTTCATAAACTAGGGTATTTTTCTTGCTAAATTTCTTAATTTCTGCATCCTCTTGTAAAAAGGATTTCACAACCCTAATCCCTGAAAAGCTCTCCTGCACTGTATCGGTTAATACCGAAAAGGCTTCCTGTACTGCCTTAAATCGCTTGTTTATCACCTTACCAAATTTACTAATGGTAAAGGCTAAAAAGGGTAGAGGTATAAGGGCTAAGAGGGTGAGCTTCCAGTCTGTTGTTAAAACCATCATAGCAATGGCAATAACCGTAATGAAAATTGCATCAGTAAGCATTACGATACCCGGTCCTAGAGCCATTCTTACAGCGTTTATATCATTGGTGGCATGGGCCATTAAATCTCCAGTTTTATGATGGGTATAATAATTGGTAGATAAATCTAGTAAATGAGAAAATAGCTTATTTCTAAGCTCATATTCCAATCTACGTGAGGTGCCTATTATAAAAATTCTCCACAAAAAACGGAATAGGGCAATACCAAAGCCAATGGCAACAATATATAGGCTGTAGATTAGAATCTCTGAGGCAGATAAAAGGTTAGCCTGCAGCTGATCCGTGAAGCGTCTTAGTATTTCTGGAACCAGTAGCTGGAGAATATCTACCAATAATAGCCATACAATACCGAAGAAATAATACCATTTGTTACGGATAAAGAAGTCCTTAAGAACTCTAAAGTTTCTCATGCTGTCACCTCGAATCAAATTATTTTGCATATCTAAATATTTATTATTCTATAAAAAGGAATTAAACCCTTTTATTAATTCTAGTCCTCTATTGGATAAATAACAAGGCAATGGTAAAAGAATATAAAATAGGCACATGGTTATAATACCCTAGAAAATATTCTTTAAAGGCTAGGAGACGATATTATGGAGGAAACCAGGCCTCAAAAGATCTTACAAATTAAAAATTTAGCCCAATGTATAGGGTGTTATTCCTGTATGATCGCCTGTTCAACCTTAGTCCATAGGGATTTTTCCCTCCTAAAAAGTGCCATTCGAGTTAAGGCCAGTGGAGGGTACCAAGGGAGGGTTGTAATAGACATCTGTAGAGGCTGTCAGGACGGACAATGCGTAGAAGCATGCCCTACCAATGCCCTCACCAGCAGGGATGGTGGTGGTGTCCTATTTCATCAGGATAAATGCAATGGCTGTAAAAAATGCATTGATGCATGTCTAATATCGGCAATAGCCTATGATAAAGATCATAAAAGGGCCATACCCTGTCTACAGTGTGGTTTATGTGTGGAGAGCTGCCCCCACCAGGTGATCAAGATGGAGGTGAGATGATGGATCCTGAAATTATGTATATAGACTTGGAAAAGGGTACTCATAAAATTGATCGTAGAGGGGATTTATCCTCTTATCTTGGAGGCGTTGCCCTAGCAACAGAATTGTTGAAGGAAAACTGTCTTATAGAGGAGGACCCCCTTGTCAATAATCAACCAGTTATATTTACTAAGGGACCACTGAACACAATATTTCCTGTTGTCACCAAGGTTTGCAGTATGTTTACATCCCCCTTAACTGGTGAGCTGGGAGAAAGCTATGGAGGTATGCGTTTAGCCATGGCTATGGCACTGGCTGGTTTAGATGGAATTGTGATTAAGGGAAGGAGAGGGGCCCCCTGTATCCTTCACATTGACGATAAAGGTGTAAGATTTTTAGATGCTAAGTCTCTTTGGGGCCTTGATACCGATGAGACCACTCGGCTTTTGCATGATCAAGAGGGGAAGCGGGGTTTGCGATCTATTATGGTTATTGGAGATGGCGGTGAAAAGGGAGTTAAATTTGCCAATGTAACCATCGATAGCTATAGACATTTTGGGCGATTGGGTCTTGGATGTCTGCTGGGAAGCAAAAATATAAAAGCCATCATTGTAGAAGGTGCTAGGGGTAGGGAAGTTGATAATCTTAAGGAGTACAAAAGGGTGTATAAAGAAATTGCAAAAAGGGTCATAGACACTGATGTAATGGAAAAGTATCATGGTATAGGAACCTCCATAAACATCAAGGCCCTAAACGAAATGGGAGGATTACCAACCTTTAACTTTCAAAAAAGTCAATTCAACAGGTGTAGTAGAATTACTGGAGAGTATTTTGCTAAAAAGCATTTGATAAAGAAGCTTGCCTGCAGTGGTTGTCCCATCGGATGTATCCATATAGCCATAAGAAGAAAGAAATTTGGTGAGCCCCATGAATATCACTCAACAGCTGTAGCCTATGATCATGAGCTTATATACTCCCTTGGTTCAATGCTGGGAATAGCAAGGGGTGAGGAAGTTTTAGAATTAATAGAGGCTGTTGAGAAGAAGGGTTTAGATGCTATTACTTCGGGAGTATTAATGGCATGGATAACTGAGGCCTATCAAAGGGGACTATTGGATGCTAAGATGCTATTGACCACTCCAGCCTTTGGGAAAAAGGAAGGCTACTTAAAAATCATTGAGAATATTGTTATCCAACCAAATGAGTTTTACAAAAGGGCGGCAGAGGGTACCCATAGCCTTACTTCCCACTATGGTGGACAGGATTACGGAATGGTGCTAGCTAAAAATGAAGTGGCTGGTTATCATACTGGATATGGCAATCTATTGGGCCAAGCGGTAGGGGCCCGTCATTCTCATCTAGACAATGGTGGCTATAGCATAGACCAAGAAATAAATTCCTTAGATTCAAAGGAAATTGTTAAAAAGCTGATACAAGAGGAAATTGAAAGAAATCTTCTAAATAGCTTGGTTATATGTTTGTTCGCCAGGAAGGTATATGACTTTGATACAATAAAGAATGCTCTTAATTCAATTGGTATAAAGATATCTAAAGAGGAATTACATGAAATTGGCTTAAGAACCTTTTTAGAAAAGATGATATTAAAGGAAAGAATGGGATTTTCCTATAAGGACATAACCTTTCCTAAGAGGTTCTTTGAAACAGAAGCATTGTTTAAGGCCCTAGATGAAGAAAATGCTTATGAAATCCTTAATGAGTATATTGAGGAAATTCATAGAATAAAACTGAGTAGAATCTCACCCTTGGATTAATATAGATTACGTGAAAATTGACATACAGCGGTATATTTAGAAATATGTTAGGGAAAATATTATTAAAGCAAAGGAGGTGTTGGATGTGAATATGGACACTAGAGATATGATTACTAAGAAGCTATTGGATGCACAGGAGATGGTTAGAGATTTTGAGATGTTCTCTAAAAATACCGATGATCAGGAGGTAGCTAAATACTTTAAAGAATTTGCAGAACTCAGTGGAGAGCAGGCTAGACAGCTACAAAGATTATCAGACAAATATAGAAGACAATAAAATGGGGCACAGAACGTGCCTCTTTCTTATTTCGATTTATTTTTCAAGGATTCTTTGGTATAATTAAGTGGATGACCCGAAACTTGTTTTGGTGTCAGCCACTTAGTTAGGAATTTGATGTAAAATTTCAAATATTTAATTTCGTATTTTATATCAAATTAGCTAACTTCATCTAAAATAATTTTTTTATGACCCGAAACTTGTTTTGGTGTCAGCCACTTAGTTAGGAATTTGATATAAGAAAATTCTAGTGAATAGTGAATAACTAATAGAGAATAAGTACTGTGGAAATTTGCTTCAGTCAAATTTCTTCATCAATTCAACATTCAACATTCAACATTGCGCTATATACTTTTATCTCTAATTTCTAATTAGTCTTTTGAAATTACTAATTAATAATTACTCATTAAGCTTCTATTTGAGGTGAAACCGATGAAATCCTTTAAGGACATTGTTATCGATAAAGATAAGGATCAACATTTATACATACAACTATATAAAGAGATTAAAAACATGATTCTTAGAGGACAGTTAGGTGAAGAAGATCGGTTACCTCCAGTTAGGAAAATGGCAAACCTATTAGCTGTTAACAATATAACTGTTGTGAAGGCTTATGAAATTCTAGAGCAGGAGGGATTGGTTTACAAAAAGATTGGCAGTGGTACCTTTATATCAAAAGAGTATATTAAGGATTTTATTGATAGAAGGCCTTCCCAGCTTTACAAAGAAATAGAATATCAGACGGTTACAGTTGGCCAGAGTCGTGTAAAAATTGATGAAAATATGATTAATTTTGCCAGTGGTACTCCATCGGCTGAGCTATTTCCCATAGACGAGTTTAAGGAAGTATTAAACGAGGTTTTGGATAGGGATAAGGGCTTTGCCTTTGATTATCAAGAGGGAAAGGGCTATTATCCATTAAGGCAAATATTGGTAGAATATATAAAGCATTATGGGATTTATGCAGATGCCGAAAATATTCAAGTCATTTCAGGTGCTCAACAGGGAATTGATATTATTTCTAAGGCCCTCTTAAATTATGGTGACTATGTTTTTGTAGAAAGTCCATCCTACACTGGAGCAATGGCAGCCTTTCACTCCAGAGGGGCCAGAATGATTGATATACCCTTGCAGCAGGACGGCTTGGACTTGAAGACCTTAGAAAAGAAAATCAGACTCTATCATCCGAAGCTGATTTATTTAATGCCGAATTTTCAAAATCCTACAGGAATATCCTATAGCATGGAGAAAAAGGAAGGCCTATTAAAGCTTTGCAAAGAGGAGGGTGTGTATATAGTTGAGGACGACTATCTTAGTGAGTTAAATTTTAACGATGAGAATAATATAACCTTAAAGGCCCTTGATCTTCATCAACAGGTGATCTATGTAAAAAGCTTTTCAAAGATATTTATGCCAGGCTTAAGGTTGGGTTTTTTGGTTATTCCTTCTATTTTTAACGAAAATCTGCTAATTGCAAAGCATGCAACAGATATATCTACCTCGGGACTATTGCAAAGGGCCTTTGAATTATATCTAAGGAGGGGAATATGGCAACAACACCTCCTTTATATGGAAGGAAAGTATCAAGAAAGATTTAAAACAATGGTAAAGGCTATTGAAAAATATCTTTCAAAGGACGTTGGAGTAAATATTCCAAGTGGGGGAGTTAATTTTTGGTTTAAGCTTCCCAAGGGATTTAGTGCTATTGAGCTACACAGCAGGGCAGAGACAGAAAACATTGCCCTGGCACCAGGGAGTTTGTTTTTTATAAACAATAAAGATGATGGTTATTTTCGCCTCAGTATTGCTTCCGTCAATCAAAGTCAAATAGAAGCTGGGATAAAGAGACTGAGTAGAATCATAGATGAATATTTAGATAACCAAGCTCCTAAAAGAAAAGAGCCTATTATTAAACCGATTTTATAATTGAGTATATGGGGTGGGGACAATGAAAAGAGTGAAGATTATTTATAACCCAGATTCGGGTAGAAGGGCACTGCGAAAAACGATACCAGAACTTGAGGATATCCTTACAAATGAATTCAAGTTTATTGTTGATAAGGAAGCAACAGAAGGAAAGAATCATGGTAGAGAAATCGCTTATAAAACTGCTATGGGAAATTACGATCTAATAGTTGCTGCTGGTGGAGATGGTACCGTCAATGAGGTTGTTAATGGCATAATGGAGAGTGGCCAAAAAATTCAGTTGGCAATATATCCTGCTGGTACAGTGAATGATTTTGGCTGCCATTTAAATATCCCAAGGAATATCAGACGTTTTGCAGAGATGATTTATGAGGGTAGAGTAATTGATGTAGATATTGGTTTGGCAGGAGATCGATATTTTCTAAATGTAGCCGCAGGAGGGTTACTAACAGATGTAGCCCATTATGTTTCTTCTGATGCAAAGACTGTTCTTGGAAAATTTGCTTATTATTTTGAAGGTATTAAGGTTTTTCCTAAGCAAATGTTTAAATCCCTAAAGATACAATTGAAGGTTGGTGGGCTAACGGAAGAAAAGGATATTCTATTCTTTCTGCTGGCCAACAGTACCCATGTTGGGGGCTTTAAAAGAATTGCCTCAGAAGCCAAGATTAATGATGGATTCATGGACTTAATACTTGTTGAAAACAGCCATATTATTGATGCTGCTAATCTTTTCTTTTTGATGCTACAGGGTAATCATGTAAGTCATAATAATATTACCTACTTACACGTTAAGGAGTTCAGAATTATGAGCAAAGAGAAGATTAATATAGATATTGATGGAGAAATGGGAGGAACCCTTCCTATGACCTTTAAGGTTATTCAAGAAGCCATCCCAATGATTGTTCCTATGGATTTTAAAAATATATAGCATATAAAAAAAGACACTAATAGTGTCTTTTCTTAGTCTCTTATTTCTTCCTTAGCAGGAATACCATTTCTTTTCATTTTACAGCTTCCTTCAAAAATAGCATCTTCATCAAGAATAAAATTGCTGATATCTACATCACCGAAAAGCTTCCCTTTGGAGGCAATCCTCAGTTGGCCTGAAGCATTTACGTTGCCCTCTACAGTTCCGGCTACGAAGACATTGGTGCTATTGATGTTCCCTATTATTCTTCCAGACTCGCCAATATAAAGGTTCCCATCAATATTTATTTCCCCTTTAAATTCTCCTTCTACACGAATTGTGCCCTTAATATTTAGTCGTCCTTCGAAGCTACACTCAGCTCCTATTAGTGTATTAAATTTGGTATATTGAACCTCCTGCTTTTTTCCCAACATTTACATCCTCCTTTATAAATCTTCTAATAAAGTTACGGGGTTTAAAGTAACGCCGTTTTCTCTTATTTCAAAATGAAGGTGAGGGCCGGTACTCCTACCGGTACTTCCCATTTTAGCAATCGTATCACCCTTAATAACCTTATCTCCAACCTTAACAAGAATGGAAGAATTGTGGGCATAAACGGAGGTGTAACCATATCCGTGGGATATAATAACCATTCTGCCGTAGGCTCCATTATATCCTGCGAAGGTTACTATTCCACTTCCTGCTGCAAGAATCTCTGTGTTGGTTTTATTGGCAATATCTACTCCTGAATGGAACTCTCTTCTTCGGTTTATTGGAGATATTCTATACCCATATCCTGAAGAAATCTTCCCCTTTGTAGGCACCAGGTTGGGTAAAGAGTCAATATATTTTAATTGTTCTTCTACATCAACGATAAGCTTTTGCATATTTTTCTTCTGTTTTTCTATTAAATCATCTAGAATGATATTTTCGTCATCATTGCTGGTATTAAATATTGGATCTCTAGTGGCTGATCGTGAAGCAAGAATAAAAGATTCAGTTCCTTCATTATCTTTAGATGAATCTGTTGCTTCAGAGGCTTCAGCTTCTAAACCAACCAAATTGTAAACTCTACTTTGAAGATCATAAAGCTCCACCAAATTAGATTCTATTTCAGCAGTACGATTCTTTAAAAAATGTATTTCGTTTTCTTGATTGTTGTTTTCCATCTTTAAATTTAATATGGTATTATTGGCTAAAGTTAATTGTTGATTCGTCTCATTAAAATTTCTATAGTAGAAGATTGTCCCGGCGGTTAAAGATAAGATTAATATAATTGAGAAAATTGGTAGCCAATAAGGGAGGTTAAATTGTATAATATTTTTAGATTCACTGGGGATTACTGTAATAGATAGTAGTTTCTTTTCCTTCCCCACTATATGGCGAAACTTATTCATATGATCTATCCTCCTTACCCTAGCTTGATGGGTTTAAGTGAAATATATTCTACATCTAATCAAAAAAACCTTTTAAAAAACATAAAATATTTCATAAATAGGAAATCTAACTCATATCGGTATAGGGATAATTTAATGGATTTAAGTAAAGTTTATAAAAATTTTGTAATAAAAAAAAAGGATTTTTAACATGATACTTAGAATTTTAATCTAAGGATAAATATTTTCGAATAGTGATATAGGAGGTCTTTATGAAGGATATAAAATATGATGAAACCGTAATTGAGCTTGAGAAGGAGCTTCGACATTTATGTACCATGATTAAGCAAAAGGGAAGGGAAATCTTAACAGATTTTGAAATTACCCCACCTCAATTTATGGCCCTTCAGTATTTAATTCTTGAGGAAAATCTTACAATAGGTGAACTTAGCAATAAGATGTTCTTGGCCTGCAGTACAATTACTGACCTGGTTGATAGAATGGAAAAAAATGATTTGGTAAAGAGAAAACGGGATGAAAAGGATAGAAGAGTGGTAAGGATTCAGGTGTTAGAAAAGGGCCACGAGATTATAAATGAGGTTTTACATGTTAGAAGGAATTATCTTGCTGAACTATTAAAGGACCTTAATAGCCAGCAAAAGGATTTTATTCTAAAGGGAGTAGAGATGATATACGGAAAAACCCTTTAAAATATATAGAAATAGGGAAGTGGCGACATGGATTTAATTAATAATAGATATAAGATTGAAGAGTCATTGGAGCAAGAAAACTTATATAATAAGTTCGTTGCTTTGGACTTAATGCAAAAAAACAAGAAAATCACCTTATATGTTATTAATTACTCAAGTCATACAATGGATTTTGTGGATTATTGCAGTAAAAACTTCTATGAATTTTCAGCCTATCATCATGATAATATTCTTAGGGTATTTAGTTATGGGATTATTGAAACCATTGATGATAAAAAAATTAGTGAAAGAAAGTATTTTTACACTACTGAATATATTGAAGATCAAAATATACTAGGTAGAAAGAAAAGCTTTACTAAGGAAGAAATTCTTGAAATTTACGAGCAACTGGCTAATATACTAGACTATTTACATTTTAAAGGAATTATCTATAAATACCTGTCTATAGACACCATTCATATTTACTATATAAATGGTAAATTAGCTGTTAAGCTACAGGATTTAATAACCGTTAAAAAACATGAAATCAGCAAAAGGTATCATGAACATTTAACGGTAAATTGTCGTGCGCCAGAAATTACCTATGGAATTGAATTGGGCTATTATACAGATATTTATTCCCTTGGCGCATTTATTTTTTATCTGTATTCCCATGAGGATCATCAATACCATAAACTCATGGCAAAGAAGGATAAAGGAATAGATCAGCTAAAATGGGAAAATGCTTTTTTTGAAACCCTTATGAAAATGACAAGCCTTGATTTTACAGAAAGATATCAATCTATACATGAGTTAAATGCTAGGATAAAGGAAATATACCAATTAGATTATAACATCGAAAAGAAAGAATCTTTAGAAAAGCTCAATTTTAAAATACCTATAATCGGTAGAGATTTAGAAATAAGAAAGGTATTGAATTTAACCGGGGATACCAACAGGAATCTTGTATTGATTCATGGGGATAAAGGTATTGGAAAGACCAGAATTCAAAATGAAATAAAATATAAGATGAAATGGATGGGTTGTTCATTATTTAACGCCTCAATCTCAAATCAGGAAGAGGATTTTTATAAGGTTGCTGCAAGGATCCTGAAAGAAGTTTTGCGTATAGCTCCCAATGCCATTATAGATAAATATTGTGATGAATTGGTTAAAATATTACCAGAGATAGGACTCAATAGAAGGATTACTCCTTCAAGACCTTTACCTGAGGATAAAGAGCTCCTTAAGCTCTTTGATCGTGTGTCTAATTTTATTATAGAATCAGTAGGGACTCAACTAGCTGTTCTTACGATGGATGATGTACATTATGGTGACAATACTGTATATGAGTTTATAGATTATTTTATTAAAACCTGCAGACTGAAAAAAGCTACTATTATTACAGCTTTAACCTTTAATAGAGATGAGATAGAGAACAGCCTTATCAAGAATTATCTTTCAACTTGGCTTATGCAGGATACTACTTTAGAAATAAAGCTGGGGAGACTCACAATTGAAGAAACCGCCAAGGTTATTAAACATATCTTAGGATGGAATCAAGAGCCATTAAACTTTACTACAAGGATTATGAAGGAAGCCGATGGTGTTCCTGCCTTTATTGAGGGTGCCATAAAGGAGCTATACTCCCAAAAAGCCATTATTGTGGATTATAGTGATAGGCATAAGGGCTTCTCATGGCATAAAACCACTGATGATTGTTCAAATTTGAAGTTGCCAGAAAATCTAGATGAGGCAGCTATTAAACAGCTGAATAATTTTGATGAAATTACTAGAAACATCCTAGAGGTTATCTCAATTTTTAATACAGCTGTTTCAAAGGAAATTATCTCTTATATCATTAGAGAGGAAGAAGATTACACCTCCCATTTAGGACTTCTAACTCAGTTAAAAATATTAAATGAAAAGCTAGAAGATTGGGGATACACCTATGGCTTTTATAATAAAAACATAAAAACCTACATTTACCACAACATCGAAAATGAACGAAAAGTTAAGCTCCATAATGATGCCAGCGATATCCTAGAGTACTTATATAAAAAAGAAGGCAGAGAGAATAAGGATGAGTTAATTTTTCACTTGCTGCAGTCGGATCAAAGGGATAAAGCAATTGACTATTGCATAGCTGCAGGAGATAGTATGAGTAATTTAAAAATTTATTCTCAGGCTATGGTTTTTTATGATCGTGGCTATAAGTTGTTAGGGGTAAATGACCAGATTAAAAGATACAAGCTACTGATTAAAATAGCAGATGCCAATCAAAGTCAAGGTAAAAACACTGAGGCATTAAAATACTATATTCAGGCAGTGAAAATTGCTGAAAAGTATGACCCCTTCGTAGTGGTTGATACTAAAAACAAAATGGGAAATATCCATTTAAATAGAAATGAAATCAATGCAGCAGAGGACTTATTTAAAGTTTGCCTTGAAAAAGCCAAAAAACTGAGGTATGAGGATGGAATTTTAAAGGCTGCCTATTTATTAAGTAGAGCCTATATGTTTGCAGGGAGAATTGACGATTTGGGTAAGGTTGTTGAAGAATACTTGGAATATGCAAAAAAGGTAGGATTGGATGATTATTACGGGTTAATGATGAGCCAAAAGGGAGTTTTTAATGTTTATAAAGGCAATGTTGAAATGGGGATGGCATGCTTTAAAAATAGTGTTATCCACCTTGAAAAAGGAAACAAGCCCCAGGATACAGTACGTCCCATCAACAACATCGGTGCAATCTTACAGGATTATTATCAGGATTCTGTTAAAGCAAGGGAATATTTTAACAAATCCCTAAATATTGCCATAAAGTTTAATCGTATTGATGACATTTTAACGGCATCTAATAACATTGCCGACTCTTTAATGCAGGACCATGAGTTTGATAGAGCAATTGAAGTTTTAAGCAAGAATATAACACTAGCCCAAGAATATGAAGAGAAGACCATCAGCATAATCGGATATACCAACCTTATTGAATGCTATATTCATACTGGAAACTATAAGCTTGCCTATAATTGCTTAATGAAGACAAAGGATCTACTTAAAACCTATCCTGAGGGTGGGTTATATAAAGAAAACTATCTAATGATCTCTGCTCAATTTTATCTGAAAATGGGGGACTATAAAAAGGCAAAGGAATCCTTGGAAGGCTATTTCCAAGAGGCCAGCCAGAAGGATGAAAGGAATAGGCTATTAATGGAGAAAACCGCATTTTATGTAGATTATCATATGGATAACTCTACTAGCTTGAAGGTTCTCTTAGATATTATTGGTAAGTATGAAAATAAAACCTATATTAGGGATTATAGAGCCGCCCTAATAGAAGCCTCCTTCTTCTTCTATGATTTAAATGACCTTGAAAAGGCAAAGGAATTATTAACTGAAGATGAGGGATTGGTTGATAAATATGATAATAAATCATTACATATTCAAAGAATCTTTTTAGATGCAATGATTAACCAACCCAATAATATCATATCCATATTTGAGGAAACCTTAATACCTTTACTTAAGACAAATAACAAGGAAGTAAAATGGAAGGTTTATAAGAGACTTGCAGAAGCCTATTTAGAAAGAAAGGATTACTATAGAGCCGCCAGTTGCTATTTTACTGTGTTGGAAATCATACAGCTATTATTAAATAGAACCCCTGATGAGTTTAGAGAAAGCTATATTTTAAGGGAAGATAAGTATAAAATAAAGCATCAGCTTCTGATTATGGAGAAGGCTATATCAAAGGGGGCTATTGATATTAAGGCCTTGCCGGAAATCATTGCAGAAGGCTTTGATTTTAATGATTTCTTTGATGTTACTAGATTTCAAGATTTATTCCAAAATCCTGCCTTTTATCAACTGGCCTTTGAGCAATATAAAAGTTTATTCCCAATAGAGGTTGAAGATATAGAACAGCTAATGGAGGCATTAACCAACGATGTCACCTATAACCTTGATATGCTAACGAAATTGGCCGGTAAACATGTGCTGGCTACAGGCGGAGTTCTTTTGGGGGTAAATGAAACAGGGCTTGATGTTATTGCTTCCTTTGGCAATAAGATTCTACCTGAAGATATTCAGCATCTACTAGAAAAATCTACTATGCATTCAGGTGGTCTGTTAATTGAAAACAATGTTCTTCAGCCAATGGATGGTGGCGAAAGCCATAAGGATATAAGAGCCCTCATTGTTTTACCGATTGTTAGTAAGATTAGAAGTAGTCAGGTTAAGTCAAACCTGCGAAGGGATTCAAGGCTTGATCAAGAGAAGATTATTGGATATCTATACATGGAAACCGATAAAATCTTTAATAATTTTTCCCAGGAAACCTTAAGGGAATGTGCTAAATTAGTTCCCTTAGCCGGGGTTATGATAAATAATTACTATTTAAGAATATCTTCTTCCATCGATAAATTAACTGGTGTCTATGTTAGAAAACATTTTGAAAAGGTGTTTAATGATGAATTGGAATATGCTATAGAAGGAGATCTGCAATTTTCAATAATCATGTGTGATATTGATCACTTTAAGGTAGTCAATGATACCTATGGCCATCAAAAAGGTGATATGGTTCTTGCTAAGCTAGGTAAGATTATTCTCAGTAATATCCGGGAAACGGATTATCCAGCAAGATATGGTGGTGAAGAGTTTATCATTTTGTTGACGGGGGCTACTAAAGAGGACGCATATAATGTTGCTGAGAAGATTAGAACCAGCATTCATGAGGCAAAGCTTTTAGGGGATGATGAAGACTTAACCATTAGCTGTGGCATTTCCAGCTTCCCCCATGATGGTATGAATAAGGACTCATTAATAGAAAGGGCAGATCAAGCCCTCTATGCAGCTAAGGAAAAGGGACGAAATCAGTCGGTTCTATGGGAAGAGGGAATCAGCTTTGTAGATAAAAGGATTGATAAATTGGCAGGAATTGTAACGGGAAATACCGTACAAGATCAGAGGAACGTTCTTGTTATAGCAGAAGCCATAGAACTGGTTACCGAATACGGAACCACTGAGGAGAAATTTTTCACCATTTTGGGAAGACTCATTGAAATACTTGAGGCAGAGGAAGGCATTCTATTTACTTTAAAGGAAGGTGTTATTACCGGAGAATATGGTAGAAAACGCTTTATAGATACATGGTTAAATGAAATGAACTATAATAGTAAGCTCATTGAAAGGGTAATTCAAACCAAACAGGGTGAACATCTAATCGATTGGGAGGATGCCAGTCAAATAGATATTTTCACTGGCACACCCAATTGGAAGTCTGTAATCGTTACACCGATACTATATAATGGTGAGCTGAAGGGAATTGTGTATTTATCATCTTCCGTTAAGGAAAAGGAATTTGATTTTAATGCATACAACCTTGCTAAAATTACAAGCAATATCCTTGGTCCTGTAATAGAATAATATGAACTAAAACACCAAATAATAATCATGAATCTTTATTAGGAGGTGTTGAATTGAAGGATAATTTAATAGGAGTAGAAGGCTCCTTAACAAATGTAAGGGACTATCTACAGCAAAAGGGCTTTAAAGTAGAGGCCTTGGGTAGTAACAATAATCTAAATAAGTATGCAGCAATTGTAATCACAGGTCAAGACTCTAACATGATGGGTATTGAAGATACCTATACAAAGGCACCTATTATTGATGCCAGAGGTCAAACAGCTGAGGCAATACATGATGAAATTCGTAGGCGTTTAAGCTAATAAACTGATTCATAATAAAAACTGGAGCCAACAGCTCCAGTTTTTATTATGTAGTATCCCTTCCCTTTTTCATAATAGTACTTTAATTCATTAAACTACTAAAATTTTTGGAAGGCTTATAAAAAAATTGTAAATAATGAAGGAAAAGGCTTTTATCTGTAGAACCTTTTATATATGATTATAATAAGAATAAAGGATTATAAAATAGGATTTCAGGAGGAATGAAGATATGAATAAAATCATCATCGATGGTAATAGTCTGACATTAGAGGTAGTGGCTAGCGTGGCTAGAGACTTTGTAGCTGTTGAAATCAGTAATGAAGCCATTGAGAAAATGCAAGAGAGTAGAAGATTGGTTGATGAATTTGTTAATGAGGAAAGGGTAGTGTATGGTATAACCACAGGCTTTGGAAAATTCAGTGATGTAGCAATCTCTAAGGATGAAACAGAGGATCTTCAAAAAAACCTTATTACCAGTCATGCTTGTGGAGTAGGGGAGCCTTTGCCAGAGGATGTCGTAAGGGCTATTATGCTTTTAAGGGCCAATGCCTTGGCAAAGGGCTACTCAGGTGTGCGGCTATCCACTGTTAATACCCTTTTAGATATGTTAAATAAGGGTGTCCATCCCATCATTCCTGAAAAGGGCTCCCTAGGTGCAAGTGGGGATCTAGCTCCGCTAGCCCATATGGTCCTTGTAATGATTGGCTTAGGTGAAGCCACTTATAAGGGTGAAAGAATGAGGGGAAGGGATGCTATGGATAAGGCTGGCATACCCATCATTCGATTAACCGCTAAAGAGGGTTTGGCCTTAATAAATGGTACTCAGGTAATGACAGCCATAGGGGCTTTAACGGTTTTTGACTGTAAGAAGTTGTTAAAGCTAGCGGATATTGCTGGAGCTATGACAGTAGAAGCCCAAAGAGGAATTGTAGATGCCTTTAGTCCTTTAGTCCATGGGGTAAGGCCTCATAAAGGTCAGTTAGAAACAGCAGAAAACCTTTTGAAACTACTGGAGAATAGTACATATACTACAAGACAGGGAGAAATAAGAGTTCAAGACGCCTACACCTTAAGATGTATTCCACAAATTCACGGAGGAAGCAGAGATGCTATAGGCTATGTAGAATCAAAACTGATGATTGAAATGAATGCAGCAACTGACAACCCACTGATCTTTACAGAAGATCAAAGGGTTATATCAGGAGGAAACTTCCATGGTCAACCAATGGCCTTGGCCTTTGACTTTTTAGGAATTGCAATTTCGGAGCTTGCCAATGTATCTGAAAGGAGAACAGAAAGATTGGTTAATCCACAGCTTAGTAGTCTTCCAGCCTTTTTAACAGCTAAGGGGGGGTTAAACTCAGGATTTATGATAGCTCAATACGCTGCTGCGGCACTGGTATCAGAAAATAAGGTATTGGCCCATCCAGCCAGTGTAGACTCTATTCCATCCTCAGCCAACCAAGAGGACCATGTATCCATGGGAACAATAGCAGCAAGAAAGGCTAGGGAAATCTATAAGAATGCCGTTAATGTATTGGCTATAGAGCTATTGGCAGCTGCACAAGCAATAGACTTCTATGAAGGCCATAAGCTTGGAAAGGGAACTGAAATTGCCTATAGGGTAATAAGGGATCATGTGGATAGGCTTCAAGAAGATAGAGAATTTTACATTGATATAAACAAATGTAGCAAATTAATTTTTAACCATGAGATCGTAAATAAAGTTGATGAGGTGATAAGCCTATACTAAAAAGTCTCCACCATTCATTTAGAATGGTGGATCTTTTTTACTCTTGTTGATTTAAATATTCCATGATTTTTTGCAGTTTAACCTTCTGATCATCAGTTAAGAAGGGTTGTATTTGTTGAATTATGGCTTCCTTGTTGGGTATATTCCCTTGCAATCTAGACAATTCCTTTAGAATTTCACCCTCTGACTTTCCCTTGTATTGCTGAAAAAGATTTAGGACCTTCTGATAATCCTCTTCAGAAATTAAATCCTTTACTTCCTCTAGCTTAGAATAATCTCCAGCTTTAGCAGCTTTTATTAACTCATTTAGTTTGGCTTCATCCATCCATATCCCTCCTGATATTATAGGTTGATTTTTTCTATATCTATATAAGGTATGCAATAGAATCTCCTTTGTTACAAGTTTTTATTTAATTTAAACAAATAAATAAAGTTTTAATAATTCTATGAGTAATGAAATATATATTAATATTGATACAAATTGTAAGAGGGGGAAAACAATGGGATCAATAGAGGGTAATGAGAATAGAATGGATCATATCATTAATATAAGTGTCATTAAAAAAAACTGGTTCTTATTTGTACCTGTGTTAGTGATGCTGTTCCAAAAAATGCCAGATCTAATTAGGATAAGCGAGATAGAAGAAGATAAGCTGTCAAAAAAAATAAAGCTTTTGAACAGGATCAAGGGCTATATGCTAGAGGAAGAGCAGGGAATTGTCCATAGGGCTGAAATGGTATTACATATTATACTAAAGCTAAAGGGTCTATTTGAGATTTCTCAATTGCAGAAGGTTGAAACCAAGTACCATGCCTTATCCTTTGAGGATAAAAAGAGATATATGCTCATGGATATAGCAGAATTTGTAGAGGATGAAAAAAGAGAAGTAATTCATAGGGCGATAGAGTTAAATCTTAAGACCAATATGATGGGTAGCAAGCTAAAGGAAATACAAGAATTGGGTACTGAGGGGATAACCATCGAAGCAGTGGAGAAATACATTGAGCTATTCGAACCATTATTGGAGGGTGAAATAAAAGCTAAGTCCCATGAGATGAAAACCCTAATGGGGATGTTGAAGTTGGTTAAATCCATGGAGAAAAAGAAAAAAATAGATGAGATGGATATCATTCAGATTTTACAACCCTTTGTTAGTGAGGAGCAAAAAGAATCCTTAACAAAGATGGTACAGATATTAAAGGTTATAAGCAGTATGGGAAATGAAGAAGAAAAGTCATTGCTTGGAGCTGCAGAAACTCCTATAGATGAGAATAACATGGATACTAGTTCTACTGAAGAAGATAATCAACTGAAAATGGAATAAGACCCTTTATCAATTTTTAATACTATGGTATATTGTATTAAGTAATAGATTAAGGAGTGTTGAAAATGCTAACTAAAGAAAAGTTAAATAGAATTAATGAATTGGTTAAAATATCTAAAACCAGGGAGTTAACAGGGGAAGAAAAGCTTGAACAAAAGAAATTACGGGAAGAATATATTAAAAACTTTAGAAAATCCTTCAAGGATCAATTGGATAGAATTGAGATTGTTGATTAATATGCCACTCTTCTACATTTTTTGACATGAATAAAAGGAGTTTTCTTTTTTATAGCGAATTAGTAATATAATACAAGTCAAGAAATTAGGAGGGATAACATGAGTGAAAGACAATATGTAATTTTTAAACTAGATAAAGAAGAATATGGTGTAGATATAATGCATGTTAAAGAAATTAGTGAGTTTAAAGAAAGTGTTAAGATTCCTAATGCTCCAAATTTTGTGGATGGAATTATTAACTATCGTGGCGTGATAACTCCCATAATCAATCTAAGAAGAAAGTTTCATCTAGAAATTAAGGAAATAACCTCCAATACAAGAATTATTATCATCAATCTTAAAGAGAAACAAGTAGGCTTCCTAGTAGATGATGCATCCCAAGTATTAACTATTGAGAATAAGGATGTAGACCCAGCACCCGACCTAATTACAGATATAGACCAAAAGTTTATTAGCGGAATTGCAAAGGTTGTTGAGAGAATGGTAATTTTGTTGGATCTAGAAAAGGTCCTTAGTGATGATGAAAAGAAAAAAATAGAAAACATGGATCAATAACAAAAAAATGCCACACTCTGTTGTTGAAAAGTTTTTTATACAAGTCAAAAAAGAGCAAATTATTCTCCCTCTTTTGTTTATAATGTATAGACAAAGGGGGATTTTATATGAAGAAGATTATAATGCCACTGCTATTAATCCTACTATTAATGGCTAACCATCTTAATATTTTTGCTATTCTTAATCCTACCAATACTGATTTATTGGAAAGGGAAATATATATTAGAGTTAAAGAAGGATTACATATTCGGGTTGAATTGTTTAATCAAATACTTGAAGGAACTGAAATAGATACTTCTGAAGTGAAAAAGAAGCTACGATACTATCTTGAGGATCCATTACTTACAGCAGATATTGAGACCTTTAAAGAACTAAGGACTGATGGTATAGATCATGAGTTTATTGAGGATTTTAAGATAGAGGAATTAAATGTTGTAGAGCAAGAGGGTGACACAGTTCAACTGGAGGTTGCTATTACTTGGTTTTTGCAGGGGATGGAAGAATTTAGGCAAGAGAAAACCCTCTATCATATGGTGATGGTCAGGAAGGGTGAAGATTGGTTTTTAAAGGATTATTATCCAATATCATAATGTTTAAAAAAAGGGAGAAGTGGCCTCCCTTTTTTATTTCATAGGAAAGTTCGTTTTAAGGCCTATGAAATGGGAGGTTGTTAAGGGGGGCGTTCCCCCCTTATTAAAGTAAGGAGAGGTGAGTTGTGTCACGAATAAGTGACACTATGCTACGAACGGCGTCGAGACGGTGAGACGACCGAAAGTGAAACGTCCTAGGGAACACATGGGTTCCCTGGAAAACAAACGTGGCGCTAGCTACTTTTGTTCAGTGTATTTTTTTTGGATGTATTTAGGTTAAAAGTCCTATTCCTTTTATAGAAGCCAATTTTATGGATAAAAATAGAGGAAATCCTTATTTAATAAAGAAATAAATTGATAAATGATACAGAGGTGATATTATGGTCAATGGCTCCTATGATATTGAGGAGATGAATTCAATACTTAATAAGACAGTTGCTGCTATTGAAGAGAGTAAAGAGGCGATCTTCGACATTGCAGAGAATGCTCGTAAGGCATGTAATAGCATAAAAAAGCAATTGGAAGAAACAAAGCAAAAAATGAAGACCCTGTTGCAGGAAGTTGAACTGGTGGAGGCCCTTGAAAAAAATGGACGAAAGAGACTGCTGCAGGTTAGTAAAGACTTTTCAAAGTACTCGGAGGAAGATATAAAAAAGGCTTATCAACAGGCAAATGAGCTGCAGATTAAGTTAATCCTCAAAAGACAAGAAGAAAATGATTTGTTTAGATATAGAACAGAATTAGAAATGAGGTTCAAACAATCGGAAGATACACTTAAGAAAGCTGAGGAGCTTGTATCTAAGATTGGGGTAGCAATGGAATACTTAACAGGAAATCTACAGGATTTAACTACTACCTTAGAAGATATACAAGTGAAGCAGAACATAGGTAGAAGAATCATTCGTGCACAAGAAGAGGAAAGACAGCGGGTGGCAAGAGATATTCATGATGGTCCAGCCCAAACCTTTGCAAATGTAATTATTAAGGCTGAGATTTGTGAGAAACTTATGGATATAGATAAGGAAAAATCCAAAATTGAGCTGCAGGTATTAAGGAATATACTAAGAGAAGGAGTCAAGGACATTCGAAAAATCATATACAACCTTAGGCCTATGGCTATAGACGATTTAGGCTTTATACCTATGGTACAAAGATACATTGAGGTTTTTCAAAAGGATACTGGTATCGCTGTTGACTTCATCATATTATCCCAATCACAAATGGAGGACCAGGTAAAGAACCTTTCAATTTTTAGAGTAATACAAGAATCACTAAATAATATTAAGAAACACTCAGGGGCTAAAAACGTTAAGATTAAGCTTGAAATGAATAAAAAAGGCATCAGTCTTTATATTATAGATGATGGCATCGGTTTTGAATTGAATGAAAATGAGATGGAAATCCGTGATGATGGGGGATTTGGAATAACCAACATGAAGGAAAGGGTAGAGTTGTTGAATGGTAGTCTGCAAATAAGAAGTGAAGTTAATAAAGGTACAAAAATAAATGTAAATATACCATATGAATAAGGGGGTAACTTAATGAAAAAAATTCATATACTTTTGGTTGACGATCACTCTATGGTAAGACAAGGCTTAAAGCAAATTCTGGAGCTGGAAGAAGACTTAGCAATAGTAGGACAAGCAGGAAATGGTGAAGATGCAATAAAGCTGGTACAAACACTAAAGCCAGATATTGTATTATTAGACATTAATATGCCACTTTTGAATGGTATTCAAACCCTTAGGAGATTAAAGGATATCAACAAAACTACCAAAATTATTATGCTAACCTTCCATGGTGATCAGGAATATCTTTTTGAAACCATTAATCTAGGTGCAAATGGATACGTTTTAAAGGACGCTGAAAGCGAGAGCTTGGTAAAGGCCATAAGAGAAGTTTACAGAGGCGGTTCCTATATCCATCCAACTCTAGCCTATAATTTAGCTTCAGACAATAATAAAGTAAACAATAATAAGATTTTATCGGATATTAAGCTTACAAGAAGAGAATATGAGGTACTAACCCTAATCGCTGATGGATTAAACAACAAAGAAATAGCCAGCAGTCTTTACATAAGTGAGAAAACTGTAAAAAATCATGTTTCCAATATATTTAAAAAAATTAATGTAAACGACCGTACCCAAGCGGCTATATATGCTTACAAGCACAATATTAAGAAAATATAGTAAAGGCAAATTGAGAATTGAGAACAAAACATAAAAACCATTGAATAGTGAATATCTAATAGTGAATAATTCTTGTGGAAATTTGTCTAAGTCAAATTTCTTCATCAATTCAACATTCAACATTCAACATTCAACATTCAACATTCAACATTCAACATTTATGAATGTGTTTTGCTCTTGGGGCAAAGGAAGAGGTAATTAAACAGACACATATTATAATATAGAAATTTTTAAAGGGACGATTTCATAGTAAATACGTCCCTTTAGTATTTACAATTTTTTTAGAATTGTTTAAAATTATTGACAAATAAAAAATGCATATATAAAATTAGATTAACATATAAATTTTATATTATAACAGGGAGGCTAATGACATGACCACTGGAAATGGTAAAGAGCTACAGGAGTTATTAACCAAGAGCTTTAAAAGTGCTTGGGAGCAATTGAAGGATGGAGAAATGGAAAAAGTTTTTGCCTTTGGTGAAACCTATAAGGGATTTCTAGATAGGGGAAAAACCGAAAGGGAATGCGTTACTGAAATATTAGATAGAGCTAAGAAAAAGGGTTACATATCCCTAGAGGATGCTATAGAAAAGGGTTCAATTCAAGCTGGAGATAAGATTTATTCAGTTAACAGAGATAAGGCTATAGCCCTTTTTGTTGTAGGTAAAGATGGAATAGAGAAGGGTATGAAGATCGTGGGTTCCCATCTTGATGCGCCAAGATTGGATTTAAAGGCATTTCCTTTATATGAGGATGAAGGATTGGCAATGCTTAAAACCCATTACTACGGTGGAATTAAAAAATACCAGTGGGTTTCCATACCTCTGGCTATACATGGTGTTATCATTGATAGAAAGGGAAATAAGATTAATATTTCCATAGGAGAAGAGGATCAAGATCCTGTTTTTTATATTTCAGATTTACTACCTCATTTAGCTTCAGATCAAATGGCAAAAAAGATGGGGGAAGGTATTACGGGAGAAGGTTTGAACATCTTGATTGGTAATATTCCCTACAACAGTAAAGACGCTAAAGATAAGGTGAAGCTTAATGTTCTAAATCTTCTAAATAAGAAATATGGTATTGTTGAAGAGGATTTTACTGTTGCTGAGATTGAAGTGGTTCCAGCAGGTAAGGCTAGAGATGTTGGCCTAGATGGAAGTATGATAGCTGCCCATGGACATGACGATAGAGTTTGCTCCTATGCAGCCTTAGAAGCAGTATTGGAAATTGAAAACCCTGAAACAACTGTTGTTGGCCTCTTTGTGGATAAAGAAGAGGTTGGAAGCATGGGTAATACAGGTATGGAGTCGATGTTCTTCGAGAATGTTGTGGCAGAGCTATTGGTATTACAGGGGAATACCAGCCATCTAGCAATTAGAAGGGCCTTTAAAAATACAAAAGTTCTTTCAGGTGATGTTACAGCTGGATATGATCCCAACTATCCTGAGGTTCTTGACAAAAGGAATGCGTCATTTATTGGTAAGGGCGTAACCATCACCAAATATACAGGCGTTAGGGGTAAAGGTGGTTGTAATGATGCTAATGCAGAGTTCATCGCTGAAATAAGAAGAATATTTAATAACAACGAAGTAGTATGGCAGGTTGGAGAACTTGGCAAGGTAGACCAAGGAGGTGGCGGAACGATAGCCTATATATTAGCTAATTATGGAGCTGAGGTTATCGATTGCGGAACTCCAATGCTCAGTATGCATGCTCCACTGGAATTGGTGAGTAAGGTTGACCTTTATATGACTTATAAAGCCTATAAAGCCTTCTATATTGCGTAGTTAAGCTTTAATGGAATAAAAGTTCACTTGAATTCTTCGCCTACTATAAATGATTGATTGATTTTATGGAGGCGAAGAATTTTTGTTTATAGCCTCTTAAGCGATAATTAGGTAATAATAATTTAAAAAAACCATATAAATATGCAGGGAAAATTCGTTATTTGTAGAAGATAACCTAAAAGAAATTAAGGAGGTATAGTATGCAGATAATCACTGATAGCTCTTGTGATTTGCCTAAGGACATAATCGATAAGTATAAGATTATGGTTGTGCCATTGAGTATTGAAATCGATGACAAAAATTATGTAGATGGCATAGAATTAAGTCACCAGGAGTTCTTTAATAAAATGGCAGCATCTAAGAACCTACCCAAAACAGCACAGCCTTCACCCCATAGCTTTATAGAGGCATTTAAGGAAGGAGCTAAGAGGGCAAAGGAAACCCTAAGCATCCACCTATCTTCTAAGCTTAGTGGGACCTTCGATTGTGCAAATATGGCAAAGGATATGGCTGGAGAGGATGTAGAAATATTTGATTCCTTAAATGGGTCCTTAGGTCTTGGACTTCAGGTCCTTAAGGCGTGTCAGATGCTGGAGGAAGGCTTTGATAAAAGTAAAA
The DNA here is from genome assembly GCF_009017255.1 of Alkaliphilus serpentinus. Lineage (GTDB taxonomy): Bacteria > Bacillota > Clostridia > Peptostreptococcales > Natronincolaceae > Alkaliphilus_D > Alkaliphilus_D serpentinus. The sequence goes on along the minus strand of NZ_WBZB01000037.1, from coordinate 6,482 downwards.
TCATCGAAAAGTTAAGGGAATATAGAGAGCAAATGCGTGTATTTGTATATCTTGAAACTTTAGAAAATGCCGTTAAGGGTGGTAGAGTAAGTAAAACCAAAGAAATGATGGCTAGTATGCTGAATTTAAAGTTTGTTGTCCATGTAGAAGAAGGCTATGTAAAGCTTCTAAAAACCTTAAGGGGTAAGAAAAAGGCCATTAGCTTTATGATTGATAAGCTTGCAGAGGAGAATGTGAACTTTAAAGAACGGATCATTGGAATTACCCACTGTGATTGTATAGAGGACGCAATAGCCTTAAAGAATGAAATTATAAAGCGATTTAACCCCAGTGAAGTTATCGTAACAACCATGGGTCCAGTTATTGGTACTCATGCGGGGATTGGTGGTCTTCTAGTCTGCTATTAGACCTTTAGAGTAGGCTGATGAAAATCATCCATCTTCTTCGTTACTGCAAAAAAACAGCATCCTCACTTATGCTTGTATAAGCTCCGGTGCTGTTTTTTCTTGCGTCTTGAACCTGAATAATTTTGATCAGCCTTGGTATGTTTTCACTGCTAAGCTAATCACTTTTCAATAAATAAAACTGACCCCAAAAGGTCAGTTTTGTTATTTATTAAAATAAGTGGAAACAAAGGTCTGGAAGGTGGCTTCTAAAGGGGAAGGGTTTCGATACTTATGATAAACGAAATAGAACTTCCGAGCTAGGTTAAGCTCCTTCACCTTTAGTGCTCTGAGGACATTTAGTTGTATTTCATCAACAACAGCTCTTTTAGATAAAAAGGATAATCCTAAACCGTGCCTAATACATTCTTTAATGGCCTCGGTATTTTCAATATAGGCTATAACATTAAGGGTGGCAGTATCTAGCTTTAACTCCCGGAGGGCTGAATCTACTAATTTTCTTGTGCCTGACCCCATCTCTCTAAATATAAACCGTTCATCAAGGATATCCTGCAGAGATACTGGCTCCTTTAGATTAGCATAGCTACCGGTGGCTGGTGTAATTAAAAATACCTCATCATGAATAAGTTCTACATAGTTTAACTGGTTGTTGGGAACTTTTGCCCCAACTATACCAAAATCTATTTGATTTTGAAGAATTCCCTCCACCACCTGTTGAGAATCATAATGAAGCATCCTAAAGGTAACATCTGGATATTCCTTATTAAATTCAGACATAAGCTGTGGTAATATATATTGTTCTGGAATGGTGCTGGCGGCAATTTCTATACTACCAACAATCTTTCCTTTGTATTGATTAAGCTTATAAACTGCATCTTCCTTTAAATTTAAAAGATTAACAGCATACTCATAAAGAATCTCACCAGCCTTTGTTAGGGAGATTTTCCTATTAGATCGATTAATCAAAATGGTGTTCATGTCCTTCTCCAAATTTAATATGTGACTACTAATGGTGGGCTGAGTTAAGTATAAATAATCCGCTGCCTTTGAAAAACTTTTATGTTTGGCCACCATCACAAAGCTTTCTAATTGTCTAAAATCCATTCATTATTCCCCCTAAAGAACATTTATTCATCCCTATATTTTTTCATAAGATTAGGACAAGGATTCACATGTATTAATACATCTAAAATATCCTCACGATTCTTCATAATATTTTCCTTTGCCCTAGCAGCGGCACCATGACCCTCTTCTACAGTAATTTTTGGATCAACACAAATCTTCATATCCACATGATACTTAGCTCCATATTGTCTTACCTTCACATCCTGTACAGATATTACACCTTCAGCTTCATTGGCTAATTTTGCAATATCCTCTATAACAGAACCCTCGGGAGCAGTATCCATCAGGCCCTTTATTGCATCAATATAAATTGAGACACCGGTTTTCAAAATCATTAATGAAACGAAAATTCCTGCCAAGGGATCCATAAAAGGGTACCCAGCTATGGATCCACCAACACCGATAAGGGTTGCCACCGATGAAAAGGCATCGGATCTATTTTGCCAAGCATCAGCAATAACCGCTTGACTCTTTATCCGCTTTCCAACCCCCATAACATACCTATACATGCCTTCCTTTATCACTATCGAGACTATGGCAGTGTATACTGCAATGATCCCTGGGGGAGATATATCCTGTGATCGTAATACTTTTATTGCTTCGTTACCGATACCCAAAGCAGTTACTACCAAAATAATTGCCAAAAGTTTTGATGTAATGGACTCTGCCTTATGATGACCATAGGGATGGGATTCATCAGGAGGCATATGAGCTATTCTTAAACCCTGTAAAAGAACAATTGTACCAAATACGTCTGAAGCAGAATGTATGGAATCGGCAAAGAGGGCCGTGGACCCAGAAATAATACCAATTACGGCTTTTATGATGGTAAGCACTACATTACCGATAATGCTTACGATTGAAACCCGCTTTACTTCTTGATATCGTTGTTGATCTTGCATAATAACCTTCCTTCCCAAAACTATTGAATGTGTTTATTATCTGAATACAATAGCAATCATATGCAAATACTTATAATCAGAAGATTAAGGAGGAAAAAGGCATGTCAAAGGTGATAGATTTAAGGGATTATAAAACTACTAAACAAAGAGAGTTTTTTATAAATTTTTATCATTTCCTAAATCGTAATCTAAAGGGAAGGTTTGAAAATCTTCTGCAAAAATGCAATCACGAGATTATCAATCTCTTGGTAAAAAACGATTACGACCCTATGCATATTAGCTACTTTCAAATTCCCATCGTCACCTTTATGGTTACTGTTTTCATAAGAAATAGTGATCTAGCAGGTTATTTCCCTGAAATTAAAGAATTAGATAATGACACAAATAAAAGGCTTTTCAGAGATAATATGATAAAATTAATGAAAACAATATCCATAGAATATCCCTTAGATAATACATCTCAAACAGAATCCTTAAAGGAAATCGATGAAACCATTGATGTTATTTATAACGACATCTTGAAATGTATCCCTAAAAAAATTCTACTAGTTTAGTATTCAATCATCACTACCTTTATATATTAGCAGATATACCCATAGAAAACAAAACATCACATGGATAGAAAGGAAGGATTCTTCTATTATGTAAAATACCTAGAAGGAGGGTCTCTTTATCTGGAGTGGTTATGAATACTAGGACTTGTATCAGTTTTGATATTCACTGCCTTAGAAAACTTTATAGTTTAATGTAATTTTTCAACAGCATAATAATATAAAAAATAGACCTAATTCTAGGTCTATTTTTTATATGTTTGGTGCCGCGGAAGGGAATCGAACCCCCACGATGTTGCCATCGGCAGATTTTGAGTCTGCTGCGTCTGCCAGTTCCGCCACCGCGGCATGAGAACTACAAAACATATATTAGCATACTGTAGGTTGGTTTGTCAAGAAAAAGCTGTGGGGTTAAATCCTTTGATTAATCATCCCTCAAAGATAGTTAAAATCTTCAACTAGGTTATACCTGGTTTTTTTGATATAATTTTATGTAAACCAATATAGGGGGAAAAGAAAATGGATCCAATATCTCATGGGATAATAGGCGGAGCTGTCTATGCCCTATTAAATAATACATCCCTAGATAATCCAGCCTTTATCGGAATAATTATTGGCTCCATTGTTCCAGATTTAGATATTATCACAAAACTAAAGGGAGATTACGTTTATTTAAAACACCACAGAGTCGAAAGTCATAGCATAGCTGGAATCATTCCAACTGCAATGGCAATAACCCTTGTCTTATCGGTTTTGTTCTCGGCTTTTATATTTAAAGAGGTTTTTTTATGGACAATGATCGGGGTTCTATCCCATATTCTGTTGGATTATATGAACTCCTACGGTGTGGCATTATTGTATCCGATGGTGAGAAAAAAATACTCAGTTAATCTAATTACAATATACGACCCAGTTATTACGCTAGTGTGTGGTTATATTTTACTACTATATAAAAGGCGTGTTAGTGAATTATTAGCTATTGTGGTAATAATTACAATCTATCTGCTACTCAAGTATATAGATCGTAAAAGACTATCTAAGGTTGTTAAAAATTATCATTCGGGTATGGAGGGTGTAAAGGAAGTAACCTTAATGCCTTCTGAATATAATCCTATTAGCTGGAACTATTTACTATCAACAAAGAATGTTTGGATCATAGGCGATATTAGCAGCATTAAAAGAAGACCCTATCCCCTTCAAATCCTTGAAAAGGAGTTTGATCCCATGATTGAGAAATCCTTAGAGGAGGAGCTGGGGGTATACTTTAAAGATTTCACACCTTATTTCCATGCTTCAGTATTAAGGGATAAAGAAAATATTTGTATTAAGCTTACCGATATAAGATATCGAATAAAGAAGGGCTTTAAGCATCATGCTACAATTCATTATAACAGAGAAGCTCAGCTAATAAAGAGTTTCTTTCATCCCTTTAAACTAGACAATCAGATCAAAATAAAAAAATAAGAACAATCGGCGGTAGTTTACCGATTGTTTTTTGTTTTATTAAATCCTCTATAAAATGGTATATAATTAAATAGAGTTTATTATATATGGAACAAATTTTATTTTTCGTCGTCAAAGATAATAGGAGGGCAGGGAAAGGAGTGAAGCAATTGAGTCCAGAAGAAATCTCCTTAGTTGAAAGAACTAAGCAGGGGGATGTGGATAGCTTTGAAAGGCTAATCCAGCCTTATCAGAAGAAGGCATATAATATTGCCTATAGAATGCTTGGGAATGTTGAAGACGCCAGTGATGCTACACAAGAGGCTCTTATCAAGATTTATAAATCTATTGGAAACTTTCAAGGTAATAGTAAATTTTCAACATGGTTATACGCAATTGTTACCAATACTTGTATTGATTTTATAAGAAAGAATAGAAGGGCAAAAATTATCTATCTTGATCGAGAAAAGGAAAATGAGGAAGGAACATATCAAATGGAGATTGCTGACGATATTAACACTCCTGAAGAAATCTTAGAAAAGAAGGAAACCCGATTTATGATCCATGACGCTATTAATCAGTTAAATCATGAACACCGTGAAATAATTGTACTTAGAGATATTCAAGGCTTCACCTATCAGGAAATTGCTGATATTCTTAAATGCTCTGAGGGAACTGTTAAATCAAGAATAAGCCGAGCAAGGGGCAATTTAAGACAGCTGCTGGGCGAAAGAATGAAAGCATGAAGGGAGGGGTAGAAATGGATTGCAAAAATTTTGATTATTACAGCTCATTATATATTGATGATATGCTTTCTGAAAATGAAAGGGAAGATTTTTTACAGCATATTGAAGAATGTAGTATTTGTAAAATGGCGCTTAAGAATCTTCAAACGGTGGTTGAATGCTTAAAGGATATTGAGGATATTGAATTACCACCGGATTTTAATACTACCCTTCGTCAAAGGCTAACCTCTATTGAACAGCCTCAAATAACGAAAACTAAGAAAACCTTACAATGGGCTTCTAAGCATTGGAAGGGATTGGCCGCCAGCTTGATGATCGTTGTTTTTTCTGCAGCCGCCTTTAATGCTATAAATGGGCCTCTACAATACAAAGCTTCAGAGGAGCTTGCCTACGATTCGGCCCCTGCCGAGGCTCCCGAGGAGGGCGGAATGAATCTGTTTACCACTTCTATGGATCAAAAAACAGCAGAGGCAGAAGAGTATGGAAATATGGAAGATTCATCAAATGATGTGGTTGTTACTGGTGTAAGAGGGCGACGGGAGGTATCCCTGCAGTTCAGTGAAGCAATGGAAGCCCAAGAGCCTCAAGAAGCCCAATCCCCTATGAAGCTTATTCATCAGGGTAGGCTTAGAATTGAAAGCAGCAATTTTGACGGTGTCTATGATAATATTATAAACCTTGTTGATGAGTATCGGGGCTATTTCCAGCATTCTGAAATTTATTACCGACAAATTGTTAGAGATCATCCAGAGAACTCTATAAGGGTTGCCAACTTATCGATAAGAATCCCCGGAGATGATTTTATGGAGGTATTTCAGAAGCTAAGGGACTTAGGTGTGGTATTAAACCATAATATATCCACTGTAAATATCACCGATCAATATAGAGATATTGAAAATGAAGCTAAAAACCTAGAAATCCAAGAGGAACGCCTAAGGGAAATTCTAGGGAAGGCTGATAAGGTTGAGGATTTACTTCGTATAGAAAATGAATTATCTAGGGTAAGAAATCAAATAAACAGCTTAAGGGGCACCTTGGATAACTATGACAAGCTGGTTTCTATGGCTACCATAGATTTAGAGCTTCAAGAAATAAAAGACCCCACTATTAGAATCCAGCCTGTTGATGAAGGAATATGGAGTAAAGCAAAGGCCAACTTTGTAAACTCAGTTAACAGCATCATAGTTATAACGGAAAAGGTTTTTATAAAGGCCTTCGCAATCTTACCAGTGATTATTTTGTTGGCAGCCTTGTCAATTATTTTAATCGTAGTTTATTGGATGATTAAGAGGTAGTGTAAAGTAGGTTATG
>NZ_WBZB01000036.1 GCF_009017255.1 Alkaliphilus serpentinus | reverse complement strand
AGGTTTTTTAGTTTTCAAAGTTTATTTTCACGTATTACAGGAATGCTTAAAATATCCTTTAAGATTTATTATTCATGAAAATTATGATCTATATATTTTTCAGCTTGTACTGCGGCTATTGCTCCATCAGAAACAGCTGTTACAACCTGTCTTAAGGTTTTTACCCTACAGTCACCGGCAGCAAAGACCCCTGGTACATTGGTTTTCATGTTGTCATCTGTAATAAAGTAACCAACAGCATCCATATCTAAAATACCCTTAAATATTTCAGTTTGTGGGTTATATCCTACGAATACAAAGATTCCAAAGGTTCCATCTTCTTCATCTGCTTTATATTCAGTGGTTTCTCCTGTTACAAGATTTTTAAATGTTACAGCCTCAACAATTCCATCACCTTTAATTTCTTCTATAGTGCTATTCCACATGAAGTCAATTTTGGGGTTTTTAAAGGCTTTTTCTTGAATTGATTTAGCAGCCTTTAGTTCTTCTCTTCTATGTACGATTGTTACCTTTCTGGCGAATCTTGTTAAGAACATGGCTTCTTCAACTGCTGAGTCTCCCCCACCTACAACAAAAACTTCAAAATCTGTAAAGAAATCAGCATCGCATGTTGCACAATAGGATACACCCTTACCGGTTAACTCCTTTTCTCCAGGAACCCCTAAAAGTCTTGGAGAAGCTCCAGGTGCAGCAATGATTGCCCTAGCTTTATAGGTTGCCTTCTCACCTACTAAAACCTTAATCTTGTCATTAACCTGTACCTCTTTTATGGTATCCTTTTCAATTGCAGCACCAAATTCCTTACATTGATCCACCATTCTAGCTACTAAGGAAGGACCCGTTGCATGCTCAATTGAACCTGGATAATTGGCTACTTCTTCAGTTGATGCGATTTGACCGCCAGTTTTATCCTTCTCTAAAATTAATGTTGACATCTTAGCCCTTGCTGAGTAAAGTCCTGCTGCAAGTCCGGCAGGTCCACCACCAATTATGACTACGTCATAGATTTTTTCCATTAGATTCACTCCTTTAATCTTTTAAATATATATTAATTTTAAGTTTTGCCTGTATTGTTGAACATAATAAATTGAAAGTTGAATACTTAATGTTAAATGTTGAATGTTGAATGTTGAATGTTGAATTAATGTTGAAATTTGCACTTGCATATTTCTACTTCAATCTTAAATTCCTAATTCTTAATTCTTAATTCTTAATTGCCATTCTACCCCAGCTGTCTCATGCTTTCTATACCACTTTTAATAAGGGTATAATCGATTTCCCTGAAATCTGCTAATATTTTTTCACTCCATTGGGGAGGCTTTTTCATATGAATCAACTTTAAAGCTGTTTCTATACTGGATTCAATAATCATAAGGGAATTCATGTCTAGTTCCCCTTTGGAGTAGGATAACAGGATACTCTTGTAGATGGTTTCATTAGGCTTAACACTCCCTGATAGGGGGTGAGTTAAAAGTTGATGACCCTCATGTATTTTATCCCTAACCCTATTTAAAACTGAAACTAAACTATCTTCATGGAAATCTATCATGTATTGATCTTTATATTTTTCAGCTACCAAAGGATTGTTGGTTTCTATTATAGCCTTCATATTTTTCTCCTTATCACTGTATAGTATACCTATTCTTTGGTATCCCCATTCCATTGAAGGTTATGCTTAGATTAATTGCTATTACCTCAATTTGTCAAAACAAAAACAGAGCAAACCAATGTCAACGCCCGTTGCCATAAGTTCACTCTGTTTATTAACCTGAGAGATTCTTCTCCTAAGAGAATTGCTCCTTCGGTGCACCTTCGCTTTCCAGAGGTACTGTCCAAACACGGTCCTTTTGCCTGAGATTTTCACTAAACAATGGCGAATTGTCTAACTTCTTCCTTCGGCGCTTAACTTGGTTAATAACCAGTCAAGTCTCTCCCGCATTTTTCTTCCAGTAAATAAATTATTAACATGTAGTTGAGGTGATAACTAGAAAAAAACTGTAACCCCCTCTTCAATACACATTATATTATAAGACATCGCCCGTCGGCAACTGTTTTTTTACTAAAAATATTATTGAATTTATACAAAAAAACAACTTTGGCTGTTTTTCATTGTTAATTGATTGTCAATATATTGTTAATTATTTATTCTGAATATTAATATCTTTCTATTTAAAGTAGAACAAAGCAAGGGTACCAGGCCCTGCATGGGTTCCTATGGTACAGCCGATATCAGCAGTAATCACCTCTTTAGGGTTTAATTCCTGTAAAACCTTTTCCCTTAAAGAGTTTACAGCCTCCGGTGAATTGGCATGGGCCAAGGCGATGGTTTTATCTTTAAAATCGCCCCCACGTTCACTGGCTAGCTCTACCATTTTACCGATTACCTTTTTACTACCCCTTACCTTATCAAGGGGTTCTACAATACCATTGGCGACTGTTAGTATTGGTTTTACATTCAATATTCCACCAATAACCGCCTTCATTGGATTTAACCTGCCCCCCTTTTTCAAGTATTCAAGGGTTTCAACCGTGAAGATATGATCTACCCTTTCTTTATATTCTGTAAGTTTTACAATAATATCTTCTTTTTTAAGACCCTCTTCAGCCATCCTAGCCGCTTCTAAAACCAGAAGTCCTCCACCAAAGGAAAGACCCATGGTGTCGAAAACTTGTATTTTATCAGAGGATAGATCCGTCTTAGCCAGTAATGCAGATTGATGAGTACCACTTGCTCGACTCGAACCATTTATACATAGGATTTCATGCCCCTCCTCCAGTAGGCCTTTAAAGGTATCATAAAAAACCTGCGGGGGTATCTGGGAGGTTCTCGGTAACTCCTTAGCTTTTGACAATTTGCTGTAAAAGTCTTGACTTGATAAATCTACACCATCTCTATATTCCTCTTCACCAAAGGAAATCGTAAGTGGTAGTACTTTAATTTCATACCTATTAATAATTTCATTTGGTAAATCCGTCATGCTATCGGTAATAATTTTCACTCTACTCATATATCCCTACCCCTTTCCCTTATATTCTTTTTATAATTTTATTAATTCAATATTGCTAATAGAAATCCTTCCTAATAGAAATAATTATCGCATATTGGGAAATCCCCACTGACGTAATACTTCATAGGCAACGATTGCCACAGAGTTGGATAGATTTAGAGATCTGGCCCTTTCTATATTAAGCATTGGAATTCTGATACAGGTGTTTTTATTTTCCTGTAAAATCTCCTTTGGTATTCCTGCTGTTTCTTTCCCAAACATGATATAGCAGTTATCTTCATATTTAAAATCCGAGTATGTCAATTCAGCCTTAGTGGTGGCATAATAAATCATAGCTCCTTGGTTTTTGGTTTGGAACTCTTCATAGTTTTCATAGTACCTAAGATCCAGCAAGTCCCAATAATCTAAACCTGCCCTCTTAAGGTGCTTTTCCTCCATTGAAAAGCCCGTTGGGCCAATGATATGTAATACACTGTCGGTGACAACGCAGGTCCTTGCTATATTTCCAGTGTTTTGAGGAATCTCGGGTTGATGCAGAACAATGTTTAGTGCCATAGTGGAACCACTCCTTATTTATACTTTATTTGTAAGAAATACTCTAATAACATATTATTCAAGGTGATTATACCATATTTATGTTGAATCTATAACCGTTTAAATATATTTTACATTTTAAATGCTTATCAAGAGGCCCCTAACAGCCACCATTAAATAGGAACTAAAGCAAATATTCCTTTTAAATAAAAATTTTATGGATAAACTTATAATAAGTAGCTTCAAGTACTTGATATATTTTTTAACTAGGTTTATAATTGAAATCGCAGATATTTTTTAAAATGTTTCACCTTGGAAACAGTAAGGGAGGAAGATATTCTAAAATGGAAATTAAAGGTATAAAAAAGCTTAAATTGTACGGATTTAATAATCTTACAAAAACTCTTAGTTTTAATATGTACGATATTTGCTATGCTAAAACATTAGAGGATAGAAAGGGTTATATTGAGTACATTGATGAACAATATAGTGCAGATAGGCTTACGAAAATCCTCACTGATGTTGCTAATATTATAGGTGCAAATATCTTAAATATAGCGAAACAAGACTATGATCCCCAGGGAGCCAGTGTTACCATGCTGGTTTCAGAAGGGCTAGTTACACAAGAAGCCCATGAGGATGCTGCAAATGAAACACCTGGTCCACTACCAGAAACTGTAGTTGGACATCTAGATAAAAGCCATATTACTGTTCACACCTATCCCGAGAGTCACCCTGATGATGGTATAAGTACCTTTAGAGCAGATATTGATGTTTCCACCTGTGGACATATATCACCATTAAAGGCACTAAATTACCTTATTCACAGCTTCGATTCAGATATCATGACCATCGATTATAGGGTTAGGGGCTTTACCAGAGATGTAACAGGAAAAAAATTCTTTATCGATCATAAAATCAACTCCATTCAAAACTATATTTCCAGCGATACAAGGAATCGCTATCAAATGATCGATGTAAATGTGTATCAAGAAAACATATTCCATACAAAAATGCTATTGAAGGAGTTTGATTTGGATAACTACCTTTTTGGAGTAAAGAAGACTGAATTGCTCCCAGGTGAAAGGAAAAAAATAAAACAGCACCTGAAAAGAGAAATGGCTGAAATTTTCTACGGAAGAAATATTCCTAAAGTGTAATAAAAATGGACTTTGTTAGTAAACAGAGTCCATTTTTGAGGTTGTCGAAAAAGTCGACAAAATCCTGACTGTTCAAAAACTGTTAGAGTCGAGGCGCAAGGAAATCCAGCGGTTGCAGCGTATACGGAAATACTCTAGACTGCTGGATTTCTGCAGCAACAAAGAATATGATAGTTTTTCAACAGTCTGAAAAATGGACTTTGTTATTAATAAACAGAGTCCATTTTTGATTTGTTTATGCATTTTTATGGTATCATTAAAATATAACAAAATTTAGGAGGTATTAAAATGGATGTAAAATATACAATTCGCTACCTTCATCATAGCAGCTTTACAATTGAAACATTGAATCATCTGCTAATCTTTGACTATTTTCATGATGTCCCCCCTAAGGGTAAAGAGAGAAATATTGAGAATGGTGTAGTTACCAGAGAACTACTTAAAACAGATAAGGATATTTTGGTTTTTGTCACCCACAGCCATTCTGACCACTATAATCCGGTAATATTCCAATGGGAACAGATAAACCCCAATATAACCTATATCTTAAGTAGTGATATAAAGGTGGAGAAGCCTAAAAAGAACTATTACTTCTTGGATAAATATGAGGGTCTTGAGGTAAATGGTTTAGTTATTGAAGCCTTTGGATCTACCGATCAAGGGGTTTCCTTCTACATTGAAGTAGAGGGCTTGAGCATCTTCCATTCTGGTGATTTAAACTGGTGGCACTGGAAGGAATTTTCTAAGGAGAAACAGCTTCAAGAGGAGGTTGATTTTAAAAATGAATTAAAGTATCTTTCTGATAAAAATATTGATATCTCCTTTGTTCCTGTAGACCCAAGACTAGAGGAATACTACTACTTAGCTGGTAAATATTTTGCTGAAAACATTAAACCAAAGCTGATGGTTCCGATGCATTTTGGAGATCATTTTGAAATTACCAATAGAATTGCAGAAAAACTAGAGACTTTACCTGTTAAGGTACCTACGATACATAGGCGAGGACAGGTTATAAGATAAAAGCTAATGTTTAATGTTGAATGTTAAATGTTGAATGATTGTAGCTTCGAAAGGTCGAAGCATTTTATGAAATCATCTTGAAGCAATGATGAAGACAGGTGCTTTTCACGTAAGCAGACTGTTCAAAAGTACTTGGATTCAAGGCGCAAAAGAAAGCAGCGAATGAAGCGTATACTTAATACGTAAGGGTGCTGATTTCTTGAAGCAACGATGAAGACAGGTGCTTTTCAACAGTCTGAAAGGGTGCTGAGCTCTAAAAATTATATAGAGGTCAGCACCTTTTTTACGTTCTTTTCTATATAGGCTTCTAGCTTAATCATATACTCTTCTGAGGTAATTTCCCCTCTAGCAATCATGCTAAGTCCCTTCTCCCAGCTGGCAGTAAGCTCTGGCTTAATTAATGAAGGAATAGATGTCTTTACCACTCCATAAATTTTTTCTCCTAAGGTGGTTGGAGTTAAAATCTGTGTTTTTTTATTAAGATGGATGTAATGGATTTTTTGAAGCTTATTTAGGATTTCTGCCCTAGTGGCACTGGTACCTATCCCACTACCCTTTATTTGCTCCCTTAATTCCTCATCCTCAATGAGTTTACCAGCATTCTCCATTGCCAGAATAATGGATCCTGAGGTGTAGCGTTTAGGAGGTGTAGTTTCTGACTCCTTTAATTCCAATGAAATATTTTCAATTAATTGTCCCTTTTTCAGCTTACTGAGAAGCTCTGCCCTCTCAGCCTTCGAATCATTGTCCTTAGCCTCTTCTCCAATAATTCTTAAATAGCCCTCATCTATACATACCTTAGAATTTGTATAAAAACTCTCCTCTTTAATCTTGGTTGTAATAGAAAGCTGATTAAAAACAGCTGGTGGATAAAAAATTGAAAGGAATCGTCTGACGATAAGGATATACACCTTTTTCTCTTCATCATTCAGCCTATTTAGGGCCTCAAGCCCTTGGCCTGTTGGAATGATTGCGTAGTGATCTGTAATGGCCTTATCATTAACATACCTGGTTTTTTCTAAATCCTTGAAGAGTCCCTTCTTTAGTATTTCATTAGCATAGCCACTTATGGCCTTCTCCTCATTGTTGAGCTGACATCTTTTATCAAGGTTTTGCAATCCCTTAAGATTAGTTTCTATCTCCTTAGCAACAGCCTTAGATATAACCCTTGCATCGGTTCTAGGATAGGTTAAAAGCTTTTTCTCATATAACTTTTGAGCAATTTTTAAGGTTTCATCAGGACTCAATTTAAATCTTTTGGCAAGATCATTTTGTAGCTCAGCTAAGTTATAAAGTAATGGTGGATTCTTCCTTTCCTTTTTTCGGTTTATGGCTGTGATGATTCCCTTTACGGGGTCGTTACCATCCCTTAGCCCATCTATAAACTCCAATGCCCTTTCCTTATTTAAAAAACCAATATCCTTAAATAAAAGCCTTGACATGTGAAGTTTAGAGTCTTCTGTAACCTTCCATTCACCGGTATATTGAAATTCAACATTTACTGGAAATGTAGCCTGTATCTTATAATAGGGCGTTTTAGTAAAGTTTCTAATTTCAAGCTCCCTTTCTACAATCATACCAAGGACGCAGGTCATAACCCTTCCAACGGCAATTACTACATATTTCTTACCCAATTGACTGCTTAATCTTTTCCCAAAGGATAAGGTTAATAAACGAGAAAAATTAATTCCCATTAAATAATCTTCTTTGGCTCTCAGATAGGCAGCTGCTGCTAAATTATCATATTCTGATAAAGACTTTGCCTCTTTAACACCTCTTTTAATTTCCTCCACTGTTTGAGAATCAATCCATACCCTTCGTTTTTCTTTATTTTTAACCTGAACCATATCATCTACAAGCCTATATATGTATTCACCCTCTCTTCCGGAGTCGGTGCACACATAAATAGTTGAAACATCTGATCTTAATAATTGCTCCTTCACAATTTGAAACTGTTTCTTTACATTTGCAATCACTTCATATCTATAAATCTTAGGCATAAAGGGTAGATCCTTTAAGGTCCACTTCTTATACTTAGAATCGTATTTTTCTGGATAGCTCATATTTACTAGGTGACCTACACACCATGTAACAATAGCATTTTCTGATTCAATATATCCATTTCTTTTTGCTCCATTAATATTTAAAGCTTTGGCAATTTCCAATGCCACACTGGGTTTTTCAGCAATAAACAAAGATTTCATTACAGGTCAACTTCCCCTCAATTTACTAAAATAGTTTTACTACTTATATCTATTATAATGGTAATACCTAAATTTTAGGAAGTTTTTTATTTGCGTGGCATCACATGAATTCCTTCATCCTCCTTCCAATCGGCATAAAAAACATCCTCTATCTTTTGTATATCGAAGCTATTGATCTGTGATAACAACCAGCCTTTATTAAAGCCAATGGCCTCTAAATTTTCTTCAACAACTTCTCCATCTAAAATCAATGTAACTGAGAGATAGGCTTTTTTGGGGGATATATCTAAATCTCCTTGGGTAGGAGTGTCATACTTTGGTTTTTTTAATACGCTGATATTTCCACTCTGCTCTAACAATGCATATTCAATTTCTCGAATAGAAAATAGATCTTTTTGTCTTAAAAGACTAAGGAGCTCATTAATATCCAGCTTTTCTTTTTTAAGAGCATTGTAATCAATTTCACCATCCCTTACCAGTATGGCTGGATCTCCTTCCAACAATTTTCTTGATCCTTTAAATTTCGTAGTGATCTTTTCTACTATAGCCATCAAAGCCGTCCAAAGGGCCAATGAATATAATATGCTCCATATTTTAACTTCACTGTCATAAACTGCATTGCCCAGAAGCTCCCCCAATACTATAGCGGAGATGAAGTCGAAGGGGGTGATAGCATTGATTTGAGTTCTTCTAATAATCTTCATAACTATAAATAAACCTATAAACCCAAAAACAAGATCAATTGTTAATTGAAGAGTTTCTGATAAATTCACTATTTCACCTTCTTCATCATATTTTTAGTTAAGAGACCTTCGTCAATAACCACATCTTCTATTACTTTTTCCATTAATCCTATATAATAATGATATAGTTTGAATTTAGTTAGGAAGATGAGTAAGATGTTAATGGGTAAAATCCATGCTAAGTAAATAGGCCTACTCTATGGATGTCCCACATATTGCATTAAAATAAATGGAGGATTTTAAAACAAGATGTCGAATTCTTGCATTTACAGAAATAAATATTTTTTAGAGGTGTATGATTGATGATAAAAAACATAACCATTGATTCCTGTATTGATAAAATTCTTAGTCAATTAAATAAGCACTCTCAAATAGATGAAAAGCAAAGGATTGTTTTGACCTATGGAACTCGAATAATTATAAACTCTGTAATTTCTTACTCATTGGCTCTTCTACTGGCTTTGATTATTGGAGTATTCAAAGAAGTACTGATTATTTTATTTGCAGTTTCTATACTTAGAGGATTTTCTGGAGGAGCCCATAATTCCAATATAAGAAATTGTGCCATTAATGGTGCAATCATCTCTAATCTCTTAGGCTTAATTGTGAAGTATTTCCTTATAAGTAAAGCTACTTTATATAGCTTTATTATAGTAACATTTTTTATTGCTCTTTGGGCTATAGGAAAATATGCTCCTGCCGACACCCCTGGTAAGCCTATTACTACTATTACTAAAAGGTACCAGCTGAAAAGAAGATCATTTATAGTTTTGTCATTATGGTGCTTTATGTGTATTTACTGGTTCCTTAGAATTCCTCATGTATCAATAATCATTTATGCTTCAACCCTAGGAATTCTATGGCAGTCTATGACATTAACCAAAAACGGTTACAAGTTATACAACAAAGTCGATCAAATCCTTAACTTACTATTTAGAAGGGTGGAATAAAAATGAAAAAAAGATTAGTTCAATTGATTATTACCTTACTTACATTTGCAGCCTTTACAAATATAGCTTCTGCGTCAAGCTGGGTTGGATATCAACCTGAAGTACCAAAGGAGCTACAAAATTAATTGTAATGAATCTGAATAGGGGTGTAAATATTGAAATTTATAGAATTGTTACTTTCTTATACGCTTGAGGGCTTCTTTATGGCAGGAGCAAGCCTTAGCCTACTGGGCTTTAGATTAAAATTGAATACATTAATTATGATAGCTATAATCTACGGATCTTTTGTTTACTGGGTTAGAACAATGTATTCCTATTTAGCAATACCCTTAGGAACCCATTCATTTATTCTGTTATTTTTATTCTCTTTGTTAGTATTGTTCATAGGAAAGGTTCCTCTTTTGACAGCAGTCATTTCTTCCTTACTTTCTTTTTTACTGATTTTTTGGGGAGAAGCTATTTTTCTATTACCTGTTATTATGTTTTTTAAAATGGACCTTATAGCCTTTATTAATGCAAGCCCTGGCTATACCCTGTTGGCAATATTGATTTCTGATATTCTTTTAATTATTGCCTTTCTATTAGGGTATATTTTAAAGTTTACACTAATAAATCTAAGAAATAACAATAATGTTGCAAAAGAAGGCGATTAAAATGAATTTTAAAAACAAAGCATATATTTTGATTTTGCTAGTATTACTGCAAAGTATAGCAATCATATTTTTAACTAACAATTTAATTATACAAACCTATGCCAAATCCTTCGTATATCAGTATCCCTTTGTAATTGTATTTTTACTAAACTTATTAGGGGTTGCTGCTATTGTTAATGTTTTATATATGTTCGGTTTTTTAAAGAAGGAAGAGGAGTCCGTGAGGAAGCTTAACCACTCTAAAGAGGTTATCGAAGCTTTAAGGGGTCAAAAGCATGATTTTCTGAATCATTTAAATGTAGTTGCTGGGATGATAAAAATGGATAAAAGTGAAAAGGCCTTAGATTATATCTATGATATAAGCGGCAGAACCGATGAAACCTTCATGATTTCCAGGATTGAAAACGTCGAGGTGGCAGCCATTTTATATAGAAAATGTGCCATCGCAGAAAATAAAGGGATTAATATCGAGATCGACATTAGTACGAATTTAAAGGAACTAAGAATTGACTCCATAGATTTATCTAGGATTTTTTTTAATTTATTAGATAATGCTATCTATGAATTGGAAAGGGCTCCCATTGAAGATAAACTTTTAACCATAGAAATAAAAGAAGATGAAAATAACTATATCATCATGATTGGAAATTCCTATCCAGTCCTTTCACCCCATTTATACGAATCGATATTTCTACCTGGCTATACCACCAAAAGTGGTCCAGACCATGGCTATGGCCTTGATATTGTTAAGAAAATTGTGAAAAAACTAAACGGGGAAATCATCGTTGAAGGCTATGATAGTATCGGAACCCTGTTTACCATCTTTTTGCCTAAGGAATATTCTTACCCATTAATATAATGATTCTATTATCAAAAATAAACTACGAGGAGGAAAGCAGATGATGACACGAGAGGATGCATTAGAATTATTAAAGAAGTACAATAAAAGTAAAGCTTTAATCGACCATGGCCTTGCTGTTGAGGCTGTTATGGGCTATTATGCTAGAAAATTCAATGAAGATGAAGTATATTGGGGCATAGTTGGTCTTCTTCACGATATCGATTATGAGCTATATCCAGAGGAGCATTGTCATAAGAGCAAAGAAATCTTAGAGAAGGAAGGCATCTCTGAGGATATTATTCATGCTGTTATCTCCCATGGTTGGAATATCTGTATTGATGTTGAACCTACATTAAAAATGGAGAAGGTTTTATACACCATAGACGAACTTACAGGACTGATTAATGCTGCTGTACTTATGCGACCCGATAAGAGTATTTTAGATTTAGAGGTTAAGTCCGTTAAGAAGAAATTTAAATCAAAAAGCTTTGCTGCTGGAGTAAATCGCGAGGTGATTTTGGCAGGCTGTGATATGATTGATATGGACTTAGATACTGTGATTCTTTGGACCATAGAGGGTATGAAGGAAGCTGCAGAAGAGCTTGGACTGGCAGGAATAAAATAATCTCTATTATTAACGGAAACTTGTCTAATTTATAAATCAGATAGGTTTCTTTTTAATTGTTGGGAAAAAATTTCAAAAAACCATTGCAAAAGAAAATTATATATAGTATTATATAACATATGTTATATAACTATACTTATTTAAGGAGATGATATTATGGGTCCAAGGGTTAAATTCACTAAGGAGCAAATAGTTGATGTAGCCTTTGAGATAGCAAAGGAAGAAGGTATGGATGGTATAACTATGAGAAAAATTGCCGAAAAGCTTGGTAGCTCTGTGGCTCCCATCTATGTAAATTTCAAGGATATACATGAATTAATCGAAGCCGTGGTTAATAGAATTATGGAAATGAGTCAACAGCTCTTGGCTGAGGAATCTACAGGAAACCCCTTCTATGATATGGGTATGGCCAGCTTCAAGTTTGCCCAAGAGTATAGTGTTCTTTTTAGAGATTTGGTTTTGAAGGACGGCAATTACTTGAAGAACTATGATGAAGACATGCTACCCATGTTGGTTGAAGAAATGAAAAAAGACCCTGAGCTAGAAGGCTTTTCTGAGGAGGAATTAAAAACCATACTTTTTAAGGTGAGGACCTTTCAATTGGGACTTTCTGTGATGACAGCCAATGGCTTGCTTCCTAAGGATTTAAGTATAAAGGATTTGATGGAGATTCTTGGTAGTGCAGCTGAAGATATAGTACTATCAACAAGGATTAAAAAAAATCAGTAATCAAAATAAAGGGGTGCTTATTGTGTTAAAGAGATTAAACATACTATTCATATTAGGGTTATTTTTGACCTTTTCATTTGTTTCACCCGCATCTAGTGTTTTTGCCACTAATAATGAAATCGTCAAGGTTGAAGAGTTTATTGATAACATCATGACCTCAAAGATAGAGGAATATAATATACCCAATGCAACGGTTTCCTTGGTTATGGATGGTGAAGTTTTATTTAAAAAGGGCTATGGCCTTCAGGATATTGAAAAGAAGCTTCCAGTGGATGCTGATACCACCCTCTTTAGGATCGGTTCTACCTCTAAGCTATTCACATGGACAGCAGTGATGCAATTGGTTGAAGTAGGAAAATTAGATTTAGATGAAGACATTAATACCTACCTAGATTTTGAGATACCCTATAAGCTTGAAGGTGCCTTAGAGAATACTACAGCTGAGGCCATTACCTTAAGCTACCTTATGACCCACACGGCAGGCTTTGAGGATTATGTTAACAACCTCTTTAGACTTCATCCCCAAGAGCTCATTCCCTTTGATGAATACATAAAGGAACATCTACCTGCAAGAATATTCCCTCCCGGTGAGGTTATGGCCTACTCCAATTATGGTACAGCATTGGCAGGCTATATTGTAGAAAGGATTTCAGGGATGCCCTTCTCAGAGTATGTAGAAGAAAATATTTTTAGCCCTTTGGGAATGAATCACACCATCTTTAAACAGCCCCTTCCCCAAGGCTTACACGATGACATGTCCAAGGCCTATCGATTTACAGATGACTCCTTCAAAGAAGGTAGCTTTGAGTATGTGATTCCAACAGCTGCTGGAAGTGGTAGCTCCTCAGCCTCCGATATGGCTCGGTTTATGTTGGCACATTTGGAGAGCGGTAGCTATAATGGTGCTAAAATCTTAAATTCTGCCACTGTTGATTTAATGCATCAACAGCGCTTTACCCACCATCCTACCTTAGGTGGTATGACCCTTGGTTTTATAGAAGGTACCTATAATCATAAAAGGGTGATCTTCCATGGCGGGGCAACTATGCTATATAGTACAGGATTATACTTAATCCCAGAGGAAGATATAGGCTTGTTTATTTCCTATAGTGGCGGAGGTCACTATCTTTATAGTGAAGTCTTTCAAAGTCTTATGGATTATCTCTACCCAGTTGAAGCTCCAATTAAAGAAGAGCCTCCAGCCGGTAGTATGGAAAGATCGAAGCAATACATTGGCGAATATCAAATGAATAGAAAAAGTGTTACAACCTCTGAGAAAATCACCAGCTTATTGATGGGACCAATTCATGTTAAAGGAGATGAGTCTGGCCATTTAATCGTTAATTATCTAGGAGAAACCAGTAAATTCATTGAGTTAGAACCTGGGGTATATAAGAATCTCAGAGAAGGAAGAAGTCAGGATTATAATGGTCCCTTTAGTCATATAGTCTTTAAAGAAGACCCTATGGGAAATATCCTGTTAGCCTCTGGTGGCCCGATGACCTATTCAAAGGCTCCCTTTTATGCTACATCAGCCTTTACAGTCTCTGGAATACTAATTTCCTTGCTAATCATTCTGTTATCCCTTATATTCTGGCTGTTGAAAAAGGTTTTAGCTTTTATAAAGAAAAGGCCTAAAGCTTCGGGACTTCCCCTAGCTGCCCAATGGGTGGCAATAGCCTTTGGTATAGCTGTTCTGATATTATTGACCAGCTTCCTTTCCTCTGGAAGTATGGATCCAGTTTACCAAATGCCAAAGGATGCCTATACCCCATCAGAAACAGGAGCTTTGTATAGTATTTTACCAATATTGTTATATGGCTTAACCCTTGGGCTAATTATTTTTACAGCTATGGCTTGGTGGAAGAAGCTCTGGGGTATGATTGGCCGCATCCATTATAGCCTCTATTCTGTAGCTGCCCTATTATTAATGTTTATCTTTCATTATTGGAATATCTTAAAATAGGACTAAAAAAGCTATGGTGTGAACACCATAGCTTTTTCAATACTTTACTTCCCCGACAAAGCCCAATTTTTAACCACATACTGGGGTATATCAATATCTAGGGCATAGCAGAAGGCAATTATTTGACCCACATGCATGGATTCGTGGGAAATTAAGAATGCTAGGTAGAAGGATAGAGATTGTTTCTCTCCACCCCATTCTATATACTCCTCCCCCTCTAAAGCCTCTAAGGCTGAAGACAGGGTTGCATCAACCATTTCCATGGTACTGATCAATACTTTCTTGGACATCTTACCTTTAATATCACTATCGGATATATCGCTGAATCTCATCACTTTAGTTTCTATTGCCTTTATAAAATCCTTTTCTATATTGATCATTTCTTCAAAGTGCTTTCTAAAGGTATTTAAGCCTTTACGGGGTAACTCTTTGTCTAAGTCCTCATCCCTTAATTCATTGATAAAGCTAATGGAACAGCTTCTTATAAATTGCCATTCCTTATATAGGGATTCATAATTTTTCATC
The DNA here is from genome assembly GCF_009017255.1 of Alkaliphilus serpentinus. Classification (GTDB taxonomy): domain Bacteria; phylum Bacillota; class Clostridia; order Peptostreptococcales; family Natronincolaceae; genus Alkaliphilus_D; species Alkaliphilus_D serpentinus. Next base: position 39,252 of record NZ_WBZB01000036.1, on the reverse strand, counting down.
ATTAAAATCAACCTCCTAACTAGAATATTACCTTAAAAAAGAAATTTGTTGGGTTTCATAGGGTTTAATAAGGGCCCTTCGTATATCTGACATCTTATAAATTAATCCATGCTTTTTACATAATGCCTTAAAGGTTTTGTAAAGCTTATCTTGGTTTATAGAATAGCATTCATAGCTATAGCCATAGGTTTTTATGTATTTTTCTTTAACACCTGGAAAGAGCTTATCAAGCTGTTGATAAAAATAGACCCTTTGATTTTGCCTTAGGGTAACACCAAACATGGGGGCAACAAAGCTGGCTCCCTTATGGGCTGCAGCTTCTACTATGGCTTCTATATTTTCCTCCGTATCGTTGATAAAGGGTAGAAGAGGCCAAAGAAGGATCCCCGTAAACAAGCCTGCTGAAGCTATTTTTTCTAAAGCATCTAACCGTTTGGAAGTAACTGACACCTTTGGCTCTACCTTTTTACATAGGCTATCATCAAAGGTTGTTATTGTAAACTTCACAATCATTGGTGAATGGGAACGGATTTTCTGAAGAATGTCTAAATCCCTAAGGATTAAATTAGACTTGGTGAGAAGACTTCCTCCAAAGCCATATTTGTCTAGAAGCTCTAGAGAGGCCCTTGTTAGCTTATACTTTGCCTCTTGAGGATTATAGGGGTCACTCATGGCACCATTGGCAACAATCCCCTTCCTACGTTTTGACATTAGTTCCTGCTCCAATAACTGAAGAACATTTTCCTTTGCCCTTACCTCATCAAATCTTTCTACCCTATAGCATTCACTTCTGGAGTCACAATAGATGCAGCCATGACTACAGCCTTTATAGATATTCATCCCATAATTACTTCCAAACCAGCTACTTCCATCAGACCAATTGGATAATATTTTTTTAGCGCTAATAAGTTCCATGGATTAATCACTTGCCTTTCTAATGAGCTCATCTACAATTATACAAGCTTCATGTGACACTAGTTTGTCATATTAGAGGGATCCATTATAAATTTTTAAAGCTTCCTTAAGTCTATTGGCAATAATTCCTCTAACTCTAGGGGGCTCCAATACTTCTACCTTCCTACCAAAAGAAAGAATGTAACCATAAACCCACTCATCCTCTGGGTAAGAAGTTGTTACATCATAGGTATTGTTGTCATTCTTAACTATGGATTCTGCATCAAAATCATCATATATCCGATATAAAGCCTCCTCCTTAAACCGAAGCTTAAGTGTAACCCATGGCCTTTTGGTTTCCTTCTGAGTTTCTTCATACTCCATATGATCCATAAGGGGTGTCTGTCTTCTTTTAAAGACCTCATCATTGACGACTAACTCTTTAATTCTAGATATTCGAAAAATCCTGAAATTTTCCTTCAGCCTGCAATAGCCATAGAGGTACCAACCAACACCTTTGTATATCAGCTTCATAGCCTCTACATATCGTTGACTTCCCTCACCACGACTGTTTATATAGTTAAAGGTCATCATCTTTCGTTTTAAAATTGCTTCCTTGATTCTATTAAACTTCTGGTTTTCATTGGGATTACTCCCCCAATGACTAAAGTCTACTTGAACCCAATCTTCATCATCATCCTTAAAGAGTCCACTGATTTTTGCAATTGCAGAATCTATTTCGGGGTATTTTGTTGCCTTTAGGGTTTTAAGGGCTATTATAAGGCTCTCTTTATCTTCCTTTGAAAGGAAGGTTTTACTAAGGGAGTAGTCCTCCATTATAGAAATGCCTCCACCCTTCCCCTTACTCATGTATACTGGTACTCCGGCCATCGATAAGGTTTCGATATCTCTATAGATGGTTCTGGTAGATACCTCAAAGCGTTCTGCCAGCTCCTTAGCCTTTATAACCTCTTTTTTTAACAGTAGTACCGTAATTTCAATTAATCGATTAATTTTCATAATATCACCCATAATCATTATAACACCATAATAAGACAAATGTATGTCATATTAAAAATTTAACTTTAATTATTCTTTATTAAATGGTTATCTTGAGAATAAGGGTTTTTTTACAGGAAAGAATATTTTAAAAAGGGAAGTGATTGTTTGAATCAGAGAGATAGAATTGCACCCCGTGAAGCCTTTGAAATACATGAACTGTTAACCCATAAGAATATTGCCTGTACTAAATCCTCAGTAATGGCAGCCTTAGTAAAGGATGAAGCTCTTAAGGAAATCCTGCAGCAGGATTTTAAAATGGGACAAAACCACATTAGAGACCTCAGGAATCTATTATTAAAATCTGAACTTACCAATGTAAAAACCAGCAATACACAGGATATGGGAGGAACGATAAGACACTAGGGACCTATTAATTAATGTAGCTTCGGAATACCGAAGCTTGATACTGAAAGGAGCATGCTATGAATACCATCATCCAAAGCTTAGCTGGAATGACTGATATGACTGAACAGGTAATCGCCACGGATTTCCTTTTGGCTGCAAAGGCCGGTGTCCAAAACTACGCCGTTGCAATTACCCAATCAGTAACTCCAGAAGTCAGAGAGGTTCTCAAAAGACAATTGTCTGATGCCATCAAAATCCATGAGGCCATCTCTGAATATATGATTTCAAAGGGCTATTATTATACCCATGATCCCCAAAGACAGCTAATGGTTGATTTAGATGCAGCCGAAAAGGTCATGAAGCTACAGCAGCCGTAGGGAACGTTCCTAAGACGTTTCGTTTTCGGTCGTCTCACCGTCTCGACGCCGTTCGTAGCATAGTGTCCTTATTCGTGACACAACTCACCTCTCCTTATTTTTGTAAGGGGGAGGGGCCCCTTAAAATCCCCCATTTAAAAGGACTTAAAACGAACTTTCCTATGAAAAGAAAAAAGGGGCGACATTAGCCGTCTCTTTATATTAATATACCCTAAAAAATCTATTAAAAGAAAAACCTACCGATTGTTATCAGTAGGTGGACTGTTTGAAAATCAGCATTTTCTTTTTTATTCAAAATTTTCGCCTTACTTATCAAAGAGTATTAAGGCAATATACTCTAGGTCTGTATCTCCAATATTCTCTATAGAATGGGAGGAGCCATTTTTAGTAATAAGAACGTCCCCTGCCTCCAAAACTGCTTCTTCACCATCATCATTAACTAGAGCCCTTCCCTTAAGAATAAAATAGGTTTCTCCATCACCAGTATGGGTGTGATAGCCAATGGAGCTACCAGGAGTAAGTACACTTAGGGCAAACAACCTTCCTGAATCATAGGCGTCTTCCCTTTCAAGGAAATGGGTTAATTGTAAAGTTCCCTTTCCTCCTAGAAACTCTTTTTGGGTTACAACCTTAAGTTCATTTTTTCTCTTAATCATATCAAAGCCCCCTTTGTAAATTATTGAACACAATTCCCTAATCCAAAAGTCCCTTCATTAGGACACCTACACCCTTGCCTAATTCAACGTGATAGCCTACTCTGTATAAAGCCCTTTCAATGGTGGCAATTGCCGATACTAGATCATGGGTATCTATATTCCCCATATGACCTAACCTGAATAGCTTACCTGCATAGGGTCCTAAGCCCCCTGCAACTACGATTCCTTCTTCAGCTAATATTTTTCTAAATTCTAAATCATTGATTCCTTCTGGATAAATCACGTTGGATAAGGAAACTGCTCTACAGCCTTCTTTGGCTAAGATTTTAAAGCCTAATGCCAACAGGGCTGATTGTACTGCTTTGGCATTCTTCTTATGTCTTAGGTATCTTTTTTCTAAGCCTTCCTCTTTAATAATTTGAACTGCTTCCTTCATGGCCCATATTAAATTTACAGCTGGAGTGGCAAAATATTTTGATGGGTCCTTCATAATAGGTAACCATTTATCAAAGTCTATATAGAATTCTGGAATTGTACCAAGGCTTTTTCTTCTTTCCATCGCCCTTGGACCTGCCCATACAACAGCAATTCCTGGTGCAACCCCGAAGGCCTTTTGAGATCCAGTTAACAGAACATCAATACCCATTTCATCAACATACTCCGGTTCAGCTGCAGTAGCACATACTCCATCGACAATATATAAAGTGTCCTTAAATCCTCTTATAAGCTTGCCAATTTCCTCTATGGGTGCCACTACTCCAGTTGCAGTATCAACGTGGGTAACGGTAACTACAGAATATTTTTTCTCTTTAAGCTTAGCCTCAATTTCTGCAAGAGGTACCACGTCCCCCCATTCACTAGCTAAGACATCCACCTTCAAACCCTTCCTCTGACAAAGATCAATAAATCTGTCACCAAAGAAGCCTTGGGAGATGATCAACACATTGTCTCCCGCCTTAGTTGTATTGGCAATGGCCATTTCCATTGCAAGGGTTCCCGTGCCTGCAATCACAAAAACCTCTCCTTCAGTCTTCCAAAGAAGCTTTAAATCATCAATTAATTCCTTGTAATCCTTAACAAAGGCTGGATCTCCGAAGGCCACCGTTTCCCTTCCCATTTGATCCTGTATAGACCTTACTACTGGCGTTGGCCCTGGTATCATTACTAATTTTTTGTTCATTAAAACACCCTCTCTTTTACTATTAGTAAATAGTATTTATCATTATTAAATATATTCGCCATTTAACCAAAAAATCCTTTTTAAATGAAAAAATTATAACTTCAAAAAATAAAACTCCCTTGGGAGTGAGGTTATCGAAAAACCCCTATATTTTAAAACTGAGAAATTGGCTCTCGGTCAAAAGGCAGGATGAACTCAAAAATCACAGGTATTTTCAAAACTCACCTTCGGCTCAAACATTGAAAATACTATTCTGTAATTTTCTCGTTCTTTTATTCTTATCTCCGCAGATTTCTCATTATTTAAGAATATAGGTGTTTAATTGTAGTTTTATACTTTTTCGATGGTCTGACTCCCTTGGGAGTTTTTAATGTAGAGTTTACTTAGCCAGCTCATTAGAAATTTCCTGGGTAATATTTAAAAGATATTCAACAAATCTTTTATTAGCCTCCTCATCAAATCGCACAGTAGGGCCTGAGATACTGATGGCTGCAACTATCTCATTATTAAAGTCAAATATCGGTGCAGCAATGCAGCTTACTCCCAGTTCCCTTTCTTCATCATCAAAGCCATAGCCCTTTTCTATGATAGCTTCCAGTTCCTTGACTAACCCATCCTTCGTTACAATGGTTTTATCAGTGAATTTTTCAAAGGTTAATCTTTCTATAATAAAATTTCTTTTATCCTCTGGTAGATAAGCTAACAAAACCTTTCCTGCTGCACTACAATGTAATGGAGCCCTTGCCCCTGTTTTGGTAAACATCCGTATAAGCTTTTTACTTTCCTCTTGAGCTAAATAAATAATTTCGTTATTGTCCAATACCGTAAGATTGGCTGTTTCATCCGTTAAGTCCCTTAGTTTTTTAAGAAAGGGCTTCATAAAAGTTACTAGATTATTTTGCTCCATTGCCTGCTTCCCAATTTTCCAAAGCTTAATACCTAATCTATATTTTTTAGTCTTCGGATCCTGTTCAATCATTCTGCACATTTTTAAAGTTGCCAATAGATGGTAGGTTGCACTCACCCCATAATTAAGGTGATTGCTGATTTCAGTAGCACCGATTTCGGTTTCTGAAGCTGCCAATAGCTCTATAATTTCAATTGCCTTAATAACAGATCCAATGGTTTTCTTGTCCTTATTGATTTCCTCCACAACAATATCCTCCATCCTAATACATCTCCATAATTAATATAATTTTATTACTTTTCATCAGAATAATAAAGGAATAATTTATGAATACATAAATTTGAACAACTATAAAGCTTCTTTCCCATGGATCCGAACAAGCTTAGAGGGCTTTGCATATTCTATTGCTATATCGCTACCTTCATCTAATACAAAGCCCTTGGCCTTCATGGCGTTTACAAACTGACTCTTCTTGACTCAGGGAACATAGGCAATGGTTTCAATCCCTTTTAATACATTTATTAAATATAGGAGGTACTATAAGAATGAGAACATACCTATTTACTGTAGGTAAAGCAATATTTTACTATACCTTAATATACTTCCATTTACCCGTCTTAAATCTTCCAAATAATATAAAATAGCGTATGATTTGATCGATGCATATTCCAAGCCAAGCACCCCTTAGGCCTAAACCCATTACCTTAACCAGTATGAAGGCAAGGGTAATTCTTATTCCCCATATCCCAGCCATAGTAGAGTATAGGGGCCATTTGGTATCTCCCGCTCCCCTAAGGGCTCCTGCATAGATTAATTGAGAGGACTGAAAGGGTTGGATAAAGGCGATCATTTTAAGTACAAAGGAGGCATTTTTAATAACCTCGGGATCATTACTGAATAAGCTTACAATTTCTTTAGAAAAAATAAAGAAAAGAACTCCAATGGCTGTAGAGACGATACTACCTAAATATCGAACCTCCTTACCGTATTCCTCAGCAAGGTTCCTTTTTTCAGCTCCTAGGCTTTGGCCTATTAAGGTTGATGCGGCCATACCAAAGGCCATACCTGATGTAAAGGATAGGGATAATATACTTAAGGACACCTGATGGGCTGCGTATATAACCGTTCCTAAGCCTGCCACAACACGAACAAAGATTAGGTTCCCTGTTCTTAAGACAAATTGCTCCATAGCTGAGGGTATTCCAATCCGAATAACCTTATTTAAGACCTTAGAATCCCATTTCAGCCAATCCTTTAAATATAGCTTTATTTCTCCCCTACCCTTACACAAAATACTAATAAGGATGGTAAAGGCCAATAGCCTTGCTAAAAAGGTTGCAAGTCCAGCTCCTGTAACCCCTAAGGTTGGTAAGCCAAACTTTCCAAAAATTAAAAGATAGTTCATAATTACGTTGACTATATTAGATGCGACATTAATCATCATTGGGGTTCTAGTATCTCCACAGCCCATAAGAATGGCGGCTATTGACAGGGCTAAATTCTGAATGATAATGCCAAACAATGCAATCCTAAAGTAATTTAAGCCTGTGGCAATTACCTGACTATCGGCCCCCATAAACTTATAGATATCTTCTGCTAAAAGGATTGCTGGAGTTACAAGTATAACCGACAATACAGCAGTGACAATAATTAAGTGTCTTGTTGCAGAATTGGCTTCTTCATAATTCTTAGAGCCAATGGCCCTAGAAACAACAGCAATTCCCCCAATATTTAATGCTTGGAAAACAGCCATAATTAGAAATATGGGTTGATTCACTAACCCTATTGAGGTTATCGCTGCTGCCCCTAGTCGACCCACCATAATCATATCTACCGCACCCACCAATGAAACTAAGATTAGCTCAGTAACCGCAGGCCATGCAATTGAAATTACATTTTTTCTTAATTGTTTGCGGTCGTTGGACTGAATGCCTATAACCGAAGCTGTATCCATTTTTATCACTCCAATATTTCGTATGTCTAAATTTCCTCCTTAATGGTAACATATTTGAGTTCATTTAACAAGATACTTTAGAAATATGATTAAAAAGTCTGATAACTATTTAAAAGTGAAATAACTCTTAAACAATCGGTAGTCATTTTATGGTCTCAACATGGTAATACTATCATGTAGGAGGTGATTTTATGAGGTTGATTGCAAGATTTCCCCATCAGGAGCAGGCCAGCGCATTAATAGATAGCTTAATAAATGCTGGCTTTGATAGAAAGGATATGCTTGTCAGCAGATTGGGTGAAGAGGAAAGAATTCATAGTATCGAAGATGCCATAGATAAGGGGGTTATTATCATTAAGACGGAAAGGGAAGGCTTAGGGGAGCTGGGTAGCTTTGCAGATGGTATTCCAGGACTGGAAGGGAAGACGGGGATCATTGTAGCTGTAGAAATGTCAAAGCATGATAGCATCCATGTTAGAGAAATTATGGAGGAATCAGGAGCTATAGAAATCATTCAAGATTAAACAAAAACCCCAACCATCATGGAATCTGAGATTACCGTTGGGTTCAGAGAACCTTTATACCCACAATAATAAAAGGAGTAGCCTTAGCCACTCCTTTCATTTTGAAATTCTTTATTCTACTACTGTAATTCTTCCTTCTACAGTAGGAATTTCTACACCAGTTTGTAGGTAATTAATTAAAGTTGTACTTAATAATTCACCGGTATTGGTTAGTATTTTTCCTTTCTTTAGCCATTCATATCCGTCTCCACCAACGGCTACAAAGTCGTTGGTAGCTACAGTATAAATTTTTTCAAGGTCTAGAGCTTCTCCGCCAATGAATACCTCAACAACCCTTTCTCCAACTTCTTTAGAAGGATCAAACTTAAAGGTCATTCCTGATACATGAAGGAATCCACCATTTTGCTCTGGGTAATTTCTAACGGCATGCTCAAGGCTCTTCTTGATTTGTTCACCTGTTAACTCCATCTTTACTACAGTGTTGGAGAATGGTAAAACAGTCATAACCTCTTCCAGGGTAATCATACCTACATCAATACTTGCTCTGATTCCGCCACCATTTGTAAAGGCGATATCTGCATCTACTACATCTCTCATAGCATCTGCAATAAGATTTCCAAGGTTGGTTTCCTTAACCCTTACATTTTCACGGGCACCGTCTAGTTCTACAGAAACCTCAGCGATTTCTTCTTGTAGAGCTACTTCAACCTCTGCCTTATATTTGTCAACAATAGCAACGATTTCAGCCTTTGGCTCTATTGAGCTATTATCTCTAATTAAGTGACCATTTACACCAATGAACTTTCCATTGTAGTATAAAATATTGGTAACGCCGACTGCCTTACCATATTCATAGGCTTGAGTAACATAAGAGTTTCCGATTTTTTCTGGTTTCTCATAGGTGGAATGACTATGTCCACCTAGGATTACATCTATACCCTCTACTTCTGTTGCAATTCTTTCATCAGTAGTATTTCCTGCATGGGACATTAAAATTATGTGGTCAACCTTGCCTTCTAATTCCTCAACATATTTGCTGCTGGTTGCTAACTCATCTTCAAAGCTTAATCCAATAACATTGTTAGGATGAGTCTTAACCACTGTATCTGTAGCAGTAACACCCACTAATGCAATTTTCTTACCCATACTTTCAACGATTGTATAGGGCTTTAAGAAATTTTCGCCATTTTCTTTCAATACGTTTGAAGTAATGATTGGAAATCTTGTTTTTCCTGCAAGCTCTAATAATACATCTTGGCCGTAGTTGAAATCATGGTTTCCTGGTACCATCGCCTGGTATCCAATTGCATTCATTGCTTCAACCGCTGCCATACCTTCATTGAAGGTTACATAGTTTGTTCCGTGGAAGGTATCTCCCATATCTAAAACTAATGTGTTAGCATTTTTGCTTTTTACATCATCAACTATTGTAGCAATTTTTCCAAGGCCCATTTCGCCCTTATCTTCATTATAATTGATTCTTCCATGCATATCGTTGGTGTGAACAATTGATATTCTATCAATATCTATCAAATATCCATTAAGGATTTTAGCCATTTCACCCCATTTTATAACTGCGGCAGGCTTAAAGGTTCCATCTGGATATCCGCCAGCTAATCCTAATTCTATAGCAGCTGATATAAATTCTTTTGCCCAATCGCTGATTGAATTAGCATCTTCAAACTTTTCAACACCTGCTGCATCATAGCTGTCAGCTAAGTTTAGGGCTCTAATCAGGAATACATATGCTTGTTCCCTTGTAATCTTTTCGTTGGTTCCAAAGGTATCTTCAGAAATTCCATTTGTGATATTTAAGATATAGGCTGCTTCAACATAGGGTGCTAAATTAGCATCTACATCTGTAAACCTATATTCTTCAATATTTTCTATAGTAGGTAGATCTGCTCCTAAGGCTTTAACAAGGGCCTTAACAAACTCTCCTCTAGTAGCCTCTTTTTCTAGGTTAATACTAGAAGCATTCCATGATCTTTCATGGGGTGGTATTTCAAATACATTATTGTTGATTAGATTTACAGCATGATTCTTTGCCCAGTGGGTTAATGGAGCGCCAATAATCTCCCAATTGTTGTCAACCTGTGGTTCAAGAGTATCATCAAGACTAATGTAATCTAAAATGAAGCTTCTTAAGGATTTAGGATCAGAAACCAAGTAGGCTTCATTGCTGATTATTCCTGATTTCTTTAATCCACTATATCTATAGTTGTTGATGGCTAGCTTAAAGGTTTGATCATCTGTAACTGGTTCACCTTTAAAGGTTAGATCAACGATCCTCTCCCCCGGCTCCTTAGATATGTCAACCTTATAGTCAACCCCTGCAAACATATCATAGTTATAGCCTCTGATACTTGGGTTAAAGCTGATGGTAACATCACCTGGCTGATAGGTATTATAATAGGATGCAGACCATTCCATATAGTCCTTAAGCTCTTTTCCGGTTACCTCTACAGCATATAGAGTATTGGGATATTTATAGATACCGAAAATGTCAGCATAGGATACAGGACCAGCTTCAATATTAGATTCAAAGGAGAATAATGCGGCTGCAGCTATATCTGCTCCAGTATACTCTAATTGAACATTGTTGATTAAATCAATTACTGCTGTATCCATTAGTTGAGCAGCTGGTAAATAAGGGCTTTTAACTTCCATTTCTGGCACAAAGCTTTCAGTTGCTGTTGTTACAGGGTTGCTTACGAAATCAATGGTTCTCTGCTGTTCACTTTGAAGGGCTGTCGCCATCTCTTCATCAACAGCAAAGTCTTTAGACACAATAATTGTAGCAGCACGATCTATTACTACCCATTTGTCACCTTGCTTTTCTAGGGTAATATCTACTCTGGCGATTTCCCTTGCTGCGTTTAGTGGTGCAACAACAGGTACACCATTAACCTCTAAATTCTTGGTTTCATGGTCATGGCCAACAAATAAAGCAGCCAATCCTGGTACATTCTCAGCTATTAAACTTGCCTTTGAACCTTCATTGTCATATCTACCCTCTAAGCCAGCATGGGCAGAAGCGATAACAATGTCAACGCTGTGCTCTTCTGTTAATTCCTTGTAAAGCTTTTCAGCTTCTTCGTGCATTGCAGTAAACTTAAGGCTCGTTACCTTTGGGCCATCCCATACAGGTATATTGGGAGTCGTTAATCCAATAATACCAACCTTGATTCCATCAACTTCCTTGATTGTATAAGGCTTAACAAAATGGCTGTCATCTGCAGCATCATATGTATTAGCAGATAGTATGGGGAAGTTAGCCTCCGCTTCAACCTTTTTAATTAAATCAAGACCAAAGTTAAATTCATGGTTACCCAATGTCATAGCATCATAGTTCATTAGGTTCATTGCCTTGATCATTGGATGAGGCTCATCAATCAATACAGTATTATATAAATCATCAGTAAGTAGTGAACCTTGAATGGTATCTCCATTGTCTATAAGGATTGTATTAGGGTTTTCTTCCCTAACTTGTTTTGCAATGGTTGCCAACTTAACCAATGCCCCATAGTCAGGTCTTTCCTTGTTGTCTTCATAACTCCAGTTATAAAGAGAGCCATGAATATCACTTGTTCCTAAAAGAGTAATCGTTTTTGTTTCTGCTGCAAAGGACACATCAATCGGCATGAATAAGCCAATGACTAATGCAGTAATCAACAATAAACTACTGACTTTTTTAATGCTTTTTAACATTAATATTCCTCCTTTTATTTATATAATCTCCCCATAAAACGACTGAAAAATCAGTCACCGTATAATATTCAATACCATCCTATAATTTTCCTGCATTGTTAATAAAATATCTTGATGAAAACAGAAATTGTTATATATTTATAATTTTATTATGTTGCATTTGTAAATACATCATATATAAGCCTTCAAATCATATGATCATCTCCTTAAATTATTTGACACAAATCATCTTTTGCTGATAAACTGAGTAAAAACATAGATAAATATCCCTAATATATATTGTAAATTAGCCTAGCAAACTAAGTATTAATTTGATTTTAAATAACGGTTATTTTATAGTTAAATATATGCTCTATTACAATAAAAAAAGGGTAAAACCTTTATCAGATTTTCCCTTCTTTAATCATTACTTATAGTCCTTTACAGCAGAGCCCCTGCCAATAAAGACCATATCTATAATGACATTCCCATATTTCTCTCCATTAGGCTTTTCAATATTAAAATACTCTTCATTGTAGCTGATTCCACCAGTAGATTCTTGACTCGACCAATATTTAAAGCCAACTATTTTACCTTCGTCCCTTATCCAGTCAAGAAAAACCGCTGTATGGCCAGTGTGATTTTCCCTAGATATATCGATAAAGTCTCCGGGTCTTGCATCCTCAAAGTTATTGATTCTAACCCCTAATCCATACTTTTCTAAGGCAACGGTAAGATTGTGGGTTTTCTTATTGCTACTGGCAACGTACCAGGTTAATAGAAAATCATATAGCTCATCATATGTCATTCCATTAAAATCATCCGCAGAAAGTCCAAGCTTTTTGTTTCTTTCCACCATGGCCTTATAGAAAACCTCAAAGGTAATCCCTGAACAATGGCTGGCTTTATTCCCACTTGGATGTCCCTTAAGTAATAGCTTCTCTTGAAAATATAAGCTTTCGGTAACTCCATTATAATTTTGGTAATCTGTGTTAAGTAGATAGGGATAGCTTCCACTCTTATAGTTATTTATTGCTGATAAAACATAGGAATTAAGTATTTCTCCCCTATTCTGTGAAGGAGGCTCCTCTATAGCTGGTTCTTCATCTGGTTCTACAATAATTACATCCTCTTTGGGTACTGGATCCTCTTTAACCTCCTCCACTATTGGCTCTATAGTCGGAGGAACATTAGGAGCTTCAATCACTACCTTATCCTGAAGCCTATGTGTTTCTTCATTATGATCTGCTTCAGTAGATTGATCACTTTCATTTTTTTCTTCCACCCCTGCTTTAGAATCTTCTTCTGGGGTGGAACTCTCTTGTGGTTTTTCTTTAGCAATTCCCCTAACTCCTTCATTATCAACTACTTCTTTCTGATTTATAGGGGTTTTCTCCTTGCCTTCAGGCGTACCTTCTAAATAGGCATTATCCGTTCCTGCAAGGGAAATAAATAGTCTTGAATCAGGTATTAGCAATATCAACGCCAAGATGATGGTAAGTACAGCTACAGTTCCAACATAAGTTGGTTTAACAAGTTTATTAAATGGACTTTTCATAATGTCTCCCCTTTATTAGTCATACATTCATTTTACTATGGTTGGCTTTAACTTTGTATTGGTAATTAAATGTATTTATCAAAATTATTTTGGATTTGGAGTGATTTTGGAGTGATTTTGTAATGATATTTTCAGTTTCCCCTTGCCTTCTATGTATGATTTGTGATAATATATGTCAAAATAACTATAAAATATTATTTAAGCTATGAAGGAGTTAGTAGTCCCCATGGTTCTATTTTCAGAGAGTAGGCGGGTTGGTGAAAAGCCTATAATAACATGAAGGGATGAATTACACCTCTGGAGCCTTAGAAGCAAAGCTTCACGGTTGACACCCGTTATAGTGTATGAGGCATGATTTTTCGAGTCATGTAAAAAAAGGTGGTACCACGGGTCTTCTCGTCCTTTTGGATGATAAGGCCCTTTTATATTTTAATAAATTAGGAGGTTATCGAAATGAATGTATTTGATATTTTAAAGGAAAGGGGCTTTATTCAGCAAGCTACCCACGAAGACGAGATAAGAGATTTATTGGCTAAGGAGAAGGTAACCTTTTATATAGGCTTCGACCCCACTGCCGATAGTCTTCATGTAGGCCACTTTCTTCAGGTCATTGCAATGGCCCACTTGCAAAGGGCAGGCCATAAGCCCATATTTTTAATTGGTGGGGGAACTGCCATGGTTGGGGATCCAACAGGTAAAACCGATATGAGAAAAATGCTTACATCAGATGAAATCCAGCATAATGGTGAAAGATTCCTTCATCAAACCAGAAGATTTTTAGAATTCTCAGATGACAAGGGAATTATGGAGAATAACGCAGAGTGGCTTTTAAACCTAACCTATGTTCCCTTTTTAAGGGAAATTGGTAGACATTTCTCTGTTAATCGAATGCTTACTGCTGAGTGTTTTAAGAGTAGAATGGAGAAAGGGTTATCCTTTCTTGAGTTTAATTACATGATCATGCAGGCTTATGATTTCTTACAGCTATATAGAAAGCATGGTTGTAAGCTACAGCTGGGCGGCGATGATCAATGGTCTAATATTATAGCTGGTGCAGACCTCATTAGAAGGGTTGAAGGTGAAGCTGCCTATGGAATGACCTTCACCTTACTAACTACCAGTGAAGGGAATAAAATGGGAAAAACAGAATCTGGGGCCATTTGGTTAGATCCTGAAAAAACCTCCCCCTTCGACTTCTATCAATACTGGAGAAATGTAGATGATCGAGATGTTGAAAAATGTCTAAGTCTTTTAACCTTCCTACCAATGGAAGAGGTAACAAGGCTAGGAGCTCTAGAAGGTGCAGAAATTAATCGAGCCAAAGAAGTGTTAGCCTTCGAGGTGACCAAGCTTGTCCATGGTGAAGAGGAGGCACAAAAAGCCGATGAGGCTGCTAAGGCATTATTTAAAACCGGTGGTATTGCAGGCTCTATTCCCACCACTGAGCTGTCAAAGGGAGATGTGCTAGGGATAGATGTTTTAGATTTATTAATGAAAACAGGTTTAACCCCCTCCCGTGGCGAAGGTAGAAGATTGGTACAGCAGGGTGGAGTATTCATAAATGATGAGAAGGTAACAGATATTGCCTTAACCATCTCTGAAAACCACTTTATTGATGGTGGGTTAATGATTAAAAAGGGCAAGAAAACCTATCATAGGGTGGAGCTTTTATAAGAATGTAGAATTAAGAGTTAAGAATAACAAACAAATAAAGCTTAAAATAAAAAATAAGGTCTCGGATTACGAGACCTTATTTTTTTAACCCTTCATCAATTCTGTAAACCAATGCTTCTTCTCATGATTTATTAGATGGGCATTATCTATTTCAATATGATTTTCCTTACATATCTCTAATATTTTTTCCTTCTCTTGGCAGGGAAATTCAGCAGCAGTGCCGCAGCTGGAGCTAACCTGCCGGGGTATTGGCATAAGTCTAATTTTATAACCCTTCTCTATTAAAACCTTTTCAAAATTTAGAGCATGATATGTAGAATGAAAGGTCATAACGCAATAGTAGTCCTTCAATTAAATCACCTATCTTCTTATTGTAAGAATAAAATCTTCTTCATTTTCATTTACTTTTACATTAAAGCCACTATTTACTGCAAATCGTTTTATATTCTCAACTGCTACCGTAGCATCAACCATAACCTTAACTGTTCCATCTCCAACATTCTCAAGGGCATTTTTTGTCATTATAACTGGTTCAGGGCAGGATCTACCCCTAGCATCTATTATCTTATCCGACATTTACAGCACCTCCTTGATCTTTCATTAATCTTGAAGCTCTCTCTTTTTTAACACTGGCAACTACACTGAAGCCGATAGCTATTACGACTACAAAACCCACCATTACAGCAATTTTTCCGTTTAATCCTACACCCTGAGGGCTTGCTGCCAAACCGAAGTTGTGGGCAAAGGCTGCACCAGCCATAAGTCCAAAGATAGTAATTACTGCATCTGTATCTCCTTCACCAGCTAATATGGTTTGTCTAAGAGGACAGCCACCTAATAATACAGCAGTAATACCTGCCAATGCCATACCAAGAAAGTTCCATAGATGTGCATTATGGGCTATCGGCTGCCCAACAAAACCTATTTTAAAGGCTTCGAAGTTAAAAATCAAATTTCCTAATAATGCAAAGGCGAAAATTCCAATTAAACCAAACATATAATGAAAGTCTTTAATTAAAATTGCATCTCTAAAGCCTCCAGCTGTACAAAGCCTGGTTCTTTGTAATAATCCACCAATTAATAGGCCTGCTCCTAATGAAAGGAGCCATGGTGCTGCCATAGATCCTGGTCCACTTTCGCTAAAGAAAATAAAGGTAGGGGCAGCTAGTAATAAGACTATTATGGCAACAGCTAGTATTGGCATAGTATACCCAGCCGCCTGTGGTGCTGAGGTGCTTTTTCCTAAGGTAAAGCCCATCTTCAAAAACTGAATACCAATGTATATTCCTACAACGTATCCTACTAGTCCCGTAACAGCATTTAAATCGCCATTAGCAAGCCTTAGAATCATTCTTAAGGGACATCCTAAAAAAACCAAAGCCCCCACCATTAGAAAAAAACCTAATATAAACCTGATAACTGGTGAAGAACCGCCCCTTGCCTTATAATCTCCCTTTAGTTTAGCCATACCAAAGGAACCTAAAATAAAGCCCGAAATTTCTGGTCTCAAATATTGAACAACAGCTGCCCTATGTAATCCCAATCCTCCCGCTATATCCCTAAAAAAGCAAGCAACACAAACCCCCATGTTTACCGGATTTCCAAACCTAACCAATATTGCGCTGATTAAGCCGATGATCCCTCCGGTGGCAATCATCTTACCTTTACTACTGTTCATCTTTTTTCCCCCTTTAATATAATAATAAGTACAAATGTATTATATTAAAAATTTAACAAAGAGAGTAATTGAATATTTCAATATTAGGTTATTCTTCCATAGATGTATATAATAGCTATTCAAAACCCCATAGCTTAAAGCTATGGGGTTTTTGAATATAAAGTCTATATCAACAATTTTTCCATAATGGTAAGGTCAATCCATTGATCATTAACTCTTCCCTGTTTTTCATAAATGCCAACCTCTCTAAAGCCAGCAGATGCATAGAGGGCCCTTGCTGCTGAATTCTCTCTAAAGGTAACAAGGGCTAGCTTATGGAAGTTTTCTTCCTTTGCTATTCTACAGAGCTCCTGCAATATTCTTTTGCCAACACCCTTACCCTGCATGTCTCCCCTTATATAGATAGATAGGTCAGCAACTCCATCATAGGCTTTTCTAGATTTAAAAGCATTTAATGAAGCCCAGCCTACAATCTCATCACCTTCTTCAGCAACCAAAACCTTAAATCTTTCTCCTCTGGATACAAGCCATTCTACCATTTCCTGTGGTTGCCTTAGCCTAGTTTCCAAGGTAGCTATCCCCGATTGAATTCCCTGATTATATATTTGGGTAATGGTAGGTACGTCCTTTAACTCTGCCCTTCTGACAATTCTTAAATCCATAGCTATCCCCCTCTAAGTTACTTTATATATGTATTTTATATTAAAATAAGTTATTGGTAAATTCAAATTATAGATATAAAAAACCTAGTATCTGCTCATGTTCTAGATCATTCCTAATAAAGTCCCTCATCGAATAGCGTCCTTCTACTTCATGCTTTACATAGGAAAGGGTATGCTGGGTAATAGGATGGGCCGTTGGCACCCCTCCTAATCGGGCAACTCTTTCTCCAATGCTATCTATATGCTTCATTGTTTTTTCAATATGTTCCTCTAACAAATGCTTATATTTATCAAATTTATTATCCCCATGGGCTGTATTATTATAAAAGGATCACAAATTAAATAAACAAAAACTTTAAAATTATGATTTTTTTTAGTAATATAAATATTATAAGTAGACTTTCAAAGGGGGAATACAAATGACAGAGGTTAAAATTATTACAGACAGTACGGCTGATCTTCCTATTGAAATAATAAAGGAATTAGATATATCAATTATCCCTTTATATGTAACCTTTAATGAAGAGGTTTTTCGGGATGGTATAGATATGATAACTACTGAATTATATGAAAAGGTTGAGTCAGAAGGCATGCTACCTAAAACAGCTGCCCCATCACCTGCAGATTTTCATAATGTCTTTAAACCCTTTATTGATGAAGGTAGAGATATATTATATATTGGTCTATCCTCTAAGCTCTCCTCAACAATACAGAATGCAAAGATCGCTGCAAATGAATTTCCTGAGGGCAGAATAAAAATCATCGATTCCTTTAATCTTTCTGCCGGAATAGGACTTTTAGTCTTAAAGGCAGCATCAATGGCCAAGGAGGGCATAAAGCTTCAAGATATGGCGGCTAAGATACAAGAGCTAGTCCCCAAGGTAAAAACGGCCTTTGTCATTAACACACTAGAGTATTTACATAAGGGGGGGAGATGTACATCTCTTCAAAGTTTTGTAGGTGGAATGCTAAAAATTAGACCTATTGTGCAGGTTGTGGATGGAAAGATGATTTTAGGTCACAAAACAAGGGGAAAAATTGAAAAATCCTTAAATGCTTTGATTGAACTAATTAAAACAGATGAGGATCCTGTAGATACAGATTATATCATCATAGCCCAATCTGAGGGCCTGGAAGAAGCCACCTACGTTAAAGCTGAGCTAGAGACCTTATTTCCTGATGCTACCCTGATATTTACAACAGCAGGATGTGTTATATCAAGCCATTGTGGACCAAAAACCGTAGGAATCATGTACTTAAATAAAAATAATCCCTGAAAAGTCATTTTCAGGGATTGCTTTTATGATTTCATTTTTATTTTTCATTTTTCATTTTTCACTTTGCACTTTTCACTTTTAATTAGGTAATGTTCCATGCAAGTCCTTAATGTTATTATTTTTATCCAATAGAACCTCCTGACCATAGGCAGCCATAGAAAATATCCTTTCAGCCTCCTCTAACGTAAGGCCTGTCATCTTCATTTTTCTTGGATCGGCTTCACCAATCCCTTCTCTATATAGTGCATATAGATAAGATATCGCCTGTGGTAAAAATCCTAAGAGACGTCCTCCTATAGCATCAGCTGCAATAGCATCTGTAGAAGCGATTACCAAGCCTTCAGTATTGATTGCCTTTCCATCAGAGGGCCCTGTGCCTATCATAGCCTTATCTACACTAAGAATGGCTAAATCGATGGGTACTTTCTTCGTCATGGCAACAATAAAGCCATGTAGGTCCTCATGAATTCCCAGTTTTTTCTTGGGAAATCCATGAATTTCTGCTGGCGGCCAACTTAAAGCTACATTTTTAATGGTTCCACTTATGGTAGCCTCCTCATGAACCTTTAATTGACTGAAGCTTATTAAGACATCTGCCTCCTTTATAATACCATTGACCTTGGTGGTTTTTATAATGGAATGATCTAGATTTAAATCTGTATAGGGTCCATAATTTAAATCAATAAAATCCACACCTTCTGAAGTGATTACCCTTTCATAGCCTATTTCTCTAAAGACCTTTAAGGTATCATCCCCTCCTGAACCACAGGCGATGACAATCCTTTTGGGATTTTTACCCTTAACAAAAGTAATTAACTCCTTTAAGGTTTTAGGCCCTACAACAGTAGCAGTATTGGGTGCCATAGCCTTTACCCAATTGGGGGTAATTACTACAGTGTCTCCATCTCTTATAAGTCTGTTCATTGGTAATAGATTTAAAGCATCCACTAGAGATCTCTCTTCTATACCACTTCTTGCGATTGAAACCAATGGCTCTATTACTCTTCTATTTCTCATATTATTCCCTCCTCTGCATTAGTTTTCCAAAACAATAAGGGAATAATACTTAGAATCATAACAATATATTTCTTCCAAAGATGAATTTATCAATTCCTTTAGCTACCCCACTCTCATCATTACTATCCGTAATATAATGAGCCTGGGCTTTTACCTCCTCTTCCCCATTGGCCATTGCCACAAAGGTCTTCACATAATTCTTCATCGACAGATCATTAAAGTTATCACCAAAGGCGATTATTTCCTCCTTATTAACCCCTAATAATCTTGATAAGGAAGCAATGGCTCTTCCCTTTGAAACCCCCTTGTTCATTACTTCCAGGTTATTATACCAAGATTTATCTACATCCACTGTAGATACCTCTTTGAATTTAAGTCTTACTGCCGCTAGCTTTTCTTTGTCTTCATCCACCATTACAAATTTTAATATTTCTGGTTTGGTCTTATCTACAAAGGATAAGGTATCAGGAACCTCCATAATATGTACTGCATCACTGACCCTCCCCCTATCCTTCCAATAATATCCCTTTAGATAGTCAACCTTATCACCATCAACATACAATTTATCTTGATCATAGAAGTGATAGTAAAGCTGATTATTTCTACAGATCTCCATTATTTTAAAAGCATCTTGATGATTTAAATTGTTAATATGAATAACTTCGTTGCTATGGTAATTCCTAATTAGGGCTCCATTACAGGCGATAATAGGAGTATTAGTTTCTAGTAGCTTTGCATAAAATCTGGCTGATGTAAAAATCCTCCCCGTTGCAATGGCAACCTCTACTCCAGCGTCTTTTGCATCTTTAAGAGCTCTTTTATTTTCATTACTCACTTCACCATATCTATCTAATAATGTGCCATCCATATCAACCACAATCAACTTAAAATTCATATTCCCTCTCCTCTTTTTTTTTTCATATATTGCTATAATTCTGATTTTTATTGACAAATTATTAACACTTCTATATAATTAATATGATATGGAATAAATAATTTAATTGGGGGTATTTACCATGGAGACCCTAGTAAAAACATTAAAGGCTAGCTGCTGCAAGGTGACACCACAAAGACTTGCTGTATACAATACATTAAAGCTCAGTAAAGATCATCCGAATGCAGAAGCAATTTTCAAACTTTTAGAGCCTGCATACCCATCCATAAGTTTGGCAACCATCTACAAATCCTTAGAATTGTTTTCAGAATTGAATTTAATTCAGGTTATAAATGTTGGTGAAAATAGCTTTAGGTATGATCCGAATCCTTACCCACATCCCCACATAATATGTACTACTTGTAATAAGGTAGAGGATTTGTCAGATGAGTATTTTAAAGATCTTGCCAATACCGTTGAAGAAATATCCAACTACAAAATTTCAAAGCAACAGCTATGCTTTTATGGTCAATGTCCAAGCTGTACTGCAAAAAACCCCTCCTAAAACAATGGGTTTTTCTTTTTTGTATGAAATTTTCATCCTCTTTTATTTAGTAATTCTAAGAACTTTTCAATACCATCTACCCCTTTTAATCCCATATCTTTAAGATTTTTTAAAACCTCTAAACCATTTCCCCCAGTATAGTCATACTTTTTATCTTGAGGATATTTGAAATAGTAAACTGTCTTACCATCTTGCAATTGCTCCCTAAGGATTTCAAGGTTTTTGATATTGCCCCAACCTATAGGAATGTCCGTCATGATAATTAAGTCAGCAGCATCTGCCAATAGCTTTGCTTTTTCTAAGCTTGAAGGGCTTATTTCTGAAAAAGGAACTTCTTCAACAACTTCAATATCATAAAGCTTGGCAATGTGCCAATCGCTATCCCCTTCATTTACAACTCCAACTGAAAGCTTGTAGCCTCCATCATAGAGAGCCTGAATTAATTCCTTTCCGCTGCCACCTCCACAAACAATATGAATCCTTAAGGACTTGTTCTTCTTAGCTCTATTCTTTATAGCTATAGGATGTACTTGTAGAGTTCCTGTGTAAATATTTGTTTCAATAATCATGTCCATTTCATATGCTCTTTTTAAATGATCAACCGTTAAAACCTCTTGAGTTTTACCAGATGCTATTAGCATACCCCTGTTTAATAGGATTATTTCATTACTATATCTTGCTGCCAGATTCATGTCATGGAGGACAGCAACGATTGTAACTCCTAGTTTATTATTAAGATTCTTTAGTAATTCTAAGACCTCTAATTGATGATGTATATCTAAAGAGGAGGTGGGTTCATCTAAAAGGATGATTCGGGGTTCCTGTACAATTGCCTTTGCAATAATCACCCGTTGTCTTTCTCCCCCACTGATTTCATTTATATTCCTTTCCCTAAGGTGCCAAGTATTGGTTTTAATCATAGCCTCCTTTGCTATTTCCATATCCCTAAGGCTATTTTGTTGAAATTTTCCTAAATGGGGGTATCTACCCATTAAAACGATATCCTCAACTGAAAAATCATAGGATACTAATGTATCCTGGGGTACCACTCCTATTTCCTTAGCTAAATCCTTGGCTTTGTATCTGGATACTTCTTTACCATTAATCAGAACTACCCCCTCTTGAGGTAGTAGATTTTTTGCAATGATCTTTAACAGTGTGGATTTACCAGAACCATTGGGGCCAATTATGCTTATAAAGGAGCCTTCTCTAATATTCAGGGATAATCTATCTACAATTGCTGTCTCACCATATTTAAATGTTAAATTATTAATGTCGATAGAATTCATTTATAACCATTCCTTCTAATAAAATTGAAAATTGAAAGTTGAAAGTTGAAAGTTGAAATAAGTAGATAACCCAAACTCTTTATTCAGTCATTTAGTTAGAAATTTCCTTGAAAAATCATTCTCACACATTAAATTATTCATGAAGATTAACTAGCAAATTTCAGTATATTTCATTAACTTTTTTTATTTACGACAAATTGACTGGCTACCTTAATACAAGACGTTAAGTGTTGAACATAATCTTGATAAATTGAGAATTGAAAGATGAAAAAGTTTCTGTATTATTCACCAGATTGGGTTTTAAATTCTCCATTTTCAATCTTCAATTTTCAATTTGCTATATCGCCTTTTTATTCCTTCTTAAAAGATAAATAAAAAATGGTCCTCCAGCTAAGGAAGTTATAATTCCTACGGGAATCTCAGTAGGAGCAATCACAGTTCGAGCAATGGTATCTGCAGTAATTAAAAAGATTCCACCCATTATTCCCGAGGCTGGTATCAGAATTCGATGATCCGGGCCCACCAGCATCCTCATGATATGGGGAACAATCAAGCCAACAAAGCCAATAATGCCACTCACAGAAACTGCAAAGGCAGTCATCAGTACGCTTGTAACTAAAATGATCCGTTTAGTACCTTCTACATCAACACCTGTATTTTGAGCTGTTGCTTCTCCCAAAAGCATAATATTTAGATCTTTCGAAAATATGTATATGATGATCGTTCCAATAATGATTGGAAAAAAGGCAATTTCTACATGATTCCAGCCTCTAGCAGAGAAGCTGCCCATGGTCCAATAAATGATACTGGTCATATCCTTGGAGGATATTACCATAATTAGGGACATAATTGCTGTAAAAAACTGTCCAGTAGCTATACCCGACAAAAGCAAGGTTGTTACAGGTATCTTTGATTTTATTTTAGCTAAGTTATATACGATAAAGGTAGCCAATAAAGCACCCAAAAAAGCCGCTATTGATACTAAGCCTAAGCCCCAGAAAACTCTATTGAGTTTTAGAACAATGGCAATGGCTGCCCCCAAGGCTGCTCCAGAGGAAGTGCCTGTTATATAGGGATCTGCCATAGGGTTCTTCAGTAATCCCTGTAGGGCAACCCCTACAACTGATAAGCTCCATCCGACTAACATGGCCAATATTATTCGTGGAATACGAATATTCATAATGATGGTCCTATGGGATGGTAGAAGATCTGATATATTAAATTTTTCACCGATTAGCGGTAGACTATTAAGAATAATTCTTATGCTGTCTATGATAGATATTTTTGCTGCCCCAACAACGGAGGCTATCACTATTGAAGAAATTAAGATGATCATCAGTAGTATAAACTTATTGGATATTACTAGCTTCTTCTTCATAACCTTTCCCCTTTATGCATGTAATCTCGCCTATAATAGACGAGATTACACCAATAATCATATGAACTAAAATACCTCTGGATGTATGGCCTTTGCTACAATCTCAAGAGCTTCCATTATTCTTGCTCCTGGTCTTGATAGGATGTTGGGCTCCAGTAGCTCTATTCTGTTATTGACTACAGCACTTACCCCCTCAAAGCCGGGCTTAGAGGCTATAGCTTCCTTCATAGCATCTTCTTCCTCTTTGGTTAGCTGATTGCTTTCCATCGTATGGGCAGGGGCTAAATATACTACAGGATCTGCTTCTACCAAAGCCTCAACACTATACTCAGGCCAATGTCCATCTGTATTGGCTGCTATATTTTCTCCACCTGCTAAAGTAATTAATTCATCTATAAAGGAGCCAGGTCCAGCTGTCATTAAAGGCTCATCCCATACCTGATAAAAAACCTTCTTTTTAGGCTGATTTTTTACCTTTGCTACAATTTCATCTCTTTTTTCCTTCATAGACTCAACTAGTGCATTGGCTTTTTCCTCTTCATCCATTATTTCACCAACGGCTAAAATTGCATTAAGAATTTGGTCTACGCTTTCTGGCATATATTTTACAACGGTAATCCCTGCAGCTTTAAGCTGTTCCATGGCTTCAGCTTGACCTTCACCATATACAAATACAATGTCTGGAGTAAGCTCCAATATTTTTTCAACATTGGTAGTCCAAGCGCTTCCTACCTTTTCTTTGGCCAGTGCCTCCTCTGGATAATCACAATAATCTGAAACAGCCACCAATAGGTCTCCTAAACCAAGGGCATAAAGAATCTCCGTTTGGCTAGGGGCAATGGATATAATCCTTTCCGGCCTCTTTTCAATGGTAACCTCGTTACCTAGACCATCAATAATGGTCATCGGATAGGCTGACTCTAACTCTTCTGGTTGTTGCTGTGATCCTTCCGGTGCTGGCTCTTTATGAGATCCTTCTGCTGGATTGTTTGTACAGCCAATTATAGAAGCCACTACTAATGCTAGTATAATCATTAATGATAAGATTCTTTTCTTCATGTAAATCCTCCTCTATTTATTTAAGTAGTTATAGGGTTCTTCATTTAATTTAGTTAGGATATTAAAACCCTCTACCCTTTCAATTACAGATAGGGTGCAATGATTAATCTTAAAGTTCCAATGTTTTTTAATATCTCCTGTTAAAAGATGGGCAATTGTACTTCTTATAACTCCACTGTGGGCCACCAACAGGATGTTTTTCTCTTTAGATTTATTAAGTAGGTCATCTATACCCTTAGTAACCCGTTTGTGCATTTGATCCATGCTTTCGCCACTAGGAAAACAGTAGTTAATTGAATCCTCTCGGATTTTTGCAAAATCCTCAGGGTACTTGGTTTCGATTTCAACCATGGTATGACCTTCAAAATCACCAAAGTGCATCTCCCTAAGGAAATCTAATTCTATAAAGCTACAGCTTCTGTCCTTTAGAATGTATTCAGCGGTTTCTTTAGTTCTTTTTAAGTCGCTGGTGTATATAATATCTAATTCTAGATCTTTAATAGCTGAAGCCAACCTCTGGGCCTGAAGTCTCCCCTTACCATTTAAAGAGACATCTGACCAACCGCAAAGATTTTTATGATAATTAAACTCGGTTTCTCCATGGCGAACTAGGTATAAGCGTATCATTGTCCCACTCCTATATCTTTAGTTTAGAATGACATCTTTCAAGATTAGCTTTCTATTCCCTTGCGGGCATAAATTCCCTTTTCATAGGGATGCTTAATCATCTTCATTTCAGTTACATAGTCTGCCATATTAACAAGGTCTTCTGGCGCATTTCTTCCTGTTAGAATCATTTCCATATGATCTGGTTTTTTCTTAAGTAAGCTCACTACATCCTCTATAGGCATAATTTCATTGTATAGAACCGCCATTATTTCATCAAGAATAATCATGTTGTACTCTTGATTTTCAATAACCTCTGTAAGATCCTTCAATGCATGCTGTATTTTCTCCTTAACAGCTAGCTTTTTATCTTCCGATAGGAAGGGATAGAAGCTATTAAGTTCAGCATATCTTTTTAATGTAAAATTGGGCATTGAATCGATACTATATAACTCCCCAGTATCATCACCCTTTAAAAATTGAACCATCAAAACTTTATAGCCTCCACCTGCTGTTCTTGTTCCCTGACCTATAGCAGCTGTAGTTTTACCCTTTCCATCTCCTGTGTAGATATGTATTAAGCCAGTTTCTAATCTTTTTTCTAGCATGATATCAGCTCCTTACTTCAATTTCCTATTGCCATCATACTTTCCTAAACACATTTATTGCTTTGTTACCCCCAATTATGATTATTAACGATTTTTTCTACATAAATCACCCCATTTAGTTTTAATTGAGGGATAAGTTTCATCTCGAAAAGAAAACCCCTTATCCAATCCAGAATAAGGGGTTTGTATGCTATGCATGAAACACCCCTTCCCTCCGAAGGATTGCTGTGAAATGTGGGGCAGGTCTCCTGACTCGCAAATCAACCTACTAACAGCGTCTTCCCGGTTTCCCAGTGACCTTGCTGCCTTCGTCCTTGCTTACAGTAGCGGGGGCTGTAGTGGAATTACACCACTTTCCCTATTAAGCTTAATAAAGCACCATCACATTATTCAGTATTAAATTCATTATAATAATATCAAAAGAATCCTTTATAGGCAATGATTATTTTAAATTCTATAAACAATATAAGTATTATTGATCCTTCCGAAGTGTAAAGAAAATAGATTTATCACCGTCATGATAGCCTTCTACTACCTCAATCATTTCTTCAATATCCTCTTCTAATCCATCCCCTAAAATCAGCATTTTACAACTCTGCTGCTTAAAACTTTTGAATTTAAGAAGGTACTCCCCTTTGGGAGGCTCTACAATAGCCAACCAAGTATAATCACTATCATGAAATTGCTGAATATAGTACTTATTGGTTATGATTCTATTCTTAGAATAATCCATTACAAACTCTTCTTCTGTCTCTAACAAGAAATGAAGATCTCCACTAAAGATTATATGAAGGGTTGCTAAATCTGGTGTATCAGCATCTAGTTCAACTCCATATATCTTCCCCAGCTCTGGTAATGAGTCCTTAACAATATTATGATGATTACTAATGATGTTAATATTAGAGCTGTAATTCAACTCTGCACTACCTTGAGTAACTGTTCCATCCCCCTCTAAGGTATATACAAAATCAATAATATATTCCTGTCCTAAGGCTAATTTCTTTCTATCTAGGATTAAACCTTCCTTTGTTTCGAATTCAGTTCCAGCTATAGAATATACTTCTTTTGTGATATTAAACAGCCCTTTATAGCTATCATTAAGCTGGTCTAGATAATGATTATGATATTTTATATATCTTCTTGAAATAGGCACTGGCTTTTTATATTCATCATGATAAAACAGAAAGTCACCGTAATCACTCGATGGTAATAGGGATTTCATAGCAGGAAAGGCATTATGTAAATCCTCTATATGATCGGCCCCCATAGGAATATTTAAGATTTTACTTAGCAGCCATATATAGCCTCTATAGATATATCCATTGAGGGATTTTGTTTTAATCAATCTCCCGGTTGACCAAAAATAATAGGCATAAACTGCTCCTTTATTGGGAGTACCCAGCATTATCAGCCTTTCAATTTCTCCCTCCTTACCTTCCCTTTGAAGATACCCCCTTGCTACTATCCCTCCCATACTGTGGCATATGACATCAAGGGGTTGCTGGGGGAACTTTTTTCTTACCTCCAATAAAAGTGGTTTAAAATACTCCTCCACAATATCCTCTATAGATTTTCTCCAGTCGTAGTAACAAATAAAGAGGTTTTCATCCCTTCTATAGCCCATATCCTCTAAGCCCTTTATCAAGGGTTTATATATAAGATTTGCTACTCCAAAGGTCCAAGGCCCTCTTCCTAATAGCATCTCTCCCCCAAAGGAGCCCATTAGTCCTGGCACAAAGATTATTGGGTTCTTTTTTAATTCCTTCAAAGCACCATCACCCTCCTATAATTATTATTATAATTTATGCCTTTGAAGGAGGAGTAATCACTGATTTCTCTGTTTAATAATATTGGGCAGGAAAAAATTAAGGGTGATTACACAATCACCCTATCATCTACCTCTGATATTTTTATTCCCTCCAGACCTAAAAGGGTCCTTTTTATTTCCATTCCTCCACCATAACCAACCAACCTACCATCAGATCCCACAACCCTATGACACGGTATGATAATGGGGATTTTATTTTTATTATTGGCCATACCAACAGCTCTGGTACCTTTGGGATTTTCAATCCTCTCTGCTATGAATTTATAGCTGACGGTTTCACCAAAGGGGATTTCCATAAGGGCCTTCCATACCTTTATTTGAAAGGGAGTACCTCTTAAATCTAAGGGTAGGTTAAAGCTCCTTCTGGTGCCTGAAAAATACTCTTGAAGCTGCTTGATATAAATTTGGTTTTCTGTATCATCAGATTGTATAATCCCATTGGGGAAGGCTTTAATTAAAGTATCATTAAAGGTTTCAGTATCCTTATTAAAATCGATAAAGGCTAATCCTTTGGTGGTTGATGCAAGGTTAATTACCATACTTTTAAGCTTTATATGACTACTCCTTAATCTCTCCTGCTCCATGGCTTCCTTTTTCACGATCATATTCCTCCTTAGCCCTCTTCCATTGTTCCCTGGTTTTCAACTGAAGCTGTCGTTTATCCTTAATCCCTGGATTATCTAAGGTTTTACTATACCATTTTATAGCATCCCTATAGCGACCCATTTTTCGACTAAGCTCACCGATAAAGTAAGCCATAGTTAAATCGTCAAAGCCAGCTAAGGGTAATTTTTCACCAGAATAGGATTCTGTAAAGTTATCAAGGGCATGTTTAAGAAACTCCTGCTCCTTACTATTTCCCATTTCTCTATAGATCCAAGCTAATCTTAAGCAAAGTCCACCAATATATGCCTTAGGCTTTTTTAATAGCTGAGCTGTAAGAAGGGCAAGCTTAAATACTTCTTCGGCCTCCTTAGCAGTCCTATACCCTCCAAAGTCCCTAGGAACCCATTTTTTTCTTACTAGATCCATATAGATGTTTTTTTGTACTGTATTTACCTCATGAAACTCCGTTTCTGTAGCACTAAATCCACAGTTGGGACATACCCATATGTAATAGTAGTTGGGATTTATATCCCGATACACAACATTAAAATCATCCTGTCTTTCTAGCACCTTTAATCCTCTATTTTTCACTTTTTTCGTTGTAAATTCCCATCTACAAATAGAACACTCTACCCTTTTATCATATAATAAATCCGTCATTTTTTGTCCTCCGTTATAGATATATTACCTTAATTATAACAGAAGGTAATAGGATATTCCATGTAGGAAATTACAAAAATAATGAAAAATCACGAATGGGTAGTAAGACCTATTGCCCTATGGAGGGAACTTGAGGCTTTGCTTCTCCTTGTGTTGATTCCCCAGCTGATGAATCCTCATCTATAGCTTCCTCCGGGATTCCTGTTGCTTCATCTGGTGAAGGTTCTGTTGGTGGCTCTTCTTCAATGGTCTCCTCTGCAGCTTCTTCCCCACCTCCTTCAGTATTTGAATTAGAATTTTCACCTACAGTTGGGGCAATACCTTCTGCCACGATTCCCTTTACAGGTCTATAATAATCCGTCGAAATTTCTTCCCTTTTTATTTCTTTAGAATCCCGATAATATACTTTGAAGGTAGTTACACGATACCCTCTTTTTGCCTCCCTTTCAACCCTTCTTTCTCCAGCAGTTAAATTGGGGTCCTTTCTTACCTCAATCTGAGGCTCTATGACTCCAACCACCTTTGAATCCAGGGAAATTGTCACATGATCAGTCCTCTTTCCATAAACCCCTACATATAGCTGGTCACCTTCAGTATAGCTTACTAAATAGATGGGATATTCCTTATTATTAATAAATTGAAGGTCTATATACCCATCAGCTACTGTAGCATCATGACCAAGGGGTACATAGGCCACAGGCAAAGAGTGATTTTGTCTTCTAACAACCTCTAAATCTGCCCGAACTAAAGCATTATACAGGGTAGTTGAAACCTGACATATCCCTCCTCCAATACCAGGCACCAATTTACCATTCAATATTACTGGAGCTATTTGATATCCCTCCTCTAAACCCCTTGGTCCTGTTGCTTCGTTAAAGGAAAAGCCTTCGTTTGGCATTAGTAGCCGATTATTGATGCTCTCGGAAGCCAGCCTGATATTGGTTGCCCTACCCTCCGATGATGGGTTAAAGGTGGTTTGAAACTCTCCTAATACATCTTTTATTTCATCTAACTGTATACTAGTCAATTGTGGCTCTATAATCTCTGTAGGTATCTTAATAGGTTCACTGCTGAAGCCTTCTATACGATCTTCCATAAGCTTAAGCAATTGCTCTTCCAACAGCTTATGGCCTAATATTTCTTCCTTCACCCTAAAGCTACCATTAATTCTTGTTATGCTAGCATCAATGGGCTCCCTCTCGATTTCCTTTCTGATTTCATTGATTAATGGTTGTAGCTTTGCACCTTCGTAGCTGCTGGATAAAGATATGAATAAAGGCTTATTTCTTGTTGAGTTAATCTCCTTAATTCTATTCCAAATACTACCCTTACGTCCCACTGAAAAGGCTTTCTCTACGGCTTCGTCATAATTATAGCGATAGCCTATATTGCTATAGGGAATTATCCATATTTTCTCATTGTGCTTTAATTCCAGTTGGTGGTTATCAATTTCAGAATTTAGAATTTCAGTAATCTTCTTGTTGGCCTCCTCCTTACTCAGCCTACTTACATCAACTGATTCAATATATACATTTTTATATATTGTTTTCTGATTCAGCATGAAAGCGCCTATAACCATTAAAGTGATCATAGTAGTAATTAAAATGATAGCTGCTATTAATAATATCCATTTAAACTTAAAGTTCTTCTTAATTACCGGCTCCAATAGCATCCCTCCCCAATTCCCTTGCTTGTCTATGGATTTAATACTCTATACATTTTATTTCATATCAAAATTATTATTCATATTAATGGTAAAAAAATTAGGCGCTCTTCCTAAACATCTGCCTTTGTATCTTACAATTACATAGCCTGATTCTTGTAAAATTATATGTGAATGATAAAATATAGTAGAAGATAAAAAATACTCAATGGGAGGGGGCGGGTCTTTGAAGAAGGTAATATTTCTTGTAGATATGAATGCTTTTTTTATTTCCTGTGAGATGACCAGAAACCCAGACCTAATAGGGAAACCATCTGCTGTTGCAGGAGATCCTAAGAAAAGAACCGGGATTATTCTTGCGGCTAATTATGATGCTCGTAAATATGGTGTGAAAACTGCCATGGTGTTACACAAAGCCTTAACCCTTTGTCCAGATATGATATTGGTTCCTCCCGACCACAACCTTTACCAAGAAAAGTCCAGTGAGGTAATGAAGCTGCTAGAAGGATTATGGATGATATTAAAAATCGTTTAGGCCTCTGGTGTTCAATAGGGATATCTGAGAACAAGTTTCTATCTAAAATGGCATCGGATATGAAAAAGCCCTTGGGTATTACAGAGCTATGGAAAAGTGATATAAAGGATAAGCTGTGGCCCCTTCCGGTTAGAGCTATGTATGGTATTGGTAGTAAAACCTCAGAAAAGCTTAATAGTATGGGTATCAATACCATTGGTGAATTAGCCAAATTTGATCGAAATTATCTGATTAAGGTCTTTGGAAAATATGCCTTTGACCTCCATCAGCAGGCCAATGGTGAGGATTCCAGCAGGGTACAGACCCATTCCAGTGATGTGAAATCCATCGGCCGCTCTACAACCCTTCCAGAGGATATAGCTGATATTAATAAACTTAAAATCATCTTAATGGAATTAGCTGAAGATGTTGGAATGAAGGCTAGGGAGCAAGCAAAAAAGGGCACCACCATTCAAATTACCCTTAAATATGCAAGTTTTCAGAGTGTGACTAGACAAACCACAGTAGCTCCCACCTATTCAACAAAAACAATTTACCAAACAGGCTATGAGCTTCTTAGAAGGAATTTTTCATCCAACAGACCTATAAGATTAATTGGGATAAGCCTTAGCGGCTTTGAAGAGGCAGCAATACATGAACAGATATCAATATTTGAAGAAACACAAAACAATAAGCATGAAAAAATTGATGAGGTTATGGATAGAACTCGTAAAAAGCATGGCTTTGAAAAGATTAATAGAGGGTCCTTAATTAAAAAATAGAATCCACCAGTTGGTGGATTCTATTTAAATAAAGCTTAAATTTTCATAGGATTTATCTAATGTATCCTCTTTTTTTAAAAAGGTTCCTATTGCAGGAATATTGCCTCTATAATAGTCAAAATCCTCAAAGGCTACCTCCTCTAAAGCTTTTATATCAGTAAGGGTACTACCTTTTTTAGATTTTAATACCTGTACCCCCATAGAGCTTCTTGTAGATTTTTCATTAATTTGCTCGGTATTGAATATCAGTACCTTTTTAATACTACTTATGGCAACTAATTCCTTATCCTCTTTAATATGCTCAAGATAAATTAGGTCTGTCTCATTGGAGTAGGCGTTGGCCAGCTGTTTTCTATTGGTTTTGGTCTGATAGCTCTCCATAGTAATTTTTGCTGCCTTCCCATTTTTGTAAATGAAAAGCATATGCCCTTTGTAATCCTCTGTTACCGCCATGTAAATAATTTGCTCGTCATCAGCGAGCCCGAGGATATTTTTTAGGTAATCCCCTAAGCTGCTGGTCTTTTTATCCTCCAGTTCGTAGCCTCGAATTTTATAGACTACATGTTTATTGGAGAATAGAAGAACCTCCGACTTATTGGTTCCATCCACCTCCTGGGTGATAAAATCATGATCCTTTAGCTTATGGTCAGTGCTACTACTTCGTAAGGATATCAAGGAGATTTTCTTAAGATAATTTTCATTGGTTAAGAAGTATTTTACATTATAATCCTCAATAAATACCTCTTCCTTAACAACTTCTATATGATGCTCTTCAATAATTTCTGTTTTTCTAGGCTTACCGTATTTCTCAACAACCTCTTCTAGCTCTTTGATAATTAAATTATGAATCTTCACACTGCTGTTTAGGGTTGAATCTAAGGACTTTATTTCCTTTTCTAATTCTCTAATATCCTTAGTTTTATTTAAAATATACTCTTGATTGAAGTTTCTTAGCTTAATATCAGCGATAAACTCAGCTTGAATCTCATCAATATCAAAGCCCTTCATTAAATTGGGTACAACCTCTTTATCCTTTTTAGTATCCTTAACGATTTGAACAGCTTTATCAATATCTAAAAGGATTTTTTCTAAACCCCTTAATAAATGTAATCGCTCCTGCTTTTGTTTGATTTCAAAGGTTAATTGCCTTTTCACACAATTTATTCTAAAGATTGTCCACTCTTTAATAATTTCCTTAACCCCTAAGGTTCTTGGATTACCATTGATTAAAATATTGAAGTTACAGCTGAAGGCATCCTGCAGAGTAGTCATTTTAAAAAGCTTATTCATCAAATTATCTGGATCTGTATTTCTCTTTAAATCCATTGCAATCTTTAAGCCCTCTTTATCGGTTTCATCCCGAATATCGCTAATATCCTTTAATCTGCCTGACTTCACAAGATCAATGATTTTTTCAATGATGGCTTCGGAGGTGGTTGTATAGGGTATTTCATAAATTTCTATACAGTTGTTTTTCTTATCGTACTTGTATTTTCCCCTAAGATAGAAGCTACCCCTACCGGTTGCGTAGATCTCCTTAAGCTCCTTTTTGTTTAAAATAATTTGACCACCAGAGGGAAAGTCTGGAGCCAGCATAAATTCACTTACATCAATCTCTTCATCCTTTAAGAATTCAATTGTAGCCCTGCATACCTCCGCTAGATTAAAGCTACAGATGGAGCTGGCCATTCCTACTGCAATTCCTATATTGGGGTTCACCAGTATGTGGGGGAAGGTTGTGGGTAACAGCTTCGGCTCCTCCATAGTATTGTCGTAGTTGGGCATAAAGTCTACAGTATCCTTGTTAATATCTCTAAAGAATTCTTGGCAAATAGCCTCTAGCTTTGCTTCGGTATATCTAGGAGCAGCATAGGCCATATCCTTAGAATTATTTTTACCAAAGTTTCCCTTACTATCTATTAATGGGTGTAACAGGGCTTCGTTACCCCTTGTTAAACGAACCATAGTTTCGTAGATCGCACTATCTCCGTGAGGATTTAGCTTCATGGTTTGCCCAACAATATTGGCTGATTTGGTTTTTGCCCCCTTTAATAGTCCCATTTTATACATGGTATATAAAAGCTTTCGATGGGAGGGCTTCAAGCCATCTATTTCTGGCAATGCTCTAGATACAATAACGCTCATGGTGTAGGGCATATAGTTTTTTTCTAGGGTTTCTACTACATTTAACTGGGTTAGCTTTGACTGCATTTACCGAACCCTCCTTTATTATATAACTTCATAATCATCAATGTATTTGTAGCCATGCTCAGAGATAAATTCCTTTCTTCCAGCCAGGTTATCTCCAAGGAATAGTTCAAAGGCTTCTTTAGTTGCCTCCCCTTCAGCAGGGGTAACCTTAATCAGCTTCCTTGTTTCAGGATTCATGGTGGTTTGCCACATCATTTCAGGTTCATTTTCACCCAGACCCTTTGAACGTTGGATTTTGTAGTTATTTTTTAGTTTTTTGATGATGGTATTTTTCTCACCCTCTGTATAGGCAAAATAAACATTCTCTTTACTATCGGTAATTTCGTAGAGGGGTGATTCAGCTATATATACGTAGCCCTTTTCAATTAAGGTTGGGGTTAGTACATAGAGCATGGTTAAAATAAGGGTTCTAATCTGGAACCCATCCACATCGGCATCGGTACAGATGATGATTTTATTCCAATTAAGCTTTTCTAAATCAAAAAAGCTTAAGTCGTTATGCTTATTCTTAATTTCCACACCACAGCCTAAAACCTTTAAAAGATCAACAATAATATCATTTTTAAAGATCTTCTCATAATCAGATTTTAAACAGTTAAGAGGCTTTCCCCGAACAGGCATAATGGCCTGGAATTCTGCATCCCTGCCCATTTTGGTTGAGCCAAGGGCCGAATCTCCCTCAACAATAAAGAGCTCCCTCTTTGATGTATCCTTGGTTCTGCAATCTACAAACTTCTTTACCTTGTTTGAAAAGCTATCAATACCCTTACTAAGCTTCTTCCTAACGTCGATTCTTGTTGACTCTGCCTTTTCTCTACTTCTTTTGTTAATTAATATTTGTTCTATGATTTTTTCTAAATCTATTTGATTTTCTACAAAATAAACCTCCAGCTTTTCCTTTATAAAGGCTGTCATGGCCTCTTGAATAAATTTATTGGTTATGGCCTTTTTTGTTTGGTTTTCATAGCTGGTTACTGTTGAATAGGTATTGGTTACGAGAATAAGGCTATCTTTTATGTCGGTGAAGGTAATTTTTTTTTCATTTTTGGTGTATTTATTCCGATCTTTAATAAAGTTATGGATTTGGTTGGTAAAGCCATTATCCACGGCCCTTTCTGGAGAGCCACCATGCTCTAGAAAGGAGGAGTTATGATAGTATTCCAATAGTGTATTTTCGTTATTAAAAGCAAAGGCCACCTCTATTTTTAGCTTGTACTCCTCTTTGTCCTCCCTGTCTCTACCCTTTGTTTTAAGCTCTAGATACTGAGGCTCTGTGAATCCCTTCTCGCCGTTTACTTCCTTTACATAATCAATAATTCCGTTTTCATAATAATATTCAAAGGTTTCATCGGTTTCCTCATCGTAGAGCTTAAAGGTTATTCCCTTATTTACTATGGCTTGTCTTCTTAGGGTTTCTTTAAAGAAGCTTAAGGGAATGTCTATATCGTTAAAAACATCTAAATCTGGCTTCCATTTTATAATACTTCCAGTCTGGGAATAGTTATATTCCTCTTTTTTTAGGCCTCCAACATTCTCTCCCTTTTCAAAATGAAGCTCATATCTGTAGCCATCACGATAAACCACCACATCCATATATTCAGAAGCAAATTGAGTTGCAGCTGTTCCTAAACCGTTTAAACCAATGCTGTATTGATAGTTGCTGCCAGAATTGTTGTTGTATTTACCACCACCATATAAAATCATAAATACAATTTCCCAATTGTACTTCTGTTCCTTTGTGTTATATTCTAGGGGTATGCCCCTTCCTTGATCCCTAACTTCTATGGACTTATCCTTATATCGAAATACTTCAATGAAATCACCAAAGCCCTCCTGGGCTTCATCTCTGGCATTGGCAACAATCTCAACAAGGGTATGGCGGCAGCCTTCAATGCCATCACTACCGAAAATAACCCCAGGTCTAAGCCTTACCTTATCCTTTTCTTCTAGGGTTGACAAGCTATCATTATCATAATTATGCTCTTTTTTTGAAATCATCCCGTGTCCCTCTTTTCAATTAAAATACCAATTTCAATGATATCACATTCTATAGCAATTTAGCCACTCTTCTAGAGTATCGTTTTAATTTATTTGACACAAAGGTCTTAATTCCTCCTTGTATCCTTTTATTTCTAATAATCAGAGCCCTTCATGCATAAAAGAGATAGGTAACAACCTATCTCTTATAACTTTGTAACAATCAAATTTCCTGATTCATATTTCTTTAATCCCTTATTAAAGAAGAAGTAGGTGAAGGTGGCCCAACCAACTACAGTAATCATCAGAAGAATAAACCAATTCCATGAAAAGGCATTTAACAGCCTTACAGGAAATAAAGTAATAAAGGCTGCTGGTAAAAAAGTGTAAATAATCAATTTGGTAAAGCCTTTATAGATGCCTTCAGGATAAATACTAAAGGTTATCATAAATTCCAACACTAGGTTAAAGACCCCTTGGGAATTTCCCATATAAAAGGTAAGGGCGTTGGCAAATATCAGGACACTGGAAAACATTATAGCACCAGTTATACAAAAGAGTATAAATAGAGAAAAGGATACTGGACTTAACCCATACACTCCTATAAACAGAATAATTCCGTAAAATATATCCCCCCAGGCAGAAATTACGGTGCTGGATGAGATAATGTTGATTAAAACATCCTTTGGCTGAAGAAGGTAGGTATCCAGTTCACCATTGATAATCATTTGGGAAAGCCTTCGAATATTTCCAAATACCACAAAGCTTAAGCCGTAGGAGGTGGATGCAATAGCCCATAAGCCCATTACCTCCTTAAAGCCATAACCCCCGATGGTATTGATATTAGAAAATAATATCCACCAGAAGAATATAAAGGTGCTATTATTTAGTATCATTCCGAAGGTCTGCATTAGGAAGCTTCCCCTATATTCCATTGATGCTGAAAGATTAAACTTAAAATACATAGCAATTAGTTGTAGATTCTTCTTAACCTCCATTAACATTTAATGCCCTACCCCCCCTTCTAAATACCGCCATTGAAAGCAATATGAAAATCAATAGGTAGCCCAGCTGATAGGCTATGGTATGAATAAAATTTGAATAATTGAAGCTAACGGCTAGCTTTGCGGGCCCATAGGTTACGTAGGCAAAGGGAAGATTTTTTGCCAGCCCTTCTAGCCATCCTGGAAACATCTCTAATGGGATTAGCATTCCCCCGAGGGTGAAAATCAACTTTGAGTAGATCCACATAAATGCCGTATTTTCCTCCATCCAGAAGGCTGATAATGCTAAACTCATATAAATAAAGAAGTTTATAAAAACCCCCAATATCAAGGAAATTAACACAAAGGGTAAATGCCTGAAATTAAAATCACTTAAAGGGCCTACGTATATGAATCCAATGACCACACCAATCAACATGTTGGTTAGGAGCTTTGTTGCTATTTCTCCCAATCCATTGGAAAAACAATAGAATACATAATTATAGGGCTTATTTATGAGATATGCAATATTCCCCTTTTTCACATCCTCTGAAACATCTAAAAATACATTGGATCGAGACAGGGTTACCATCTCTGTAACAATCAAGTACCAAATCATTTGATTTAAAGTAAAGCCAGCAATCATATCTCCTTTTTGACCGTAGATGTTTTTCCATAGCATAAGCATAATGAAAATAATAAATACAAAAAAGAAGTTTCTGGTTATTAGATTGGCCACATAGACTAGATTGTTGGCCAAACTGATTTTAAAGGTATGAAAATACTTATTGAGACTTTTCAAGGCAACCACCACCAATAGTTTTTTGTTGATATATGCTGGATATAATTTCTTCTAAAGGTGGGTCTGATATTGTGATGTCTACCACCTTTCCAAGCTTCAT
The DNA here is from genome assembly GCF_009017255.1 of Alkaliphilus serpentinus. Classification (GTDB taxonomy): domain Bacteria; phylum Bacillota; class Clostridia; order Peptostreptococcales; family Natronincolaceae; genus Alkaliphilus_D; species Alkaliphilus_D serpentinus. Next base: position 1,292 of record NZ_WBZB01000036.1, on the reverse strand, counting down.
CAATTCTAAGATGGTAGAGTCAATACTACACCTGGAGCTGTCTATTTCCACCTTCACAGCATAGCCCTTACTCTTCAGAACCCTTACCTCTGGAATCTTAATATTTACAGCTTCAGCATATTTAATGTCTATCACCTTTTGGTTCATATAATTATATTTAAGATTTTTAACAGATTCATTTAATACGATTTCACCATGATTAATAATAATTGCACGTTTACAGAGCTGCTCTATGTCGCCAGCATCGTGGGAAGTAAGAAAAATTGTAGTATCTAACTCCTTATTTAGGGTTTTTATCAAATCTCTTATTTTCTGCTTTACCACCACATCTAAGCCTATGGTTGGTTCGTCTAGAAATATGATTTCAGGATTATGTAAGAGGGAGGCTGCAATTTCACATCTAATCCTCTGACCCAAAGAAAGTTTTCTTACTGGAGTGTCTAGCAATTCTTCTATTTCAAAAAGCTCAGTAAGCTCTGAAATTCTCTTTTTTATCTGGGGCCCTTCCATTTCATAAATCCGACCTAGTAAATTAAAGCTATCCAAGGGTGGAAGGTGAAACCATAGCTGAGATTTCTGACCAAATACTGTGCCAATCTTATAGGATAGCTTTTTTCTGTTTTTAGAAGGGTTCAAACCCAAAACGTTTATTTCTCCTGATGTTGGATATAGAATCCCCGTAAGGATTTTAATTGTAGTGGACTTCCCTGCTCCATTGGGTCCAATAAAGGCCAACACTTCCCCCTTTTTAACCTCAAAGGATAGATTGTTTACTGCTTGCAATTCCTTGTACTTTGGTGAAAACACAGCCTTAAGGCTTCCCCTAAAGCCTTCCTCCTTTGTTTTAACCTTAAAGGTTTTGTTTTAGTTTTTTACTGTGATGATACTCATTCTAATACCTCCTTTTGTTTATGATTCTTTCTAAAAATATTAAAAGCCCAAAGGACGTCTCAAATGAGACTCGTCCTCCAGGCTTTTCTCCTAGAAGTGTAGATTAAATCCTGTACCGCTCGGACCTGCCGTTATAAAAAACCGGAACCCTAGGTACACTCTCAAAATTATTAAATACTACTTTAATATAAATTAAGCAATATGTCAATATTATTTTTTTTAAATTTATTATTTTTTTACCAAAATATATAGGTTTTTATAGTATATGTATTTAAAAGTCATCTGTTACCTATTTTTAGCCATGTAACCACAGGGACGGTTCTCTTGATCATGCGCGTGGTCATGCTAAAGTGATAAGTAGTAAGGAAGATAAAGGTTTCTTTTGGTTAGACTCTTCAAAA
>NZ_WBZB01000035.1 GCF_009017255.1 Alkaliphilus serpentinus | reverse complement strand
GAAGTTACTTTTTCATTTCACCCAATTAATAATATCCCTTCATACGAGTAGATGAGATTTAAGGGTCTGATTAAGAATTAAAATCTCAACATCTTTTTTAGTCTGCCATCTATTCGATTAAAATATACTTTAGAATAAAAGCATTTATTTCTGATATTACATCGATGATACTTTTTTACATCAAACCTTCAGTTCCTATAAAAAATATAGTCTTCGTCGCAGTCCTAAAAAGTATGAGTATTAACAAGGGGTTATACCCAATACCCTATAGCTTTTACTCATATACAAACTTGATAAGTGTTCTATTGAAGAAACAAAAATGAGAAGGATTCAAGCTTCCTCCTCATTTCTATATATTTGACTTATTTAGAATACCTATTTGTTGGCTGCCACAACACTTCCTAAGGCGATTGAATAAAGTTTTGTCTCAGCTGTATCAGCCCTTGAAACCAATACTACAGGAGCCTTTGCTCCCATGATAATACCCGCTGATTTTCCGTGGGCCATATAGGTAAGGGCTTTACCTACACCATTTCCAACCTCGATGGTTGGAACTAAGATTATATCTGCCTCACCTGCCACAGAGCTCTTGTAGCCCTTAATTTCTGCGGCTTCCTTCGAAACTGCTAAATCAAAGGCTATAGGTCCCTCAACCATAACTCCATCTCCAAAGGCACCCTCTCCTGCAAGATTCTTTAATTCTGCACCATCAACAGTTGATGGCATCTTTTCACTTACTTTTTCCTTAGCGGCTAAACAAGCTACTTTAACCTCTTTATTTCCTAATGCCTTGGCAGATAATACGGCATTCATTAAAATACCCTTTTTTTCTTCAAGGCTTGGTTGAATATTCATACCCCCATCTGTTAAGAACAACAGCTTATGGTATGCCTCTAGCTCATAAACCATTACATGGCTTAAAAGTCTATCGGTTCTTAGTCCAACCTCCTTATCCAACACTGCTTTCAATAGAATTGAAGTATCAATAATACCCTTCATTACAAAATCTGCAGCTCCCGAGGATACCAAGGATACTGCCTTTAAAGCAGCCTCCATTAGGTCAGCTTTATTAATAACTTCAAACTTTGATAAATCCATACTGATTTCTTTTGCAATAGTTTTTATTTCTTCTTCATCACCCACTAGTATTCCTTCAATAATCCCTAGCTCTTGGGCTTCCTTAACAGCCATCAAAACATCATGATCTTGAGCAGCAGCAACAGCAAGCTTCATCTTCATTTGTGTTTTTGCCTGTTTGATTAACTCAGCTAAATTCTTAATCAATCTAATCACCTCATATTTTAAATTATTTTTAGTATTTAAAATTTTTTAGTAAACATTGTTATATTCTATAAAAATTGATAATTTCCTTCAAGAATTTTTAAACTCATTTATATCTTTCACTGCCTTGAACTATTTACTAATAGTTATTGGCTAGTTCTTCACCAATTATTTATTATCAGCCTCTATCCTAGCCATCAAGTTGTCATATACATGCTTAGCTATCGCATCCTCTGAATTTAAATCTAAGGACTTTTCTATGGCTTCCCTTGCAGCTTGGTAGTCGCCTGCTTGTATATGGGCTATTGCCAGGTTGCATAATATCTCAGAATTCTCTCCTCCCAATTCAAGGGCTAATTCAAAATAATCTACTGCATCCATATTGTTTCCTAAGGCTGCATGACATAATCCTACTTCCACTAAAGTATCCAACTGATTATGTTTTAATTCCAATACTTCTATAAATTGTTCTAGTGCACTATCATAGTCTCCCAATTGACGGTAGCCTAGGCCTATAAAGAATCTTAGATTCCACCATTTCGGATATTGTTCTAATAATCCCTCCAATAAGGGCAATCCCCTTTGGGCTTCACAAGATAAGATCGCTTCATAGCCTTCTTCGTAAAGGGCTAGATCCTTTATTTCACCCAAAAGTAAAATCATATGATCCTTTAAAAGCTCTTCATCGGAAACTTCAAGAAGCCTCTCCGCCATGAGCTCGGCTTTTACGTATTTCTTTTGAGTTTTATATATGTAGGCTAAATTATAATAAATAAGGGCTTCATTAACTCCTCGATTTAGGAGCTCTTCTAAAATGTTTTTCCCTTCACTAATAAAGCTACGATATTGTTTTTCATAACCCTTATCCTTAAGCTTACCTTCACCATAGTTTACAAGGGTGATTCCATAGCTTAATAGACCTCTATTATTGGATGGATTGATGGTGATTAACGCCTTTAAGAATATAATTTCTTCTAGGGTTCCTTGGCCGAATAGAGTTGATTGATAGAATATATATTCTTCTATTGAAGGATTGGCAGCCCTTAAAAACTTAATGTATTCCTCTTTATATTTAAAGCTGGAATCTATCCCTAAAGTAAAAATCATCCCCTTAATTATAGAAGTGATTTTAATTTCATCACCCTTCCCTGCCTTTATGCTGGCTGCAAGCTCCTCTGTAAGGACGGGTACATCTAAGCCCTCACCAGGGAGGCTATAGCCCTTTATGCCTAAATTTGCATCTCCTTTAATTGTTAGAAAGGATAGCTCTTGGGTTTTATCCTTTAAATAAGCTTCAATTTTTGATAGCATGTGAACCTCCTGGGTTATATTATAATTCCTTATGGAAAATTAGATCATCCACATAATAGCCCTTATCCTCTTTATAATGGTGCTTATATACATTTCCGGAAAGGGTGAAGCCGCATTTTAAAACTGTATTTATTGAGGGTATATTATCACTGTAGATATAGGCCCTAACCAGCTGTATACCTTCATTTTTCAGTTGATCTAAACAATATCTAGTAAAGCTGCTGGCCATATGCTTACCTCTAAACTCTGGATCTACAGCTATGGTTAAAAACCCACTATGGTTTTTATAGCTTTCTCCTCGCATACATCTAAAAACTGCCCCCAGTTTGCCATTGCTTTTAGCCACATATAGATAATATGATGGATTATTAAACCACTCTCTCATCGCTTCTTCATCTAACACCTCTGCAAAGGACACCTCCGCCCTTTCCTCCTTCAGCTTTGCAAATAGCTTTACAGCCGCAGGTATATCACCAACCTGCATTTTTTCAAATACTATATCCATATAAATCCCCCCAATGCCGTTATTTTAGGCTGTAGCCTGCAGTTCCAATAACCTCACCAAGGCCCACATATTTGCCTTTAATATAAACAAAGAAGTCCTCAGGCTTTAACTCAACAGAATTATTTTCAACCATCTTTTCATCAACCTGTACATTTACGATTTCAGCCACGAACATATGATGGGAGCCCAGCTCTAATACCTCCTGAACTTTACACTCTAGATTGATAGGGCATTCCTTGATAATAGGGGATTTAATCCTTTCTGAAGCAGCAGCGGTAAGCTTTAACTCTTTAAACTTATCAACCTCTCTTCCAGACTTCACTCCGCAGAAATCATTTTCCCTTGCAAGCTTAATATCAGGGATATTTACAACAAAATCCATATTCTCTTTGATGAATTTATAAGAGTATCGCTCAGGACGTACAGATATGGATAGCATTGGTGGATCTGATGCTATGATACCAGTCCATGAAATGGTTATAATATTTTTCTCACCATCTACGTCGCCACAGGATACCATTACACTTGGTAGAGGATACATCAAGGTTTGTGGATTTATGCTTTTTTTATTCATTATTTCTCCTCCTGTTTTTAAAATCTCCTCATAAACATTCTTTTTCTTCTATTACTGGTGCTTAGCAAATCAAATAGGTAACCTCTATAGATCATCAGGAAGGTAAACCAAATTTGACCTATGAGATAAAAAACAATCACAATAGGATTGGTAAAGGCTCTAATGGGAACATACATAAATAGCATAGCTACTATGAAGTTTCTTAGAAAAAGATACAATACACCGATAAGAAGGGCATTGGGTATGAGCCATTCAATCCAATTATCCTTAATAAAGCTAATGGAATAGCTAAGGGAATCCAAAGGTCCATAATGCTTTTGATAAATTGTTTCTGGAAGGGGGTTTAGCAATACCAATATGAGAAAATAATATATGAGAGCAATGGCTGTTGGGCTTAGAGCTCTACCGATAATTGGCAAAATCAATAGATTGATACCCATTGATGCTACGTAAGCAATAAATAAAATCCCCCAAACCTTACGAAGGTAGACCCCAAATCCATATTTAAAATCCTGTAGCGTCACCCGATCTTTGGTTATAATACAATTCATTACATATAGGTAGCTGGATATAAGGGCGCTGTTGACGATTATCTGAATTAGACCGCCCAGAATCCAGAAGTAGGGTAAAATAGCCAGCATGATTAAATTGGCAAGCATATAAAAGAGCCCTAAAAATATTACTGTCCAGTTTTTCATTAGACTCTTTACAGTCTTCTTTGCAACATTACTATTGGTGTAGAAAAGGTCCTTCAAAATTTCCATTAGATCACCGCCAATCGATATTTTTTATTCCATATTTAAGAAGGCTATATTAAAATATTTTGAATCGTTTAAAGCCTTACTTTCCATCTGATAATCAAATAATAAAATGGTTTTCTCTTCATTTATGGTCTTTAATAAACTAGGATTAACCTCAAGGGCTAAAACATCATAATTAAATACTTCGAAATGTACTCGTTTAATAATTTGCTTAGCTGGTTGATTGATGTATTCAGGAAGATATTCTAATAGATTAGCCTCTTTTTGTAAAAACTCATGGCACTTATTTTTAAAATCCTCCTCTTGATGTCTGGTGAAGAAAGGTGGTAGAGTAGTAGTCTTCGTATTCTTTAGGTAATCCAGCTTAAGAACCTCTTTAAAAACCTCAGCCCTTCCGTGGCCTTCTTCTATATAGAAATCTAATAATATGTTATATAACTGATTCTTACCATTTGCCTGGTGATGGTAGCCTTGCCCCTCCCAGTATCTCCATAGCCTTTGAAAGAAGTTAAAGGAGTTGGAGTAAAAGTTGTTCATTAAAAGCTCTATTGAGGCTTTAAACAGGCCCGAGTTCCAGTAGGTTTCAACCATCTCTTCTGCACCCTTTAGCTGAATGATTTCACCATAGCTCATATAATCATTTTGTAAAACCTCATAGGGAGGTTGACTATTAAACCTATACCCAAAGGATTCTTGATTAATTCTCAATCCTGAACCCTTAAGGAGTTTTAAAAAACCTACTTGAAGCTTTTCTGGTCGCAGCTCAAAAACATCATTAAAGGATTTTCTAAAGGAATAATAATCTTCATAGGGAAGCCCCACTATCAAATCCAAATGTTGATGGATATTTTTAAAGGATGAGATTTTCGTAACAGCAGCCTTCAACAAATCAAAGTTGGTCTTTCTGTCTATAGCCCTTAAGGTGTCCTCATTGGTGCTTTGTACCCCTATCTCAAATTGAAACAATCCTATGGGTGCCCTTTTCAAAAGCTCCAGCATCTCGTCATCAATTAAATCAGCTGCTACCTCAAAATGAAAATTGGTTACACCATTGTGATTATCCAGTAGAAATTGAAGAATCTCCTTGGTATTTTTCTTATTGGCATTAAAGGTTCTATCAACAAACTTCACCTGCTTCACTCTTTGACTCATAAAAAAGGATAATTCCTTCTTTACCCTCTCAACTGGTAGATAGTTGACCCCACTAAAGGTAGAGGATAAACAGTACTGACAGTTAAAGGGGCAACCCCTTGAGCTCTCATAATAGATAATTTTGTCCTCACTCAGCTCTTCATCCTGATAGGGAAAGGGCAATTCCTCCATAGAAACAAAGGCACAGGCCTTCTTTGAAGCATGAATCTTCCCTCTAGCTCTAAAAACAATGTCATCAACCACGGTGATATCACTAAAATCCTCTAGGGCTTTCAATAGGCTTTTAAAACTTCCCTCTCCTTCACCCACCACTATAAAATCTATACAATCATGATCCTTCATCAATTCTTCTGTCTCAAAGGATACCTCAGGCCCACCTAAAATAATTATGGTGTCGGGCAATACCTTTTTAATATTACTACAGAGCTCTAATACCATTTGTATATTCCAAATATAACATGAAAAGCACAGGATTTCAGGATTTCTTTTGTATATTTCTGCCAATATATACTCCTGATGATGATTAATGGTGAATTCCAGCATCTCTACATCTGAGAAATCACTTTCTATGGTTTTTTTTAAGTAGCGTATAGCCAAATTTGTATGGATGTATTTAGCATTTAACGCAGTTAATAGAATCCTCAATTCTATTCCTCTTTTCTTATTTTCGTTTTAAACCAAACCATCTAATATGGCCCCAGTTGATCATTCCACTTTTTTCTGCCAAGCCCATAGATGCAGTATTCCCCCAAATGATATGTACATATGGAGTATATCCCTTCTGAATCACTTTATATATTAAATCTTGGGTTATTTTTTCTGCCAAACCCTTTTTTCGGCATTCCTTTAGGGTATACATCACCCCCATGGAGTAATCTTCCCTTACCAAGGCCCATGAAACTGGTTCTCCCCCATCATTTCGAATCACCGACGAGGGTCTATTTAATATACACTCCAACAAATATTCCCTTGAGCCTTCACCCTTATAGGTATAATGTTGATTTACAATATCAACATCCTCCTCCTTGAGGGAAGGTAAGGTTTCATCTGCTATAAATTCTTTAACTTTGTCCTCAGGCAAGTAATACAGGTGGCAATCCTCTTCCCAGTTCATTTCATAATCTGTTAAATAGTTTTCCACAAGACTTGCCATTTTCACTGGTATACCACAAAAATCAATCATGTCATCCTTTTGAATATGATCTAGTAGCCCCTTAATTACTTCTTCATTCCTACTATAGGGAGCTAAAAACTCTTCATCCTTCAGGATAAAGCCCTGAGGATTTTCTAGGTTATCTACATAAATATCAACATTTCTATTACTTGCCATTCTCCCAATTACATTTAAATTGGCAAAGGGATCTTCCCTTAATAGATTTTCGATTGCAACCAAATTCTTTACTTTATGCATTAATACCCCTCCCGTTGGAAATTCATATACATTATAACATAGTTTGATTAGAATTTGCAGTTTGGTAATGATAATATGGTATAATAGCTTTTGAAAGGTAAAATTTCAAAGAAAAGGTGATTTTATGAAGCGGTTTGTAATCATCCTACTAACCCTATTATTATCCTTTGTAGTTATTTCCGTTACACTCTTGTATTCTCCATTACCAGCTCCTGAAATATCTACAGAAATTGTCTATGATGTTGATTACTTTATTAATAAAATTTCCAGTGATAATCTTCAGCTTTTTGAAAAAAATAAATATGTGATAACCGAGGAAGAATTAAATGGCTACATACATCAGCATTTTACAGAAATAGCTCTTAATCAATCACCCAATAGTTTTTCATTAGAAGCAATTGACCTAAGGTTAAATGAAGATGAGATCCTACTCTTGATTTATGGTAAGTATTCTATTCTACCTGTAAAACTTCAGGTTACTTTAGTTCCCTTTCATAACAAAGAGGCCAATACTTTAGCCATGGTGGTAGCTGACGTAAAGATTTCTAGATTAAAGCTACCTCCCACTGTAGTAAAGAGGATCTTAAAGGAAGAATACTTAACAGAGGGATATTTAATTCCCTTAGAAGGACCAGAAAATATCATCATAAATCACATCCAGTTTGGATATAAGGCCATCAGTATATATTATAGCATTGATAAAGCAGGGGTTATGGAAAGCTTATTGAAATCTTTGTTTGGAAAATAGGCAACAGGATCATGTAAAGTTTTATTTTTACATATTAATATAAAACACCCATTGCCAGAAGGAAGATATTTTTTTATAATAGTAATAGTTGTTATTAATTAAGAAAGGTTGTTGCCGTTTTGTTACCAATTACCCATAAAATTATTTCAGAACATGTTTATGATAATGTAAAAGACCATCTAGGAATTGAATTAAATAAAAAAAGCTTGATTTACGGAAGTATAAAACCAGATATTGCCCCAAGGTTATTATTACTTGATCATTTCAAACCTCAATCCTTTAGCTTTATCATGCACGAAGCCTTGGAGTTGTCAAAGCACAGCCTTGTTTCAAACAGTGAATTTTTAAAGCTATTTTCTAGACAGATAGGAGTTGTAACCCACTTTATAGCAGACTTTTTTTGCGTACCCCACAATGACCGATTAACCTATGAAAACAACTTCTTTAGCCATATGAGATATGAGACAAATCTACATATGCAATTTAGAGACTTTGAAGAGAAGTTAAACATTGAAAAAAGTCACTTTAATGTTGATAATTTCTCGGTTTCTACCATTCAAAATGTAGTAGATTTTCTTCATAATCAGTACCAGCTTAGAGGCGAAAGCACCATAAATGATGTAAAGAGTTCAATATATGCAGCCTCGGTTGTTGCAATGTATATAGCCTATCATGCTACAAAGAACTATTCCTTTAGGGTGGCATAGAATTAGAGGTTAAAGACTGGAAAACAGAGGTTAGAAAAAAACAAGGACTTGGTCATGAACCAGGTCCTTTGGTTTCCAATCATTATAGTGCTTCGTCATAACGAAGCTACATTAATTCAACATTCAACATTCAACATTCTTCATTACCCTCCTATATTTTCTTCTCCTTCCACTTACCCTTATAAAACCAAATTGTCAAAACGATGGCCTCCATAACTACCGATAAAGCGATGGCCCACCATACTCCTGTTGCAGAGAAGGAAAAGAAATGAGTCAATATGTAGGCTAATGGGATCTTAATCCCCCAATTTCCAAGGATAGAAGCCAGCATAGGCGGAAAGGTATCGCCTGCCCCTGCAAAGGCAGAACCATATGTAACAGGGAAAACCACAAATAGTACTCCTGTATAGGTAATCCTCAGATATTCTGCTCCAATTTGAATAACCTCTGCATCTTGTACAAATGCACCAATTAATAGCTTAGGAAAGATATAAAAGGGAATTGCAAAGATCAACATATTGAATGTTGCTAAAGCTTTACCCTGCTTTATTAGCTGGTCTACAGCAGCATAATCTTTTTTACCAAGGCTTTGCCCCACCATAACCGACATGGCCGTACCTAAACCAGCTAAAAATATAAAAACGAAATTGAACATTCGTCCACCAATTCCAAAGGCAGCCCCTGCAGCTACCCCTTGAGCTAAAACAATCCTGAACATAATAAGCCCTGTAAAGGGTCTTGTAATCATTTGTAGAACAGCGAATATTCCAATTTTCAAGATTCTTATAGCCATTCCTAAATTAATGGATAAGGAATTGACGAGGCTTTTGATTTGACCCTTATAGATATTTCTGAAAACAAGGATACTCATTAAGGTAAAGGCACTAATCTCTGCTATTACAGTAGCAGCAGCGGCCCCACCGATTCCCTTGCCTAGTACCATTATAAAGAAGTAATCCAGTAGGATATTTACGATATTTGCAAAAACAAAGACCTTAACAGGATTTTTTGTATCTCCCGTTGCCTGTACCACAGCTCTGGTGGTTGCATTGTAAAAAAAGAAAGGTACCCCAATTAGCGCAACAGTGATATATTCCTTCGCCAAACCAAGAAGGGTTTTATCAGCATCTCCGAAGATCCACAGCAGTTGATCAACAAAGATAAAGCTTAATACCATTGTAATCAGGCCAGCTATTATCGACAAGAAAATTCCATTAACTGTTATAGCTTTGATATTTTTTTCATCTTCTGCTCCTGTAAATCTAGCAACCAAAGCTATAGCTCCTGAAGCTACAAGGGCAGGAAACACATGAATTACACCTATTAATGAGGTTCCTGTACCTGCTGCAGCTGCTTCTACACTACCAAGCTTAGCGATAAACCACATGTCAGCTATAACCATCATGGTATGAAGGAGCTGACCAACCATTACTGGCCACGCCAATGTCCATATTTTAGAGATTGCTTCTCTATCATAGTACTTTAAGTATTTTTCGTCCAACATATATATCACCCCATGTTCATTTAATAAAAATGTTATTGAATTTTGAAGGTATTTGTCTATATTTGTAGAAATAGTAATAGTAATCATAACGCTACAAAGAAAGGAGACTGTTGATGGAGGAATTTTCAACTATATCAGTAGAAGAAATATCAAAAAGAGATATGCTTCTTATTATAAAAGCCCTTGAATATACTGGAGAACATACTAATATTTCTTCCTTCATTGAATTAAAAAATACAATTGTGAAGCAATTGAGTATATTGGCCAATACAACAGAGGAAGAATTTATAACATCCCTCGAAAAATAAATGATTCGGTATAAGCCTAAGCTCTAAAAGACAGTTAATAGCTGTCTTTTTTTATTAGAATTAGAAGGCAGCTGAGTTTGCAGTAGACAAAATCCAGACTGTTCAAAAGCTATTAGAGTCGAGGCGCAAGGAAATCCAGCGGTTGCAGCGTATACAGAAATACGCAAGGCTGTAATATGGTAGGGTCTGTCTCTCAGGGGTTAATGAAAGTGCAAGGTTTCTGCAGTAACAAAGAATATGATCGTTTTTCAACAGTCTGAGCTGTCTTTTTTTATTAGAAGATAACTCCCGGTTTTATTCTCCAAGCGAAGATAAAGATAGCCCTTCCTTATGGTTTTCTCCAATATTCTACTGACATTAAATATATCATGTTTAAAAGGTTTACCGACCTCTAGATTGAATATATTGTCATCATTACCGCTGGCTACATATGGCTTTTTGCTTACTTTATAATTCCTCAGCTTTGCTGTATATTCCCCCATACTATCTATAAAGGATAAATTCGTAACATTAGAAAGTGTCTTAATGTTCAAATCTTTATTTAGGCCAGCTAAACCATAAGCCAGCATTAAGGATTCCTTAATATCATCGGAAGGAATTCCTTCAGTATACAAGCCTTCCAGCTTTAAGATCCTCCAATAATTAATAAGCCCTCCAAAAAGCATGTTTTTGCAGCTCCAGCTATTATTCACAAATGTAATTTTATCCTCCTTGATTAAGCGATCTAAATCAATTAGGTAATTTACCCTTTCCTGTTCAAAGGCTAATAGATATTTCAGCTCCTTGTTATTTTCCAGTAATCCCTTAACATTTAACTCTATTAAAAATTCCTTTATTCTTTGCAATAGCTCTTCTCTACTGAAATCCCCATACTCCAGCAAAAGATAGAATATCCTGGCTATAATTAAACCCGTTAGTATCACCTGAGGATGTTTGTTAAAGTAGCAGATGTTCTTGTAGGTTTCTTCTAAGCCTTGGGTAAAATTCTTGTTGGCTAAAATGATTGCCCCTACTCGAGAAATTCCATATCCCCTAACATCCTTTTGATATGCTTCTTCCTTACAAAGCTCTCTAGATTCTATAGCCTTTATAATATGCCTTGGATAACCATTTCTATAATATTGATAATAGTTAAGCTCCTCAGAAAAACGATTATAATCGATAGCAATCCTTAAGCCACCTTCATCATCCAGCAAGGATTTGGTGGTTATCAGCATCAACTGAGTTAAATCACTCCACTGTCCAGAAGGAAAATGAATCTTATTTTCTTCATCCCAATCGCCAGAAAAGTCACCAAAATCCATCTTCCCTGTATTTTCATAGACAAAGCCTAAAGCATCTCCATAGGCCATTAAAGTATAGGAATTTCTAATTCTATCTTCAATCTTCATAATATCTTCCTTTACAGTTCTGTAATCCATACATACTAATGTTATACAATTTCCATCAAATAAACAAGTTTTTATGAAACATCAATTAATAATGAATAATGAATAATTGGAACACACTCAAAATTATAGGCCTCTTACCATAAAATCAAATCCCATGGGTAAAACCAAAAGAAAGGTATAATAGAGTAAAGACTAATTATAGTAAATAAGAATATAAAGCTAAAAGCGTCCATTAGACGCTTTTAGCTATTTCCTTTGCATTTTTTACATTTTTTCTGGTGCTTTTATTCCTAGTAGATAAAGGCCAGTGTAGATAACCTGCTTAACTCCATAAACCAATGCCAATCTAGCCTTCTTAACCTCTTCATCATCAACCAAGATTGGGTGATCGTGATAGAAGCGGTTAAAGGATTGGGCAATATCTATAATATGTCTCGTTATGATGGATGGCTCATTTTTTCTTTGAGCGTCTAAGATAACCTCTGGGAACTGCTGAATTAGTTTAACTACAGCCATACTTACCTCATCCGTTAGCTTACTGCCATCAAAGTTATCGGTAATTTGACCTTCTGCCCTTCTTAAGACACTGGAGGCCCTAGCATGGGTATATTGAACATATGGTCCTGTTTCCCCTTCGAAGTTCAGCACCTTATCCCAAGAAAATGTATAATCCTTTATTCTATTGTTGGATAACTCTTGAAAAACTACAGCACCTATTCCTACATCAGCTGCAATCTCATCTAAATTGTTTATATCAGGGTTTTTATCGGTTATTATTTCTTTTGTTTTTTCAATAGCTTTCTTTAAAACATCTTCTAGAAAAACTACTCTTCCTTTTCTAGTAGCAATAGTGCCCTCTTCTAGACTAACTAGACCAAAGGAAACGTGAATACAATCCTCTGCCCATTCTTTCCCCATCAGTTCTAATATTTTTTTCCATTGTTGGAAATGTAGATTTTGCTGAGACCCAACGACATATATATTTTTATAAAAATCATAGGCTTCTTTTCTATAAATTGCAGCCGCTAAATCTCTGGTTATATATAATGTAGAACCATCACTTTTTCTTATTAATGCAGGTGGCATTCCATATGGTTCTAAGTCAACAATATCAGCACCCTTGGACTCTTGTAAAATACCTTTCTCTTCCATCATCTTAACGACCCGAGGCATCTTGTCTGAATAAAAGCTTTCTCCAGCCAAGGAATCAAATGAAATATTTAACATTTTATATACTCTATTAAACTCTTCTAAGCTGACATCTCTAAACCATTGCCATAAACGTAAAGCTTCATCATCACCCTCTTCTAATTTCTTAAACCATAGCCTACCTTCGTCTTCTAGCTGTGGGTTTTCTTCTGCTTCTTCATGAAATTTAACATATAGCTTAAGTAAGGATGGTATCGGATTAGCTTTTACCTCTTCCTCATTACCCCAAGCTTTAAATGCTACAATAAGCTTGCCAAATTGGGTACCATAATCTCCCAAATGATTAATAGTAATGGTATTGTAGCCTAAAAAATCATATATTTTATATAGGGAATTACCAATTACAGTTGTTCTTATATGACCAATATGAAAGGGTTTTGCAATGTTAGGTGAGGAGAATTCAACTATAACATTTTTTCCTTTGCCTAATGTATTTCTACCATAATTTTGCTTCTGCTCTATAACTTCCTTAATTACCAAACCAGCAAAATAAGCTTTATTAGCAAAAAAATTCAAATAACCTCCAGCAACCTCAACCTTCTCGAATTCCCTTGGTAGTTCTATTCCACCAGCCAAATCTTGTGCTATAACGTTGGGTGCCTTTCTTAAAGTTTTTGAAAGCTTAAAGCAAGGAAATGCAAAATCCCCCATTTCGGCGTTTTTAGGGATTTCAATGGCTAGCATTATATCCTCGATACTAAGCTCCTTTACTTGCTGATGTAAAAGCTCACTTAAATTTTTCTTAAAATCCATAAATCCTTACCTCCTTTAAAATTAAATATAAAAAGCCCCCGTCTCTAAAATCAAGAGACGAGAGCTTACTCCCGTGTTACCACTCTTATTGGCATTTCTGCCCACTCTACTCCAGATAACGGTGGAAACCGCAGAACCCTACTAGCTTCAGGCCTATCCTCAGAGGTGCGCTTCAAGGTATCAATGTACCAGACTTTCACCAACTCTGGCTCGCTAAAACACTTAATACATTTACTCTCCTCATCATCGTGTTACATCCTATATTTTCAAAATAATATATCATATATTCTTACTGAATGCAATATTTTTATGCATTAATTAATATTAACTACCACTTATTTACTGCCGATTTCCACACTACCGATATCGGTATTCACATAAACCATAGCCTTCCCATCAAGCCTTGTTCCCCTAAATTCTCCCTTATCGGAAAAGGTGTCGCTCATGGGTAAGTCAACATCTATACTGCCTAAGTTTACTTTAGCATCAAGTTTAAAGGAAAAGTCTTCATTAGGATACAATTCTATGGATCCAGTTTTGCTAACAAAATTGTAGGTACCACTGCTTTCAAGGTTTGCTGAAATGTTAATGGAACCAATTGATGTGGTTACCTCACTATCACCCATAAGGGTTCCTTCTACAAATTCAATACTCCCGGTAGAAGTATTTATCTTACCTCCGATTTGTGAATGGTAGATATTGATGCTTCCTGTGCTGCTGTTGATATCCGAGTCATTGGTAATGATATCAGTTAATGTAATTTCACCAACACTAACCTTTAAATCTAACTCCTCCAGCTGCAGATTCTTTATATCAACAGAACCAACGCTATTATTGATTCCTACCATTTTAACAGTGTCAGGAAGAGATATTTTAAAATCTACAACTCTATTCTCAAATATATCCCCTAAATCCCTATCATGGTCTACCTTAATGGTAAGTCTATTACCCTCCTCCACTATGTCAACTGTAATGCTCTTAATAGCCTCTTCTACATCCTTTTCATTGCCAAGTCTTGATTTAACCTTTATATCATAGCTTAAAAACCCGCTACTACCACTGGCCTTATCAATTTCTATTGTTCCTACGCTATTTTCAATCTCCAATACCTCTATAGCCCCAAAGTCCTGCTGAAAGCTTTCGATTTTGTCATAGTTCTCTGAAAAAGGATCTATAAAATCACCTATTCTATCTATATCCCTTTTTACATTATTAATTTCAATTGTACAGCCAGATGAAAGTATGGCTATTAGCATCACTAGGGTCAACCCCAAAATAAGATTCCTTTTCATTTTTATAATCCTTCCCTTCTAGGTATAATTGTTCAATGTTGAATGTCAAATGCCAAATGTTAAATGTTGAATGTTGAATGTTGAATGTTGAATTAAGTAAAATTTGCATAGCAAATTTAAAAGATCTTATTAGCATTTTAATTCTTAATTCTTAATTCTTAATTGCTTCTATCATATATACGAAGGATTCTATTTTTTGTCTGAAAAAATACACCGATTTTGACGGTGTATTTTTTTATTTAATATTTGATTTTCTTCAATTTTCAACTTTCAATTTGGAATTTTGAATTTCAATTATTTTTCCATGTAGAAATCCGTTATAAACTCAAAGGGCTTGCTTAAGTCAACACCCTTTAAATCTGTTAGGGCTTCTCCCTCCACAAGAATTTGCACTTTATCAATTCCTTCTAGGGTGGTTAGTGTATTCACGATTATAGCAACCGTAGCCTCAACGTCCTTCTTTGTTCCAATCATTCCTGTTTCAAACTCCTCAGATAAATCCACAATGGCAGTATTATCATCCATTGTTACTGACAAGACCCTAGTTCCTGGGGGAATTGGATTCATAAGTTCATCAAAATCCTCTTGATTAATTAACTCCTTCATAACAAACTCCTCAAAGGTTGTATCTGCTAATCTATAATCATCCTCCATGATACTAAAGCTGTCAGGGAAGATATATGGTAAATTCTTCTGTTTGAGGTATAATACATATACTAATTCTTCTGCTTCCTCTTCTGTCTCTGGAGGATTCACATTCTCACCAATAGGAACCTCCTGTTGATTATCCTGTTGATCATTATCATCGGCTTGTACCTTATTGGAGCAGGCAGCTAAACTAAAAATCATCAGAACCCCAACAGATAAAGAAATCCATTTTTTCATTTTCTTTTCCCTCCTTAAAATAGTTGTCCTATAGAATTTATATCCTAAAAAACAATAACTAATCGGTTGAATGAAATATAGCTGTTGCTAAATATCCTCCTCTGTCAATACCCTTATTCCATTTTAAAGTAATAATGCTGTTGTAACCCCATTGCCTAATTTCTTAGTGTTACTGAAGCTTCCATCATAGATGGTCCCACAGCCACAGGATGGACTAAGGGATTTTAAGATGGCTGTAGTAGCACCGTATAGCTTGGCGATTTTTAAGGATTCCTCAGCACCCTTGATAAAGGCATCTGTAACATCTTTGCCGGATGCTGTCACCACCTTAGCTTTACCAGCTAGAACCTCGCCTCCCTCACCATCTTGAATTTCTGAAGGAGGTCTTGGAGTAGTAAGGCCTCCCAGTTGCTCGGGGCAAATGGGTATGGCTTTTTTATACTTTATAAGCTCCATGAGCTTTTCTGAATAGTTATTACCTCCAGAATATTTGCAATCAATCCCCAATAGACAAGCGCTTACTAACATGGTTTCCATATGTTATATCCCCCATGCTTCCTTCATTTTTCAATCTACTTAACTTCCACCACCGTTACCCCTGCTCCGCCTTCACCATATTGTCCTCCTCGGTAGCTCTTAACATGCTTGTTTTTCTTTAGCATCTGCTTAATACCTGAGCTTAAGATGCCAGTTCCCACTCCATGGATAATGGTAACAGGTGACATCCCTGTTAAATAGCAGTCATCAAGGAACTTATCTACCTCCAGCATTGCCTCTTCTAGGTTATAGCCCCTTATGTCTAGTTCTCTTTTGATGCTTTGGGCCTTATTTTTTACAATCTTTCCTACGCCGGATTGCTTTGCTGTAGACTTATCTTGCTTAACTCGTTCTAAATTTGAGATATGCATAGAGATTTTCATAATACCCGCCTGCACCAAAACCTCTCCATTTTCGTCGGCTGGAGTTATCACATGTCCTTGTTGGTTAAGGGAGAGTATGTTTACAGCCTCTCCTGCCTTCAGATTAGTTGGAGGTTTTTTGTTGGTGGCCTTACCAAAAATCTCCTCTGTAGCAGTTCCCATATCATCTATTCTATCAGATAGCTTCTTTCTAGCTATCTCAACCTGTCTATTCATTTCCTTTTCTTCCATCTCCAGCTTCATTTCCCTAAGGGATTTAATAATTTCTTCAGCCTCCTCCTTAGCTTCCTTCAGTAGCTTTTGGGCTTCCTTCTTGGCTTCCTTTAAAACCTTATCCCTTTGGGTATCTATCTGCTGCTTCTTTTCTTGATATTGAGAAAAGAGTTTCTCTGATTCAAGCTTTAATCTCTTCGCTTCTTCTCGATCTTCTTCCGTTGCCCTTCTATTGGTTTCAATATTTTGGAGAATATCTTCAAAATGGATATCCTCCGTTGAAATAAATTCCTTTGCTGCACTGATTATATCATCCGTCAATCCTAGTTTTCTAGAAATTTCAAAGGCATTGGACTTTCCAGGAACACCAATCAATAGCTTATAGGTAGGCCTTAAGGTTTCTAAGCTAAATTCCACCGAGGCATTTTCAATATCTTCATTGGATAGGGCAAATTGCTTAAGTTCACTATAGTGGGTGGTGGCAATAACACTACTTCCTATAGTCCTTAAATGATTTAGTATGGCCATGGCCAAAGCTGCTCCCTCAACAGGATCTGTGCCTGCCCCAAGTT
The DNA here is from genome assembly GCF_009017255.1 of Alkaliphilus serpentinus. Classification (GTDB taxonomy): domain Bacteria; phylum Bacillota; class Clostridia; order Peptostreptococcales; family Natronincolaceae; genus Alkaliphilus_D; species Alkaliphilus_D serpentinus. The sequence continues at coordinate 17,065 of NZ_WBZB01000035.1, read as the reverse complement.
CGTCGAATAACACCAAGCTATTGGGGGTTACATTATTTAAAATGTCTACAATGTTGGTCATATGAGAGGAAAAGGTACTTAGACTTTGCTCAATACTTTGCTCATCCCCAATATCTGCATAAACCTGCTGAAAAACCGATAAGCTGGTACCAAAATCCGCTGGAACATGAAGACCACTTTGGGCCATTACCGTAAGCAAACCTACGGTTTTTAGGGTAACGGTTTTACCACCTGTATTAGGGCCAGTTATAATAAGGGTTTTAAAGCCCTCCCCTAGCCAAATGGTTATAGGAACCACCTCACCCCCCTGCAATAGTGGGTGTCTGGCCCTCTTAATTTTTATTTTTCCATCGGCGTTTAGCTTGGGCTCAATTGCCTTCATGGTAATGGATAGTTTTCCTTTGGCAAATATAAAATCCAGCTGCTGCAACAGCTTCTGATTACTTTTTATCTCATAGGCCTTATCAGCTATCATAGCTGAAATCTCCATTAGAATTCTTTCTATCTCTCTCTTTTCTTTAAGCCTTAACTCCTTCAGTTCGTTGTTTAACTCAACCACTGCCATAGGCTCAATAAAGAGGGTAGCACCACTGGAGGATTGATCATGAATTAGTCCTGGAAAATTCCCCCTATGCTCCTGTTTAACAGGGACAACATACCTATCACCCCTCATGGTGATGATGGCATCTTGTAAATACTTTTGATTATTGGTAGAGGATATAATACCATTCAGCTTATTCCTTATGGAGTCATTTTTAGAGGAAATACTTCTTCTAATATCCCTAAGCTGGGGGCTGGCATTATCAGCAATCTCGTTCTCACTTAAAATACAATTACTAATCTTTTCTTCGATTTCACGCAATGAAAACAATGCCCCCACTAAGTCTTCAATAATAGGGAATTTAACATCCTTTCCATCATTCTTCATGTAGGCCTTCATTCTACGGGCCACCGATAGGGAATCCTTTAAGGTAAGTAGTTGACCTGGGTCTAGATATGACCCTATTTCTGTTCTTTTTACCATATGTATAATGTCATGGATCCCATCAATAGGTACATTACCCTTCTGCATTAGTATTCCTTGAGCCTCGCTGGTTTCCTTCTGTAGTCTTATAATCTCTTCAAGGTCGGTACTGGGCCTCATTTCCTCAACTACTTGTCTACCTAAAGAAGAGGTGCACTTTTCATAAAGCATCTCTATGATTTTACCGTACTCTAATACCCTTAAGCTTTTTTCATTCATCTCTATCACCTCGTATTGTGAGAATCCTTTTGATGTTATATTTTTACTTTTCAATTGTATCAAACTTACAAATAAAAGTAAATCTAATGGAAAAAGGATGGCTTTCGCCATCCCTTTAAATGATTCATATGATTCTGTATTACTGTCTTAAATCTTACAACTTCAAGATTTAATATTTTTTCAAAGGTAGCTAGAATATTTACCATAAAACTCTAAAATAAGATTATGAAGTTTTATGGCAAATTTCTAGCTAAGCGACTAACTCAAATTAAAGATTTGGTTATCTGCTTATTTTCTTTATTATTATTTTCTTTGAGCCCTTTCACGGGTTGTTTTATCTAGAATCTTTTTGCGAATTCTGATATTCTTAGGTGTTACCTCCACCAGCTCATCATCGGCAATAAATTCTAAGGATTGCTCCAATGAGAAAATTCTAGGTGGCACCAGCTTCAAAGCATCATCACTCCCTGAGGCCCTAACATTGGTTAATTGCTTTCTTTTACATACATTAACAGCTATATCCTCGAGCCTTGCGCTTTCGCCAACAACCATTCCTTCATATACCTCAGTTCCTGGTCCTATGAACATAATACCTCTTTCTTGGGCGTTGTATAAACCATAGGCCACAGCAGTTCCCGTTTCAAAGGCCACTAAAGATCCCCTAGCTCTAACTCGAATATCTCCACGATAATTGTCGTACCCATCAAATAAATGGTGGAAGACACCATAACCTTTGGTATCCGTTAAAAATTCTGACCTGTAACCAATCAATCCCCTAGCAGGAATTCTGAACTGAAGCTTAACGATTCCTGTTCCAGTAGGTGCCATATCCAGCATTTCTGCCTTTCTTTGGCCAAGCTTCTCAATAACAGCACTGACATTCTCTTCAGGCACCTCTACAAATAAAGTCTCGAAGGGTTCCATTAGACCATCCTCTGTTTTCTTTAGAATAACCTCTGGCCTTGATACAGCAAACTCATAACCCTCTCGTCTCATGGTTTCAATAAGGATGGATAAATGCAGTTCACCTCTACCCATTACTTTAAAACAGTCGGAGGAAATTTCCTCAAGCTTCATAGCAACGTTAGAGAGCATCTCTCGATCTAATCGATCCTTTAAATGTCTACTGGTTACGAAGCTCCCCTCTTTACCTGCAAAGGGGCTATCATTAACTAGAAAATTCATAGAGATGGTAGGCTCATCAATTTTCACAAAGGGTACAGCCTCTACATCATCCACAGAGCATATGGTATCGCCAATATTGATGTCTGCTATACCAGAAATGGCCACAATTTCGCCAACAGTTGCAGCTTCAATATCTCTTCTACCTAAGCCTTGAAAGCTATATAGATTGCTAATTTTAACGTTTAAGTTTTGTCCCTTGGTACTGGCAAGAACTGCCATTTGATTTTTCTTAACAGTACCTCTAATAATTTTTCCTATACCAATTCTACCAATATATTTGTCATAATCGATATTGGATATTAAAAGCTGGAGACCTGCTTCGGAATCTCCTTCAGGACAGGGAATTTGCTTTAAAATTTCTTCAAAAAGGGGTCTCAAATCTGTAGCTTCATCCTCTTGATTAAGCTTTGCCAATCCGTCCTTTGCAGATGCATATACGGCTGCAAAGTCCAATTGGTCATCATCAGCCTCTAGTGCAATAAATAAATCTAATACCTCATCAATTACCTCTTCAACCCTTGCATCGGTTCTATCGATTTTATTTACCACAACTATTGGTTTAAGACCTTCCTTTAAAGCCTTTTGTAAAACAAATCTTGTTTGGGGCATAGGTCCTTCCTTAGCATCTACCAAAAGCAGAACGCCATCCACCATTTTCATAATACGCTCAACCTCGCCACCAAAGTCTGCATGGCCAGGAGTATCAATAATGTTGATCTTCACATCTCCATACATAACAGAAGTGTTTTTCGATAATATGGTAATTCCTCTTTCCCTTTCTAGGTCATTGGAATCCATTACCCTTTCCTCAACAAACTCATTACTTCTAAAGGTTCCACTTTGCTTTAACATTTGATCAACCAGGGTTGTTTTCCCATGATCAACGTGGGCAATTATTGCTACATTTCTAATATCTTGTCGCTTCATTATTTTCCTACTTCCTTTATATATTTATATATTTGATTTTATTTTCTGCCATAAGAGCAATTTTATCACATAATATCGCTTTCAGCAACGAGGAATTGGTTAAGTCAGTGATTACGACTATTTTACAGAATTTTTGGTTTTTTATGAATTTTTCTTAATATTTGTCATGGATGCAAAATGGTATAATATAGTAAATAGTGTTAGGGGGGATTTTGTGAAAAAGAGATTATTCTTCAACAAATATATTCTGTTTATAATTGTTTTTTCTTTAATACTTTCCTTTACGGGATGTAACGATCCTCATGTGGAAGTAGCTCCTAAAAGTGAAGAAGTCAGCCTTCTAACCTTTGAAGAGCTTCAAGGTAAAATAGATATCGACAGAACAATGGAATATATAGAAGATTTAGTAGGCTTTGGTCCTAGGTTGGCGGGACTTCCAGGAGAAGTTGAGGCTGGAAAATATTTAGCAGAAGCCTATAAAGATCTGGAATTAGAAGTAGAGACCGAAGAATTTCCAGTAATGGTCTTTCAGGATAAAGAGGTACAATTAACTATAAAGCAATGGGGAGAAGCTACACCGATTACAGCTAACAGCCTTACTTATTCAACCTCCACCCCGGAGGACGGTTTAACTGACTTACCATTAGTATATGCCGGTTTAGGACGTAGGGAGGATTTTAATGGTATTGATGTAACCGGGGCTATTGCAGTTGTTCATAGGGGAGAGCTTTTCTATAGGGATAAGGTTCATAATAGCGCTATCAAGGGTGCAGAGGCAGTAATCATCATTAATACAGAGGATAGCCCTCTCATGGCTACCCTTATAGATAAATCAATAGTTCCAGCAATTGGAGTCTCCTCCTCTGAAGGTCAAAAAATAATGGACGCCTTAGAGGAAGGAGAATTAAAGGCTGATTTATTAGTTAATACCCTTATAGAAGATAGCACCTCAAACAACATCATAGGAATGAAGGAAAGTAGCAAAGAAACAGATAAGGTGCTGATTATAGGTGCCCATTACGACAGTGTAAACTGTCCTGGGGCCAACGATAATGCCTCTGGAGTAGGGGGATTATTGGAAATAGCAACGGTCTTAAAGGGTGTTGATTTACCCTTTGACATTCAATATATAGCCTTCGGATCGGAAGAGGTTGGCCTTATTGGTTCACGTAACAATGTTACAACAAATCATCTCAAGAGTAGTAGTAATGTTATCGGCATGATCAACCTTGACATGATTGGTATGGGAGAGTACTTAGTAGTATTAAGAGAAAACAGCTTGAGCGATGATTTTCTGAGCAACATTGCCTATAAAGCAGCCCTTGATCTTGATATAAAGGTGGTGGCGGAATTCAGTGGTAGGAGTGACCATAGTCCCTATGAAAATCAAGGGATCCCAGTGGTGTTTTTAGCCTACTGGCCCTTTGACCCTCTGTACTATCACACCGAAAGAGATACCTTAGAAACAGTAGATCCTCAGCTGGTTAAAAATACAGTAGAAGTAGTTTTAAAGACTATAACTACCCTGGTTAATGAGGAATATAATCAGTAAATAGCGAAGGAGACCCATAGGGTCTCCTCTTATTTTTTCATTTGTAGAAATACCTCATTTCCAGTAAGATCATAGAGTCTTTCATAAAGCTCTCGAGCCCTAGATAAATTGGAATATGGATAAATATCCTCGATATCATTTCTATAGAGCCTTGCCAGGATAATCATTGCATAGAGGTCTTCAGGGTTCCCTTCTAAATCCCCTTCATAGGCCTCAATAGCCCCTTCATAGTCTCCCGCTGCCAGTAATTTGTCTGCCTCCCTTGGTTCATGTCCTTTAAAGGTAAAGTCGGTATTTTGACCTTTAATATAACCTAAGGTTGAAGAGATTATTTGATCCTCTTCATCGTAGGCAACCACTCCCCAAAAGTGTCTGGATCCCGGATAGGGATAATTCATAAAGCTCTCGGCTATAACCCCTTCCTCTTCACTATAGCTTAATCCCCCATCCAGCTGTAAAAGGGCATTGGCAGATAAAGTAGTATTTGTTTGATAGTATTTTTCAGGTAAATTATTAGAGCTACTTCCATTTCCAAAATATCTTCCAATTTCTAAGGTATAGTAGGCTGCACCTTCTACCGGCTGCCAGCTAAAATGAATTTCCTCTTCAACTACTGAATTGTTTATTGGAGAATGAACCTTAATGGTTTCTACAAAATCGAAGGACCAGCTATAGCTTCCTCCAGCCTCCACCTCTATATTGGATTGAGGAAATCTTCCCTCCTTCAGTACAGAATCCCCTATAATATTTAAGTCTGCAATTAATCCCAAGGCATATTTACCTGGGGGTAGACGTTTAAAGGTAAACTCGCCCTTTTCATTGCTCTTTAGCCACAATGCTCTTCTAGTAGCCGTTGGAAATCCTCCACCTGCCGATATTGGCTGTAGAAATACATTGGTATTTGCTAGAGCTTCTCCATGAAGGGTTACCGTACCGGAGATCCTTCCAGAGTTATCTCCATCTCCATCAGCTATTCTAATTTTATTCTCTAAATTTTCAATTCTCTCTTCCTCATAAATATTGTCATACTTTAAACCTTCATCAGCTTCATTAAGATTGATTATCTCCAACTGATTTTTTCTAATATCATCGATTATACCCTTATATATTTCCTTTGCCCTATCACCATTACCCATCATTAAATAGGTATCAGCCAAGGTTTCTAGGATTCCTTCATCATAGTAGAAGGAGCTTTCATCCATCTCCATAGATTTTATATATTTTTCGCCAAATTCAATGGCTTCTTGAAAATAGCCTCTGCTGCTCAGCTCTTTTAATGTAAATAAATAAACCCTTTGTAGCTGGAAGGCTGATCTTGGCAATAGCTTTTCCTCTAAATTAGCTATTATATCCATTGATTCTTTATATTTTTTTTCTTTTAAGGCTCCATAAATATCTCTTATTGCTAGCTTAACCATTGCCCTTTGCCCGTGGGGGGTCTCAGGGTGTAATTGAACCAGCTTTTCATAAAGAGCTATGGTCTCCTTAGGAATCGTTCCCGTTTCTTCACCGTACCCTCCAGTACCTCCGAAACCCATTGGAGATATCATTAAATAGTTGTCTCCCTCGATCCCCTGCGCCAGCCACTCCATTGCCATGGCAGCTTCTCCATGTCTAAGGAAATACTTTATAATCCTCTGGTAGTATCCATGGGCTTCTGCCCTATTACCCTTTTGAAGTTGTCTATCTGCCAGCCTCATAAGAGCCCCTGGTAAAAGGGCATATATTATTAATCCAAGGGAGACTAAAACGATTAAAGCCTTCCCTAAGGTTTTTATTTTGATTCGAACTGCTTTCACTATTGGTCCCCCTTTATTATTCCTTCTGAATCACTGATGAGGGTGATGGTTGAAGATAGGTTTCGTATTTCATATTTAGGATGGGATAACTCTTTAGGGATAAGAAGGGTATTCACCAATAACCCTATAGCCAAAAGACATCCAATAGCTGCAAAGGATACTGGAATAGCAATTTCCCTTTCTAGAAATCTTTCAAGGGCAGTAGAAGGAGTGATTCCCTTACTAATAGTTAGTGTTTTTTCAATAAAGCCATCATCTACTTCAATGGAAATTAATTCATCCCTCAAGGTAGCCTTTATCAGGTCCTCTAAGCCTTTATGATTTTTCTCTTTCATAGGTTCAATGCCCTCCTTTCCATTTCCAATCGAATCTTTTCCTTACCCCTCTTAAGCCTACTTTTTATTCCAGATTCACTAATATCCAATATCTCTGATATCTCCTTGATCTTTAGCTCCTCATAAAAGTATAGAACTAAAACTTCTTTATATTTCACTGGAAGGGACATGAGAATTTCTTTAAGGACCTCTTCTTTTTCCTTCTTGATTACCACCTCATGGGGCAAAGGCTTATGATCTTTAATCAGTAAATCCTTTAGTGGGAAAAAATTAATGACTCTTTTCTTTCCAACCACCCTTTTAGCATTGTTTATTACAACCCGTGTCAACCAGGTAGATAGCTGGCTATCCCCTCTAAATCCATCAATATTTTTGTATATTGAAATAAGGCTTTCCTGTACAATATCTTCAGCCATTTCTTGATCCTTGACGATATAATAGGCTATCCTCAATAGCTTATTGCTATATTCTTCAATAAGCTCTCGATAAGCCATCTGATCTCTATTCTTTAATCTTTCTATATAATCTCTGGCTTCAGTCAATTCCTCACATCCCCTCACAACCTATTAGATACATTATATTAAAAAAAGGTTTCAAAAAAACAGAAATTTGAGATGGCAAATTTCTTTTTTTATTTGGGTAAGTCTTATTAATTCTATTTCTAGGTTAAGTTGCTTTTAGCTTCTAGTTACCAGGTGTCTACTTAGGAGTGCTGGGTCTTTGCAGCAACAACGAAGATGGAGGCGTATTATACCGGCAGACTGTTCAGAAGTTGTTAGATTCTAGGCGCAAAAATACCCAGCGGTCGACACGTATACAGCAATACGTTAGAATGCTGGGTCTTTGCAGCAACAACGAAGATGACGACTTATCAACAGTCTGAGCCTAGCCCCCTAGAGTGATATCCTGCCCCCTATACCACTCCAAAGCATCATAAAAATGCTGGGGCTTAAAATCTGGCCAGTAGTCATCTATGATATAGAAGTCAGCATATACTGCTTGGGCAGGCAGAAAGCCGCTAAGTCTTCTTCTGCCTCCCCATCTTATGATTAAATCAATCCTTGAAACATCACTGGAATGAAGGCCTTTATAGGAATTGCTTTTTAAGGCGCTTTCCTCTGTTGTAAGCTTTCCTAGGTCCCAATGCCACCCATAGTTTACAAGAAAATTTACTTTTATTGTACCCTTTCCAAACTTCGTTCTTTTTGTGTAGGGAATCAGCTCCTTTGGAAACATTGGGGAATCACTATTTCCCACCACCAAAAGATTGGCATCCTTCTTAGCTAACATTTTTACTGCATTAATACAGGCAGCTGTAAAGGCCTTCCTTTGAAGGGCAGGTCTTTTGGTGTTATCCATTGTAAAGCCATAGTAGGTTATTTCCTTAACCCCTACCTCCTTACAAAGGTGGTACAGCTGTAATCCTGGATCTAGTCCTTTATCATAGCCCTCGGCCTTATTTAACCCTAAGTTGGCGGCCCATCTTCTATTTCCATCGGGGATTACCCCTATGTGTTTTGGTACCCTCATATAACTCTCACACCTTTACTTCTTTTGATAGTAAAAGTGTTAACATTTAAGGTCCACCTCATACAAACTTTTTATATGTTTTACGAAGTTTTAAAGGATTCTATTAAAGATTCCTTATATTTCCTACTGAGTTTTCTTAAAGTAGCTTCCCTTTTTTGTGCTTCACTTCTTGTTTTGTATTCCTCCCAATAAACCAATCCGACAGGGAGCCTACTTCTTGTATACTTTGATGCAGTTCCTTGGTTATGCTTCTTTAATCTTTGCTCCAAGTCCACAGTCCAACCTGTATAATAGGTTCCATCATTACATTTTAGTAAATAAGTAAAGGGCATCTTTCCCACTCCAATTAAGTCAAAAGAATTTTTTTTATGTTAAATGCCTTTTCAATTTTCTCAGCCAACCAGCTATGACATGTAAAGAAGAAAATTTGTCTTTTTTCAGAGATTTTTTGTAATAGCTGTAGGTTGCTATCTAGCCGGTGTTCATCCCAATTGATAAAGGCCTCATCAAAGCATACAGGCAGCATTAATCCTTCTTTGTCTAAATGGTCCATCAGCGATAACCTTAAAGATAAATATAGCTGGTTGAGAGTTCCCTTACTGAAGGCAGGAGTAACCTTTATTGCTGTAGGAGAATCTATTTCTTTTACCATAATACTTGGATCCTTATCGGTTTCTTCAATGTAGATATTGGTATACTTACCTAAAGTAATCAAGTTAAAATAAGCACCTGCATTTTTCAAGACATCTGGCTGATTTTCCTCCTTAAACTCCTCTTCAGCTACTTTAATGATTTCCGCCAGTAGCATCAATCGATCCCTTTTGATTGCAGCCTCTTCATATTCCATTTCCTTTAGCTTGATTTGGCTTTCAATTTCATCTATTGTGGTTTCTTTAAGGATTTGTTGGGACAGCAGTTGAAGCTCCCTTTGCTCTTCCTTCAGGGCGATTAAGCCCTCTTCTATTTCCTCTAGTTCCTCTTCAACTTTAGTAATATTCAAATCATCAAAGGTTTCATTCTCTTTGCTATTTAAGCCTTCAAGCTCTTCCTTCAAATGAGCTAAATTATCTATGGCCATAAGCTTCTCATCAAGGATCTTCAGCTTGTTTTGAAGTCTTTGGTTATTATGAAAGCTTTCAATCCCCTTATTAATATCTCCGTCCCCCATAGTCATTAATGCTGAATTCAATGTATCTAAGCTATTATCCGTATCCTGAAGGTTGGCTTCAATGCCCTTAACCTCTTCCTGCAACTGTAATAAGTCATTTGTTAATCCCTCATTTACTAGCACTCTTTTCTCAAGGCCTTCTACTAGCTCCTTTAGCTTATAAAGCTTATCGTCACCACTTCCCTCAACAGCATCAAAAATCTGTAGAAATTCATCTATAACTTTGATTTCTTTCTCTAACTCTTCTTCCTTCTCCTTGAGGCTTTTTTCCAATTCCTTCAGCCTAAAGGAATCATCTTTAATTTTAATTAAGGAGGAAGCAAAAACCTCATCCATATTGGTGATTACAATTTCCGGTACATTTATTCCGTCAAATAGATTTAGAAGAAGCTGTTTTTTCTCCATTAGCTTCTCTTCAATTTCCTTGAGTTTATTTGTTAATAGCTGCTGCTGTACCCTTTGAGGATTGTTACCTTCCAGCTGCCTTTTCATGATTTCAAAGGAGCCATAGGCAACTCCTCCAGCAATAATCATAATAGCTCCTATGATATTTAATAGATCTTGGTTTAAAAGGATTCCAGCACCTAATATCGGTATTCCAGCCAAGGCAGCAATCATTAAGACCTTAGGTTTTGTTACATTGATCGTCTGCTTCCTTAAATAATCTATGCTTCCTTTAGTGTCTTCAAATTCCTTAAGGCTTCTTCTATAATTTTCTAATCTGATTCTAAGCTCTGATAAATTAAAATTTTCTAGACCCTCTAAAGCCCGTTGGCTAACCTCTTCTCCAGTAATTTTTTGACCTTCATAGTTTAATTGGTGAATAATCCTTCTTTTTTCTTCCCTTTTATTGGATACTATATCCCTTAGGGTTTGTATCCTACTAATATTTTTTATATGAGTATTGATGTTGGCCTTATGATCTAAAATCTTCAATTCTTCCTCAGTAAGTCTATAAATTCCATCCTTCTTTAGATCTATAAGCTTCTTTTTTTCCTCCAGAGTTCTATTTAATTGCTTCTGTCTTTCCTCAAGGTCCTCCTTTTTACTAAGACTGTTGCTGAGCAGTTGCTTGAATATTTCAGGATAAACAAAGCTTTTCTTGGTCTCCTCTAATTCCTTTAGTAGTCCCCTTAGAGGAAGGAGTTCCTTTACCCTTCGCATGTATTCCTTTAGTCTAACCTTCTCCCTTTGATGACCTTCTATACCAGTATAGATCTCCTCAAGCCTTTTATTGTAATCCCTTAAGAGTCTTTGTCTTTCCCTTGCACTTTCTCTTTGGGATTTTAATGAGTTCATTTCTTCTTCTAAGTCTCTTAGAAGGGAGTTTCCCCTACGGCTTTCCTTATATATTTGACTGGCTTCCTCATTAAGCTCCTTAAGAACTTCTCTGGTGTTTCGAATGATTTTGCTGCCATAATTGGCCAACAGCTTGTCCTGCACCTCATCCCAGGCCTTCCCCTGTAGCTCCATTAAGTCTTCAACCCTTAGGGCATAGATCTTCTCATAAATTTCCGATGAAACATGACGAACATGGGGAAGGGGGTTGTTTCTTAGGTCTATGATATTTTCTCCTTTGGTGATGTGGCCCTTTGGCTGACTAAGCAATCGTCTATATAGTTGGATTTCCCCTTCGTCTTTGAGATCTAGCTTAGCAGTAAATTCAATTCTGTTATGATTCCATGAGCTATAGGGATGCTTATCGTTGCTGGCTGGCGAAAAGCCATAAAGGGCACTTTTTATAAGATTGAAAATGGTAGTTTTGCCTGCCTCATTATTTCCCAGGAAAAGCACCACTCTGCTATCTGTATCATAGGCAGATTCCATATGAAACTTGCCAAAGTCTAACATTTCCAGTTCCTTTATCCTCATTCTCCATCACCTACCATTCGATTCAGGGCTTCTTCCTCTAAACCCTGTAACAATTCTTTATAATACTGTTTTCTATCCTTAGCATTATTGATTTTTTTATTGGCTAGCTTCAGCTGTGATAGATTCTCCATTAGTTTTTCGTTGCTTTCGATATTGTTCATTATGGACAAGGCCTTACCAAGGACATGGTTGCCCTCCTGGTATTCCTCTAAATTAATAGCCTTTAATAGCCCCCCTGTTTTTGCTTCTACCGCAATAAATCCAAAGCTTTGTTTTATATCTGCCTCCAGCTGATACCTACTTTCTTCCTCATTCATTTCCCTTTCTAAGTAGCATCTTCCTGCTAACTCCAGCCTAAGGATTACCTCACCATTATGGATATTTCCTTCCTTGAGAAAGGTATTGATTCTATCCATAATATGATCCTTTAGCTCTTCATAGGTGGTAATTTTATCGAGGTCTTTAACGATTAGGGTTTCCCACCTTATGGTGGAGAATTTGATAAATTCCACCTTAACCCTGCCCAGTTCATCTATTTCAACAAGATTGCCACCCTTTTCTCCCGTTTCTCTAGGATGTCTACCCTGTAGATTACCAGGATAACAAATATTTTCATTGGATATCTGTTGACGCTGATGGATATGGCCTAAGGCCCAATAATCGTAGCCCTTCTCCTTCAAATCCTCCAAGCTGCAAGGCAGATAACGATCATGCCTATCGATTCCCGAAGCAGATGTAACCATGGCATGTACTAGTCCCACATGGGGAAGGTCTCCTTCTTTTGCGGGAAATTGACTGATTAGATTTCTGCCTTCTACTTTAGTTTGGTGACCTACTGATAAAATTCTTCCAATGGCCCTACCATCTGTTCCCATCACATCAAAGGTCTGTAGCCTGTCATTATCTATTAAATGAAAATTGGAGGGCCATTTTATTAAATTGGCTCTATAGCTTATGTCTCCAGGATCATGGTTACCAGTAGAATAGTATACATGAATATTATATCCTTCTAACTGACGTATTCCATCGATGATCATACTCTCTGTCTGAAAGGTTAGTAGTTCATCATCAAAAAAGTCTCCAGCTATTAATAGAGCATTTACTCCTTCATTGATACAAGTATCAATTACCCTAAGGAAGGCCTCCCGAAGGCTATTTCTAAGTTTACTTCTAAGGTCTTTATTGCTGGAATAAAAGCTGGTATCTAAATGAATATCTGCAATATGAATAAATTTAAACATTTTATCACCCCTTTATCTTAAGGATTAAATCCACTGATTAAATGACTATAATCTTTATATAATTCAAGATATCTATTGGGGTTTCCTTCTTATTAAAAAACAAAACTTCTGCAACAAAAAATCCATATCCTGTAGAGATATGGATCTTTATGTGTTAAAGCTTATTGAATTTCTATTCGGTTTTTCTTTTTCTTCTCCCCTGACTTCGGTAATGTAATTTTCAGAATGCCATCTCTATACTGAGCTTCAATCTTTTCTTCGTTAATGTCCTCTACATAGAAGCTTCTAGAAACCCTTCCGCTTCTTCTTTCCTTACGAATGTAATTTTCTCTTTCCTCATTATACTCCTCATTGTTTTCTACAGAGATGGTTAAATATCCATTTTGGTAATCAAGTTGAATGGCTTCCTTATCAACTCCTGGAATCTCAGCTTCCACCAGATATTCATTGTCGTTTTCCTTAATATCCACCTTCATACCCATACCACTGCTTACCGGCATAAACCCATCATTATGAAAGAATCTGTCAAAGAAGCTTTCCATCTCTTTTCTACCACGATTAAAGGGAACTAAATCTCTAAACATATTAAGCACCTCCATTAACATAATTTGTGATCTTTTAATTATAGTTTAAGATAAAGGTCAAAGAAGGTCAAATTCTTATTTAGTTGAAAATATTTTTTTAATGAGCTTTATAACTGAATAATTCTAATTAGCTAATTATTTCTAATTAATTCTTTGTTTATCTTTGCTTTTCTCTTCTCTTTACCTTGCTCATTTTTATAAATCTTCTTCCATAATTCAAAACACTTCATTCTTAATTCTTAATTGTATTTAAGCGTTATTCTATGCTATAATTCTTCTATCAAATTTAGGGAGATGGCTAAATTGAAGAAGCCCTATCGTATCATTTCTTATATAGTATTATATGAAAAGGATGTGGAAATTCTTTATGCTTCCAGCTGTAATAAGGATTTCAAACTCAAGATTATATTCTCAAGAAACGAAATATAAACACAGAAAAAAACAGGATAGGGCTTATAGATAACCCTACTCCTGTTTATTGTATGTTAGAGAAGCTTTTTTAAATTTTCCTCAAAGGGTGGATATACAATTCCCTTTTCTGTAACGATGGCCCTTATTAAATGATGGGGTGTAACATCAAAGGCTGGATTATAAACCTTGATTCCCTCAGGGGCAGTTTTTTTACCAAACCAATTGGTCACCTCTTGAAAACTCCTCTCCTCTATAGGAATGTGATTGCCATCGGGGGTATTTAAATCTATTGTAGGAGTTGGCACTGCCACATAAAAGGGAATGTTAAAATGCTTAGCCATGATCGCCAGCTGTAGAGTTCCAATCTTATTTGCTGTATCCCCATTGGCTGCCACCCGGTCTGCCCCAGTTATGATTGCATCCACCTTACCCTGGGCCATTACTGATCCTGCCATATTATCGCAAATTAGCGTAACATCAATGCCACCATGCTGAAGCTCAAAGGCAGTAAGCCTTGCACCCTGAAGATAGGGTCTGGTTTCGTTGGCATAGACCTTTAGGTTTTTACCCTTCTCCTTGGCCAAATACATTGGGGATGTAGCAGTTCCATATTTTGAGGTTGCTAAGCTTCCTGCATTACAATGGGTCATTACCGTCATCCCATCCTCTAATATCTTTAAAAAGTTTTCGCCTATTTCTTTATTGATTGCTTCATCCTCTCTATGGATGAGGATAGCCTCATTTAAAAGGGCATCCTTTATGTCTGTTAAAGAAGCTTCCTTTAATTCCTCAGCTTTGTTAAGCATTCTCTCTAAAGCCCAGAAAAGATTCACAGCGGTAGGCCTTGATTGGGCAAGATAATCTGCCTGCTCCCTTAAAAGACACATAAATTCTTCATGGTTAGAGGCTTCTATCTCTCTAGCAGCAATATATAATCCATAGGCAGCAGTAATGCCAATTAAGGGGGCCCCCCGAAGCTCCATATCCCTTATTGCGTGGAATACCTCTTCAACCGTCGTCTTAGGGTTAAACTCCATTTCCTCTGGCAGCTTTAGCTGATTCAATATGTAAAGGGTATTATCCCTCCATTCTATGGGAATTAAATGACTCATATTTTCATCTCCAATCCTAGGTTATCCTTAACAAAGGCCACAACCTCTTCAATATTTTTAAAGGCTTCTCTATTCATGATAAGCTTTTCTCCAAGCTCTAAAACCCTAATTTGAGTCTTACTACGCTTCTTTAAATCTTCAATCCCATCTACGTCAATATTATGGGCAAGACCATGGGTTCTTCTAATCATTACAGCACCACAGAAACCTATGGCGTCTACAAAAAGCCTTCTTATATACTGCTGTTGATATCCCTCTACCTTAACTGAAATATCCTGAGCATCCCTTTCCCAGTTGTCAATAAACTTCTTATGGAATAGATTATAGATATCCACTATGGAATTCAGGAGATATTCTCTATAATCCTTTATTTGATTAATATCAACATCCTTACCCCACCAGGATACATAGTTAATTAGGAAATTCCCAATAATTTTCCCTACATCAAAGGCCGCAGGACCAAAAAAGGCAAATTCTGAATCAAATACCTTCGTCTCATCCTCACCAGCAAATATGGAGCCTGTATGTAAATCCCCATGAAGAAGGGATTGACCCTCTGTCATAAACTTGTATTTTAGCTTGGATGCCTCAAGCCACAAATAATCTTTCTTCCAGAATACCTCTTCGAGGTAAGGTCTTAGCTCTGGATTGATATTGTTTCGTTCTGCGTCATAATAGGGATCGGTGAAAATTAAATCCTCTGAAATTTTACAAAGCTGGGTATTCACAAATTTTGCAGCCAGTTTCTTCTTCTCCTCAGGATCCATATATAAATCCGAGGTGTAAAATAGGGTATTGGCTAAGAAGGTTGATATATGTTGTGGAAAATTGGCATGCTTCTTCATCTCTATCATGCCATACCGCATAAGCTGAAGGTGAGATAAATCCTCCATTGCAATTAAAGCCAGCTGATCATTTCTATGGATGAGCTTTGGCGCATAATCAGCCACAAGCTTATTATGTATTTCCAACGCATTTGCTTCAAATATAGTTCTTTCAACTGAAAGGGGCCAACCCTCTCCTACCACCCTTACATAGGGTAGGGCCTGCTTTAAAACTAAGGACCTTTGAGCTTCTTCATCCCTGATGATAAAAACCAGATTGAGATTTCCATCTCCAACCTCCCGTGCTACAAGCCTTGCAGTTTCTGAAAAGAATCCCAGCCCCTTTACATAGTCAATGGCCAGCTTTTCATTCATCTGATAGTACGACATATGATACCTCCTATTCTTTAATGATTTTTTTACTATATTCTCCTAAATATTTCTCCCTTAAAAGGGTTATATCCTCATGGCTTAGTGGCTTAGGGTTTTTATTGAGGGACAAGATAATTGAAGCTAGCTGAGCTGATTTTTCTGCAATATCAGCAGCAGTTAGGGCCTCTTTTAAGCTTCGGCCAATTGCCACCAATCCATGGTTCGCCATAAGGGTGGCAAATCTTCCTTTTCCTAATGCACTAACAGCATTTTCTGCCAATTCATCGGTTCCAGGCAAAGCATATTCTGCAACTGGAATATCCCCACCAATAATCTGAGCCTGATCTTCTGTATAGCAAGGCACCTCTTCCAATAAAGCCGCAAAGGCGCTGGCATATATGCTATGGGTATGAACAATTCCATTGATTATAGGAAAATGCTTATAAATCTTTAGATGTAGGAGTAATTCGCTTGAGGCAGGTAAATTTCCTGCTATTTGCCCTCCAGTTGCCATATCTATTGCAGCCACAGATTCCTCCTCTAATTCATCGTATGGAACTCCCGAAGGGGTAATCCACAAGGTATCCCCTCGTCTTATACTAATGTTCCCCCATGTACCCTTAATCAACCCGCTACTAAGAATTCTTCTCCCGCCACTGATTATTTCCTGCTGAACAGTCATATTTTATTCCTCCTGCCTTATCCTAATCTATTAAGTGATCAATTCTTGATTTATAGATATTTAACCTTATATGAATTATCTAATATCTACCCATATAATTCAATATTTTTCGAAAAGTACTTTTTTATATTCTACTAAAGTGACAAAAATATTATAATATTATAACAAAGGCTTGTTTAGCTGTTAACTGGGTATGATATTGATTATCCCGAGTTTTACACCAAATAA
>NZ_WBZB01000034.1 GCF_009017255.1 Alkaliphilus serpentinus | reverse complement strand
ATAACCTACTTTACACTACCTGCTATTATATTTCTTTGTTATATTTTATGTAGACTCTTTGATTAACCTTAAGTTACCACATATAGTGTGTAATTACAATATTAGAATTTTATTAGTCTATTGATTATTTTGTGCTTCTTATGCAATTTTAACCAACTAAATATCACCAGTAAAACTCTACAGATACATTATGTTAATATAATATTATAGGAGGTAATATAATGGACAATAATATCATTATTTTGACAACAGGAATATTCGTTACAATTGTTTTGATAAGTTTCTATAGATATAAAAACATCCTAATATTTAATAAATATTTTTCACTAGACCTATATGAAGGATATAACTTAGATAAAATCTATCACATCAAGATAACAGGTAAAATTATCCCACAGGTTACATACCTAGACATTCCCTTTGATAGCATATCCATTAAAATTAGAACAAAGGCCATAGTTGGAGAAATACATCATAACAATATCTCAATAGAGCTCATATCCCCTAAGGATCGAAAAAGGGTGATATATCTCATTAAGAAAAGCTATATTCAAGCAGTTAAAGCCTATATGAAGGAAATTCTGAAGAATAACAAAGAAGAAATAAAACTGATTAAGCTTTCAGAAAAGCACCGACCTAAGGTTAGCAAACTAGCCTGCAACACCTGCAAACACAAGGTTCAATGCAAAATCACCTTCAATGTATGTAACTATCAAAGGGAGGCCAATGATCCTATACTGAAGAAGGGAATCATTATAGACTGCCCATCAGTAAAAGCTGGTATAAATAATCTCCATAATCATAATTAGTAAAGCCTGCATTCAAGATGCAGGCTTTTTGATTGAAACAAAGTATTCAAGATGCAGACTTCTTAATCCTATTATAATTTCTGTCCTTGAATTCCGATTTTTATTTTTGTAAGCTCCACTGCTTTACCAGATCTTCTTATGGCTGTTTCTGCTGCCATAACAATCCCTTGACAGCATGGAACCTCCATATAAGCTACTGTTACAGATTTTAGATTGTTCATCTCAATAATTTGAGTAAGCTTATCTACATAAAACTCAAGATCATCAAGCTTTGGGCATCCTACAACTACAGCTTTGTTCTTTAATAAATCTAAATGGTAGTTGGGATATGCAAAGGGTACACAATCTGCTGTAATTAGAAGGTCTGCGTTTTGAAAATAGGGTGCATTAACAGGTACAAGCTTTAACTGTACAGGCCATTGCTTTAATTGGGGTTTTATTTTAATCTCAATATCACCACTTGAAACCCCTTCAGCCGCAGTAGCTTCTGAATCCTTTGAAAAATTCATCATTCTGCTGCCTGGGCAACCGCCCCCATGGTGACTATGTCCATGATGACCTTGATGATGATTATGATTACTTTGTTGCTGAGGTGTAAAGGTTTTTCCTTGACTCTTTAGAAGCTCCTCTACAGCCTCCTCATCAAACTCGTCTGCTTCCCTTTCAACAATTTTTAAAGCATCCTCTGGACAATGTCCTAAACAAGCCCCTAATCCGTCACAGTAGATATCACTTACCAGTTTTGCTTTTCCGTCTATTATTTGAATGGCTCCTTCTGCACAATTAGGAACACATAGGCCACATCCGTTACATTTTTCCTCGTTAATCTCGATTATTTTTCTAATAGCCATTTTAACTCTCTCCTTTTTATTTTTATCTTAAGTATATATTACTGTAAAGAAGTCTATAAGTATGTGATAATTCGCACAAAAAACCGTGAAGTACATCACATTTCCGTTAAAGCTACTTTAACATTTTACCACAAAGGGGACAAAACCGTACATCATCTTCGAATTCTTCTCTGCAGCTACTACAATAGTTGATGTTTTTTATGCTCCTAATTAATTTTTCTATGCTTTCTATCTCATTTTCCATAGCTTCTATGTTATGAATTAGCTCCACCACCTCTGATCTTGATACCATATTCATTTTTCTGAATCTACTATATACATAATGTCCTAGCTCCAATAGCTTTTCTTCAATTTCTTCCTCTCTTTTCCTAATACTCATGTTTAGTTTGCTTACCTCCATCATTTGAGAGGAGAGTTTGGAAATGGATTGGGTTGTCTTGGACATTGATTTTGATATTTTATCTATAAAGGCCATCTATATTACCTCCTTTCTATATAAATATTCTCCTTGACCTTAAAGGGTGAAGGAGAAGGAAAATGAAGAATTGAGAATTAAGAGTGAAGAATTATAAAAACAAAACAAGGTTGAAGTTAAACTTTAACTTCAACCTTGTTTTAAAGTGTTTTCAATGTTTAAAGAGTTAATGTTGTAGATGAACTTTAGCAACGCATATTTCCAGACTGTTCAAAAGACCATAGATTCTAGGCGCAAGAAAAACCAGCCCCGGAGCTTATATAGTAATAAGTGAGGAGCTGGTTTTTTGAAGTAACAACGAAGATGTGGGTTTTTCAACAGTCTGATTATATTACTAATGTTCCGTCCTCTTGCTCAACCATCAATAATATCCTTACTTGGTCCCCTGTATCGGCATCTATATAGATTAGAAAGTTGTCTTCACCAAATTGAACTTTAAATTCATAGCAAAGAACTTCTTTGTTGCCATTGGTTGGAATGATGGCTAAACGAGTGCTTTCTATTTCTGCTGAACTAGATAGCCTCTCCTGGGCCTCTTCCTCAGTTAACTCAGGTTCGCCTATATTTCTGTCATGATGATTCACTAGGTATCCCTCTGTTTCAAAGCCTATGACATCTCCATTATCCAAGGCTACCTTAACCTTCATTAGGTCTGTATAGATAATTACATCCTCTTCCTTAGTAGCAAAATTGATAACCATTTCACCCTCTGCTGCCATAGCATAGGTTGCCACCATATTCTTATATCCCTGCTCTTGAAGAAATTCCTCCGCTATATCCATAGCCCTTTCTCTATCTAGCTTACTTTCCCCAATACTTCTTGGATTTAAATACCATATGATTTTACCACCAATTTTACTGACAGCCGCGGAAATCTCGCCATTATCCTCATTTCTATCTGCCCTTAAATAATAGCCATGAATTTTTGTATTTTCTATATCACCAATGATCCTAGGAGTGTCAATATCTGCCTTCTCACCAAAGGTCTCCTCAACAATCCTTATGGCATCTTCCTCTGTGATCTCTTCTCCTGTCAATTTGGGCTTTATGTCCTTCATATGGGCAGAAAAGGGGCCATCGTAGATTAGCTCAGGATAATCCTGCATTCTTTCTTCAAAATTGATAAGGTTCATATCCTTCATCTGATCACTTACTTTTTCTAAGTCTCTATTTCCTACTCTTCTTAAATCTCCAAAATTTACTCCTCCTGAAACCACCTTTTGCTGCATCTCAAACAATTCCTGAGCAAGATTGTTTGAATAATTTTGGAGTTCCTGCAGGGTATTCATTTCCTCATCAGATAAAACATAACCATCCAAAGCCTTATTGGCCATGGCAGTACAATAATCCCCTACCTGACTTAGAAACTCTTCTGTTTTACGGATGGTAGCATGATGAAAGGGAAGCTGAGTTAGCTTTTCTTGAGCTATATAAGCTTGCATATAGGTACCACTTAAGTATTTAGCCATATCTTTACTGGATCCAGAAATCATAGCCTTAGATAAGTCCACCTGTAGATTTTCAACATGCCCGATCATTTCATAAAATTCCCTCTGGAATTGCATGTCTAGGTATGTATGATAATCGATTTTCTCTCTGTATTGATAAAATCCCCAAACACCAACAATCACCAGAGCTAATAGCAATACTAAGGGTAATGTATACTTCCTCATATTTCTCCTCCTTTAATGGGCAAAAACATGCTTGCCTATTCTAAGTGTGATTTTTCTAGTCCAAATCCATCTGCTGGTGGCAGTGGCAGGATTCCAGAAATAAATAGCGCCTCCAGTAGGATCCCATCCATTTAAGGCATCTCTGGCAGCCCTAAAGGCTTCATCATTGGGTGCTTGATTTATGGCTCCATTTTTTGTTGGTTCAAAGGCACAGGGCTGATAAACTACTCCTGCCATTGTATTTGGAAAGGCTGCATTCCTAATTCGATTCAGAATAACTGCACCAACTGCCACCTTTCCCTCATAGGGCTCTCCTTTAGCCTCGGCATGGATCGTTCGGGCCAATAGGTTGATATCATCGCTTCTAGAAACCCCTCCGCCGGTTGGTGTGGTAGGTGCTGGGGTTTGTCTAGCCATTCCCAAGGCTGCCCTTGTTTGAGGCCCAACCACGCCATCAGGACTTAAGCCATTGGCTCTTTGAAAGGCTATTACTGCTTCGTAGGTTTGCTGTCCATAAATACTACTAATAGGTCCATCATAATAACCCCATCTTTGTAATCTGGTTTGCAGTTCTCTAACCTCATTGCCTCTTGAGCCCCAAGCTAGGTTCTGGGCCTTTATTCCATTGAAAACCATACTAATGCTTATAAAAAACACCAGTATAATGATTGCTACTGTAAAACCCTTTCTTTTCATCTAATAACCTCCCATTACTTAATAGATAGAATCAATAAAGTTAATCATATTTTTATCTTTAATGGGTGAATTTATCCATGAAAAAAACAGATGCTTTAAACAACATCTGTTTTATGGGTTGATACTTTTTATAAAATTGAATGTTAAATAACAATTTACATAATTGAAGAATGAAGAACTTAGAATGTAGAATGTACGTAGAAATTCTGAACTAAATTTCTATTTCATACTTTAATTATCAGTAATTCCTTTAAATAATTAGTTCTTAATTCTTAATTGTTTTTAAATTACAATCCCAAAAGGACGCTGGCGACATTAAAATATACCACCAAGGCAAGGGCATCGACGATGGTTGTGATTAATGGACCTGCCATGATGGCGGGGTCAAGATTCAGCTTTTTAGCAACTATAGGGAGGGTTCCTCCAACTGCCTTGGCCATTACAACGGTTACTCCTAAGGTAAAAGAAACAATAAAGGCTATAGTCACATCACTTCTTACCAATATCAACATTCTTAGCATATTTGCAAGGGCTAGGGTGAAGCCTACAACAACACTAACCCTAAGCTCCTTCCATAAAACCTTCAGATAATCAGTAAGCTCTACTTCTCCAAGGGCTATCCCCCTTATGATCAGTGTAGAGGATTGAGAACCTGCATTACCAGCAGTGTTCATAAGTAGAGGCATAGCAGCAGCCAGCACTACAAAGGATTGCAATATATTTTCAAATCGAGTAATGACAGTGCCCGTTAAGGTAGCAGCGATCATCAGGATCATCAGCCATAAAATTCTTTTCCGGGCCAGTGCAAATACTCCAGTTCTTAGGTACTCCTCTTCATTGGGAGACATAGCCGCCATCTTTTGAAAGTCTTCAGTGTTTTCTCGATCTATAACATCTACGATATCATCAATGGTTATAATTCCTACAAGACGATTCTCTGTATCTACTACTGGAATTGTGATTAAGTCGTATTTTTTGAAAAGAGATGCTACCTCTTCTTGATCATCAAGGGTTGAAACAGAAACAATATCCTGATTCATTATATCTGAAATTAATAATTTTTCATCGTATAATACCAGTTTTCTTAATGATACGATTCCTTCCAGCTTACGCTTATCATTAATAACATAGCAGGTGTAAATAGTCTCCTTATCTACTCCCGTTTTTTTAATATGAACTAATGCATCCTTTACCGTCATTTCCTTCTTTAAATCCACATACTCTATGGTCATTAGACTGCCGGCAGAATTTTCTGGGTAATTAAGAAATTGGTTGATAAGCTTTCTTTCTTCTTCCGTTACATTTCTTAATATTTTCTTAACTACATTAGAAGGCATTTCCTCCAAAAAGTCTATCATATCGTCGAAAAATAGCTCCTCTATAATTTCGTTCAGCTTTGTTTCATGAATTGCCTCAACAATATCCTTTTGTAAATGAGATGATAGAAAAGAAAAGACATCTGTTGCAAGATCCTTTGGAAGTAATCTAAAAACAATGATGCCGTCCTTTTTATCAAGCTCATCAATAATTTCAGCAAGGTCAACAGCCATCATATCCTTAAGTTCTTCCCTAAGGACTGAGAACTTTCTCTCGGCTATTAGCTCAAAAACTCTTTCATACATTATACTCACCCCTCTAAAATATAAAAATTACAAGAGGAATACTCCAGTTGTGGTGGTAGTATTCTTCCTCTGTTCTTCTGTGCTTTTACCAATCCGCTGGGGGAAGGAATCCAATTCCACCACCTCCTTTAAATGTATTAAAAGTTAATTTTATCTCGTCGCATATTGACGTTTAAGATTAAGCCGATTGCCATCATATTGGCTAGCATAAAAGTACCCCCATAGCTAACTAAAGGCAAGGGTTTACCAGTTACCGGCATTAGTCCTATGGTCATGGCAATATTGGCGAAAATATGAAAGGCCAGCATAAAGGTATTCCCTATAACAAGGTATGCACCAAAATCATCCTTTGCTTCTCTGGCAATAGCAATGCATCTAAATAACATGATTGCATATAGTAATATCAACACTGCCACCCCAATAAACCCTAATTCTTCTGCTATAACGGAAAAAATAAAATCGTTGTGTCTTTCCGGCAGAAAGCCGTACTGAGTCTGACTTCCCTTAAATAGACCTTTTCCAAAAATCATACCAGAACCAACAGCAAGCTTTGACTGTAGAATATGGTAACCGCTTCCCATAGGATCCATTTCTGGATTCATAAATACCAAAATTCTCGTTCTCTGATAGTCCTCAAGTCCCATCCATATAAAGGGTAGGCTAATAATGCCCAACAAACCGCTTATTAAAATATGCTTATACCTTAGACCTGCAACAAAGAGCATACCAAAGGAAAAAAACGCAAAGGCCATTGTTGTTCCGAGATCTGGCTGAATCAATATCATCACCATCGGCACTGCCACAAAGGCTCCAATTTTTAGAATTGTTGATACCTGGTGGATGGTATCCTTATTATCCACAATAATCTTGGCAAGGCATATTATAATTCCTATTTTAACGAAATCTGCCGGTTGAAACTGAAAGCCTGCAATTCTTAACCAACGATTAGCTCCCCAGGTTTCTTTACCCTTACCAAAAATAAGCACCGCCAGCAACAGTCCATTACAAAGAATATAAATTGGTATATAAAACCTTGCAAAGGTATTGTAATCAAAAAACATGATGAAAATAATGGCAATGATTCCTAAAATAATGGATGATATCTGAGTCTTAATAAAGCCTTGGCTACCCCCTACATAATTATGGGTTGCACTACCGATCATTAATACACCAATCACACATATTAAAGCTATAACAACGATTAATGTAAAATCTATTTTTTTAATCAATCTTCCATCAATCTTCATAGGAGTCCACCTCACTTATATACCCAACTACAGAGAAATAAATAGTTTTTCATGCATTAACTAAAAAACACCATTACAGATAATGGTGGGAGGATATACTAAATATGGCAAATAATAATATTCATTTATCATTATATTCACCTAATAAGTATCCTTACAACCCCCATCTTTAATAGGAATTTCAAAAAACCTTTATGCAGTAAAAAACATCCTTAACATTATTAGTTTACTTTAATTTATACCCCTTTGCAACCCTATTATTATTTCTAGTTATAGCCATAAATTCTTTCTAAAAAATAAAAGCGAAGCTTTACGCTTCGCTTTTATTTTTGGTGTAGGTTAATTATCTACCCATATTTCTTTCAGCATACTCTACTAAACGCTTAGTAATTGTTCCACCTACATAACCATTTTGTCTTGAAGATAAGTTACCTTTGTCGATTCCATCGTAGTTAGAAATACCCAATTCACTTGCTATCTCTATTTTCAT
The DNA here is from genome assembly GCF_009017255.1 of Alkaliphilus serpentinus. GTDB lineage: Bacteria > Bacillota > Clostridia > Peptostreptococcales > Natronincolaceae > Alkaliphilus_D > Alkaliphilus_D serpentinus. Next base: position 34,311 of record NZ_WBZB01000034.1, on the reverse strand, counting down.
TTGATTTAGTGCTTGTCGAGCTTCGGGAACTACGATAGTGTTTCTACCTGTTCTGTTTACATTAGTAGTTGTTCCTGTTTGACTAGTTGCATTAGGATTCATTTAACGTTCCTCCCTCAATTTTTTTTTTTTTGTAGCTGTCGTTAGCTACACTAGTATTATTTGTAGTAATGAGGGTTTTACACATTGTAATTTTTACTACACATTTCAATTTTTTAATGACTTTACACATTATGGTTTAGATGTAAAACTATAATCGAAATTAAATATTACTGCTATCTATCTGGTATTTTCAAAAAAAATTTTGTTTTATTAGCAAAAAATCATTATATATAGTCCTTTAGAGTTTCAATACTATTGATGATAATGGTTTTGCTTCCAACTAAGGTTATTACTCCGTGATCCTGTAACAAACTCAGCTTCCTGCTTATTGTTTCCCTTGTAACACCTATAAAATTGGCCATATCTTCCCTAGTTAATGGTATATTGATTTCAACGGAATTTTCTCTTTCATGACCAAATTCTTTAGATAGATCCAGGAGCATTTGGGCTATTCGAGATTCCACTTCCTTTGTTCCAAGGCTCTGAACTAACTTTTCTAATTTTAATAGCCTACTTCCTACGTTTTCCAACAGCTTAATGGAAATACTATGACTAGAATCTAGAAGCTGCAAAAAATCGTTTCTTCTTATAAGACAGATCTCCACATCTTCTATAGTCTCAACATTATAATTTGCTTCTTCTGCCTTAATAAGGCAAAGCTCTCCAACAAAATCTCCTACACTTAATATGTATAATATTTGTTCTTTACCCTCTCGAGTATATTTAAACACCTTTATTTTTCCCTGATTTATTATATATAACCCTTCAATTATATCCCCTTGTAAAAAAATCATTTCTCCCTTACTATAGCTTCTTCTATTGATTAACTCAGTTATTCTACTCTGTTCTTTTGAATCTAAACCAGCAAATAAAGGAACCTTACTAGTACATCTTCCATGAAGACAGCTTTCACAATTGCATACACTTTTCACCTTTAATCCTCCCTCATTTATTTCACTTTATTAATTCTCTTTAATTATTCATTATTATTCTATCATTCTCTATAGAAAATTTCACTTTTTTAAAAGCTAATTGGATATTCAGCAAAAAAATAACCAGAGATCATCTGGTTATCAATAATTTCAAACTTAATTTTAAAGACTAAAACTTAAAGGATCCTGTTCCTCCCAGTAATACGATAAATAGGACAAACACTAGGATTAGATTCTCATCTAACTTGCCCCAGAAGGTGCCTGCGTTTCCAAATAAAAATATTAATACAATGATAAGTATAAGCCAGCTGTTATTTCCCTTGCCAAAGCTTCCAAAATTACCTAAGAATGAGCTTAGAAAATCATTTTTCTTAACCTCTGTCATTCTATATTCACTCCCTTTTTATAATATAAAGACCTTTATTGATATAATATGAAGGGAGTTCAATAATGTGATAACTATTTTACTAATTTTCTTCACTTACCAGATAAATATCCTTTATTAATTCTTGTAACTTTCCTTGATGGATTACATAGTATCCCTCTTGGGTCATGTAGCCAGGTAGTATATGGGAATGAATACTTTCCTTGGTCATAGTAGCTACTGCAGTAGACAGTTTTGCAATCTCTGATACAGATAAGCTGGTATCAACATGTCTAATTGCCGTTGTAAAAACCACCGGCAGCTTATAGGAGAAGGATTGGTTTATTGCCTCCTTCATAAAGCTTTGTATTTCCTTTAGTCTGCCGACATCATCCCCACGACTATAGACATCTCCTTCGTTTCCTTTAATATATCGAATATATTTTAAGCTATCTCTCCCATTTAACTTATGGGTTCCTGGCTTAAAGTCAATCACCAAAGCCTGATAGGGATCCTCATATCGCATAGGTTCCTTTATGGTTACAGTAACACCGCCAATAGAGTCTATAATACTCTCAAAGCCTTTATAGTCAACGACAATGTGATGATCTATTTTAACATTCTCTAGAAGATCAGCCACGGCTCCCTTTAAGCCTGCAATTTGAGCACTTCCATAAACATCCTTTAATTTATCAATATTGCTATGGTTTCCACCCTTTAATCTATAGTGGGTATCTCTAGGTAAAGTAAAGACATCCACTTTGTTTTTATCTAAATTATAGGAGGCAAAAATAATGATATCCGTTTGATTTTTTTCAACACCTGCAATGACAAAGTTTATAATCTCATCCTCCGTTGGTGTGACAGGCTGATTACTAATTTGATTATCTTCTTCTTTGATATTGTTATGGACTTTTACATTTTCTTGACTAGGGCCTCCATCTCCAGATAACGCGGTATAACTTATAAAGGCTGATAAGAAAGCCAAGGTTATACAAGCAGTTATAAATATTAAGGCTTTAACGAATCCCTTTTTCATATGTATCTCCCCTTCAGTAGACTCTAAAAAAAGCAAATTATCATTTTTATTATACCATAGGAAGTCGATTTTTGTATTACAAAAAAAAGAGCTATTTAGCTCCTTTTAACATCTCTTGTTGATAAATTCTATGGGCACTATATAGCTTATTAAAGCCAATTATGGCAGTTTGAATTTCCTCACATCGGGGTTCCCATACAGTAATCCTTTGAAAAAAATTAATATATTTGTCCCATTTCCTATTTTTAAGTTGAATAAGCCTCCTATTGATGAATATGGCCATCACAAACAACAATAGGGTAATAAGTAACGAATCAATTTCAAGAAGGAACATAAGGGAGTAAAGGATTATAAAAACACTTACTAAATTGGTTCCACAGCGTTTGTTAAACCTAGAAGAGCTGGTAACTAGCTCCTCAGTTATGATTCCATGGTTTATATAACAATTGATGACCTTGTGCTCTGCACCATGATAGCGTAGTAGCCTTGCTATTTTCCTTCCAAACAATAATACCATAAATATGGAGGGGATAATGAAGTACCACTTGTTTACCTCTGTACTTAAAGTTGACGGTATTTGTAGAATACCCTCCAATGAGTAAAATAGAATCGTGAATAGGATTAAACACTTCATCTTTATATCAAAAACCATCCACTGATAATGCAAAATAGAAAGGAACTTGAATAATTTGAATTTCTCCAATCTTTTTAACCATCTGGGGGTCAATATCCAATTAATTTTAAGCTTCCTTTGATTATTTTTTAGTATGGTCTTTACCTTAAAGGTATCTCCAAAAAAGGTTACTCCATTTATGTGGGCAAAGCCGCCAATTTTCATTAGTATCCCATCCCTCATTTTATTATACCTTCACAATACATAATTATAGCAAATTACTACATTTAAAGGTATGTAATTTCATTTACTTTTTAATTATATGCCATATATAAAAATTGTATAAGTTCTAAAATATTCTTTATTTATTTTGAGTAGGGGTATAATAATGTTAAATAGGAGGTGCCTTATATATGAGCTCTATAAATGTATTGGTTGATGAGCATAAGAAAATACTACGTATGCTGAAGGTTGTTAGAACATTATCCCTACATACCTTTAATACCAAGGAAGTATATGATCAAGATTTCTATCTGGCAATAGACTTTATAAGAAATTATGCCGATAAGTTTCATCATGGCAAAGAAGAGGATATTTTATTTGACTACATGTCCTCAGAACTGGGCCAAGCTATTAAAATAGGACCTATTTATGGTATGCTGGCGGAGCATGACTTAGGCCGTTTATTTATCAAAAGCCTAGAGGATGCCCTTAAGGCTGCTGAAGCTGGTAATGAAGAGGCTAAAGTAGATATAGTAGCAAACGCCATTTGTTACACCGACCTACTCCATAGGCATATTGATAAGGAGGATAATGCCATCTTCACCTTTGCAGCATCAAAGCTTTCTAAGGAGAGTCTTGATAAAATGAATAAGGATTTTGAAGCTGCAAGGGATCGGTTAAAAAGCGATGAGGTGGAGAAAAAATACACCTCCATACTGGAAGACTTAGAAAACTACGTAAACAAGCTGTGATTATTTTGACTATCAAAGAAGGTAGATATTATTAAATATCTACCTCCTTTATATTTTACAGGCTATTAGCCCACTTTCCACAGCGGTCTCCCCACATGGCAACCACTTGTTTTTCCATTTCAACCTTTATAACTTCACATTTATTTGAACAGCCTCCGCATTCAAAGGCTGATGGTTCGAAGCTTAAATCAGTAGCCTCGAAGCCTCTAAATTTTGTTGGGCAATTGGATTCTTCAACATACTCTCTGGCCAGTATTGCTGCTCCTATGGCACCCATGATATTGTGATGCTTTGGTATAATTACCTCATGGTTAATTTCCTTTTCAAAGGCGGATTTTATACCCTTATTGGCTGCAACTCCTCCTTGGAATACAAAGGGAGCCTCTAGTTTCTTACCTCGGCCAAGATTATTAATATAGTTTCTCACCAAGGCCTCACAAAGCCCTTTTATGATTTCTGCCTTTGAAAACCCAAACTGCTGCTTAGCAATCATATCTGATTCAGCAAATACAGTACACCTTCCTGCAATCCTTACGTCTCTTTCTGCTGTGAGGGCTAAATCACCAAACTCCTCAATAGGGATTCCCAAACGCTCTGACTGATGATCTAAAAAGGATCCTGTTCCAGCTGCACATACTGTATTCATGGCAAAATCCACAACCATTTGGTTTTCTATTATGATAATTTTTGAATCTTGTCCACCTATTTCAAATATGGTTTTTACATCAGGTACAACATGGGCAGTAGCTGTAGCGTGGGCAGTAATTTCATTTTTGATAACATCTGCACCAACCATTGTGCCTATTAGCTGACGTCCACTACCAGTACTTCCTACACCCCTAATCCTTCCATCCTTAGGAAAGGCTTTATGTAATTCCTTTATCCCCTTCTTAACGGATTCTAATGGTTGTCCATTGGTTCGAGTATAGGCACTATAAAATACTTCCCCCTCTTTATCTATTAAAACAATATTGGTGCTGACGGATCCTACGTCTATCCCAAGAAAGAATTCCTTCACCTATTTCATCCTCCAAATCATGATATTTTTTTCATCCTCTTACCTCGGATTAAATCTATAAATGCCTCTACTCTAGTTAAGTTATTTGCTGTTCCTGTTTGTTCATCAATGGATAGGGTTAATACCGGTATATCATACTGTTGAGAGATTTTGGGGATAATGCTTTGAGACACCAGCTCAGGTAGACATCCGAAGGGCATTAAATGAATTACCCCATCAAAGCCCCTTTCACCATAGTCGGCAATATGACCAACCGTCTGCTTGGCATGACCTCCAATATTGATGGGTATGAAGGGCTCCCCTGCTTTTATGATGTCAACCTCATGAGTTTTGTTGATGAAGCTGGGTAGTGCATTATAGGCAACCCATTGAGATAGATATTGAGACCTTTCTACCTCTGCACCCATGTTCCCCAAAAGCTCCTCCATTTTCATATTTATTGAGGCTTCCATAACAACATAAATTTCGCCAACAATTCCAATCCTCAGTTTTCGATCTTCCTTCACCTCATAGGTTTTTATGTCAGCTAGTCTTTTCCTTCCTTTATCATAGGCAGCCATAACCTGGACCTTATTTCTTACTGTATCAAAATCCTTTTGAATGCTTTCCCATACCTTCGTGGTTTCTCCTCTTTTTACTTCATAGGCCCTAATACGCTGAACTTCCTTTTCAAGAATATCCAACTTATTGATCATTAAATAAACCAACCATAAGGATTTTATAACCTTGAGCCAAGAGTTTTTATCCTTAAGCTTTTTAATATTTGAATAGAACTGTTTAAAGTCTCTAAACATGGAATTAAAGACAATAAAATCTACTGTATGGCCCTTTTCCTCTAGAATACGTCTATGGACCTGCTCATAAAAACCTGCCCTACATGGGCCATGTCCACCGGAGGTTACTAATACCTCAGCTCCTGCTTCAAGGGCTTCAATATAGCTCCCCATAATTACTTTCAGGGGAAAGCAGGCAAACTCTGGGCTATATTTCACTCCAAGGTTTATTGTACGCTGACTAGGCTTTGGTGGCATAATAACCTCATGTCCCAGCAGCTCCAGTAGCTTTTTATAAACGATGGTGGTGCCCATGTATGGAAATGATACCTTCATTAGCTATGCACCTCTTCTTGTTTTCATTTTTTTTCTTTTTATCATATCAACAAAGGCTTCTATCCTTGTTTGTAGATGGTTTTCGCCAGAATGCTCATCCACTCTAATGGTCATAAAGGGCTTTGCATAGTTGGTTGAATCGATTTCCAAAAGCTTACCGAGCATAGAATCTGGGCCACAACCAAAGGCAGTTACATGGATTACTCCATCAATCTCCTCATCCTCGTAAAAGGAGTATCCGGCTGCTAAAAGTTTGTCGCTAAAGGTCCAGAAAAGATTTTTTGACATTTTTTTAAGCTGTTTATTTAAATCCTTCTCCTCCATCATCTCAAAGGTCTTTATACTAACATCCATACTTTGAAGCTTCTTTACTAAATCCATACTAATGTATGGATCATATAAATTGTAAACGTATCCTAGAACCCCAATTTTTACAGGATTTCTGTTAGTGGCTGTTATGTGATTTTCTGGCTTGTTTAATATCATATCAGCGGCTTCTTGGGCTGTATGACCCCTTAAGGAGGAGTTTCTAAATTCCAACCAAACCTTTTCAGCTTTCCCTAAAGCCAGTTTATTGGCCTTTGGAGAGACACCAAACCTTTCTTCCATAAATTTAAAGTTTTTATATTCTGCTATGTTATCATTTTGTGCGTGAATCATCGGGATTAGCATTTTGTCTTCTACTCCATCAAAGGAGTGTCTAATCATATCTGGTAAGCCCATAAATTTAGGGCAAAAATATTGACCCTTTAATATAGACACAAATCTGGGTGCATAGATATAATCTACCCCCATATCTAATAGCTTTATAAAATGTCCTATATATGCCTTTACTGGCACACATAGCTCTGGTACTGAGTTTTTCACTCCCAAATCGATAATTTCCTTTGAAGTATCTGGGGTAGTTACAACCTCTATTCCCAATTCTTCAAAATAAATTTTCCATAGGGGATAATAATAAAAATACAACAAACTCCTTGGTATTCCGATCTTCACCCTGCTAACCTCCATTAATAGGTATTTTCTTTATTGTCTATCTTATTTGATGGCAAAATTGCCATATCCTATGTGTAAGAATATATAGATATTCCACATAAAATTTCTTAATCCTCCAATTACAAAAGTTAAATTTTTATAATGAATCTGGCAATTTAATGGCATTTATTGTATCTGAAACTTGTATTCATCACTAGCTATTAATTATATTAGCAATTTTTATAAATATTTCTGATTCTATTAAATCTCTTGTTGCCCTCTGAGAGTTTGTTGCCCGATTTAATTCTTCCTGAGATAATGCATAATCATTGGCTCCAATTATGACTTCAGGAAGGGGTAATATTTCATATACGGGTTTCCCCTTACTATAGTATTTATGAACCCATGTAGGTGTATAGGTTAGTTCTTTTAACCTAATGTCCTGGGTAGTGATGTTCTTAGATAGAGTTACGTTAACAATTATTCCATCCTCAGTTCTAGGATTTCCAATGGTTTCTAGCCTCTGGTTGGATATGAAATTCCCCATTGAATAGACCACCACCGTTTCATGTTCTCCATCTTGGGTTTTAATAATTTCAATTGGTTGAATTACATGGGGATGACTTCCAAATAGGATATCTACGCCATAATTGGCAAGCTCTTTGGCAATCTCCCTCTGATAATGGCTTGGCCTTTGATGGTATTCATGACCCCAATGGATGTAGAATACAATTATTTCTGCACCCCTTTCCTTTAGGATCTCTATCCTCTCCTTCATTAAAGGCAAATCCTCCTGTAACCTCTCATAGCTAAAGGTATCAATCAAGGCTTCGGCTTCACTAGAAAGTAGGATACCATTAATGGCTGGTCGCCCTCCAACCATTGGAGTTTCATAGGTATAGGCTGTTAAACCAACCTTTATCCCCTTGATATCTATTATGGCAAAGCCTTCCTCGTCAGCAGTTCTTCTAGTACCAAAGGTTAATAAATTCCTTTCCTTTAAAACTTCAACAGTTCTTATGATACCCTTTTCTCCTGTATCATAGGTATGATTATTTGCAGTGGCCAAGCCATCAAAGCCAGCAGACTTAAGGGCATCTGCAAGGGCATCAGGAGTATTAAAGGCTGGATATCCTGCATATTCCACCTCCGGCCCCCTAAAGGTTGTCTCTAAATTCCCCAGGGCAAGGTCTGCTTCTCTAAGATAGGGTGCAACATACTGAAAGTTGTTGTGAAAATCATAGTTGCCAGTTATAGGATTAAACTGAGCCGGGATTTGGGGACTATGGACCATAATGTCCCCTACACCGCTAATTTGTATTTCAATGGTTTCGGGGGGATTGTATACCCTTGGCTCCCTTATTTCTTCAGGCTTTTCTGGTTTTTCCAACTCTTCTACTGATATCTGTGGATTATCTGTAGGAATTCTTTCTTCTTGTCTCCACCAGATATACAAAGAAGCAAAGGCTATAATCAAGGTTAATGACAATATTGCCAACCTACTCTTCTTCATATGACAGTCTCCTTATGGTATGATTTATCTGACTGTTATATCATAGTTGGTAAATTTTAACCACAATGGCTACTTTATCTATATTTTTTCCAGCATCATCTAATAGCCGCCTGAAAAACACCCCTTCATTTAAAGTCTTTATAATGTACCACTATAATAGACGAAATTTTTATCAAAAAGTCTTCAAAAAAAAATCCCTATTGGGATTTTTTTATATTAAATTGCCTTTGGCTTTGTATGTCTTAAGGTTCCGATGGTTTTTTCAAGGGCTTCCTTTATCTCCTGTAGAGTAATTAGCTTGTCGGTGGCTTCCTGCTGATCTATTCGATCTATGATGGTTTGAAGGTCAACTTCAGCATAATATAATGCCTTTTTATGAATTTCAGACATCTTATCCTTATAAAGACTTATGATTCTTAACTCTCTTCGATCTTTGGTATGAATCAGCCATTTGATTCCATAGTAGGATCCAAAGCCCAATAAAATTGTAAATAGAATCCCCGATAAATAGCTTTTCTTATTTCCTTTAAGCCTTCCGATACCCATAATTCCCGTAATTAGTCCTAAGGGACCTAGTCCTCTAAAGGAACCCGAAAAATATAGGGCAGTTAGGGGAATTCCAATTGCAGAAGCCTTTGCCAAGGTGGACTTCACGAGGCTTCTTTTCGGTCCTTCTCCTTCATGATAAAAGTCTTCATCCTTTTTTAATTCCTCTTCTATAAATTGAAGCTGTTCCCTTGTTATCTCAAATAAAATAATCATCTCATCAAGGAGCTGGTTTTCTTCTTTGGTTTCGACATAATCCGCTTCTTTAATAATTAGTAAGTCCTTTATTAAAGAAAACCTTAGAATATTCCTTTCTTGATCTGATAAGTCCGTTAATACCGAATTAGCCAATAGCTTTATATTCTCCTTGTTTTCAGAAAAAATAAAATCAATCAGATTTTCCCTCTTTCCTGAGGGAAGCTTGATATTTGCTATAAGTCTATAAAAGGCAGCCATTTTTAATTGATTGATTTCTCCATCTACGATAACCATCAAGGAAAGTAGCTTACAGTAGTCTAATTTTATTTTAGATGGTAGCTTTTCTAATGGTCTTATAGTTAGTTTTCCCATACCTTCACCCCTTATATCACACTATATGTTTATAGTTTTCTTTTATCCCATTTATACTTTACTAATCATTTTTTAATGTAGGCAACTTAGTTTAAATATTAGAGTTTTTTATTAGTCTAGCTTACCCCCCTCAATTTTTAGATCACCCTTTGAGTAATGGCAGGCAGCCGAGATAGCCAGTGTTATTCCCTTAGCGATGGCCTTCAGTTCCATAGCTGGCATACCCTCCTTGTTTATAACTTGCTGAGGAATAAAGGGGATATGAATGAATCCTCCTTTTATGGGTAGCTTTTCTGTGGCGATATGATGAAGGAGCCCGTACATTAGATGATTACATACAAAGGTGCCTGCAGTATTTGATACGGTTGCTAAAATATTATGCTGTGAAATTTCATGAACTATCGCCTTTATAGGTAGAGTTGAAAAATAGGCAACAGGCCCTTCCTTATATATAGCCTCATCAATTGGCTGATTACCTTCATTATCAGGAATTCTAGCATCATTTATATTGATTGCAACCCGTTCAATGGAGATTTCTTTTCTTCCTCCAGCTTGACCTATAGCTATAACGATATCAGGCTTGATCTCAGATATTTTCTCATAAATCACCTTCAAGGAGCTATAAAAAACTGTCGGAATCTGTTGCTTTACGATTTCAATATCCTCTAGTTTATCTGGTAATAGCTTCAACACCTCAGTAGCTGGATTTAACGCTTCACCACCAAAAGGATCAAAGCCTGTTACTAATACCTTCATCACGGAGTCCCCCTTTTTTATACTGTTAGTTAAACCATATTTTCATTTCTCTTTCTGCTGAAGCCTCTCCATCAGAGGCATGGATAATATTCCTTCTTATACTGTTGCCATAATCTCCCCTTATGGTACCGGGGGTGGCCTTTATTGGATCCTTGTCTCCAATCATAGTCCTAGCCATTTTAATTACATTATTCCCCTCGATTACGAAGGCAACAATGGGTCCTTCCATTATGTAGTCTAGAAGCTCTTGGTAAAAAATCTTTCCTACATGCTCTTTATAATGTTCCTTTATCATTTCTATAGTAGGGGTTAAGAGCCTAAGGTTTGTAATTCCAACGTCTCGCCGTTCAAATCTCTGAAGGATTTCTCCAACCAAACCCCTTTTAACTCCATCAGGCTTGATTAATATCAGGGTTTTCTCCATATCATCCCTCCTCTAATAATTGAATATTCTATCCATAATAAGGAAATTTATGTAGTCAATTAGCTCTTTACTCTTCATTCTTAATTCTTAATTTTAAATTCTTCATTCTTCATTCTTCATTCTATACTTATTACTTATTACCTATTACTTATTACCTATTACCTATTACCTATTACTTAACACTTTAATCCATTTCCACCGTATTGACCACAGGCTTCAGCTGCCCACCTGCTACCAATTTCCATAGCTCCTGCTATGCTACCTCCCTTAAGGATTTCTGAGATATATCCTGCTATGTAGCTATCACCAGCCCCTAAGGTATCTAAAACTTTACATTTTACAGCACTACATTCATATATTCTCTCACCATCATAGACTCTACTTCCTAATTCCCCCAACAAAAAGACAATCTGCTTTCCACCTGCGGCATACCCTTCCTTCATTAGACTTATTTCATTATCTCCAAAGGTCTTACTTGAAAAAAAAGCATAATCCACCCACTGTACGGCATCCATTATTAATTTTTTATTTCTAAGGATAGAAAAATCAAAGGATGTGCTTCCTTTCCCTTTCATATCCTTTAATTGAGAAATCAAACCACCCATAATGGAAGAGTGAATATGGTCTTGGCCCTTAAGAAATGAAATTTGATGGTTATTTAATCGAAAATCCTCCAGAACCCCCAGCTGTAGCCCTTTAAATATCCGTTCTCCATCCTGTAACTCTACTGTTGATATAGGGCTTCTACCCTTCACTATGCTTATATGATTGGTTTCTATATTGTATTCCTCCAATGCCTTTAGGAGTTTTTCTCCATCTGTATCGGTGGCAACAGGACCTACAAAGCTAAGATTATAGTCTACCTTCCTTTGAAGACTTATAATAAAATTCAAGGCATTGCCCCCTAAGAATCTGTTATTTAAATTGGTGTAATCATCAATCATATAATCTCCAACAGCAGCTATTTTCACAACACCAGCTCCTTATGGTCTATAGTCAATTGCTATTTTTTTGTTAGAAAATATAGATTTGCAGAAGGATCTCAATCTAGACTCTAATTTTTTTGTTTTCATGAACCCCATTAGTAGACAAAAGCTTATCTATTAGATGACTAATTCCATCCTCCTCATTGGTGGTAGTAACACAGTCGGCTATTTCCTTTACAATTTCCTCAGCATTACCCATAGCAACGCCTAAGCCAGCATACTGGATCATGGAAATATCGTTTATATTATCTCCAACAGCAACAACATCACTAGCTGGTATCTTCAGTATTTCACATACTTTTCTTAGGCCATTGCCCTTTGTTGCGAGTCGATTAAGAACTTCAATGTTTTCCCTACCGGAACTGGTTATCTCCACTTCTGCTATTACCTTTAACTGATTCTTAAGATCTTCCAGCCTTTGTATGTCATTGGAATGGATAAAAAGACTGGATATTTTACCTAGTTTATTTATATAGTTCTTAAAGTCAATTCTTTTATGGGTACCATTCAATAAAACTGACCACAAAAGTTGGAGGCCTTCTGCCATAGGGTTAAGATTTTTATACTTTAGATAACCCCTAAAAACCCTCAGCCTCTCTCTATAGCTTCGAATAAAGGTATAGTGGGGGTCAGTACCATGAAAATAGATTCCCTCATTCTCTAATAGTTTAATCACAGTTAACAATGTTGAATGATCAATATATATTACATCAACAATCTCATCTTTTTTATTTCGTATTACAGATCCATTATTGGTTATTAGCCAGCAGTCGATACCGATGATTTTCAAATAGGGTTTTAAGGTTGCATAGGGTCTACCGGTGCTAATAACAATTTCCATTCCCATTTGGTGGGCTCTTCTTAGAGCTTGTATATTTTTACTAGATAAGCTTTTATCATTCTTCAGCAAGGTACCGTCCATATCCGTTGCAAGGATTTTATATTCCATTAAGATCCCCCTCCTGTTCCTAGTAATATTATAGCATTATATTACAGAATAAATATAAAAATCTATTACCATCTTTGTTTTAAAACCCATGAAATTGGGTACAGTATTTAATAGATTTAAGGTGTTCTATTTAAAGCTATAGATGATTACAATAAATCTACTATAATTACAGGAGGGAATTAAGATGATTTCAGAGAGGATCGTAAATGAACTAAATGAACAAATCAAGCATGAATTTTTTTCTGCAAATGCCTACCTAGCTATGGCAGCCTATTGTAAGGAGCAGGATCTAGATGGTTTTGCCAACTTCTTTATGGTTCAAGCCGAGGAGGAAAGATTTCATGCCATGAAATTTTTTAATTTTATCAATGAGTTAGGGGGTAGAGTTAGAATTAGTGGTTTTGAAGAACCAAAAAATGACTTTACATCTTTAGAGGAAGTTTTTAATGAAGCTCTAAAGCATGAGAAGCTGGTTACCGATCGTATTAACCTATTAATGGATTTAGCTATTAATGAAAAAAACTATGCCTGTAAAAGCTTTTTAAATTGGTTTATTGATGAGCAGGTTGAAGAAGTATCTATGTTTACAACTCTACTTAATAAGCTTAAGCGTATAGGTGAAAACAGCTATGGTATTTATATCCTTGATACAGAGCTGGCATCCAGAACCTTTACCCCACCTGCAGGAGAATAACCTTACATAATTCACACCATATAAAAAGGGTCAGATTTCTGACCCCTTTTTTCTTATTTATCCTTTGCTACCTCAACACTGATTTTTCTACCCTTTATTTGGTTTTTCTTCATGGCCTTAATTACTTTCTTTTCTACCTCTCGAGGAACCTCAACAAAGGAAAACTTATCATACATGTCAATAACCCCTACAGAATTACCACTTATTCCAGCTTCATTGGCTATGGCCCCTAGGAGGTTTCCAGGATTGATTCCATGTCTTTTTCCAATGTTAAAGTATAGCCTTACCATACCGCTCTTAGCTGCAGGCTTTTTCTTCTCAATTTCAACCACTGTATCCAAAAGCTCTATTTCATCCTTTTTCATATACATCTTTAATAATGCAGCGCCAATTTCAATAGAGCTATGGCTTTCTGCTAGCTTTTCTATAAAGTTCATATATTCACTTAGGCCAGATTTTTCGATGGTAGAGGTTATGCTGGCTGCGATTTGCTCTTTACGCTTTTCAACAATATCATTAACGGAAGGTACATTTCTTCGAATTAATCGAGCTTTAATATACCTTTCCAGCATCTTCAATGTTCTAATTTGTCTAGGTGTAACAAGAGTATAAGCTAGCCCAGCTTTTCCAGCCCTGCCTGTTCTACCTATACGATGAACATAATATTCAAAGTTCTCAGGTAGGTCATAGTTAATAACAAGAGCTACGTCATCTACATCAATACCCCTTGCTGCTACGTCTGTAGCAATTAGCATGTCTATTGTTCCATCCCTAAACTTCTTCATAACCCGATCTCTTTGGCTCTGCTTTAAATCTCCATGTATACCTTCAACAGAATATCCACGATTTTGAAGCTTTTCGACCAGCTCATCGACACCCCTTTTGGTATTACTAAAAATCATCCCAAGCTCAACCTTTTCCATATCCAAAATTCTTGTTAATGATTCTAGCTTTTCATGGGGTTTTACCTCAAAGTAATATTGAGTAATTTGAGGTACAGTCAATTCCTTATGGGTAACCTTTACTGTTACTGGTGAGGTCATGTAATTTTGTGCAATCATTTCGATTTCCTTAGGGATGGTAGCTGAAAACATTAATGTTTGTCTGTTGGAGGGCATTTCATTTAAGATAGCTTCTATATCCTCTAAGAATCCCATATCCAGCATCTGATCAGCCTCATCCATTACTACTCCAGAAATATTGTTTAGTTTTAAAGTTTTTCTTCTTATATGGTCCAATATTCTTCCAGGAGTACCAACCACTATTTGAACACCCTGCTTTAAGGCCTTTAATTGCCTTTCTATAGGTTGTCCCCCATATATTGCTAAAGTTCTTATTCCGTGCTTGTATTTAGCAAATTTCTTTACTTCATCAGCAACTTGAATTGCCAGCTCTCTGGTGGGGGTTAATACCAACACCTGTACCGAATTGTTTTCAGTACTGATTCTCTCGATCATGGGTATACCAAAGGCTGCCGTTTTACCAGTTCCTGTTTGAGCTTGCCCTAAAACGTCCCTTCCCTCATATACAATGGGTATTGCTTGCTGTTGAATACTAGTGGGGGTTTCAAATCCCATTTCTTGTATAACCTTTAAAATTTCCTTACTAATACCTAAACTTTCAAATTGATTCATTATAAACTTATCTCTCCATTCTTTTATTTAATACGCATAATTATATCTTTAATATACCCATATGTAAACAATTAAAAAACTAAATACCTATTATAGTTGATTTTGCATATTATATTCTTAGTTTCGCAAATAAAGCCACCCCTTGGGTGGCTGAACTCTATAATCGTTGCATTCTATATGTTAAATACGATTATAACTTAGTTACGTTGGCTGCTTGGAAGCCCCTTGGACCTTCAACAACTTCGAATTGAACTGTTTGTCCTTCTTCTAAAGATTTGTAGCCTTCTGATTGAATTGCTGAATAATGTACAAATACATCATCTTCTCCTTCAACAGAAATAAATCCAAATCCCTTTTCACCATTAAACCACTTAACTGTTCCTGTCTTCATTCTTGTTTCCTCCTAAAAAAATTATTTACAAGTTTAAAGTTACCATGATTGCTAGTCTTTGTCAATAATATTGCCAAATATAGTAATCATTTTTTAGGTTTTATTGTCCATAAACCTAATATCCTATAAATATAATATCTCCCAAAGATACCTTTTATATACCTTTATGTATGTATAGGATTATTTAAGGAGCAGGAATAAAATCCTTGCTCCTTATCCATCTACATTTTATTGTGCTCAATTAGATCAATTGTTCCAAGTACCACATGGGCTAATCCAAAACCGATGATTCCTGCTGCAACCATTGGCATCATGTTACTTCTATCCTGCTTCATGCTCATGCCTTTTAAGGCAACTCCTGCTGCGGTAACGCCAGTACCAAGTATTGTGGGAACCATTCCTTCTCGCACATGTATTCCTCCCTTGTAATTGAGTTTTTGATAATGTAGACTGTTTTTAGTTTTACACCTTATAGTTTTTTTATCCCTCTATAAAAAAGATTATATAATTTTTCTTCATAAAAAAATCTCATCTCCTTTTATATTGTAATTCCTATTAACATAGTTATACGAAGGAGATGAAACTTCTAGTTTTGGATTTTATGGTAGGTGTGTCTATTTTAATTCTCGAAATAAAATATCCTCAGGGCAATCTAATTCTTTGCAGATTTTTTCAATATTTTTATCCTTTGGAATTCTACCCTCATAAATCCATGCTTGGACTGTCCTTGGTGAAACACCTATTCTCTCAGCCATATCACTGACTTTAATATCATCTGCAAACATTAATCCCAGCATGTATCGGTTTTTTACTTCCCATTTTTTTAGTCTTCTAAATCTCTTCTTTCTAATTCCTTTACCTAATACTCTTCTGGCTCTTTCAGCAGCAGTTTCCATATTATCCCCTTTCTACCAAATTATTTTAAAATTATCTTAAATTATTGACAGTTTATTTTATTTTATTCATAAGAATTTTCTTATGTTATTCTGTCATTAAGATTATTCAAAATAAAATGTAAAGGTGATCATCTATTTACTATATAACAACATCTGTAATAGCTCCAGTCTGGGAGATTTTGAATTTTTGATCCATTTTACTATATGTATTTGTTGTTATTGTAAAGCTGTCCTGCAAAATGAAAGCACCATCTATAAATAGCTTTAATGTCCAGATTCCACTGGGAACCTCATATCCTATGAGGTTAAGCCAAAACCACATTACAGTTGGTTTACTAGCTTCCTTTTCAGAAGTATATAAAATATTTTCACTTGAATAATGAAAATCTCCGTTGGGTCGAAACCATAGGAGGCTTATGGTATGGATTCCAGTAACATTTGTAAACTCAAATCTTGATACTACTCTTTTAGTTGTTTGCTGAAAGATCCTTTTATGAACCTTTGGAGTTGATTCATGAACTTCATCAGATAAATGATACTTTTCAATGTTCACAGTGTATTTCTCAGTATTAATCAATTTTTCTCCTTCACTATTAATGATAATGACAGAAGCTAATTCGCCATCATCTTTAGGTAAATATAAGTTGGCCAAAGGATCATTTAAAGGAATAAGATTGTTAATTAAGAACTTATACCTATATTCGCCAGGCTGCAAATCAATTTCAGTACTCCATACTCCCTTTTCATTTTTTTGAAGAAAATTTAACCCGCTATTCCAGTTGTTAAAATCACCAATTAAAGATATTTTGTTAATAGAAATATAGTCCTGCGGGTCATAGTAAATGGTATGTTTCATATATCCAATCCCCCTATCAGTAGCTTATTTCTTTGTTCCTTCTGTTTTTTTTAGTTCTACATTTATTTCATTAGAAGATTTATAATATTTTCTTTTTGTAATTCTTCTCTCGTTCCTTTTCAATCATTCTTTCATATTTTTTTACATCTATATTATACTTTTGGATTTTTTCTTGCACATTTTTGTCAAGTATGGAGTAACTATTATTTTTTAACAACTCCATATAATGCACCTTTGCTTTTTCAACATTGCCTGTTTTTTCATAATAGTTGGCTATACGCAGGTGATATTGAAATATAACCGAATCAACAGCTATCTCCTTTGCTTTCTCAAAATATTTGTAGGCTTCATCATAATCTCCCACCTCAGTATAGTAATGGGCCATTGCTAGAAAATAACTGAAATTTTCGCCATGAGTCTCCTTGATTAATTGTAGATATTTATTGGCATTTTCAAAATCCTTTGCGTGAGTATAATTATAAAATATTGGATAATACATAGATTTATCTTCATCTAAGTTATATGAAAGAAGGTAATATCTTATAGTCTCTTTATAGTCACCCAACTGAGAATATAAACTTCCTAGCTTATAATATATATGACTGTAGTATGTTGAAGTCCATTCTTCATTCAAATCTTTAACCCCTAAGGCTTTAATAAAATATTCTTTTTCATGTTCTATATGTTCTTTGCCATAAGCACCATAATCGTAGTATATAATCCCAGCTGTATAGTATAATTCAATTAAAGTTTCAGGTGAAGTCTCTGAATTTATCCTTTTCTCTGCCTCTAAAATATATTTTTCTGCTTCTCTATAATTTTTTATCCGTTCATAAACCATGCAATTCCAATATAGGCATCAACATTATTAGGATCCCTTTCAAGGATGTGTAGATAGGTAATGTATGATTTCTTTATCTCATTGTTATTAAAATAATCTTTTGCAATTTCTAAGGTATCTTCTATGGAATGCTCATTTGAAACAACCCTTTTCTTTAAGGTGGACAGTTCAAAGCCCTCCACAGGTGTATCGGTGGTAAATACATCTATAAATATTGAAGCTATAAATACAATAACTAATATGAAAGCTGTTAATACTGTATATTTAAGTACCTTTAACATCTAACTCCTGTCCCCTTGTTTTGATTTCATTTATAATATTTTCTTGCTATAATTCTTCTCTCTCTCTTTTTCAATCATTCTTTCATATTTTTTTATATCTATATTGTACTTTTGGATTTTTTCTTGAAATATTGTATCATTGACGAAGTACATATTATTTTCATAGAATTTTATATAATGCTCCTTTGCTTTTTCATAATTGCCTATTTTTTCATAATAATTGGCTATGCGAAGGTGATATTGAAATATAACCGAATCAACAGGTACCTCCTTTGCCTTTTCAAAATATTTGTAGGCTTCATCATAATCCCCCATCTCAGTATTGTAATGGGCCATTGCTAGGAAATAACTGAAGTTTTCGCCATGAGACTCCTTGATTAATTGTAGATATTCATTGGCATTTTTAAAATCACCAGCATAGGTATAAGAATAAAAAATGGGATAATACATCGATTTATCTTCATCAATGTTGTATGATTTAAGGTAATATTTAACTTCTTGTTCATAGTCCTTTAATATAGAATAAGTAATACCTAATCTATAGTAGATATGGCTGTAATATGCATTAATCAATTCATTATCTAAACCTTTAACAATGAGGGCTTCGTAATAATAATCTCTTTCTTTATCCAAGTACATATTTCCATGATATTTACTATAACTTCCATAAAGTTGTCCTGCAGTAAAGTATAATTCAATCAAGGTTTCGGGGGATGTCTCGCTATTAATCCTTTTCTCTGCCTCTAAAATATGTTTTTCTGCTTCAGGATAATTATCAATTCTCTCATATAACCAAGAAATTCCAATATAGGCATCTACATTATTAGGATCCCTTTCAAGGATGTGTAGATAGGTAATGTATGATTTCTTTATCTCATTGTTATTAAAATAATCTTTTGCAATTTCTAAGGTATCTTCTATGGAATGCTCATTTAAAACAACCCTTTTCTTTAAGGTGGACAGTTCAAATCCCTCCACAGGGGTATCGGTGGTAAATACATCTATAAATATTGAAACTATAAATACAACAACTAATATAAAAGCTGTTAATACTGTATATTTAAGTACCTTTAACATCTATTTCTCTCCTTCTCTTATGGGTAACCAGAGTCTGAACTCAGACTCTGGTTTTGTGATATTATGTAGGTTAATAGGCAGAAAGGATTTGATTGCCACTGTTTATTGAAGCTAGAGGTTGCATAGGTTTTGGACTTGGTTTAGGGATAGGAGCAGGTTGGGTTTCTTCCTCTGCTGCTACTGCTATTCCTCCCGACCCAGCTAGTATTGACCCTCCTGCAAGTAACCCTTGACCCAATGCAGATGCTGCTAGCTTAGATACTACCATTGCACCCCCTATTAGGGCACCTGTCAAAGCTAATCTGTCAACATTGGTTTCCACCTCAAAGGAAATTGTAGAAGAAGTATTATTATAGTCTGTAGGGTTAGTAGTTAAGCTAAGACTTAGACTATGGTGTTTTGGCATAAGGGGTGCAATTATACTATTCCCCCTTTGTCCAAAGGATAGATTCGTGGCATAATATTCATTTGAATTTGCAAGGTTTATGCTAGCCTTACCATCACTCGTAAGCTCTGCACCAACGCTGATTTGTCCATGAATATTAGTTTTATTAGATAATCCTACTTTCAATTCCTTCGAATTTCCTGTAGCCTCAACATTCAATCCTCCATTTTGTGATGAAACACCTAAATCTGTTTCAATAGTCCCAATATTGTTTCCTAGGCTAGTGTTTACCATAATATTTCCATTACCACTGGTAACTGATGATGAAACAGTGACTTTTGAAAAATAGAGGTCTATTTCTATAGGCTTTTGATAAAGAGTATGGCCGATGGTATTTGCTGACATAGCGATTACATCATTCATACCACTTTGCACTTGAGAAACAACTTCATTTGTTCTATCATGTGCTCTACTTGCTATATCTACAGTTCGTTCAGTAAAATTATCAGCTACACGTTTAATAGTATTAACAGTGCTATCATATACTTGAGAAACAACTTCATTTGTTCTTTCATATGCTCTGTTTGCTATATCTGTAGTCTGAGCTGTAACTTTATCAACTGTGTGTTTTACTGTGTTTACAGCACTGTTATATGCTGTAGTAGCCTCCTGCTTTACAGTATTAATTGTTTTGGTAGCAGCTTTACTTACACTATCTGTTGTTTGTTTGATAGTTGAAGCTGTGCCCCCAATGGCTTTTGCAGTACTTTCAACTATTCTTGAAGCAGTACTTTTAGTCGTTGTTGCACTAACTTTACTATTAACTTTAGCTGTTGGTGTGGCTACTCTGCTGCTATTTCTACTATAAACTGAGGCGCTATAGCTTTTAGCTTTAATCACAGGCATCTAATTCCCCCTTTTCTAAAGTTTAAATTAATTAAAAGAAATATGAGCTGCAGCAAATTTTCTTTACTTAATTGTACATATTTTGCTATATTTTGTCAATTATTAACTAAAAAAATCAAAACTACCCGCTTAGCGGGTAGTTTGTTCAGCCCTATAAGGGCATGTTACACGCTTGAGCCTTAAGGCTCATTGAAAGGTCCGCCATTTGCTTACGCTCACAAGCTGCTGCTAAAGCAGCTTTTTTATTTTTTTTCCTTCTTATTCTTCTCTCCTGTGAATGGATCTACGTATTCCATTAAACTTAGTTGATCATTTGCTATATCTTCTTGTAGTTGATTTTTCACATATTCTCTTATTTTTTTCTCGTTGCGGCCAACAGTGTCAACATAGTAACCTCTACACCAGAAATGCCTATTTCCATACTTATATTTTAGGTTTGCATGACGATCAAATACCATTAATGAACTTTTTCCTTTCAAGTAACCCATTATACTAGATATACTGTATTTGGGTGGTATTGCTAGCACTAAGTGAACATGATCTTTACAGGCTGTGGCTTCAAGAATTTCTATTCCCTTTTGGCTACATAATTTCCTAAGTATATTTCCTATATCTTTTTTTATTTTGCCGTATATCGCTTGTCTTCTGTATTTAGGTGCAAAGACTATGTGATATTTACAATTCCAGCTAGTATGTGATAAACTGTTTCTATCCATTTCGGATCCTCCTTTTGATTAATTAGTTTTGGTTGGCGAACCAATTTAATTTTATCAAAAGGAGGTAAAAAAAACTTGCTCATAGCTAAAGCTTTTTGGAACCCCCGGTCGAACCGGGGGTTTTCAATATACAATGAAAAAACACTGTTTAATTACAGTGTTTTTATATAAGTATCCATTCTCTCATCTTTACTCCTTTATAATCCCTTCCTGTTTGGCACAGTCTTCACAGTATATTTTCTTTGGTCCACCATCAGCTGATAGGATTTTTCCGCAATTCCTACATTGTACACAGCAGCAGGTAAACAAATCACCCTTTTTAGCTACTGGTTTGCCATTGAAGTCATAGCCTAAAATTTGCACCTCTACACAATTATCCATTCTTACACCTCCTAGTAATCCCTCTTAATATATACTATGAAGGTAAGCTTCAAAAAGAAAATATTTAATTACCATTTTTAGGTATTTGTTTAATTATGTTTTAATCTGCATTTTTATAAAAAAACTGTTTTTAAATAACCCTTATTCTGTTATGATATTTAGGGTAGCATTAAAAATAAAAATTGAGGTGAATTCATGACTAAGGATTTTAATCGAGGTTGGGTAGTAACATTGGCTGGTTTAGGTGTAAATTTAATGTTGGGTGTATTGTATGCATGGGGAGTTATTTCAGCAGCCTTAATAGATCAGTTGGGCTGGAAGGCCACCATGACCCAAATACCCTACATGGTTGCTTGTGCCCTTTTTGCCCTTTCTATGGTTCCTGGGGGAAGACTTCAAGATAAACTGGGACCAAGGCCTATTATTATGGCCTCTGCTGTATTGGCTGGAATTGGTTTTATCTTCTCAGGGCTATTCTTAACAATTATTGGATTAACCGTTTTTTATGGGGTTGTTTTTGGTGCTGGAATGGGGATAGGCTATGCTGCTCCAACACCAGCTGCAGTAAAGTGGTTTAGTCCTAAAAAAAGGGGAGTTATTTCTGGAATTGTTGTCAGCGGTTTTGGTCTGGCACCTGTTTACATCGCCCCCCTTACTACAAAGCTTCTTTCAACCTATGATCTAAGAACCACATTTTTCATACTTGGAGGCGGATTTTTTGTATTAATTATGCTACTGGCTCAGCTCATTAAAAATCCCCCAAAGGATTATGTTCCTTCAGATATACAGGATTTAAAGGAGAAGCCTAGTGTAGCTTCTAAAAGCAACAAAATTGATTATAACTGGAGAGAGGTAATTAAGACAAGGCAATTTTATATCCTTTGGACGATGTTTTGTTTTGGTACCTTTGCTGGATTACTAATCATAGGTCAATTGGCAAAGATTGGATTGGAACAGGCCGGCATGAAAAATGCCTATATGTTAATAGCCCTATATGCCTTTTTTAATTTTTCTGGTCGAATCGGCTGCGGAATTATTTCAGATAAGCTTGGGCGTATGAAGACCTTATTCTTTATGTTCTTACTTCAGGTTACAGCCTACGTATTCTTCCCAAGCTTAAATACCCCTATAAGCTTAATGACCGGCATTGCCATTGTAGGCTTTACCTTTGGAGGAATGCTTACCATCTTCCCATCTGTAACGGCTGACTTTTATGGCCTTAAAAACTTTGGTGTGAATTATGGATTGGTTATAACAGCTTGGGGTATAGGTGGAGTATTCGGTCCCCTTATTGGTGGCATTGTAAGAGATGTAACTGGCACCTATGGATTAAGCTATGTGATCTCAGGAGCACTAAGTGCCTGTGGAGCTATACTAACCCTATTTATTAAAGCCCCACAGGAAGCTGTAGATTTAGAAGCTACCAATATAGTCGTTGAAAAGCAATAAAAGATCAAAAGCAGAGAGTTTTCTTATTAAAATACAAAGTCAGGATGTTGTCGGCATCCTGACTTTTATAATATTTGCCTTTTTACTTATTGTAATTTATAACAATCATTCCTGCGGATTTAAACAGACAAAGCTTCTATAATACTCCACTAAATCTTCATCACAGCAATAGTCATTTATTCAATCCTATAATTATCAGACATATGTCCTATTTTTTATTCTCTATGTAAGCTATACTACATGTAAGGGGTGAAACAACATGAAAAAAATCAACAATCCTCAATTATTAAGTACATATTTAGAAAAATATAATATACAATCGGTTTTTACTTCAGATATGCTTCAGTACATGGAGTTATTTGAGTTTCAACGGGGCCAAAGCATTTGTAAGCCTATGGATGAAATGCCATACTTCTATTTTCATGTAAAGGGAAAATTAAAGGTTTATGCAATGGCCGATAATGGAAAATCTGTTCTCTTGAGGTTTAATAAACCCCTTAGCATTCTTGGAGATGTAGAGCTCCTGGATGAACGCCTAGTAAAGTGCTATGTAGATTCATCGGATAATTCCCATCTTATTGGTATTAGATTAGAGCACCTCCACAAATATGCCTTTGATGACCCGGTTTTTTTAAGGTTTATCATAAAGAACCTTAGCTATAAGCTCTACACAATTTCCAACGCCAGCTCAATCAATCTTCTTTTTCCATTGGAAAACAGGCTAGCCAGCTACTTATTATCTATAACCAGTGATGAGTATGATAGTAGAGTGAAAGAAATTAAGACCAACAATCTAGGGGAAATGGCAAGTCTTTTAGGTTGTAGCTATAGACATTTGGCGAGGGTAATTAAAGCCTTTGAGAATGCAGGGATCGTTAAAAATGAAAAGAAAAAACTCACTGTTTTAGATTTTTCAAAATTAAGGGAATTGGCAGGTGATAATATTTATGAGTAAAAATTTCAATGGACTCTTAATCCTTCTTTTGTTTATGGGGTTAATGAATAGCGGAATTGTTCTAATTAATGGAATGCTGGCCCAATACACCAACTTATATTTAGCAGGCCTTATGGTTCATATAATAGGCCTTATACCAGCCTTTATACTGTACCTGATCTTCGATCGTAGTAAATTCAACCTATGGAAAAGCACCTTCTTAGAGGATAAAAAGCTTTTTATAGGTGGCTTTATTGGCTCATTAATCCTAATTATTTCTGCCTTTAGTATGGGCACGGTAGGGGTTTTTATCACTTCCATTTCTATGGTGGCAGGACAATTTTTATTATCGGTAATAGTTGATACTAAGGGCCTTTTCGGATTTAAAAGGGTTACCCTTGGTTATAGAAAAATTAGCGGAATCATCATTATTATTCTAGGAATTATTTTAATTTCTATTTAGGAGGATCATACTATGGCAATATTGGCAATCATACTTGCAGCAATAATGGGGGGATTATTTATCATTATAAGATCTTTGAATATGATGCTTGGCAACTCCATTGGTATTTATGGATCTAATTTAATGAATCATCTAACAGGGACAATTGGCAGCTCTATCATTTATCTAATGGTAATTGTAACAGGAGTTCAAAAATTTCAAAGCTATGAAAACATTCCTCTATATGCTCTAATGGGGGGAATCATCGGCTCTACCTTTGTAATTCTATCGAATTATTCCTTTTCTAAAACCTCAGTGGTTACCTCCACCATACTACTCCTTTGTGGTCAGTTTATTAGCTCCTTAATAATTGATATTCTAATTTTAGATATTGAGATTAAGCCAACTGCCATCACCGGTGCAATTCTCATTATTATTGGGGCTATTTTGTATAGCTATAAATCTAAAGACACCCTTTATGAGTAAGCTTTTCTTATACATTAGAGTAAAATAATAGCAAAAAACTTTACAATGTGATTGAAATCATTTTGGTTGATGGAAATTGGGGTATTATTAAGTTATAAAAGGATATTGGAGATGCTATTATGGGTGAAAGAATTTATTATCTTCCTCTTACTTCCTCCCCTTATTCCTCAATGGAAGTAACAGAATCTAGGTAGAATCATAAGATATAACATAGTATTTTATTGGAAACTACTTAAATAAGGGGGGACCTTATGCTAACTGAAAAGTTTGTTGAGATTAAAAATATATCCATGAACTATCATACACTAGATGGAGAAACCGAAGCCCTAGACCATCTCTCCTTTGATGTAAATAAGGGGGAAATTATGGCTATAGTGGGACCCAGCGGTTGTGGTAAATCTACTATCCTATCGATCATTTCAGGCCTTTTAAAGCCTACATCTGGAGAGGTATTAATTCATAGAAAGGTAGTTGAAGGTACCAATAAGTCAGTAGGTTATATGTTTCAAAGCGATCATCTATTTAGATGGCGTAGTATATTAGAGAATGTGCTAATCGGCCTGGAGATACAAAAAAAATTAAATGAAGAAAACATTCATCGGGTTCACAAGCTTTTAGACACCTATGGCTTAAAGGAATTTAAAAATCATTATCCAAATCAGCTTTCTGGTGGTATGCGGCAGAGGGTTGCCCTTATCCGTACCCTAGCAATTGAGCCAGAGCTATTATTATTGGATGAGCCCTTTTCCGCTTTAGATTATCAAAGCCGTTTAGCTGTAAGTGATGATATTGCAGAGATTATTCGTAAGGAAAAGAAAACAGCCATTATGGTAACTCATGATATCGCCGAAGCAATTTCCATGTCCAATAGAGTGATTGTTTTAAGTAATAGACCAGCAACCATTAAGAATATTCATGATATCCAGCTTACCTGCGAAGGAGAAGCAAACCCAATTAAATGTAGAGAGGCTCCTGAGTTTAGGCATTACTTTAATAGAATATGGAAGGAGCTGGATGTTTATGTTCAATAAAAAAACCACTGCTACGGTTGATTATTCTAAGGGACATGTAGCTTATCTGAAGGCAGTTAAAAAGCATAAGCTGATGGTTAAATTGTGTCAGGTGGGCTTTTTAATTTTATTTATACTATTATGGGAAATAGCAGCCACCAATAAGTGGATAGATGCCTTTTTCACCAGCAAGCCTTCCTCTATCGTAAGGTTAATCGTCAATCTATCTAGGGATGGCTCAATATTCAAACATACGGCCATTTCAGTTTTTGAAGCCTTAATGGGCTTCGCCATAGGAACGGTTTTAGGAACCTTCCTTGCAATTCTCCTTTGGTGGTCAGACTTTTTTGCAAAGGTTTTTGATCCATATCTAGTTGTACTGAACGCACTACCAAAGATTGCCCTAGGCCCTATAATCATTATTTGGGCAGGAGCTGGAATGAGTGGAATCATTGTCACTGCCCTAACCATATCCTTAGTGGTTACCATCCTTTCCACCTATAGTGGATTTAAAGAGGTGGACGAAGAAAAAATAAAGATGCTGAAAACCTTTGGGGCCAGTAAACTACAAATTCTACAGAAGGTTATATTCCCAGCCAGTATTCCCACAATGATCAATACCATGAAGATTAATATTGGTATGACTTGGGTTGGTGTTATCGTTGGAGAGTTCTTAGTTTCTAAGGCAGGTCTTGGCTATCTAATTGTATATGGTGGTCAAGTATTTAGACTCGACATCGTAATGGCTGGTGTTATCATTTTAGCAATAGCTACAGCCCTTATGTATCAACTGATTGTATTTTTAGAGAACCGCTTCTTAAAGTGGAGACAATAGATTAAACACCTGTTTTAGCAGGTGTTTTTTATGTATTTAATTTCTTCAAAAGGGAATTCTAATAATTGATAATTTGGATTTAGGAGGAATTCCATTATGGAAGAAGCTACAAGATTAAGATTACCTGATTTTCCAGAGCCCTATTGGTGGACATCAGTTAAGCTACCAGCCTTTAAACCCCTTAATAAAGATATTAAAGTGGATGTTGCTATTGCTGGTGGAGGTATGACCGGGATCACAGCAGGGTATTTATTAGTTCAGGCAGGATTAAAGGTTGCAATATTAGAATCTGGAAAAATACTAAATGGCACTACTGGCCACACCACAGCTAAAATTACACAGCAGCACGCATTAATATATGATGAGCTAATCTCCCATATTGGTCAAGAGGGAGCTAAATTATATTATGAAGCCAATCTTAAGGCCATGAATTTCATTACAGATATGATCAATAAAAATGATATTAAGTGTGGCTTAACTCAAGAGGATGCCATAGTCTATACCAATTCGGACAAATATATAAACAAAATATCCAAGGAGTATGAAGCTTATCAAAAGCTGGGAATAGAAGGAGCCTATATAGAAGATTTGCCTATTCCAGTGGATCTGAAGGCTGCGGTGGTGATGAAAAATCAATATCAGTTCCATCCCCTCAAATATCTAAACCACTTGGTGGATGACTTTGTTAACAAAGGGGGGATGATTTTTGAAGAAACCACCGCTAAGGATATTGAAAAGGACAATAGCTTAAGAATTAGAACTAAGAATGGCCATGCAGTAGATTGTAAGCATATTATATGCAGTAGCCATTATCCCTTCTTCGACGGCTATGGTCATTACTACGCCAGGATGCATGCTGAGAGATCTTATATAGTGGCTATTAAGCCAAGATCCCATTTTCCTGGAGGCATGTATATAAATGCTGAAGACCCCACACGTTCCCTTAGATTTGTGGAAAATGGTAATGGCGAAAGATTGGTTTTAGTGGCTGGAGAAAATCATAAAACTGGAAAGGATAGTAATACCCATGCTAACTATGAAGCTCTAAGGGATTTTGGTGAAAAAATCTTTGGTATAGAAAAGGTTTTAAATATGTGGTCTGCCCAAGACCTTACTACCATAGACAAAATACCCTATATTGGTGAAATTACTAATGAGAAGAAGAATATTTATATTGCTACGGGTTATAGAAAGTGGGGAATGACCAATTCTACGTCTGCTGCTCTAATAATTGCTGATGCTATTTTAGAGAAGGAAAATCCATTTGCATATTTGTTTAAGCCTACAAGATTCATTGCTGATCCCAGCATAAAGAATTTCATAATTCAAAATACTGATGTAGGAATAGAGTTTGTTTCTGGTAAACTTAGTATTATCACAAAGGAACCTAAGAATCTTAGAAAGGATGAAGGTGGAGTTGTAACTGTAAATGGCCGTAAGGCCGGAGGTTATAGAGATTCTGAAGGTCATCTTCATGTAGTTGATAGTACCTGTACCCATTTAGGTTGCGAAGTTAAATGGAATAGCGGAGATAGAACCTGGGATTGTCCTTGTCATGGATCAAGATTCTCCTTTGATGGAGAAGTAGTGGAGGGTCCAGCAATGAAGGCCCTAGAAAAGATAGAAGTTGAAGATAAAATACTAATTGAGAAGTAAACACACCTCTCATCAAGACTATCAAAGATTGCTGTTGGCCCATAATAAAAAAAACCACACTAGATGTGGTTTTTTATTTCATTTTTACTGAGTAGATATCCGAAAACTCGATCTTTATTTTATCAATATTCCTACTAAACATCTCCATTTGAGTTTCCTCATCCTTTACAGTTCCATCAGTAGGTAATTCAACTATAAATTCAGTTCCCTTTCCATATGTACTCTTAACCTTCAAGCTTCCTCCGTGGAGCTCCACTAAGGATTTAGCAATTGTAAGTCCTAATCCACTACCCTCATGGTTTCGAGTCAAGGATTTATCTATTTGATTAAAACGTTCAAATATTGTCATTAGCCTGTCTTCAGGAATACCTATTCCTGTATCTCCAACAATTATAGAAATTCGATTCTCAACCTCCATCATTGAAACATATATTCGATCTCCACAGTTTGTAAACTTAACAGCATTTGATAGAAGATTTAGCATAATTCTTTCTAATGCATTAGGGTCAAAGACCATTACTCTTCTTTCGATACTGGTTTCAAAGGTTAACTGTATATTTCTACTTTGAATTAGATTACCAACAGATTCCGTTATTCCTTCAACCACCTCTACAATATCCCCCTTAACAAACTTAAGCTCATAGTAGTTGGCATCTAATTTTGTTATGTCAATTAAATTGTCCACCTGTTTAATGATTCTATTACAATTCTGCCTTAATACTCCCATCCGCTTTCTCATCTTTTCGTTATTTTGTGAGTTAATCAAATCCATCTCCATAAGCTGGAGAGTGCTATATATTAGATTAATGGGTGTTTTTAATTCATGGGATAGGTTCGCAAAAAACTCTGTTTTGATTCTATCATATTCGATTGCTTCTTTAAGAAGCTCCTTTTCCACTTTTATTTGCTCCTCAAGAACCTCCCTTTGTTTTTTATCTCGGATATCCCGGAGTACACTTAATACCAAGGGGTGATTATCATCAGGGAAAGATACAGAAGTTACCTCCACATCAACCTCTGTACCCGCTATATTAACAATCTTATACTTTTTTGTAGGGATGTGGTTGGTTTTGTTACTCAAAATCCTCATAATATCCTCTATAGCCGATTCATAGCTTTTAGGGGGTATAAATTCTGCTAATTTTTTGCCGATAATTCCCTCAGGCTTAGCTATTCCCAATAACTCAGCCCCTTTTTCATTACAATAATAAAATTTGTCTTCATCATGAACATAAACAGGATCTGGCAAAAGCTCAACTAACTTTCGATATCGCTCTTGACTTTTCTTAAGGTTTTTTTCAGAGCGTCTTCTTATTTCAATTTCCTTCCTCAATTCATCTACCATCTCGTTTAATCTAAAGAATAGAAGTCTGTAGGGTCTTCTTAGACTTGTTTCTACAATCCCCTTATAAATCATGTAATATGATACAAGTTCTAGAATATGAGCCAATATATAACATGCATTCATCCTCACCGATACGATAAAAAGCATTTCAGATACTAATCTTGAAAGGAGAAAGCTTAAGATATAAACAAAGGTGTTCTTATGAAACATTTTCTTACAATTAAGATATACAGCTAAATTAATTGCTGTTATGATTAAGCTGAATACATATAATATGAGTCGGATGGTATCATAGTTTATACCCTCTATACTGCTAGGGATTATGATCTGTCCTATGCAGAGAAATGAAGTAACAAAATAAATCATAATTGCAATTCTCAGTTTAATATTTTTATTCAGAATCAAAAGGGTTAATAAAAACCCTAATGCTACAAGCAAACTCTCCAATGCCCTTATTGGATAAATGTTTAGTATCTGATTGTTCTCAACTATGCCTACATAGGTAAGTAAATAAATGAGTCTGATGATACCCGTAATACCATAGGAAATACCCAAAAACAAGATGTAATCCTCTAAATTAATAATATAGGTATTTAGTACAATGAATAGAATCATAAAGCTAATAAAAACTCCAAAAAACTCAATTATTGAAAAAAACATCATCCCATTTTTTGTATTAATAAAAAAGAGTACTGAAGATAATAGAAAAATCACTATCATCTCTATAATAGGTGTAAAGTCCTTTTCATTATGGATTTTATCCCCCATAATACCGTCGTCCTCCCAAAACAGTAGTTAATCTACTAATATATACTTAATTCTTCATGAAATGTTTGAATAATTCGGTAAAAATATGATTCACAAAAATATCTAAAACCTATTACTATAATTCGTTAAAAAAATATAGAGTCCTGCATTCCCATACAATTTTTTTCATATTTTGACAATTATGTCTTTAAGTGTCTAAAGGCTTTGTATTTCCCGGGTAATAGAACATATTCCTATAAAGTTTTACAAAAATAAACCCCTACAGGGCTAATCTTAGTTGCATAAATATATTTTCACACAAAAAAATAGTGAAGCCATTATGACTTCACTATTTTTATTTAAACCATCCTTTTTTCCTACTACTTGAAAACAACCCCCTAAGAATATTTAACAGCTGCAGAACCTCTCCTATAGGCTCTACAATATCTTCTGTAACCATCTGAGCTGTAGAAGCTGCATATCCTACTGTCTCTTCTATACTCTTCAAGGTTCCCTCAACATACTTCATTTCTTTGTTAACATTGAAGGTTATTTCTTCTACATTATGTAGAACCTTAGGAATTTCAGCTATAGAGTCATCGATGTTTTTTTCATTTTTATCAAGGATTTCCTTTGTTTTCTTTAGAATTCCATTTAGCTTTAATAGAGCCATTGTTAAAGCTGCTAAAGCCGCTATCCCTAATATAACTAGAATTACTACCATTAAATCATATAAATTAATATACATAAGTCACCGCCTTTTAATTCTTCTTTTGTAAATTACTCTCTATCAAAATCGTCCTCTGATATATCATCGGTAATTGCTGCATTTTCCCTTGCCTTCATCTTTTCCTTTAATATCACCATTTTTTCACCGATAACATCCTTTTTTTCATCATAAAAGTCCCCAAATTTTTCTTTTCCTTCTACGATGTTGTTTTGAATAACTTCCTTAGCCTTTTCAAGTTCTTCCTTTGCTCTTTTTCTGGTATTTTCCCCCTTATCTGGTGCATAGAATACACCAACAAGACCTCCAATAAAAGTGCCAAGAGCCAAACCCTTTACAAGTCCCTTTTTCCTTTCTACGGCCTTTTCACGTTTTCTTTTTTGAGGATCTAACATTTCTTTTAAGTGTTCTACTCGACTTTGAATATTTCTTAAATTCATGACCTCACTCCTTTATTAATTATTTCTAATTAAAATTGATCCTATGGCAATTATACCCAAGCCTATAGGTGCAAAACAACATTTCCTACATTCTAGAATATTCGATTCATCTTAAAATTTTCCTTTATTATGGTAAAAAAAAATCTAAGGCTTTAACATCCTTAGATTATTAACAATTATTTAGAAGTATAATCCATTTATTTCAAGTAATATGTTTCTTCTATAAACAATATAAGAAGCCTTTAGCTGTAGGATTTTATTAGCCATTTCAATTTGAAGACTGGATGCCAATCCGTAATCCTTCGCCTCCAATGCGTCCCTTATTCTAGTAAACAAGGACTTACAGGTTAAGCTATCCTTCATTAAGTAAGTTCTTAAGGCATTAATTTTTTCCCAATTTACCACATCTATATCTGTTACTACATCCTCTTCATGAAGCTTTTTGCAGTTCCTTACAATCCTCATGTCATAGGGGATAATTCTACCTGTAAGCTCTGTTATCCATTGGCTTAGGGTAGCAATTTTATAGGAATGGACTAATGAGCTATCAAAAACATCTCCATTATATAAAATCTTCATTTTTTCAGGGTAATTGTCAAAGGCAATTAAGTTCTCCCAGACTGTTGCTGGGGGCCTTCCGAAAAGTGTATTTCTTTCTTCCTCCGTATAATCTTCAAATACATCCTCTTCACTTCTATAGCACCTATCCCTTTCAAGGTATCCTTTCTCTTCACCTGCTGTCTTAGAGAACTCTACCTCTAGTTCTTTGCTGGTGAGTTTTTGGCTTGTGGCATATTCAATACCCTCCAGCATAGCTAGATAAGATGCACTTACATAAAGGTAAGTATTTGAATGGGGATTTGGTGCCCTAAGCTCATATCTTGTTGCAAGGGGATTTTTAATATCCCTCACTAAACCTACTAATACCGTTCTATTTCTCGAAGGAGATTCTGATGTATGTCCCACCGAAGCAACAATACACACTGGAGCTTCAAACCCAGGCTTTAATCGGTTAAAGGCATCGTTGGTTGCTGTTACAAAGGGATTAATGATTTCATAATTTTTTAGTAGCCCCATTAAAGCTCCCCATCCTATCGAGTTTACATAGTCAGCCTTCATATTTAGTGGGGCAAATAGATTCTTAACCTTTCCATTCTTTAGCTTTATACTAGCCCCCATGTGGGTATGCTTACCACTACCAGCCACCCCTTCAATGGGTTTTGCTCTAAATGTAACCTCTAGACCATGTCGCTCGAAGGTTTCTTCTATAAACTCCCTTATAAAAAGCTCATTATCTGCTGCCTGGAGGGCTGTACTATATTTCCAATCGATCTCCAGCTGTTCCATAACATGATTAAGTTTACCAGTACCGGCTATTTTGGCGGTAACACCCCCAACCTCCTTATGACCCATTTCTGGTTCAAAACCGTATTTTTCTAGCAATAGCATGGTTTCTTCAAGGGCTGTACGCACAGAGCCCTTAGTTCTTTTCCAATATTGCTCTTTAAGGATTTGAGAAGTGGATAGCTTTTCCTCGTCAGCATGATCTTCAGGGGTTTTCACCCAAAACTCCAGCTCTGTTGCCGCTGTTAATGAAACCTCTTCTATATCATCCTTTGAGGATATTCCTAGTTCCTCCAACAAGTGGGGATGCTTATGCAAAAGAGACATAACACACTTCTGAAAATGTTCAACTGTTCTTTTTAAAACTCCTCTAGAATCGACAAATCTATTATTATGCTCTAAAAAAGATGGAATTCGCAATGTACCAATTGGGTATCCCGTCTCTTCATCTATGTAATCATAATTGTAATCGACAAACCAGTTTACATCTACATCGGGTATTATATCTACCTTTGCATTGTTTAAAGTGGCGATCTCATGAAGGACAACGCTGGATCCATCTGTCTGGACTCCAACTTTTAAAAACTCCTCAACATCCTCTAAAAAAAGAGAAATAGGGATCTTTTCATCGGTATTATTACCTCCCAAATCCACCCCTACAAGAGATACAAATTTAATTGATGGATGGGCCTTTAAAATCTTTGTTAGGTGGTCTTTGTTGTGGGTCCATGTGGGTAGTGAGTATAGCATGGCTTCAGAAAGTAATGCATCAATTTCCTTTTTCATAAACTCCCTCCTTATTGCGAATATTTATTCTAATTATAGTTATAACGTTCGTATTAATGCGAAGTATATCATAGTAACCTGAATTTTAAT
Source organism: Alkaliphilus serpentinus (assembly GCF_009017255.1). Classification (GTDB taxonomy): domain Bacteria; phylum Bacillota; class Clostridia; order Peptostreptococcales; family Natronincolaceae; genus Alkaliphilus_D; species Alkaliphilus_D serpentinus. The sequence continues at coordinate 92 of NZ_WBZB01000034.1, read as the reverse complement.
ATTGATTATACAGTAATTTTTTATGGTTGTAAACACTTCTTATGTAAATATATTAGTTATAATGTATATTTCCTCAATTGTAAAATTAACTT
>NZ_WBZB01000033.1 GCF_009017255.1 Alkaliphilus serpentinus | reverse complement strand
TCCTAGAGAACGCATGGGTTCTCTGGAAAACAAAAGCATTTTAACCATAGAAAATTAACGCATGAAATTCTTTTGTTCTGTTTATGTTAGAATCTCAATGTTTTACTAGTAGTTCTATAGTAGTTTCCACAGCATAAATATAACAATAGCATAGGATTTATTATCAATTTACTTAGATAATATGATAATTGAGGTGGTTAAATGAAAAGACCTACTATATTACTTCTTATTAGCAGAAAAGCTCTTCTGATTATTGGGATAATCCTTATAATTACTGCCATGGCCCTATTTACACATTCCATTACCCTTAAAGTAATGAAAATCCAGAATGAAACCCTATTTGGAAAAATAATCGCTATAGATGCAGGACATGGGGGAATAGATGGAGGCACCCATTATGGTGATATTATTTTAGAAAAGGATATAAACCTAGCCATTAGCATCAAGCTAAAGGAGGAATTAATCAATAGAGGAGCAATCGCAATTATGACCCGGGAAATTGATGATTCCTTAGATGATCATATCAGAAATGGTAGTCGGCATCGTGAAGATCTCAATGCAAGGGTTAAAATCATTAATGAAAGCAATGCCGATATATTCATTAGCATCCATGTGAATTATATCAGAAATCAAAATAAGCTTGGACCACTGGTTTTTTACCATGGGAGTAGCGACAATAGTAAGGCTTTAGCTGAATACCTTCAAACTAATTTGAACAACCTTTCATCATATAAGGAGTTGGGAATAAAAAATTCAGAGAAAGCTGTCCCGGGAAACTATTATATTCTTCGCAACACTAAAGCACCAGGGGTAATAGTAGAAACGGGATATATTTCCAATGATTATGATAGAAAATTATTATTAGAAGATGATCATCAAAAGGAAATTGCAAGGCTTATTGGAGAAAGCATAGTCCAATATTTTAGTAAAAATAATCTTTAAAAATTTTTAAAATAAGGCCTTAAAGATAATAGTAGAGATGCATCTGTTGATAGCTTAATTTGTTATTACCTTTCTGCTATAATATTCTTATGAGATTTTTAATATTATAGGAGAGATGAAGATGAAAGATATTTTAGGCAAAATATTCCCTAAAGCTGCCAGCAATGATTATAAAGGCATGAAAATCCCTTGCTGGATATTTGTATTATTAAGTCTAATCAGCTTTATTAGAAGCTGTATTCATTTATTTGCATCGGATGGAGGAGCAGGTAGTATTGCAAGCCTAGATTTATCCTCTGGTATGGAAAACATTATTTTTGCCTTTGGCCTATGGGGTTTATCTCAGGTTTTATATGCCATAATACAGCTGCTTGTAGCATTTAGATACAAAAACCTCATACCTTTGATGTACATACTGTTGTTATTAGAAACTCTGGGAAGAATGTATATAGGCAGTGTTAAAACCCCTATATATAGCCATACACCACCAGGAGCAATAGCCAATTATGTCATTTTACCCCTTGCAATAGTTATGCTGATAATGTCCTTAAACCATAGTAAAAATAATGAAGCTGACCATATATAAGCGCAATATAGATAGGAAAGATAGATCTGATGAAAGGATTTTTGTTTCACAGAGAAGGAGTGTACTTATACACTCCTTGTTTAATTCAATGAGTTCTGTTCAACTAGTAAAGAGGCCCCTGGGAATTAATTACAGGGTGGAAATGGGTATATCTTTTGCCTTAATGGAAATTGCGATTGGTATAAATAGATGATTTAATTATGTCTCTGTAAAACATAATCATTGCCCCTGCTGTAGTCTTTTTGGCCAATGGGAGGGTACACTTAGTCACTCGGTAATAACGGAGCTCATCATCTACAACATCTTTAAAGCGTTTATGAATTTTCAAAGCAATTCTTGCATTAAACCGAATGTAGTCATCTATGGTATCTAACAGATAAGACCCTTTCTCTACCCGAAAATCATTTATCGTTTGATAGGTACGTTTAACAAAGGTCTCATATTGACGATGGCTATCCAATAACCGGATGTTGGCATGCTGAGGGATGGTCATATCGTGGATAATATGGAGGGCTGCCCCTAAGAAAAACAAAGATTTATTAAACTCTCCCTTTCGCCACAGGCTTATAGATTGATAATAATAATCTACCCCCAGCTCCATAGCACTTCTTCTACCATAGAGGCCCTTCTTTTTATAAGGGTTATAAAAATGGTTGGAGCTTTTAAAATCTTGATCAGCCCATACGGCTCCTTCATTAATATCTAAAATGTAACTACTAAAGAAGTTGTATTCATCAGCATAACCATCATTTCTAATGATCTTTAAGGCTTGGATGTTTATAAATTTATGAACCTTACATTGGGTCTTAATTATGGATTTTTTAATGGGATTGGCAATGCCAAAAACCGTCTTTAAAAAATAATCATAGGTTGTTTCAAAGAATTCCATTTTTAGATCACCCTTATCTTTGATTTTAATAAACTTCTGTTTTGTTTTAGTATTTGCTATTTGTTGAATATTACACTGTATAATTCCATAGTTCTAAACTTAAGAACTGCACTTGGATAGGGTTTAAGACTATAATTTCCAGTGGATGAAATTGTAGAACTAACCCGGAGTTTTTGAATAAAGCTAAGAATTAAATAATAGGTATATTTAGTAGATTCCTATTATAAATAGTATTTAGATGAATTAGTTTCTGCAAGTAACAAGCTATTTCGAATGTAGTAAAATAATAATCTTAAAGAAGGGTTGTCAGCCAACTTTGCCTCTATTTGTTTACAGATATTCCTTAAGGTGATATAATAAAGGAAAATTCTGAAAGGGGAAAGTAAGCCATGACGCCAGCTATATGCTAATATTAATTTAAATCTAAATTAATATGTATTTGATATCGAGTGATAATTGACCTAGCTTTATTAGGTTTTGTTGTTGTACTCTTTATGAAATGTGGCATTTAGAAGGACTTACTTTTCTAAAATAGATTATAATTACTTAAAATGTATAGCTTACTATAGGAGACGCCAGATTATGGATGTTGGTTTTATCCCTCCTACAATTTTAGTAAATTATATTTTTATACAATTTTTAGACTGTAAGAGGATCTTTTCTTCTTATGGTTTTTTTATTTTAAATAGTATGCAAGCTCTTTCTATCTGGCCCCATGATAAGATCATAATAGAAAGGAAGATAAAATGTTTGAGTTATCATTTAATAATGTGCAAAAATATATGGATACAACCCTTGTTCTTAAAAATATAACTTTTCAAGTGTATGCTGGAGAAAAGGTAGGGATAGTTGGTGTAAATGGAAGCGGAAAGAGCACCATTCTTAAATTAATAGCCGGTATAGAAACCTTAAATTGTTACCCAGGCTCTTGGAGCAAAGGCTATGATGATGGTTATATTTCCATGCCTAGAGAAGCTACCACAGCCTACCTGGATCAAATACCTGATTATCCAGAGGGGTTGAAGGTGCTAGATATTTTAAATTTAGCCTTTGAAGAGGCTTATGAAATAGAAAAGCAAATGAGGAATTTAGAAAATAGTATGAAAAACCTACAAGGGGCTTTGTTGGAAAAAGCCTTAAAACAGTACAGCCAGCTCTTGCAACTCTTTGAGGTAAAGGGTGGTTATGAAATAGAGGAAAAATTAAGTAAGGTGTGTAAGGGTCTAAAATTTGATGAAAGCTTTTTGGAAAAGGATTTCGCCCTGTTAAGCGGTGGAGAAAAAACCACGGTAGTATTAGGAAAGCTTTTGATAGACAACCCAGATATCTTGCTTCTAGATGAGCCAACCAATCATCTTGATATGGATTCCATTGAGTGGCTGGAGGACTACCTTAATACATACAAGGGCATAGTCATCATCGTTTCCCATGATCGATATTTTTTAGATAATGTAGTTACAAAGATTATCGAAATAGAAGATATGGAGAGTAAAACCTATAAGGGAAACTATTCGGCCTATGTTAATCAAAAAGAAGAAGAGATGCTTATTCAATATGAAGACTTTAGAGAGCAGCAGAAGCAAATAAATGCTATGGAAAAGGCTGTGAAGGACTTAAGGGATTGGGCCCAAAGAGCCGACAATAACAAGTTTTTTAAGAGGGCTGCCAGTATACAAAAGAAGCTAGATAAAATGGAAAGAATCGATAAGCCAATTTTTGAGAAGCAGAATATGAAGCTGAATTTGAAGGCTGCCCAAAGATCGGGAAAGGAAACCATAAAGGCCATAGAGGTGTCAAAAAGCTTTGAAGATAAGGAGTTATTTAGGGATGCAGACCTAATGATTAACTTTGGTGAAAGGGTAGCATTGGTTGGACCCAATGGCAGTGGAAAAACCACCTTTTTAAGGATGCTATTGGGTGAAGAAAAACCCGATTTAGGGAAGGTAGAGCTAGGAGCCAATGTGATGGTGGCATATTTACCACAAAAACTGACCTTTCTTGATGAAGAGCTAACGGTTTTGGAAGCCTTTAGGGAGGATATCTTCATTCTAGAGGGAAAGGCTAGAGAGTACCTATCAAAATTCATGTTTTATGGAAGCAGTGTTTTTAAAAAGGTAAGGAATTTATCTGGTGGGGAGAGGATTAGACTGAAGTTGGCTCAGTTATTATATCAGGATGTGAACTTATTGATATTGGATGAACCCACCAACCATCTAGATATTGATTCTATAGAAACCTTTGAGGAGGCCCTTGAGGAATTTGAAGGTACGATATTCTTCATCTCCCATGATCGATACTTTATTAATAAGGTATGCCAAAGGCTGATCGCTATTGAAGACTATGGTTTTAAAAGCTATCCTGGAAATTACGATTATTATAAAAATCTAAAGGATCAGCAGTCTGTAGAGACCCAACAAGAGCCTGTAGAAAAAAAGGAAAAAACCAAAAGGACAAGGACTATTGATGAAGAGAAACAGCGGGAATCAAAAAGGGTTAAAGCAGAAGGGCGGATTGAAGCTTTAGAAAAGGAAATTAAAGAAATTGATTTAGCCATGGCGGAATGTCAAAACCAGTATGAGGAGCTAAGTAGTCTATATAGCAGACGAGATGAATTAAGTAAAGAGCTTGAGGAGATTATGGAGCAGTGGGTAGCCTTGAATGATTAGAAAATCCCTTTGAAAAAGCTTCGGAGCACTTAAAATAATCGTATAAAGAAGGGCAGGGATAGAGGATGGTTGTACTAGAAACCGTAAGACTAAAGCTAAGACTACTTAACCTTGATGACATCGATGAAATGATGGAGATTTGGGGTGATGATGGAGATTTTTTAGTTGAAGGGTGATCATGTTATAACTTCAAGTTATAAACTTAAATGGAGATGATTATATGAGAAGAAAAATCCTATACTTACTGTGCAGTATTCTTGTTTTTACTAATATAGCCTTCACTTATGCCGTTGAAGCAGACCATTGGGTGACTGATGAGCTTGTTGAATTTAAGAACTTTTTTACAACCTATAGTAAGATCCTTACAAAAGAGGAAGCAGAGATTATTAAGGATTCAGTTTTTGATGAAGGGAAATTAGATGAGGCTATTGCAACCTATAATTGGGCTATACTGGTAAAAACGACATTAGAGCTCGATACACAAAAAAACCCTCAGCTGATGGATATGTACATCTATAATCTGGCTAAAGGAAATACCATTACAAGGGAAGCTGCTGTTGGCGGCTTAGTAAAGCTTTTAACTTTGGAATATCTTGATGGAAGCATCGGATGGGAAGAAGCAAAGGCCACTGAAGTATTAGTTGATCTTAAAGAAATCAGTGATATGCAGTTATCCTTAGTACAAATGGCCTATATCGAAGGTTTGTTGGACTCTCGAACAATTACCCAATTTAGGCCAAGGGAAGAGTTGACAAATGCTGAGGCTGTATCGATGCTTAATCGTGTTATCAAGAAATATAGACATCCAGAGGGAATAAATAATAATAGGGAAGATTTAAGAAGCAACCAAGACCATTGGGGGTTTCATCATATAAAATCCTATGTAAATACAGTAGAGCTTACTACTGAAGAGTTGGATTTAATTGATAGGATGGCGGAATCCTATGAAAGCTTAAATGACCCCATCAGCTTAAAGAATTGGAATGCATTGCTTCTTACAACTTTAGGCTTTGATATAAATGATGAAGTGGCAACAGGTTACACCCTTGGCCTTTCCGATGATGGATGTATAAGAAGGGGAGAAGCTGTTGCCGGGATGGTTAAGCTTCTACACATAAAGAATTTTGTTATAGGGAGGGATGCCTCCCAAGAAGAGCTTGCTAAAACCTCAAAGGCCCTAAAGGATTACAACGAAGCCTTTGATAAAAGTAAGCTTTCAATAGCTTATGTCGAAGGTCTTATTCAAGGATATGGAGATGGTACCTTTAGACCAAACCAATACCTTACAAATGGAGAGGCCTTTGTAATATTAAACACATTAGCCAATAAGTTTTTAATAAAATAAGTTTTCTATTCGTTTTCTATTCTTGTTATTAGCGGAGGAGTAGAGGGTTCCAGCTATAGCCTCTCACAGGTAACCACCCAAGGTGAATAAAATCTATGATAAATATTTAAAGTTTTAGGAAATTGTTATTGTAATTTTCATGAGCTCAACATATAATGAATATGAATAATAAAGGGGAGTAGCTGGCAGTTAACTGTCGAATTAGTCGTCATCACGGTAAATGTAAATTTACTCGGCTAATTATTCCTATGGAAAAGCAAGACCTTTATTTAGGCTATAGCCTAAATAAAGGTCTTTTTTGTTTCTTTCATAGAAAAAATCTATTCCTTCAAGTTCTATTGTGGATATTTCATGTTGAGCTTGTCGGATAATAAAGCTACTAGCCCATGGAAATAGCTATAAAAGTATAAAGATTTCACTTTCAAAGGAGGAAACCCATGTTCAATCATTTATTAGCTGGAGTTTATAACCTGAATATTCAGCAGGTTGGGATGTATATTATTGGCGGAATATTAATTTATCTTGCAATTAAAAAGGACTACGAGCCTATGCTCCTTCTTCCCATTGGCTTTGGAGCAATACTAACAAATATTCCTGTTATACCTGGGGTTCCAGGGATAGCCAGTGCTGATGGAGTCTTAGGTTTATTAAAGGAAGCAGGTATTATGACAGAGCTTTTTCCAGCTCTTATCTTCATTGCAATTGGTGCCATGATGGATTTTGGGCCTCTTTTAAGTATGCCTTCTATGTTGTTCTTTGGTGCAGCAGCCCAGTTTGGTATTTTTGCAACCCTATTGGTAGCCCTAGCCCTAGGCTTTGATATAAAGGATGCTGCATCCATTGGAATAATTGGTGCTGCCGATGGACCTACTTCTATATTTGTGGCATCGAGATTTTCGCCCCGCTTATTTGGAGCTATATCGGTGGCTGCCTACTCATATATGTCTTTAGTACCAATCATACAACCAAAGGTGATTAAGCTTTTGACATCATCAGAGGAAAGAAAGATTAAAATGAAATATAAATCCCTTCAAATATCTAAAACAGTTAGGATCTTATTTCCTATATTAGTTACTATCATAGCAGGTATTATTGCACCTATGAGTGTTACCTTGATTGGGCTCCTGATGTTTGGAAATCTAATCAGAGAGTCTGGAGTGTTACAACGACTATCCAATGCAGCACAAAATGAGCTTTCAAATCTTGTAACACTATTATTAGGAATAACAATAGGGGCTACCATGGATGCTGCCAACTTTATAACCCTTGAAACAGGTATCATAATGCTTCTGGGCCTTGTTGCCTTTATATTTGATACAGCCGGAGGAGTACTATTTGCAAAATTTCTCAATCTTTTTGTAAAGGATAAATATAATCCTATGGTTGGGGCAGCCGGTATTTCTGCTTTTCCCATGTCATCGAGGGTTATTCAAAAGCTAGCTAAGGAAGAAGATCCACATAACTTCATCCTTATGCAAGCTGCCAGTGCCAATGTTGCAGGCCAAATTGGATCCATAATTGCTGGTAGCGTTATCATAGCCCTACTTTCACAAGGAGGTTTTTAATATGACTGATTTCCAAATGGGACTGAATATCATGCTATATGGTATGGGAACTACATTTTCTATTTTAATAATCTTCTATTTTCTTATTAAGGTATTGGCTAAGCTATTTCCCAGTTCTTCTGAAAAATAGAGATCATACAAAAGCTACACTCTCTTACTGAGTGTAGCTTTTAAATATTAACCGATAGGGTTATAATCTATAGGAGACCTTGGTAGATATTAGTGTAGGATGAAAAGTAGGTAAAGCAGGGCTAACTTCTATATTAGTGCGGTAATTATTAAATCTTAGGATGGCAAATTAAAAAACCATAAGGGAGAGTAGTTATGGACATAAGTACAAATCGATTATTATTTGCCTTTGGGCTGACATTGTTTGCAGGTTTATCAACAGGAATTGGAAGTGCTCTGGCCTTTTATACAAAACAAACAAATAAAAAGTTTTTATCTGGAGCGTTAGGTTTCTCTGCAGGAGTAATGATTTATGTTTCTATGATAGAAATATTCAGAAATTTTAATTATTGACCACTATGGTCTAAATATGATATTGTTGAATTAGACCATAGCGGTCCAATTGACTATTGCTATAAAGGAGGGATTTGTTATTACTGAGATGTTTGAAAATCTAGAACCAGAAAAGCAAAAAAGAATACTAAATGCAGCCTATGAGGAACTTGCTAAAGAAGGTTATGAAAAAGCTTCCACCAATAAAATAGTTAAGAAGGCAGGAATAGGGAAGGGAATGCTTTTCTACTACTTTAAAAGTAAAAAAGATTTGTTTAACTACTTGGTAGACTACGGTACAAAAACCGTAATAAATGATTATCTAAGCCTACTAGACAATAGCGAAAGAGACTATATTGAAAGAATTAAAAAAGCTTCAATGGTTAAGTTAGGAGCTATGAAAGAGCATCCTCATATCTTTAATTTTTTTGGAGCGCTATATGTTAATCGGGGAGTTGAATGGGATGAAAACTTAGAGAGCAAGATGCTTGAAGTGCGGAACCTTACCCATATAAAGCTATTTAGTAATATTGACACATCATTATTTAGGGAGGATGTTTCACCAGACAAAATATTTAAGCTTATTAATTGGACTATGGAAGGTATTGAAAAGGATATTGTTAATAGCTTGAAGGGTCAAAACCTTGTAGATGTTGATTATGATCCCTACTGGAAGGAGTTTTTTGATTACTTAGATGACTTGAAGAAAATTTTATATAAATAAAGGGGGTTTTAAAATGGCCGTTTTGAAAGTAGAGAATTTAACAAAAAAGTTTGGAAAGTTTACAGCTCTAGATAAAGTTAATCTTGAGGTGCAGAAGGGGGAGGTATATGGTTTTATCGGTCCTAATGGTGCGGGTAAAACCACCACCATTCGGGTATTATTGGGAATTTTAAAGGCAACTGAAGGAAAGGCAACCATTCTAGGTAAGGATGCCTGGAGGGATGCAGTAGAAATTCATAAGCAAATAGCCTATGTACCTGGAGATGTTAACCTGTGGTCAAACCTTACAGGAGGAGAGGTTATAGATTTATTTGTAAAGCTTAGAGGCACTAACAACAAAAGTCGTAGAGAGGAGCTTATAAAGAGATTTGACTTGGATCCAAAGAAAAAATGCAGAACCTATTCAAAGGGTAATAGGCAAAAGGTTGCATTAATTGCTGCCTTTGCATCAGATGCGGATCTTTACATTTTAGATGAACCAACCTCAGGGCTGGACCCCTTAATGGAAAGAATATTTCAGGAATGTGTTATGGAGGCTAAGTTGGCTGGAAAAAGTATCTTTCTCTCAAGTCACATATTATCTGAGGTAGAGAAATTATGTGACAAGGTTAGTATTATACGTCAGGGAAATATTATTGAAACGGGTACCCTAGACCAGCTTCGACACCTAACTAGAACCAGTGTATTAATTAGAACAAAACAACCAATCACAGCTTTAAAGGAGCTGAAGGGAGTTCATAATATTGAAGAGAAGCCTCAGGGCCTAAGCTTCCAGGTAGATACAGAAGAACTAAGTAATATTATTAAGTATGTTAGTCAGTTTGAAATTGTCAAGCTTGAAAGTGCGCCCCCTACCCTGGAGGATTTATTTATGCGCCATTATAAAGGAGTTGGAGGTGCTTTATAATGTCAAACCCGCTATTTAACAACACAGGTAGATATGCTGGTCTAATATTAAGACGAGATCGAGTACGAATTCCAATATGGGTTATAGCTTTGGTGTTCATAACCATAATTATTCCACCGGCCTTTTCAGAGCTATATCCTACCCCTATGGATAGGCAGATCATTGGAGCATCTATGGAAAACCCAGCTATGGTGGCTATGCTAGGACCGGCATATGGTGTAGATAATTATACCCAGGGTGCTGTAATGGCTAATCAAATGCTCCTTTTCACTGCCCTTGCTGTGGCGATTATGAGTATATTACTTACTAATCGTCATACTAGGGGAGATGAAGAGGAAGGTCGTATAGAAGTAATTAGATCCTTACCAGTGGGTAGATTAGCAAATTTAAATGCAACCACTGTGGTTTTTTTCGGTGTTAATATCATCTTAGCTCTTATAGTTGGCTTTGGACTATATGCTCTAGGAATTGATAGTATGGATTTAAATGGCTCGCTATTATATGGAGCAGCCCTAGGGGCCACAGGTATATTTTTTACTGCTATTACACTCCTTTTGGCTCAACTTACTTCCACCAGCAGAGGGACCCTTGGATTCTCATTTGGATTTTTGGGCTTTGCTTACTTAATAAGGGCCATTGGTGATGTTAGTATTGAAGCATTATCGTGGTTATCACCCCTTGGATGGATTTTGCGAACGGAAGCCTATGTCAACAATTATTGGGGGCCAATATTTTTAACACTGGGAGCGGGGCTATTAATTACAGTCCTAGCCCTTTACCTAAACTCAGTTAGAGACCTGGGAGCAGGGTTCTTACCAGCAAAGCCTGGAAGAAGAACTGCATCAAGATTTTTGCAGAGCCCCCTTGGACTAGGAATAAAGCTTCAAAGGGTTAGTATCATCGCTTGGCTAATTGGTATGTATATATTAGGCGCATCCTATGGTTCCATTTTTGGGGATATTGAAGCCTTTTTCAATTCTAGTGAAATGATGAGGGAGATGTTTTCCTATGGGGTCGGCTTTTCTCTGGTTGACCAATTTATCACAGTATTAATGTCGGTTATTTCAATGGTAACCACTATACCTGCTTTAATGATGATTTTAAAGCTAAGGGGGGAAGAAAAAAGAAATCGTATAGAGCATATCCTGGCAAGATCAGTTTCTAGAACCAAGCTATTAGGAAGCTTCTTAGTGATTTCGATAGTAGTTAGCTTTCTAGTGCAGCTGTTATCAGTAGTTGGTTTGTGGTCGGCAGCTTCAGCAGTTTTGGATGACCCTCTATCCTTTGGTACCATGTTTAATGCTGCCATGGTCTACCTACCAGCCATATGGGTGATGATAGGTGTGGCAGTCTTATTTATTGGATATATGCCTCAAGGTACGATTGTCGTATGGTTGTATTTAGGTTATTCCTTTTTCGTTGTATACTTTGGTAAATTGCTGCAAGTGCCAGAATTTATGGTTAAGCTATCGTCCTTTGGAAACATTCCACAAATACCAATCGACGATATGAATTTTGTCAAAGTTTCAATTATGACTATATTAGCAATAGGGCTAATGGTTATTGGCTTTAATGGATATAACAAAAGGGATATTCAAGGATAGCTAGATTCATCTGAAAGATGGATGATTGAGAGCTAAAAGGTATAATGGAAAAATAGAAAGAGATCTTGGGACAGCAAACCAAGATCTTTTTTAGGTTTTTGATGTTGACAAGTAAAGAATGATAAAGTAAAATATAGTTAGTTAAACAAACTAACTATATTTAAGGAGGTTTGATTATGAAGGAAAATATAGTAGCCAGTGCAGATGCCATGGCAATGTTTTGTCGTTTACAGATGAGCACAAGAAAGGATTTACCGATAAGGTCCAGTGAGATGGGAGTTCTTATATACATACAAAAGGAACGGGAAGCTGTTACCCCCTTAATGATCAGTAGCTTCTTTCATATCACAAAGCCTTCTGTAACTGCCATGCTCAACTCATTAATTAGGGGAGGATATTTAGAAAAAAAACAATCCTCTACAGATGGTAGAAGCTATACTGTATCGATAACTGATAAAGGTCTAGAGCTATTGGATTTAACCTATAGGGATTATTTCAAGGCTATGGAACTCCTTGAAGAGAGAATGGGGGGGCGTGATTTTGATAAATTAGTTAATTTGATACAAAAAGCCAATGCAATTTTAAAGGAGGAGATTAAATGATGAAGATATTAGTAACTGGCGCTTCGGGTAACGTAGGTAGCTTTGTTGTGAAGGAACTTTTAAAGCTTGGAGAAAAGGTAGTAGCAGCAGACCCCCATTCAGATAAGGCAAAAGAATTGTTTGGTAATGAGGTAGAGGCTGTTACCTTTGATTTTACTGATAGGAATACTTTTAAAGATGCCCTAAAGGATGTAGATCGGGTTTTTCTAATGCGACCTCCTCATCTTGGTAAGCCAGAGGATTTATACCCATTTATTGATGCCATGAAGGAGCATAATATAAAGCTGGTTTCTTTTTTATCCCTTATGGGGGTTGAAAACAATACAATACCTCCCCATCACAAAATTGAAAAGTATATTGAAAAACTAAGCATACCCTATGCCCATATTCGACCAGGTTTTTTCATGCAGAATTTATCGGGAATCCATTCAGTGGAGATTAAAGAGAAGAATGAAATTTTTGTACCGGCTGGCAAGAGCAAGACAAGCTTTATCGATGCTGCAGATATAGGCCTAGCTACGGCTATATTACTTAATAATCCTGAAAAGTACAAAAATACTGCCCATACCATAACTGGGCCGGAGGCCTTAGATTATTATCAGGTAGCTGAGATCCTTAGTGAGGTTACAGGAAGAAAAATAACCTATAAAAAACCAGGCTATTTAAAATATCGAAGCTATTATATCAAGAATAGAGGATTAGACAAAAATTATGTTAATGTAACAGTTGCTCTTTATTTTATGACAAGAATGGGTACTGCTAAAGAAGTGACCAATGGTTTTTATAATCTAACAGGCAAAAAACCAAGAACCTTTAAGGAATTTGCACAAGAAAACCTAAGGAATTTTATGTAATGGAAAGCTACTTTTTAGAAGTAGCTTTTCTTTTTTTCTATAGAAAAAAATGGTATCCTTAAAATAGGATTCATATGAAATACTAGACAAAGGAAGAGATATAGATCTTGCAACTTTTGTTGAGATGTCTGGAAGGAGAAGTTATGGATACTAAAGAATTTTTCTATAATAGGCTTCAGGATTATGAGGAAAGAGAAAAATCAAAAAAAAGGGCCTTTGATAAGATCGCTAATTTTCGATTAGCCATTATACTCATAGGAGCTTTCGTAGTCATAAGCTTATACATAAGAACCAACTTTAAAAATGCCTTTTTAGCCTTTGTTTTTTTTCTGTTATTAGTTATTCTGTTAATTATTAAGCACTATAAAACTAAGAAGGAACTCATAAGAACCAGGGCGATGGTTGAAATCAATAAAAGGTATTTAGATAGGCTTAATGGAGATTGGATAAATTTTAAAGACTGCGGCATGGATTTTGTAGAGCCCTCCCATCCCTATACAAGTGATTTAGACATATTTGGGCCTAAGTCCTTGTTTCAATGGGCTTCAATAGCAAATACCTTTTATGGAAGACAAAATTTACAAAGGGTTTTTACCAAGCCCCAAAAAGAAATAAAAGCAATTAAGCAAAGGCAGGAGGCCGTTAAGGAGCTTGCTGATAAGTTGGAATTTTGTCAGAATCTCCAGTGTGAAGGCCTGATTTCTAATGAGGTAGCCAATAACCCAGAGGACCTTATAAGATATGCAGAGGATAATAGGGGGCTTTTTACAAACAAATGGATCAAAAGGCTTTTTTACCTATCACCGTTAATTCTGCTAACTTCATTTGTACTTTACTTTACGGGAAGTCCCATACCAATCCTTTTTCCAATTACCCTAATGGTACTCCACCTTATGATCATTTTTGTGGGTTATAGAAGGACATCACCTATCTTGAATACAGTACATGATTATGTTAGAAGCCTAGAAGCCTTTGGAAAACTTCTTTTATTAATAGAAGAAGAGGATGTAGAGTCTGAATATCTATTGCAATTAAAAGAGGGCATAAAAATTAATAACACCAATGCTTCAGAGGTTATAAAGTTATTAGAGAAAATTTCAAGCTATATTGATATAAAGTATAGTCCCCTTGTTCATTTTGTCCAAAATATCATTTTCCTTTGGGATTACTATTGGATATTTGAATTGGAAGGCTGGAAGAAAACCTATGGAATGGGAATTAGAAGGATATTTGACACTATAGGGGAGTTTGAAGCCATAGCTAGTTTAGCTGTAATTCATCAGATAAATGATGAATGGATTTTTCCAAAATTTAATGAAGGAGGCTTAAGCTTTCATGCCGCTGCAATGGGTCACCCTTTGCTTAATAAAGATCATTGTGTATGTAATAGCATAGATATTAGAAATAATTCATCCATTATTACTGGCTCCAATATGTCTGGGAAAACAACTTTTCTGCGAACCATAGGCATTAATCTTGTTTTAGCCTATGGAGGAGGGCCAGTATATGCTAAAGAGCTTAAAACCTCCCTTATGGATATATTTACCTCCATGAGGGTCAGTGATGATTTGAATAGTGGGGTGTCAACCTTTTATGGGGAGCTATTAAGAATTAAGATGATTATCGATTATTCAAGTAAAAGGATCCCGATGATTTATCTGATAGACGAAATGTTTCGTGGTACCAATTCTAAGGATCGAGTTATTGGAGCAAGAAGTGTATTAAAGAATCTAAATAAAAGCTGGATTATTGGCCTGATTTCAACCCATGATTTTGAGTTGTGTGATTTGGAATTAGACCAGAACTTGAATATCCAAAACTATCACTTTACGGAGAACTATAGCAATAATGAAATTTATTTTGATTATAAGCTTCGTAGAGGCAGGTCTAGCACCACTAATGCTAAGTACTTAATGAAAATGGTTGGAATACATATTGAATAAAGCCTTGCTAGAATCAGGGAGAATTTATGGGATCATTACTTAGGATGGAGAAAAATAATCTAAGTAAGCAGGAGAAAATTATTCTATATAGAAGTCATACTTACCTAAATTGTATATAATCCAGTAAAGAAATATATGTAAGTGAGGTCATTATATGAATAAAGGCTTTCAGCAATTTATTAATCAGATTCCCTCGGATATCTATAATAGCACTGAAACCCATTATACTGCAGATATAAGTATTTCTAGACCTACCACCTATATAATCAATTCAGATATCTATTTACAGGATTATCACTTTACATTACTGAATACTTCTTCACCACCCATGAAAATCGGTAAGAAGGAATATCAATTTAGTAGGAAAAGGATGCTGGTATTTACACCCGAGACCGTAATTCGATGCACAAAAGATACTCCCTCTGGCGAATATATAGCCATGAGCATTAAAAAAGAGTTTTTACAGGAGATTGTTAAGGAAGCACTAGGCAAAGATAAGCCTTCTTTTTTAAGGATAGACAACCCATTTAGCCCCAACATATTAAGACTTGTTGAAGCTTTTGAGTGGGAACTTGATAATCGAAGAAGCAGTTCTCAATTAATGCTGCAAAGTATCAGTATTCAAATGGGGATTCAAATTCTTAGGGAGAGTGGTGTTGATAGCTCCCTTCTTAATAAATCACCATCATCCCATAGGAGCTATATTACCTTGGCTAAGGATTATATGATGACTTATTACAATGCCAACATTAAGCTAGAGGATATCTGTAAGCAAATACACATCAGTCCTTATTATTTTATTCGTATGTTCAAATCAGCAACTGGCCAGACTCCCTATGAATATTTACGTTCGATTAGGCTACAAAAGGCTGAAGAAATGTTACAACAGGGAAAATATTCAATAGAAGAAGTAGCAAGGCTCAATGGCTTTGTAAACGTCGGACATTTTTCTAATGTTTTCAAAAGGGAAAGGGGTGTTCCTCCATCTAGATATAAAAAGAGTTATATGATCATAAGTAAAGAATAAAATAAAATGATGCTATTCAATCACCTCAAGGAAATTATTGAGGTGATTTTTATATTTAACGAAGAATCATAAAGGCAATTTTCTGTAAAATAAATGGCAATTTTACAAAAACCTAAAACTATTCAAAAGATATAATTATTTATGTAAATCATTAGTATAAAAAGAGAAAATATTTATGGAATTTGGAGGAGATATAAATGAAAAAAAGGATTTTTGCATCTTTAATTTGTGTTTTGATGATATTAGCCTTATATCCTGTGGATGCAGGAGCTATAACCATGGCAGATATCCCAACTAGTATTGGTGCACCTGAAAATGTCGGAGTTGGCGTGTACCCATATTACCCAGAAAATGGTGAAATCGAATGGTTTGAAATTGGGTTTTCTGCCGATGAAAATATACAAAAATTTGGTGATATGGTGGAAAATGGAGAGATGGACAAATTGGGCCTTAACAGCTGTAACCTAAGTGTACAGCTTGACTATAAATATAATGAAGATGGGTCATGGCAATATACATCTGAATGGGATACTGAAGGAGCATATTTTGAAGCCGGAGCAGACTCTGCAATGTATTCAGCCAACGATGTTTATATAGTTAATGGCACAGAATTGGATCCTATCATAGATAATGTAGCAGATTTGCAGGATAATACCTTTTATTTCAGGGCTAGATTCCTACTAAGTTATTTTAATAGTGAAACTGAAGAAACTATCGTATTGATTTCTCCATGGTCAGAAACGGTAATGTATGGAAAAAATGCATTCAATGAGAAGGTAACCTCAATAGAAGCACCTGTCTTAAAAAATGTTGAATTAAAGACAGATGATTATGGTGCCCCATACTTTGTCTTTACTGCTGAGAATCCCGATAGTGTAAAGAAGCTAAATAATAGTGAAGGATCCATAACAACCCTATTCCAAATGAGAAAGACTGGGGAAGAATGGGGTGTTGAATCCGGTGGTTCGTCAGGAATGCTCTTCGAAGAATTTTATCAATATCCAGAGGACATTGGAGGTATGAATGAGATAAACATTGAAGCAAATACCTATGAATTTCGCATGAGGTATGGATATTCAGAAATTTATGCAGGTGACACAATAGTCTATTCACCATACTCCAATGTGTTAACCATAGGAACACCAGCTTATTACCAAGGTGCATCTAATTGGGCTGTTGAGGAGCTTAACAAGGCAGCAGTATATGGACTTATTACAGAAAAAATCAAGGATAAAATGGCTGGTAAAATCACCAGGGAAGAATTTGCGGAAATCGCTGTTAAGCTATATGAAAAATATACTGGAGATACAGCAGCTGTAGGGAATGCCAGCTTTGTTGATACCAATAATCCTGAAATACTAAAGGCTGCTAATCTGGGTCTTGTGACAGGTATCGGAAACAATAAGTATGCCCCCAACGATTTGGTTACTAGGGAGCAAATGGCAACGATTCTTCTACGGGCTTTAAAGGTTTTAAACCCAACAGAAGATTTTTCGACAGAAGGGGCTACCAAATTCACTGACGATGATAAAATTGAATCTTGGGCAAAGGATGGAGTTTATTATTGTGCTAAGGCAGGTATAGTAACTGGTGTAGGAAGCAATAAATTCGATCCGGATGGTAGTGCAACGCGAGAAGCAGCTGTAATTGTCTGTACTAGAGCCTATGAATATTTTTCAAAATAGTCTTAAGGGAATCTAATGTAGCTTTACACTTTAACTAAAAGATGAATGAATGGTAAGGTGGTTAAATATGAAAAAGACACAACTTCTTATATTTTTGATTGTGATAGTGATGGTTGTTATGTGTATGGGTTGTAGCGATGGCAACAAATCAGCTAAAGAAACAAATGATTCACCTATAGAAACTAGTTCGGAAGAGGAAGGAGATATCCCTGTAGGAGAATCTAGTCTAGTTGGTAGTTGGAAAAATGAAATAAACTTTCAATTTACCTTTAATGAAGATGGTACTGGTACCTTTAACATGAATGGAATGGAACTGCCCTTCGATTATGAAATAGATGGAGATACCCTTAAAGTTGTAACCATGGGTGCTGAGAATGCGCCGGATTTTTATAAGTTTAAGGTGGAGGGAGATGTCTTTTCCTTTGGTGAACTGGAGACCTTCTCCTCAACTGGTTATACAGATGAATATAACAGAATAAAATAGGTTAAGAACAGACTTTCCTAGATAAAAACCGCCAGTAGTGTTGCTGGTGGTTTTCTATTGCATAAAAATACCCTTAAGAAAAAGGAATTCTAGAAAAAAAGCATAATAATATACTTATAGACTATATAGACATTAGTATAAGTAATTATTGGGGGAATCATATGAGCAAAGAAATTGTAAATAATAAAAGCAAGCGGGGATACCTAGAAAAAGACTTTGCCCTTTTTCACATAAAGGATCGAATCAACCTAGAACTAGAATTTCATTATCATGATTTTTATAAAATACTCATATTTATTTCCGGAAAGGTTACCTACCTCATTGAAGGTAGAGCCTATAGATTAAAGCCATGGGATGTATTATTAGTTAATAGCAACGAACTCCATAAACCCCAGATAGACGCCAGTGAAAGCTATGAACGGATTGTTATTTGGGTTAGTCCAGCCTTTTTTGAAAAATCTAATACTACTGAGTGCATCCTTGAAACCTGTTTTCAACTGGCCATAAAAGAGAATCTAAATCTAATAAGGCAAGACCCTACTCAACTTCATATCTTAAGGAAAATATTATCACAGATTGAAGAAGCTCAAAGGAATAGTGAGTTTGGCAGTCAATTACTCAGTAATTCTCTATTTACTCAGTTTATGATCTATATCAACCGACTGTATTTAGGGGTAGATAAAGAAATTCTTCAAGAAGATTTTACCTATGACGAAAGAATTTGCTCCATTATCAGCTATATAAATAGCAATCTTGAGAGAGATTTATCAATTGATACCATAGCTTCTCTATTCTACTTAAATAAATATTACCTGATGCATAAATTTAAAAAAGAAACAGGCTATACCTTACATAATTACATCCTACAGAAGAGGCTAATAATGGCTAAAGGGCTAATAAGATCTGGCTACAATATTACCGAGGCCAGCGCTAGATGTGGCTTTAATGATTACTCCAACTTTAGTAGAGCCTTTAAGAAGATGTTCGATATTTCTCCCCAAAAGTATGTAAATAGTATTACAAGAAATTAATCATACCCCGTGAATCCATTTATCAGCAGTTACCATTGAGGAGGTTGATAGCTTGAAATCCATAAATGTAAAGCTATTAGGTACACCTATAGTTACTATAGATGGTAAAAAACTTGCTTTTCCCTATAAAAAGGCAGAGGCTTTGTTCTATTATCTATTAATAAAGGGACATGCTTCAAGGGATAAGCTTGTTCATTTATTATGGAGTGAAGTTGACGAGGCTGTTGCTAAGAAGAACCTTAGAAATGCCATTTACATAATCAAAAAGCTTTTTCATGAGGATGTATTAATATCTCCCCAAAGATCCATTATTACTATTAACCCTGCTCTGGATTATTTTGTAGATGTGAATACTCTATTAAATAGTAATAGTGAAAGTGCAGTAGAAGTTTACCAGGGTGAATTTCTTGAAGGTTTTTATGTGAAGGATGCTGAAGTATTTGAAGAATGGATGTTTTCTCAAAAGGAAAAATATAAGGATATCTATATCAATAAATTACATAAGGGAATTAAGGACGGTCTAAAGAATAAAGATTATAAATTAGGAGAGAAGCTTGCCAAGAGTCTTATACAAATTGATGAGTTTGATGAAACCGCCTATAGAGATCTGATGAAAAGCTATGGATTTATGGGAAGATATAATCAAGCCCTAGAGGTATATCAAAAATTAGTTGATGTATTGAACAGGGAATTATCTATTTGTCCAGATGCAAAAACCACATTGCTATACGAGAAGCTTTTGAAGGAGAAAAATAAACTTGATCATTTAGAAAAGAAGGATCCTCAAGATTTTTTTTATGGAAGAAAGAGTGAGCTTTTTAAAATTCACGAAAACTATAAAAGATTTATAGATAATACAGAGTATAAATCCTTTATCATCATAGGAGAAGCTGGTATAGGAAAAAGTAAACTAATAGAAACAGCATTAAAGACCGTGGAACACAATGATATAGAAGTCTTCACCACCTATTGTTATCAAGCGGAAGAAAAATATTTATTAAAGCCCTGGAATGGCATATTTTCTAAAATTTCAAATTTTATAAAAGAAAATAATATAGAAATTCCAGAAATTCTTAGTACCATCATTAGCTATATATTTCCTTCCTTTGCAGCGAGCCTAAAGGTTACTATATCAAATTCTGTTGAGCATATTGATATACTCAAGTATCAAGTAGCTGAGAGGGCTATTTGTGATGTTTTAGAAAGGGTTGCTGATGGAAGAAAGCTTATTCTGGTTTTTGAAGATATACAATGGATAGATGAGTTAAGTTTATCTTTGTTAAAGAATTTATTATACAATCAAAAAAATAAATTTGTTTTACTCATAGCTTCTTGTAGAGATGGTTATGAAGAGAAACTGTCACAATTCTTTGCAGAAATGGGTAGGAGCAATCTTATCGAAAAACTTTATCTAACAAGATTTAATCAAAGAGAAGTTATAGAATTTGCATTAGAGCTATTGCCTGATCACGACTTCAGCCAAGCTATTAAGGATTTAATGTATGTAGAAACGGAAGGAAACCCCTTCTTTCTTATAGAGTTTCTGAATAACCTACAAGAGGATAAGCATAGCATCAAAATCACGTCAAAAATGGAGGATATTTTAAGAAGCAGATTTATTAATATATCAGAGGAAGGAAAGAAACTCTTGAATATTGCCTCTGTTTTTTTTGATAAGGTACCCTATGATACATTGCATCAACTTTGTGGCAAAACAGAACATGAGCTAATGGACCTTATTGAAGAATTGCAACAAAAGAAAATTTTAAAAGAATCAATCTCTTCAAAAGGGAATCCCTATTTTGTCTTTACCCATCAAAAGCTAAGAGAATTTATTTATGAGCAAATGTCTTTATCGAGGAAAAAAATCCTCCATGATAAGATTGCTAGACATCTTGAAAACAGGCTTAAAAAAGATAAAAGAGACTTTTCTTTATATTCAAAGCTGATTTATCATTTTAGCAGAGCAAACAACAAAATCTATACATTAAAATATTCCATAAAGAATGTAGATACTTATTTGCAGCTTCATAATGAGGTTTTTCCAGTTCTAAAGGATGGATGCTTTCAAGGGGATAAGAAGCTTTTTCTAACCTCCCATCAAGCCTTGACATGGCTAACTGAAATTAAAGAAAACCTAAAGAACATTAAGGCAGACATGGAGGAAACTGAGGAATTAACCAAAATCGAGGCAAATTTTTATCACATGTTAGGTAGGTTTTATATATGTAATGGAGATTATGAAAGGGGCTTAGACCTAATTCATTATGTTATTACTAAAGGATTAGAGCTAAAGGATTACTCCTTAGTGATCCATGGCTATCGTCAGCTCATATATTATTGTATCAATACACAAAATACCAACTTAATGGCAGAATATATAAATAGTGCTATGATGATTGCCACCTCAACCAATCAAAAAGAAGAGGTTGGTATTCTCCTAAGACTGGAAGGCCTAATGAAAATAATGGAGGGCTCCTATCTAGAGGGAGAGATTATTCTAAAACGCTCTATAGATACCTTTGAAGAGCTAAAAGAAAGAAATGACTATATTCTAAACATCGCTGCTGCCTATAATTATATTGGTGATAGTAAAAGATATAATAAGGAATACGATGAGGCTATTGATTATTATAAGAAGGCCATTGAACTATGCGAAAGCCAGAATATATTAAGGGGCTTAACAATATTCTATAGGAATGCGGGGCTTGCTGCATTTGATATGGGCGATTTGGAAGATTCTGCGTCTTATCTTAACAAAGCCCTGGGCTTTTACAATCAATTGGATGTCTTATGGGGTAAATCAACAGTCCATGGCTATTTGGCGTTACTATTACTGATACAGGAGAGTTATGAAGAATCTATTAAGCATTTGTTAGAAGCAGATAATTGTGCACAAAAAATTAAAAGCCCCTATGAAATAGGACTAGTATTTAGGATTAAAGCCGAAATCTGCTCTATAATTAGAGAGAAAAAATCCTTAAGGACTCTTTTTCAATCAATCCTACATGAAGGTTTAGAAGCTTATTGTGATGCAGGAATTGAGGCTCTAAAGCCTCTAAACAGCTATGAAATCGAATTTTTATATAAATTGAAGAGCACTTTGCAAAATTAAGCTAGGGCCATTAATGGTATAAAACCTAGCTTTTTAAAACTTAAAAAAAATTAAAAAATTCAAAAAATTAAAAATATAGCATTGTAATTGGACTTTTTATTGACGTTATATTGTTAAACTATTAATAATTAGATGATATAAGTTAGTGAATATCTACTCTACAAGCCATAATCTGTTTTTACTCTTATAATTCTTAGATATTTTCTAATAGGGGACATCTAATAAAAAAGATAAGGGGGTAATAGAAATTGCAAAAATTTGAAAAAGCCAGTTTACGGATGTCTATTTTTATTCCAATGTCAATTTTCTTCATCTTTGCTATTGTTACAGGTATAGTAGCACCAGAGGCCTTCTACAATGCCTTAAACTCTACTGCTGGATTTGCCTTCGAAAACTTCGGTTGGCTATTTCAGCTTTCCTCTGTACTTTTCTTCTTCATGTGTGTATTTCTAGCCTTTTCTAAGTATGGAAATATAAAGCTGGGGGGTAAGGATGCAGAGCCAGAATTAAGCTTTTGGAATTGGTTTGCCATATCCCTGTGTGCGGGGATAGCAACTGGTATACTTTTCTGGGGTGTTGTTGAACCATTAACTCATATGTATGCACCACCAGAGGGTTTAGGCTTGATTCCAGGTAGTGAATCGGCAGCCATGTTCTCAATGACCCAAACCTTTATCCATTGGACTTATTTACCCTATGCCATGTATGCAATTTGTGGTGTAGGAATTGCATATGCAGTATATAATGCAAAGCTACCCTTCCAAGTTAGTTCGATGCTGTATCCAGTAATGGGCAAGAGAATTCAAGGCTGGGGTGGTGCCTTGGTGGATAATATCTGCTTATTTGCATTGGCTGGTGGAGTAGCAGCCGTTTTAGGTGTTGGAACCATGCAGATTGCCAGTGGATTAAATATTCTAACGGGTATTGAACCAGGGAAATTCATATGGATTTTAATTGTTACAGCCATTGTATTAACCTATATCATTTCTAGTTATACTGGGTTAAAAAGAGGAATTAAATGGCTTTCAGACAAAAATGCGAAGATCTTCTTTGCAATGATGATATTTATTCTATTATTGGGACCAACAAGGTTTATATTAAATTTTGGTACTCAATCCACTGGTCATTTTATTCAAAACTTCTTTGAAAGAACCCTATATATGAGTCCCATTGATGGCTCACCTTGGCCAAGATGGTGGCCAATCTATTACTGGGCAATATGGATTGCCTACGCACCATTATCTGGAATGTTCTTCGCTAGAATATCAAAGGGTAGAACAATTAAACAATTTATGCTGGTAAATTTATTTTTACCTGCCACCTTTGGATTGATATGGTTCTCAGTATTTGGAGGTGCTGCAGTAAATCTTCAAATGCAAGGGGCAGGAATCTTTGAAGCCATGCAAGCCGGAGGAAATGAAGTTGCCGTATTTGCCTTTTTAAAGAACTTCCCGTTATCAACCTTAACCAGTGCCATATACATTCTGGTGATTTATGTATCCATAGTTACCCTAGCAGACTCAATGACTTCTACGATATCTTCATTATCCACTAGTGCATATAACAATGCTGATGTGGAAGCCCCTGGGCAGGTTAAGATTTTCTGGGGTGTGATAATGTCATCCTTAGCAATCATA
This sequence comes from Alkaliphilus serpentinus, assembly GCF_009017255.1. GTDB lineage: Bacteria > Bacillota > Clostridia > Peptostreptococcales > Natronincolaceae > Alkaliphilus_D > Alkaliphilus_D serpentinus. Next base: position 19,834 of record NZ_WBZB01000033.1, on the reverse strand, counting down.
AACCTATTGTCTGCCGGTGGAAAAATCAGTGGTATCGATGCAACAAAACAAATTTCTACAGTAGCTGGATTCCCGATTCTCTTCTTGATGATTGCCATGGCCTTTACCAGCATGTACATGATTATAAAAAGAGAAAAATATGATGTAGTAAGCTTTCCAGAGACAGCAAAGGTAGATAAAGAGGTAATGGTTAAGTCTAAAGCATAGTCCTATAGAATAATAAAGTAAGTAATTTACCAGTGAGTAAAGCCTATCCTTAGAGGTAGGCTTTATACATACCTAGATGTCTTCAGGTGACTCCTTTCATAGTCTCTAATCCTTCTGGACTTTTTTTAGACTATTGGCTGATACCATTGAACTAGTAAAGATCGATTATTAAATGAAGTAATAAATTATAGATAAGGAGGCAATGGGATGCTTTTGAATATGAGGGTGAATGGTATTAATTATGCACTAGATGTAAATCCAAGGCTAAGATTATTGGATGTACTAAGGGAGAAATTATCTTTAACCGGTGCCAAGGAGGGCTGTGGAGAAGGTGAGTGCGGAGGATGTACAATAATATTAGATGGTCTTGCTGTAAATTCATGTCTAGTTCTTGCCCATCAGGCTGAAGGAAAGGAAATTATAACGATAGAAGGTTTAGAAAAGGATGGAGAGCTAGATCGATTACAGCAGTCTTTTATTGATAAAGGGGCAGTGCAATGTGGTTATTGTACTCCTGGAATGTTAATGTCCTGTAAAGCTTTATTAATGAAAAACCCAAATCCATCCAACGAAGAGATTAAAGAGGCCATTGAAGGTAACCTTTGTAGATGTACGGGTTATATTAAAATAATTGATGCAGTAAGGGCTGTGGCTGATAGCAAGGAAGGAGGCAATTGAAATGGAAAAATGGGCATTTTATTCTCCTCAATCCTTAAGGGAACTAATAGAACATCTAGCTGAGATTCATAATCCTTGTTTCGTAGCTGGTGGTACTGATTTGATGATAAAAATTAGGAATTATAAAATTAAACCAACTACAATCGTCAACTTAAATAGAATTCATGAAATGGTATATATAAGGAAGGAGGATGAAGCCATAGCTATAGGAGCTATGACCACCTTTACACAAATAGCAGAAAGTCCAATAGTAAATAGGTATGCCCGCTGCCTAGGTCAATCGGCTGGCAATGTTGGATCCAAGCAAATAAGGAATATAGCAACTATTGGAGGAAACATTGCTAATGCTGCCCCCTGTGCAGATTCTATAACTTCCTTAATGGCTTTAGGAGCAAGAGTTAAAACCATCAATATCTGGGGCGAAATTCATGAAAAGCCTATTGATGATGTTATTATTGGTAGAGAGGAAAATAACCTTGATGAAAAGGAAGTAATTATTGAGATAAGAATCCCTACCCTAGAGGGTGGATATTCAGCCTTTAGTAAAATTGGAAGTAGAACTGCTGTTACGATATCAAAGCTTAATATGGCCATTGTACTAAGCTATAATAAAGCAGATGCTGCAATTGAATGCCCAAAGGTTGCTTTCGGGGCATTGGGGCCTAAACCATTTATATCAGATGCTGTGGCTAATTCTATTAAAGGTAAAAAATTCACTTATCCAGTTATTGATGTAATAAAACCAGTATTATTAAAGGAGGTTGAAGCCTCCATAGCTGGGAGGGCTTCCTTTCCATATAAAAGGGAAGCTATAATGGGGTTAGCAGAAAACACATTAAATTTATTAATGGATGGAATTAAGGAAGGGGGATATTAATGAAAGATGATTTAAAATATATTGGCAAAACCCTTCCAATTCATGATGTAAGGGAAAAGGTAACTGGACAGCTTCGATATGTGGGAGATATGATGCTTCATAACATGCTGTACGGAAAATTGCTCTTAAGTTCAATATCCCATGGTATTATTAAAGAAATTGATACCTCTAAAGCAGAAGCCCTCCAAGGTGTTATAAAGGTCTTTACCTACAAAAATTCTGTAGATAAAAAATACAATTCTTATATGTGGTATAAGGCCATGGATACAGTAAAGGATGAGGTTCTTTTTACTAACAGGGTCCGATTTATGGGAGATAGGATTGCTGCTGTTGTAGCCACTAGTAAGGAAATTGCAGAGGAAGCCCTAACCTTAATTAAGGTAGATTACGAGGAATTACCCTTCATTGATGCAGAAGGGGCCTTGGTAGAAGAAAACATTAAAATTCATCCCTGGGGTAATATCATGTCTAAGAGGGAAATGGAAAATGGTAGGGTTGATGAAGCATTAAAGAAAGATTTGACTATTGTTGAGGATACTATTGAAACCCAAAAGGTACATCATGCTGCAATGGAAACCCATGCATGTGTAGCGGATTCCACCCCTGATGGAACCATTACCCTATGGTCTCCCTGTCAGGTAGCCTTCCAAGTTCAATTGATTGTATCTGAAGCTTTAGGCATACCCACCAGTAAAATAAGAGTGATAAAAACAGCTATGGGAGGCTCCTTCGGAGGAAAGGGTCAACCAATATTAGAACCTATATGTGCCTACTTATCTCTAAATACTGGAGCCCCCGTTAGGCTTGAAGTCAGTAGAGCTCAAGCAATTATTGGAACTAGAACTAGAAATGCTACCAAAGGGCGGGTTAGGATAGCAGTAGATAAGGAAGGCATGATTGTTGGTAGAGATATAGATGTATTAGTTGATGGTGGTGCCTATCATACCAATGGCGATGCTGTTGCTTTGGCAATGGGTAAAAAAGCCTTTAGACTCTATAGAATCAAGAATCAAAGGTATAAGAGTACCACGGTTTATTCCAATACACCAATAGGTGGTGCCTGTAGGGGATATGGGTCACCTCAAATCCACGCTATTACAGAAATTAATATTGACAATGCAGCAAGGGCCATAGGTATGGATCCTGTTGAGCTACGACTGAAAAATCTAGTTCATCCCTATGATAAGGACCCCTTGAATGGCCCCGATTTAGGGAATGGCAGGGTTATTGATTGTCTTGAAAAGGGAAAAAAAGCCTTCAATTGGGAAGAAAAATTCAATAATAGGGGGCAGGAGGGTAGATTTGTAACAGGTGTTGGAGTGGCCTGCGGAGTACATGGAAACGGGTATTATGGAGCTCATCCAGATTATATGATGATGACCCTTAAGGTATTAGAAGATGGGAAAATTTTAATGCTATCAGGCCTCCATGACTTAGGCTGTGGAACAATTACCACCATGAAGCAAATCGTAGGGGAGGTCTTAAAGATTCATCCCGATAATATAATAATTCCTGAAGCCGACACCTTCTATAGTCCCTATGACTCGGCAGGAACCCAAGCCAGTAGGGTAACCTTTGTATGTGGTGGTTGTGCACAAGAAACAGCAAACCTATTAAAGGAAAAAATCTACAAATATAGTGCAGCGATTTTAGAGTGTACAGAGGATGCTATAGAAATGCTGGAGGGAGTCATTACCAATTCAGAAAAACCCAGTGATAGAATATCCTTAAGTGATTTATTATCAAAGGTGAGATACCAGTTTAAAAGAGAAATCAGTGTCACGAATACCTATGAATCAAAGGCAAATCCTGGAGTATATACCGTAAACTTTGTTGAAGTAATGATAGATAAATTAACAGGTATGGTAAAGATCTTAGATGTGTTATCTGTATCGGATATTGGAAGGGCTATAAACCCTGGTTTTGTAGAAGGACAGGTGCATGGGGCAATACAGATGGGTATAGGCTTTGCTTTATCGGAGGAAATCAAATTAGATGCGAAGGGCAGGGTAACTACAGCGAATTTTAGTAAATATCATGTAATAAATGCACCCGACATGCCAAAGGTAAAGGTAATCCTTGTAGAGGAAGGTGAAGAATATGGGCCCTTTGGTGCCAAAAGCATTGGTGAACTTGCAACAGTTGCAATTGCACCGGCTATTATTAATGCCATTAATTGGGCATTAGATATTAATATATCCTCTCTACCTGCAACACCAGAAAAGATTATTGAGGCCCTTAATAAAAAGGCAAAACAAGCCTAAGAAAGTTAAAAGCCTGTATAGAGGAGGTAATTAGGATGGCAGAAAGAGTGGTATTAAAGGGTGATTCTCTAACACTCAAGGATTTTGTGAGAATTGCAAGGGATAAGGTGGCTGTAGAAATTTCTGATGAAGCTATGGAAAGAATTGAGGCAGGGAGACGGCTCGTTTACGAGTTTATGGATAGCGATATACCCGTCTATGGCTTCAATCGCGGAGTAGGCTGGAATAAGGACAGAAAGGTTGTAGCAAAGTATTATGAGGAATATAACAAAAATTTAATCTACGCCCATTGTGTTGGTGTGAAGCCCGAGGCAACAGAAGAGGTGGTGCGAGCTACTCTATTGGCCCGCCTAAGCACTTTCTTAGTTGGTTGTACTGGAATTCAGCCAGAAATTGTAGTTTTATATAAGGAAATGCTAAACCAAAATATACTTCCTGTAATACCTGAACGTGGCTCCGTAGGTCAAGGAGATATTACATGCCTTTCCCATATAGGCCTTGCTATAATGGGGGAAGGAGAGGTGAATTATAGGGGAGCTCGGATGAAGGCAGAGGATGCCTTTAAGGAAGCTGGTCTAAAACCAATAGTACTAGGGCCTAAGGACGGCCTAGCTATTGTAAGCTCCAATGCCTTAGTTACAGGAACTGGAGCCCTATTGGTTCAGGATATAGAGGATTTGATTGACATTGCTGACATTATCTATGCTCTATCTATGGAGGGGTTTAAGGGGAATGTTAGCCCACTAGATGAATCTGCCTATAAAGTAAGACCCCAAAGAGGGCAATGCCATTCTGCCAAAAAGGTCAGAAGTTATTTAGAGGGAAGCTATCTTTGGTTACCCAATGTTACAGAAGCACTACAGGACCCTCTATGCTTTAGGGGCTCATGCCAGGTACACGGCTCCGTTAGAGATGCATTAGAGTTTGTAAAGGAGTATTTACTGCTTCAATTGAATACCTCTGAGGATAATCCATGTATGCTATTGGAAGAAAAGCGTATGATACCCTGCTCTAATTATGAAATTACAACCCTAGCCTTGGGCTTTGAAATGTTGGGATTAGCCCTTAGTCATTTGTCTAAAAATAGCTGTTATAGAACTATTAAGCTTAGCAACCCTTATTTTACAGGATTATCTAGATTCTTAACACCTGCTGATACGTCTGTAATAGCCTTTGGTACCATTCAAAAAACCTTTACTTCCTTAGATACAGAAAATCGTCATCTATCGAATCCCGTTACCGCAGATTATTTTTCTTTAGCTGGCGACATTGAAGATCATGCCAGTAATGGAACGATTATTGTACAGAAGACAGCTAAAATTGTGGACAATATTAGATACATCCTTGGAATCGAAGCCCTACATGCAGTTCAAGCTATAGACCTTCGCAGGGCTGATAGACTAGGCCGAGGTACAAAAGCTGCCTATGAGGTTATTCGAAATGAAATACCCTTTCTTGATAGAGATCGGAATTTATCAATTGATATCCAAAGGTCCTATGAAATTATTAAATCCGGTGAAATTTTAAAGGCAGTAACGATGCTTAGTAAAGGTTCAAACCAATAGTTTGTATACAATACACCTTTTATTATGCTAAGTCAGGCAACTTTTCTATAGGAAAATATGCGAAGGCCCTAGCTGAGTTTGAGGCTTCTAAAATAGAATCCTAATATGGAAAACCGTCGTTATAAAATCTGTGAATATTAAATAACGACGGTTTGTTTTTAAATAGCTTGAATTCTTATTTTTTAAAAGCTATCTTTTTCCTTAGGATTTTTTTTATTTACTCCTCCAAATAAAGAAGATTTCATCATTCTTCACCTTCATTAATCATTTCATTAAATTTAGATTCATTTTTTAATATTTCCTCCCTAGAGGTGCCAATAAAATCCCTGAAACATAGCAGCGAAGATCTGAATAATAGGGGGCTATTGGCTTATTAAAGGCTAGGGGTATAAAATTTAATTCCTTCATAGCCTTTCTACAACTTGGAAAAAACTTGTTCCAATTGTACTTTGAGTCCCAGTTTTGAAATAATATCGCTGAAGAGTCGTAGGATTTATAGATGCTATCCTGAAGAAGGACTGCAGCAGTAGAACCATTTAAACGGAAATTAAGGTCTATAGCATATATCCTATTATCTTTAGCAACAACGATATCAAATCCACATATACCAATAAAACCTAGTGAACTGGCTTTTTTCATTATGGCATATCCTAGCTTAATTATTTCTTCAGATGGATGAAGATTTTTTTCTAGCCAATTGCCTATATAAATGCCGGAGGGTGTGGTAATTTGCTCAGAAACTCCTAAATATACGATATCTTCTTTAATAGTTCTGGCAAATTGAATATTATAGCTTTTTTCAATATCAATATACTCTTCAACCACTACAGTATGGCAGGTACTGAAGTATTGATAGGCATCATCTATTTCTTCTTTTGAATTACAAATCATTACATCATAGCCACCTCCATTGGGTTCATCAGAGGCAGCCTTTATGATAATAGGCCAGCTATTAAACTCTTTAATGGATTCTGCAATTTTGTTTGGATGAATGGTAAGCCTTGCAGGTATATACTCCTTTGGAACCAGTTCCTTTAACTGGGCTTTGTTGTTTAAAAATCCTAATAGCTTCGGATCAATCCAGTAGGTCTGGTGATGAATTTCTGAGTTTGGATGAGGATGGTTTATCACCAGCTTCTTTTCTTGGGCATTAAACAGATTTAATATGTCATAATAATCTTCTTTTTTATGATAAACCAGTCTAAGGGTAGCTACATCTAGTCTCGATTCCCTCAACAAGTTTAATATATCTTCAGTAGCGACAGTGGAGCTACAGATGATGGGCATTTCACCAGCAATCGTAAGGGGAGCTCCTGTAAGAAAATCTATTTTAGCAGGATTTTTAGGAAGCCATCCATAATCTGAAAAAGATCCTCTAGGATTTAAAATGAGGTCCTTACCAAAAATATCTGATAATGTCATCTTGGGTGTTAAATTCATGTGACTTGAAATCATAAGGTATCCCCTTTCAAAACTTATCTTTTTTCAATAGTATACTATGCTCACCAATGGAAAAGTGGACACCACCGTAAAAGAAATCTAAAGCAGCAAAACCCCTGTAAAGGGGGTTTTGGTTGTTAAAAAACCCATATTTTAATACAGAGAAATGGACTCTATAGTAAAAACAAATTTAAAATGTAGCTAGTCTTCTGTGTTTTTAGAGGTAAATCCTGATAAGGCTTTGGCATATTTAAAGGGTGTGGATACAACTCTTTGAAAAAACTCTGTTAACCCTTCAGTGGTTCTGGCATTAACTCCGTAATTAAGCTGTAATTCTAAAAGCCATATATGAAGATTGGGATCCAAAGCAATATCAGCAGCTAAGTCGCCCAAGTGATAACCATTTTTCTCATACATATTTACAGCCTCTATAACAATATCAGTCATTTGTGAAATAATACTTTTAGCCTTTTCGTCACTCAAACCAAATATGGATTTTAATGCTTTTTTTCCAAGGATTGATTGATCTCTTCCCTGTGCATTGGTAATGATGCTACCTTCCTTGGCAATTCTAGCTACCAATCCTGTTAATCCCCACTTCCTATCACTGTTCTTTTGTAGAACCAGCCTAAAATCTACATGGCGGTTTTTCGCCTTATAATGAACAGCCTGTTGAACTATATAATTTGTAGATATCTTTCTATCAAGGAATTTTGAGAGATCTTGGTAATCCTTGAAGAAAAGCTTGTTCTTTTCAAAATCAACAAGGGATATTCCTCGTCTTTCTTTATCTAGCTTCATTTGTCCTATTCCTCGGGCACGAGAGGCTGGCTTAAGATACAAGGAATGATATTTTTCTAATAAGCCCTTAACCTTCGCTATATTGGTATATTTTTCGGTGTAGGGTAAGTGTGGTGCTATTTTCGAGTTTGTTGATAAAAGCTGCCAGGTTTCCCACTTATTAAGATTTAATCGATAGGAATTGAAAACTTTATCCCCTATTTTTTTCTGTAAAGAAGAAATCCTATTTTGATTCATTAATGAATGGTTGAAGATGGCATCTGGAAGGGGAAAGATACCTTCCTTCCACTTCTTCTGACCTTTACTTAAATAATATCCTTCTATGGTGCCAGATTTTAGATTTATCGAGTCCTCTGCACAAATGACTATAACCCCTTTAACCGAATTATAATCTAAAAAACTAGGTAGACTCTTAACATATTTTTGGTTGAGTAGCTGCTTATATTTTGATAATGAGATATAAGCAATCAATGGCCCAATATAAACATCCCCATCATCATTATAGATTTCATAAGGAACATCTTTGGGAATCAAAAACTTACTATGAAGTTTGTGGGACAAGCCTATTGTATCGTAGGCGAGGGTTTTTCTAACAACGGCCTTTAACTCCATTTTCAATTGACCGAAATGTAGAGTGATTTTCTTTGGATTAGAAAACTTTTTATATAAACTTGGGTTCATGGCTATGAAATCTTCTTTTAATGACCTTAACCAGAGAAGCTCCATTTATTTCACTCCTATATTTTTTATTTGGTATATACTATGCACTATCTTAATTGATGTACCCATTGAGAATTTATGTAGTTTTTGTTTGTCTATGATTCACAACATGATTTATATTTCATAACTTGTATTGAAGAAGAGTTAAATCAGTCAACTTATATAGTTATAAAAGAAGGGAGTCTTTTATGAAACAGATCAAGCCAAAGGTACCCACCATTGCTATTACCGGTAGTGCCGGTAAAACAACAACAAAGGAAATGATCGCTTCAATTTTATCAACTAAATGGAAGATATTTAAGTCGGAAGGAAATCGGAATTTTGCTAAGAGCACTAAAAGCCATGCAAAAATGATCAAACCTCACCATCAGGCTATTGTATTGGAATATGGAATGGGTGAAGGTAATACTGGCAAAATGCATTGTAGCTTTATTCAACCCAATATAAGTGTGATAACCAACATAGGTTCTGCCCACTTTGGTGTGTTTGGAAATGATATAAAGCTTACTGCAGAAAAGAAATCGGAGCTTATCCAATATATGAAGGCCGATGGGAGTTTATATATAAACAATGATGATGAAAACTCAAAGCTACTTAAGACACAGGATTTCAAAGGTAGGATATATACAGTAGGGATCAATACTCCATCAGATTTTAGAGGGATAAATGTAAAATATTCAAAAAAGGGAATGAGGTTTATGGTGAATTTAAATGGTGATCTAGAGGATTTCTTAATACCCACCTTTGGTTACCATAACGTAGTTAATGCTCTATTCGCCATAGGAATTTCCCATAACCTAGGATTTACTCCCTCTGAAATGAGATTGGGATTAAAAAATTACTGTCTACCTAGTCGTAGGCTGATGATTCATAGGCTGCCTAATGGATTAATGATTATCGATGATAGTTATAGTGCCAATCCAGAAGCCACTAAAGCTGCCATTGATGTGCTGGTTAACCTAGGTAAAGATAAAAAAAGGATAGCCATTATTGGAAGTATGTTGGAGCTAGGGGAGTTTACAGCTGAAGGCCATAGGGAGGTAGGGAAGTATTTGGCTGACAAACAGATAAACAAAATATTTACCTATGGAGATGAAGCCCAGTGGATTAGACAGGGTGCAATGGAAGCTGGGTTTAACCCTAAAAATATTTTTAGTTTCAAAGACCAAGATAAAATCCACAGATATATTAAAAGAGTGGTAAAACCCAATACCTGTATCCTTGTAAAGGGCTCTAAGCTTATGGAAATGTATAAGACCGTAGAATTTATCAAGGGGAATTACTCCAGTAGGTAGTAATATATCATTGCTCATTCTAAGGAGGGGATAAAATGAGGAAAAGGAATCTAGCCACTAATGCAAAGGCTGCCCTTCTGGTACAGATTAATCCTAATAGAATCATTTTTAGAAAAAATATGAATAAAAGGTTACCCATCGCCAGTATTACTAAGCTAATGGCTATTCTTACCCTGCTGGATGGTATAGATGCTGGTGATATAAAATGGTCTGATAAGGTTCAAGTTAGCAAAAATGCAGCTTCAACTGGGGGTTCAAAGTTGAGTCTAAAATATGGTGAAACCATAACGGTTGAAGATTTAGTTAAAGGAATGCTTATTGCATCTGCCAATGATGCAGCAGTAGCTTTAGCTGAGGGTTATTCTGGAACAATGGGTAGCTTTGCAGAGAAAATGAACAACAAGGCAAAGGCCTTAGGCCTAAAAAATTCCAAATTTGAGAATTCCCATGGGTTGTTTGAAGATCATCATTATTCAACAGCCTTAGACGTTATGAAGATGGCCATGAATGCAATAAAAAGAGAAGAAATTTTGGAATGTACATCTCTGAAGGAGGCCTATATAAAGCAGGGAAACCAGATGAAAAAGCTTACAAATACCAATAAGCTCATAGGGATTCTACCAGAAATAGATGGATTGAAAACCGGACACACTCCCAAAGCAGGCTTTTGCTTAGTGGCATCTGCTGTTAGGAATGATGTCAGATTGATGGCAGTGGTTTTAGGAGAGCCTAGTAAAGCTCTTAGAGATCAAGAAGTTATTGAAATGCTTAATTATGGATTCAAGGTCATAAAAACCAATTAACTGATAAGAATCGCCTATACCCTATCCATCAAATTTACTACCTAGAGTAGTTTATATTGGCCTTAATGAAGCTGATTTCATAATTCATGATCAGAATAGAAAAACAGAAGTAATGTCTATACCACCATTTCTTCTGTTTTTTTATATAATTCTAAAAAGCTTCTATCAGAACCTCCAAAAGTCCACCACAAACCATTCCTTCTTCTTCTGCCACATCCCCGGTTAAATCTACCTGTTCAATCTTGTAACCTTTAGTTAATATAACATCTCTTGCGGAAGAGAGGATGCCGGCTTCACTACAGCCACCACCTATACTCCCTAAAACTCTTCCATCCAGCCAGGAAATCATTTTTGCTCCAGCCTTTCTTGGTACTGAACCCTTAGAAGAGATAATAGTAATGAGGGCTCTGGGAATCTCACTTTTCTTGGCCATTTCCCATATTACCTCATTGTCAAATTCGGGTGAATAGGATTTGCTTTTACCTGATTCCTTAGTAATGGCCCCTCTTCTAAATCCAATACATTGGGCTATAATAGAAATGGCAATCTCTTCTGGTGTAACTGCTCCAATCTCCAGTCCAATAGGAGAGTTAATTCCTTCGATTCTGTCCTTTGAATATCCTTCCGTTACTAATTGTTCCTTCATTGCCTTAACTCGACGTTTCGATCCAATCATCCCTATATAGGCAGGAGTATAGCTGAGGGCCTTCCGTAGACAAATCCCATCATGTCGGTGGCCTCTGGTGACAATAACGATAAAGTCTGAATCCCTTGGATTTAATAAATCAAAGATCCTTTCAAAACTCTGACAAAGGACTTCACTGGCTTCGGGAAATCTATTGGTATTGGCAAAGGTAGGTCTATCATCTGCAACCACAACTGAAAAACCAACCTTTGAGGCGAACTCACATAAGGGCTTGGCTATATGGCCACCTCCCAATATGATTAGACGTGGTTTTGGAGTATAGGCCTCAATTAAAAGAAGATGATCATTACTTGAAACAAGGTTTGGTTTGCCGGTTTCAAAGGTGTGATGGATTTTTTCTTTTATTTTTTCGGAATCTTCATTTTCTAAACTATATCTATGTAATAGACGCTTCTCTAATATAGTGCCTTTTCTTTCATCTATGGGTTGTAGGGTTGTTATTAGGACCGAGTCCTTTCCGTTGGTTACATCATTTAATAAATCATTATAAACATTTTCAAACATAGGCTTCCTCCTCATTCTATAATGTATATGAATCTTATCAGTCATCTTCAATTACATACATTATAAACATAATCCTTAGTTTATACAAATCATTAATTTCCATGAAATATAATAAATACAATTGCGGTACTGAGGAGTTGCTTCAAATACCAAAAACTACTAAATATACAACCCATTAAAAGCTTAACTATTTTCGTATATATATATAGGTATAAAGAAAGAAATGGGGGGAAATAAATGAGTATCTATGAATTTAAATATAATATTGATTTAATTAGAAGCTTTAGAATAAAACTAAGTAATGAACCAATTCCAATAAGAGCCCAAAGGGTACTATTAAAATTCTATGCAAAAACCTTAAGAATAAATCTGTCGGATAAAATTTTGGATGACTTCATGTCTTCTGAGATTACTAATACATTAAAATACAAAATGAATAAAACAGTATATAATAACTCATTGAAATTTAATACAAAAATAGAGGTAGAAGGAGTTAAAAGAAGAATAATAAATATAGCTATAAGGATGTATATGGAAACATAAAAGAAGGAAAGGGAGTTGTACAAAATGGCAGAAACACTTGGGAGACAAAATGAAGCTACTATTTATAGCTTTAAAAATGATTATAGTGAGGGAGCCCATCCCAATATATTAAAGGCCTTAATGGAAACCAACCTAGTTCAGCAGGAGGGTTATGGCTTAGATGAATACTCCTGTAAAGCAATTGAGATCTTAAGGGATAAACTAAATAATCCCGAGGCTAATATTCACTTTGTATCAGGAGGTACTCAGGCTAATTTAATCGTAATTTCATCTATTTTAAAACCTTATGAGTCAGTAATATCAGCTAACTCAGGTCATGTTAATACCCATGAAACCGGAGCAATTGAAGCCACCGGACACAAAATAAACACCATCGATACTAAGGATGGAAAACTACGACCAGAGGATGTTAAATACATATTAGAGCAGCATGTAGATGAGCACATGGTAAAGCCAAGGACGGTATACATTTCTAATACTACAGAGGTTGGGACGGTGTATAAAAAAAGAGAGCTTGAGGAGTTGTATTCCTATTGTAAAGAAAATAATCTCCTGTTGTTTTTAGATGGTGCTCGACTAGGCTCTGGTCTAACTGCTCCTGATAACGACTTAAGCCTTTCTGATTTATCAAGGCTTGTGGATGCATTCTATATAGGAGGAACTAAAAATGGAGGCCTTTTGGGAGAGGCTATTGTAATTAGCAATGAATCCTTAAAGGCAGATTTTAGGTACTACCTAAAACAGAGGGGAGCCCTCCTTTCAAAGGGTAGATTATTGGGAATTCAATTTCTTGAATTATTTAAGGATGATCTATATCTTCGATTGGCAAGTCATGCAAATACAATGGCAGCTAAGCTGGCTGAGGGAATAGTGGAAATGGGATTTAGCTTTTTAACTAATCCTGAGTCCAATCAAATATTCCCTATTCTCCCGGATAATATCATTGATAAACTAAATCAGAAATTTTTATTCTATGTGTGGAGTAAGGAAGGAGACAATATGTCCTCCATAAGACTTGTAACCTCCTGGGCAACTAAGGAAGAGGCAGTAGATGGTTTCTTGAAGGAATTAAAATCTTTGATGGAAGTTTAGAAAAATGGCATAACATAAAACCTTTATTTCAATCTAAAATGGTTGGGGGCATTTCCTCCAACCTATTTTAACTTTATCCTGAAACTTAAGAACAAAGGGTATCATATATTGTAGATTTTTTATACTTTTTTTATTTTAGTATCCCTAAAATAAAAGCCGCTTACGTATTAAAATATAATATAACAAAAAATATTGGAAATCATGCTGTTTTATGGGAGGTGTATCGATATGAGCTACTGTTCCAGTAATTATAAAGATAGAGAATTGACACTGGTTCTTAATGAAAAAGAAAAGAATTTACTGGCCTTAAAAGAAAGTATGAATCAGTCTACTTATTATAGGGATCTATTGGAGGTATATGATAAAGATACTGGCTTTATTAAACTTAATAGAGGAGTCTTTAATCTAATAAAAACTAAAGAACCATTGGCTATGTGCTTTATCGATATAGACAACCTTATAGTTAATCATTCATTAGATGATTTTCAAAGAATCAACTTATTAGACACTGTTCATGAAGTCATTAGAAAAAATGTAAGAAGAACAGATTATATATTTGTATATGGTAAGAAAGAAATTGCAATTTTATTTCCTTCTGTTAACATTATAGATGCTGGCAATATTTGCAGAAGAATCGATAAGCAATTATTAAATCTAATAAGCCCTAAGATTCCCCTTTATGTAAGAATCATAAGCATAGGACTTTCGGAATATGATATCGATGTGTACAAAACTCCCGAAGAATTCATCAAAGATGCATATAAGAAAATAAACATTGAAAAAATGACAAAAAAGGTAATATAAGAGTACATAGATCATTGGGATAATTCATGCCACTAAACTAGTGGCTTTTTTTGTTTAAAAAAAAGGACATTAAATCAACAACAAAAAATTTTATATAAAAATTTTTAGGGTAAATAGTGAATACATTAAATATAAATGATAAGAACCCTATAATAAAAGGAGGTTATAAAATGCTAATAGACAAGTTTTCGCCATTGGAGGGGAAAATGCTATCCATAATGGATCCAGAGGGAAACATTATTGAAAAAGATTTAATGCCACAATTAGAAGATGAAAAACTGCTGGAGCTATATAAAATGATGCTCCTCACTAAGGTAGTAGATACTAAGGCTCTACAATATCAAAGGCAAGGTAGAATGCTAACCTATGCACCAAATCGGGGTCAGGAAGCAGCCCAGCTAGGTTCAATTGCAGCCACAGAGGAAAGAGATTGGCTTGTTCCAGCCTTTAGAGAGCTTGGAGCTTGGTTATATAAGGGAGTATCTCTAGAGCAAATTTACCTATATTGGTATGGTAATGAAGAGGGAAGTAAATTCCCAGAGAATATAAATATGCTTCCAGTAGCAGTACCAATAGCTTCTCAGATTAATCATGCAGCCGGGTTGGCAATGGCCAGTAGGTATAAAAAAGAGGATGCTGTTACAATGGCCTATGTTGGTGATGGAGGAACCTCCCATGGAGAGTTCCATGAGGGAATGAATTTTGCAGCAGTATTCGATGCTCCCCTTGTAGTCATCATTCAAAACAATCAATATGCCATATCCGTACCTCGTCATGTGCAAACCAGAACAAAGACCTTGGCAGAAAAGGCAGTGGCCTATGGTATTCCGGGTATACAGGTGGATGGCAATGATATTTTTGCAGTGTATGTTGCAGCTAAGGAAGCAGTAGAGAGGGCAAGGAGGGGCGAAGGACCCACATTGATAGAGGCAGTCACCTATCGTTTAGGCCCCCACACCACCTCCGATGATCCAACTATCTATAGAGAGGATGAAGAGGTTGAGGAATGGGCTAAGAAGGACCCCATCCTTAGATTTAAGAAGTTCCTCATTAATAAGGAACTATGGAGTGTAGAGCAGGATGAAAAGGAAATAGAAGCCTACGAGGAATTGGTTAATAACACCTTTAAGAAGGTTGAAAATTCCAAAGAAGTCCCATTGGAGGATATATTTGCTTATCAATATGAAACCATGACACCAAATCTAGTTCAACAACTGGAGGATTATCGTCAGTATCTTGAAGGGAGGGAAAAATAGATGGCTTTAATGAATATTTTAAACACAATTAATCATACATTGGATCAGGAAATGGAAAGAGATGATACCATCGTAGTCTATGGTGAGGATGTAGGCCATGAAGGTGGTGTATTTAGAGCAACTGTGGGGTTGCAAAAAAAATATGGAAAGGAACGTTGCTTTGATTCTCCACTGGCTGAGGCTGGCATTGTGGGTACAGCCATAGGGATGGCCATTAATGGTCTTAAGCCCATTGTAGAAATTCAGTTTTCCGGATTTATTTTACCGGCTGTTAACCAGATTATCGGCCATGCAGCCAGAATGCGGAATCGTAGCAGGGGTAAATATCATTTACCAATGGTTATCCGTGCCCCCTATGGTGGAGGAATAAGGGCCCTAGAGCACCATTCCGAGAGTATTGAAGCCATGTTTGCCCATATCCCAGGATTGAAGGTTGTAATTCCTTCTACTCCCTATGACACTAAGGGATTGCTGTTGGCTGCCATAAGGGATCCAGATCCTGTACTATTCCTAGAGCCTAAGCGGATTTATAGGGCCTTTAAGCAGGAGGTACCCGAAGAAGATTACACCATTCCAATTGGCAAGGCAAAGATTGTTAAAGAAGGGAAGGATGTTACGGTGGTCTCCTATGGAGCTCTAATGCCTCAAGTGAACGAGGCTGTTAAGGAACTGGAAAAGGAGGGTATATCCGTTGAGGTTATAGACCTAAGGACCATATCCCCTATAGATAAGGATACAATCATCAATTCAGTGAAAAAGACCGGAAGATTTGTTGCTGTTCACGAAGCAGTAAAGTCCTTCAGCGTTTCAGCTGAGCTAATATCCATCGTAAATGAAGGAGCCTTCCTTTATCTTGAAGCACCTCCTACCAGAATCACAGGCTTTGATATTACTGTACCCCTACCAAGGGGAGAGCATCATCATATGATTGATTCAGCCCGGATAGTAGCTAAGGTTAAAGAGGTAGTTAAATTTTAGGGAGGTGAATGGAATTGATAGACTTTAAGTTTGCAGATATAGGAGAAGGAATCCACGAAGGAAAAATCCTAAAATGGATGGTTAAGGTGGGTGACAAGGTAAAGGATGGAGATTCTTTATTTCTTGTTGAAACCGATAAGGTTAATGCTGAAATTCCCTCCCCTGCCAAGGGTGAGATTGTTGAGCTAATGGCTGAGGAAGGGGACATTATCCACGTGGGTGAGGTTGTTGTTAAAATAGATGACGGCAGTGGAGAATCAAAACCTCAAGAGGCCTCAGCGGAGAAAGGGGCTGAAGCACCAAAGGCCTCGAAAGAGAAAGAGACTGAAGCCCACAAGGAAGCAGTAAACGAAGGGGAAGAGAAAAGTGCTGGTGTTGTAGGAGAGCTCATGGTTTCCTCTGAAATTATTGAAGAAAGCAAGGAGAATCACCAGAATAAAGGGGAGGAGGAGACCAGAAAGGTTTTAGCAACCCCTGTGGCAAGGAAGCTGGCTAAGGATTTAGGAATTGATATTCATAAGATTAAAGGTAGGGGACCAGCTGGTAGAGTTATGAAGGAAGATATTTATCGTGCTAAGGAAGAAGGGAAGTCCGATGAAAACACTGGAAAGACTGATGATAACGCAGAAGCTTCGGCACCTAGGGAACCAAAGTCAAAAACCAGTAGACCAGAGGAACGTGTCCCCCTTTCTATGCTTAGGAAGACCATTGCTAAAAACATGGTTCTATCGAAATCTACCATTCCTCATGCCACTGCCATGGATGAAATAGATGTTTCAGATCTAGTTCTCTTTAGACAAGAGGCTAAGGAGGCAGCTGGGGCTGAAGGTGTAAAATTAACCTACATGCCCTTTATCATCAAGGCTCTAACCCTTACCCTAAAGGAGCACCCTGTTTTAAATGGAAGCTATGATGAGGAAAGGGAAGAGATGGTACTAAAGAAATACTATAATATCGGAATAGCCACCGATACTGCCGATGGCTTGATTGTTCCAGTAATAAAGGATACCGATAAGAAGGGAATCTTCCAAATTGCAACAGAGGTAGAAACCTTGGCAGAGGCAGCTCGAAATAAATCTCTAACCTTAGAGGATCTTCAAGGAGGCACCTTTACCATCACCAACTATGGAGCCGTTGGAGCTGGTGGAGGAATCCCTGTTATTAAGCATCCAGAGGTGGCCATCTTAGGGGTTGGCAAAATAACCAAGAAACCCGTGGTGAAGGATGGAGAGATTACCATAAGGGATATGATGTCTATAACCCTATGCATTGATCATCGTGTGATTGATGGCGGAGATGCAGGAAGATTTATGAATCGATTTAGAGAATATCTCAGCAATCCCATGCTTTTGATACTCAGCTGAGGAGGATGATACTATGAAGGATTATGATATAGTAGTGCTGGGCGGAGGTCCAGGTGGATATGTGGCAGCTATTAAAGGAGCCCAAATGGGGGCTAAAACTGCATTAATTGAAAAGGGAGAGGTTGGTGGGGTATGCCTCAATTGGGGTTGTATCCCCACCAAGGCCCTTTTGAAGAGTGCCAAAATTTATGAGGATATGCTGGAGTCTGAAAAGTTTGGTATTGAACTAAAGGACAAAAGTATGGTTACCATTAACTGGCCTCAAATGCTTCAGCGAAAGGATAAGGTAGTGAAGCAGCTTACCGGCGGTGTTAAAAATCTGCTAAAGAGTAACGGAGTGGATCTGTATCAGGGTAAGGGAAGGGTTATTGATAAAGAGACCCTAGAGGTTCATGGAGAAACCCTAAAAACCAAGAATTTAATCATTGCCACCGGTGCAACCCCCTTCTTCCCAGATATTAAAGGCCTAAAGGAAGCCTTTGAAGAGGGGATGGTAGTTACCAGTAAAGAAATATTAGAGCTTGAGGAACTGCCTAAGAAGCTGGTAATACTAGGTGGTGGAGTAATCAGTACTGAATTTGCCATCCTCTTTAATACCCTCGGTGTGGAGGTAAGCATCGTACAACGTTCGGCAGGAATATTGGGAAGTATCGATAAGGATATTCGAGAGAATATGGCAAGAATCATGAAGAGGAAGGGAATTAAATTCCATTTCAATTCTAGCATCAAATCCATTAATAAGAATCAAGTTGCTATTGAAAGTAATGGAAAGGAAATGGTTCTTGAGGGTGATAGAATCCTACTTAGCCTAGGAAATCGAGCAAATGTTGAGGAGCTACAGCATTTAGCCTTAGAGATGGATAAAAAGGGAATTGTCACCAATGAAAAAATGGAGACCAATGTTAAAGGAGTATATGCAATTGGAGATGTAAATGGAAAGTATAATCTTGCCCATGTGGCTTCTGCAGAAGGAATTGTAGCAGTGGAAAATATCATGGGTAAGGAGGCCAGTATCAATTACAACAAGGTACCCTCCTGTATTTATGGCTTCCCCGAGGTGGGAACAGCTGGCTTAACAGAGGAGGAGGCCCTAGAAAGGGGCCATGAGATTTTAACCAGCACCTTCCCAGTAGCAGCCAATGGCAAGGCCCTAGCAGAAGGAGAAAGTGATGGCTTTGTAAAAATAGTGGCTGATAAAAAATATGGTGAAGTGTTGGGTATTCATATTTTGGCAGCCCATGCCACCGATATGATTGCCGAGGCTGTCACCACCATGGAGCTGGAGGGGACGGTCCATGAATTGGCTAAGGCCATTCATCCCCATCCAACCCTATCGGAGATTGTGATGGAGGCCGCCCATGGAGCTGTAGATAAGCCTATTCATATATTTAAGAAGTAATTAAGGGTCGACAATGTCGACCCTTATTATTATAAATCCATCTTATTTAAAAAGTAAACCACAGGAAGTAAACCACAGGGACGGTTCTTGTGGTTGCGCCTTAATGTTTTTATTTGTAATGTTGCAGTTGACTTATCATAGCTTGCCTAATAAAAAATGCTATATTCACAAGACTCATGCTTTTAGACTATAAAATTGCATAGGAGTGGTGAAATTTTGAGGGTATAGACTTATGAAGTTTGATTTTAGATATTTCAATTACTAAAGAATTATACTACAATAAAAGGAAGTTCCTATATACCAAATTAACTAATTAGCAACCCTCAGGAGATGATTATATGAAGTTAAATAAGACTAAATATTTTGTAATATTTCTCCTTCTAATTTTTCTTACTTCAAGTTGTTCTCCAGCAAAGAAAAACTTGGAAGATAAAAATTCTAATGATATAAATGTGGAGGAAGCAATAATACCAGCAAATAATACGGAGAATGGAAAAAATAAGGTAAAAGAAGAACATGAAGAAAATCTACATGAAAT
>NZ_WBZB01000032.1 GCF_009017255.1 Alkaliphilus serpentinus | reverse complement strand
CACGTATTACAGGAATGCTTTAAGTCTTTATTTATTTGATCTAAGGTCTCTTTGCTTTTAGCCGACATCTCGAAGGGTTTATTTAATTTATCACAGGGGTAATCATTACAATGTCCACAATTTTCAACCTCCCGGCCTAATCCACAAAGCCTTATTTCACACTCCATGCAGAATTTAAACAGTTGATTTTTATCTGTTATTGTACATCCATAGCAGTTTATATCCTCTGGATTTAGTACATAATCCTCCTTTGAGTATTCCTTAGCCAAATTTCTTTTCATTTCCATATCATTGGCCATGGTTGCAATTAATACAGGACAATCATTACAGATATTGCCGCAATAGGCTACTATTTTGCTCATATACTCTCCCCCTCTTATTCCTTTATTCCTTTATGCTTTAATAGCTTTCTCAACCAGCTTAGAAACTGCCCATCCTTGATTATCTAAAAAAAGTTTAGATATGCAATCAGGTACCTCCATCCATAAGAGTTGATGATCTGCTTCTTTTTTAAGCTTCGTGTCATGGCTTAAGCTGACCATATAAAAATATCCTATGAGTTTTATATACTGATGTCTCCTAGAAAGATGATATTGAGAAGCCCTTCCAAGGAATTTTATGATCTCGATCTTCAATCCGGTTTCCTCTAGGAACTCCCGCTTTAGGCATTGCCTTAAATCTTCCCCTTCTTCTATTCCTCCACCGGGTAGAAAGTATCCATCCCTCACCTTAATGAAGGCAATTTTCCCTTCATTATTTATCAAAACTCCATAGGCACCCCTTCTTTGGAGGTAGTTTGTATCCATAATTCTTTCACCAAATACAATATCCTCATGAATGGAGGCTATTATTTCAGAACTCTCCCTTAAGAATTTGAGAATTAGGGTCTCCCTATGTATCCAGCTGTTTTTATATTCATTTGATTTTTTAAGCTCTTCTTCATTGGCATAGATACATTCCTCTATAGTAATCCAAACAGGTTTCATTTCCAGCTCTTCTTCATATTCATCCAGTTGCTGAAGGCTTTGCTCCTTATCTACTCTACATAGATAATAATGGGACACCATTTCAAATAGAGTATTTTGTTCATACAGATCTAACTTTCTTTCTGTTACAACCCCCAGCATATCCATAACATGAATAACAGTATATCCTGTTTCTTCTAAAACCTCCCGTCTGAGGGTTTCTTCATGGTTTTCCTCCTTTTTTATACCCCCTCCTGGAAATTTGTAGTCTCCTTTATTAGAGTAAACCATCAGTATCCTATCATCTTTGATAATGACAGCCCTTACGGCTTCTCTAATAGTAATATTATTAATGTCATTAGGTTTATTATCAATTCCTAAGGATATATTAAATAACATTTTCTTCCCCCTATAATTAGTTTCTTTATTTTATTATAAGGGATATTTTCCTATATAAAAAGTGCCATCACCAATTTGATAGCACCTGCAGTTGTTGAAAATACTTATTGATCTATCAAGCTTCTAGATGCTCATCCTCTAAAATTGACATCAAAACCATTGATTGATAACCACCATTCATAAGAATACATTCCCTCATAAGCCCCTCTTCAGTAAAGCCCTCTGATTTATAGAGGTTTCTTGCCCTATGATTGTTGGATACAACATCCAGCCAAAGTCTGTGGGCATTTAGTCTTTTGAAGGCGATTTTCTTAATGAGGCTTACTGCCTGTCTACCAAAGCCCTTCCCCTTATCCGTAATTACGATTCTCTTAAAATCAATACTCCTACTATAGCCAGTAATACCTGCCAAAATGATATAACCCACCGGCTGATCACTGGCTTTTTCCGCTATAATTAGATGTAAAATATCCCCTTGGTCCAGTGCCTCCCTATGCTGTTCCTTTGTCCATTGTAATACAAACTGGGCATTTTCTGGTTTTTTCTCGGCCTCCACTACATAATCCAGCTCATCCTCTTTGGTATTTCTGATGATAATTAAATCTCCTACTTCATAGATCTTCATTATATCTCCCCTTCAAAACTTCTCCTTTTATAATGCTTCAAGATGGTCTTCATGTAATCTAACAATCTCGATGTCACTAAAATGACTAGCAATTTTCTTGGCAAGGCCTTCGATTCCAAATATTTCTGTAAAGGTATGGCTTCCTATGATTAAATTCATTCCAATAAACTGTGCATATTCAATGGTATATAGTATTTTTTCACCAGTAATATAAACATCGCAATTTTTTTCATAGGCAATCTTTACATCAGGAGTTAAGCCTCCCCCACCACAGACCAGA
Organism: Alkaliphilus serpentinus; assembly: GCF_009017255.1. Taxonomy (GTDB): domain Bacteria; phylum Bacillota; class Clostridia; order Peptostreptococcales; family Natronincolaceae; genus Alkaliphilus_D; species Alkaliphilus_D serpentinus. The sequence goes on along the minus strand of NZ_WBZB01000032.1, from coordinate 24,626 downwards.
CCCACCCTTTTAATTTTGCCATCCTTAAACCGCCAAGCCTTTACGGGTTCATCAAGGCTTTCTTCAAGGCTTTTTACAAGGTCTTGGAACTCTACAGCCTCATCAAATTCAGCAATTCTTCCACAGTAGAAACCCTCTTCATTGTGGCTTTTTCGATAATTTTAAGTCCTAACTTTTCAATTAAAGAGTTGTTGGTGCCAAAATCGCAGTCGTCCAATGGCAGATGATTAAAATAGTGAGATATATTATATTCCAGGAGTTTTTCTCTACAGGCTTCCTTAAGTCCATACATAAATTCCCATGCATCGTGATGGGTGATTATCAGATCAACCTTATTCCTTTTTCCCTCTTCAATTGTGTCTAGGGTTAGGTTTGTACAGTATCCAATTTTTTTAACATCTTCAGTAGCTCTAACTGTAATCCCACTTTCTTCATGAAACATTTTATAATCTCTGGTTTCAAATAAATGAAGAATATACTCTTCAATTTCCTTTAATCGCATTTTCTCCTCCCCCTATTTCTTTTACATAATAATGGAAGATCTACCTTAATCCTAAGGGGAGTTTATATATTAAGTGCTTATTGTTCCCTTCAAGAAAGCCTAAGCTCCGATATAAGCTTAATGCCCTTCGGTTGGCCGAAGTCACCTCCATTGCTAGGGCCGCCACCTCTTCAAAAAACTCCTTTGAGTTTTTAATGAAATCCCTTCCTATGCCCTGATTCCTATATTTACCCTTTATAAATAACTCATCAATATGTATAATATTTCCTCCATACTCATTGCTCCAAAATGGAATAAGAATTGAATAACCCACCACATGATTATCATATGAAATAATGATAATCTTTAATTTGCTGGGATTTTTCATAAACTCCCTTATGGTTTTATGGATTTTAATATCATCTATTTCTTCTCTCTCTTGATCCTCCTTGTAGAGGCCCCTTATCATCTGCTTTAGTTCTTCTTCATCCCTACTGTTATATTCTCTATATTCTATTTTCATCCGTTAGTCCCCCATTCAAAAGGTCCCAATTGTCAATCGGAAATCACTCTATGATAACCTTTATGTTTTTAACATCCCTGTATGCCTTTAATAACTCCAGTACCCTTTCATCTACCCTTTCCCCTGCTCTTATAATTGGCATGCCGGGAGGAAAGGAGCTTAAGGTTTCTGCCGATACCCTTCCCTTGGCATGGGAAATATCAATCTCCTGCCATCCTTTATTTTCCGCCTCTTTAGGGGTATACACCAATTGGGGTAGGTGCCATGGTCCTTCAGTTAAACACCCTTTATCATTAATTATTTCAGCCTCTGTTGCTATTTCTTCTATTGCAGCCAAAACCTTTGAAAACACTTCACGGGAATCTGCAATAGTAAAGGTGATTAGAATGTTTGCCGGGTCTGAAAGCTCACATTGAATGCCATACCTATCCCTTAGAATGGCTTCTACTTCATAACCCCTAAGATTTAATTGTTGAAAGTTGATTACCACCTTGGAAAAATCATAACCTGCTATGCTGTATTTCCCTATCAGGTTATTGTCTAGACATTTTACTCCCTTGATCTTTTTAAAACTCTCCTTCAATAAGCTGATGTTTTCAAATAGGCTATTAAACAAGTCTATACCCTTCTCCTCTACTATTTTTAGAGCAATCTCAAGGGATGCCAAGAGGATATAGGAGGGGCTTGATGACTGCAGCATCATAAGGTAGTGCTTTAGCTTTTTTTCATCTACCCTGTTGGAATAAATATGGAGAATACCGCTCTGTGTAAGGGCCGGTAAGTTTTTATGGGTTCCGTGAACTATGAGATCAGCCCCCACCTCAATGCCACTGATGGGAAGCTCCTTATGGAATTTAAAGTGGGAGCCACAGGCCTCGTCCACTATTAAAACCTTATCATATTTATGTACAATCTTGGCAATAGCCTCTATATCACTACAAAAGCCATAGAAATTGGGATGGGCTATTAAAACCCCTTTAGCTTTGGGATTCTCTGTCAATGCCCTTTCAATCTCTAATGGGTTTATACCCATTGCTACTCCTGTATCAAAGTCTATTTCTGGCATAATGTATATGGGTTTAACACCTGCCAACAATAAAGCATTAAAAACTGATCTATGGGCGTTTCTTGGGATAATCAATTCTTCTCCCTCACCAACTACAGCCATTATACTGGCCATTATTCCAATACTGGCACCATTTACAAGAAAAATCGATTCCTTTGCACCATATAGGTTAGCTGCTATTTCCTGAGCCTCCAGCAAGCTACTCCTTGGGTGAAATAAGCTGTCAACTCCTTCAATTTCCGTTAGGTCAAGGTTCAGCATCTCCTTATGGAAGCCTGTAGTCTTGTATAGTTCTTCTAGGGACTTATGGCCTGGCATATGCATTCTATATTGTACTTTATTACCATAATCTCTTAATGAGTTATATAATGGTGTTTTCATTGATTATCCCCCTTTGAATGTCTAGGCATCTTTTAATTTTTTAGTTAGCTAATCCCTAAGCAGTAAAGAATAACAGCCTGCTGTAGATAAACAAGATTTTCTTTAAAACCATAGCCTACAAAGTAATCAGAATTAATCGCATCCTCAGAAACCTCTTCCCCACGATAAAAGGGAGGACATGGATTTAATAGGGAGTTCTTTTGGGTCTTTTGCATCCTTTCCAATGTTATCTGATATTTTTCAATATATTCCTTGGTTTTCATCTCACTTGATAGCGGGTCCGTAAGAAGGATATCACTCTTAGGTAATACCTCTTCTAGCTCTGTAGTGAAGGAGTAGTTGGAGTCATTATCCTTTATCTCATTCCCCTGAGTGCATACGTGGTTAAGCTTTAAATCAAGCACTTTTGCTGCATTTACCCAGGACTTAGAAATATTCCCGGCCTCCCCTACAAAGGTGTAGGTTAATTGACGATAATCCTTTCTGATAGTTCTTAAGGAATATAAATCCGAGAGTATCTCACAGGGGTGATTTTCTGACGTCATAGCATTTATAATGGGAATACTTGAGTATTTTGCCAGTTCGTCCAGCTTATTAAAGTCGGAATGCCTTACAATTACAAAATCAGCCCAATTTTCAATATATTTAATAACATCTTCTAGCTTTTCTCGTTTGTCTAGGGTAGGAGGCGGAAAAATGATGCTATGTCCCCCTAGGTCTGTTATTCCCTTTTCAAAGGTGATTCGCGTTCTAATGCTGGACTCTGGAAAAAAAAGTACACCTGTTTTTCCTTGTAATTTATTAACCATCCCTTTACTTTTTAAGGTATCTGCTAAATCAAATATCTCTAATACCTGTTTCTCTGTTAAATCTAAAATCTTTAATAAATGCATTTCCCAACACTCCCCTAATCAATATGTGTTTAAAACCCACTTTGTTATGGGTTATATTACAGCCTGAGGATTAAATCCTTTAAGATAAGGAATCCCCTTCTCAATTCTATATTTCATGTTTTCTAAATAGTTCTTTAATTTTCCCTCTATATTCTTCCTATCCAAATGCATTAGAAGATATAAATAAGAGTATAGCTGTCTATAATCAAGGAAAAAGTTTAACTCCTTAAGCCAATGGTCTTCCATCGTGTTTTCTAGTTTATAACCCTTTAGAAACCCCTTAAGAAATCTATTGGCAAACTCCAATCTTTCTCCTTCATTTACTGCTGGATACCCCTGTATAGCATGATATAAAGCTATGGCAATATCGTAGATAAACCAACTATGTTCACAATCTCCAAAGTCGAAGAGAATAACCTCTTCATTTTCAAAATAAAGATTTTTATGATGTAGATCGTTATGTATGATCCCATAGCAGTTCTTATCAGTTGGTAGAGATTTTAACCTTTGGATATACTGCCTCCATTTGATTAAAACCTTGTCAGAGCTAGGTAGGGTTGTAATGATATCAGTCTCAAACCAGCTATAAATTTTGGCATCATCAGATACTTTATAATTTTTAGCTAAGGTATGGAGCCTCCCCATTGCTTGTCCCCAGCTTTCTATCAACTTATTATCCCACCCTAAATCATCAATGAATTGTCCCTTAACCCTTTCAAAAAGGACGTAGTAATAAACTCCTTTATCCCGTTGAATTTCATGAATATAGTTCCCTTCTATTCCAAAGGCCGGTTTGGCCACCTTCATTCCTTTTTCACTTAGGTAAATAATCCAATCAAGCTCTCCTTTAATATAAGATTTATCCCTTTGTGATGGGCAGAAAAACTTAATTACAAAGCTTTGATTGTTGATTACAAACTCATATACACTATTATTAAATCCACCTAGAAGCTTAATGGTAGAATCATCCCCGTTATATTGATCAACTACCTTTTTTAACACCTCAACAGTAATCATAAGGCCCTCCCCCTGCTTTATAAGAAATTAGTACCTTCTTGCCTCTATTTAAAAAAACCAATCCACTTCAACTTCTGGCGGTGATATTCCTTGAGTATTGTCTATTGGTGAGGTTGATAGAATTAAAAGATACTCCCCAGATTGACTTGCTTTCATTTTTAGCTGTCTTCCTGTCTGCTGATATCCTTCTGTCCATTGGATTTCTTCACCATTAGGTAAAACCAATGTTAGCTTACCTTTATCCTCTGCTCCACTTTTCAGGTCTAACCTACAGGTAATCTCTGTTCCCCTTTTTAGGCTATCTTGAAAGATCACATACTCTTCAGCCTTCTCTGTGAGTGGGTAAGTAACAGACTCCCATGGTGAATGAATTGGATTCCAAAAATAGATCAAAATTAAAGCTACTGCCATCCCAATGACTAACAAGAATTTATTTTTCCTCACATAGTCTCCCCCTTTTCTAAGCTAGGCCTTCTCAGCACCTTATTTCTATATATAATTCTTCTATTTCTATTATGGATTTCAATATCCTCCTACAATTACAATAAATTAACACTTATTATCCATTTAATGGCATTTAACTTGGAAAGTCTTTTAAGAGCTTAATATGCTATAAACAAAAAACTGTTAAAGGTGGTAAAACCACCTTTAAGGTATGCCCTATACTGGGTTAATCTTATTTATATGCTTTCCCTAAACCTATAATGGTCTCTTAACAATCTTCTGCAATTTATGGATTAAATACATAACAAATCTTCCTATACCTAGCTTCTCACCTATAAAATTTGCTATCTTCATAAATAAACCTATAACTACAATATGTATAAATATTGCTGATAATAGTAGTAAAGAAAATTTAATATAATCCATTATATAACCACCTCTAACCAGTTCTTTTATCTCTATAAGCTGATTATTCCTTACGATTAAAGTCCCAAAGAACATTGACAATTACCCATTCATCATTCACCTTGGCAAGATGCAAGTAATCAATATACTCAGATTTAGTAACCACCGATGCAATATTATTACTTATATCTAGTATTTCAACCTCAATCTGATAGCTATCTTTTTAACATTCCTTCCTCCACCACGTCTAGTACTAGCTACCATTTGGGAAGTACTTAATTCATCTAAATTACCCTTAGAAAAAAGTCTCTTTACCATATCAGGATGTAATGCGCTATCCATTCTTTAGGGTCCCCTTCATACCATCCTTCAATATAATCCAGGGATGTCTTTAATATTGCTTCCTTATCTTCACTATTATCTCTGCTGGTTACTGTTTTATTTGTGTTGCACCCAGTATAAACAAATAGTGTAATCACAACAAAGAATACCAATAAGCTTTTTTTCATTACCTTATATCCCCCTTAATTAACCCTCTTATATGCTCTATCCCTTGAATAATATATACATTTTTGATTTAATCCTGTTAATGCTTATAGTTTTTTATTCTCTTTTTTCCGTAGCATCCAGCATTCTTTTCCCAATGTATCAAAACCCATTTTTCGATACATTTCCTTTGGTGTATCATCCACCTCCGCCATTAGGTAGATGGTTTTAATATTCTTTTTTATGGCAAATTCTTTAACTGCATGTAGAATGTTACTTCCTATCCTTTTACCTCTGAAGGAATCTAAAACCATCAAACTTTCAACTCGCAGAAGATTACCATCGATAAATACCTCACATTTTCCTACTGGAACATTGTTTATATACGCAATAAAGTAAAAAAATCGATCTCTATGATTCAAAAACACATTCTTTTTACGGATGTTACTTCTATATGAAAATGAAAAATCACTGTCATCTCCATTAATGTCGCAAATAATTCCGTCGTAAAGCATTCCTTCATCTTCGGCAATTTTAACTATGCATTCTTCATTTAGCTTATATATCTTAAATTTCTCAGCTTCAATTGTCATATAAGCTAAAAAAGAAACCTCTAAACCAATATCCTTAAAGGATTTCCAATCCAAATGATAGTTGGGGTGAAACAAAAAGTTTATAAAGGATTTATCCCTGCTATCATTAATTTTTCCCTTTACAAGGTTAAGAGCATCTTGGTTATTTAAACCCTCCTTTATGTAAATAAAGTTATGAGTATACATATCCGCTATATGGTGGTCCTTGAATAACCAATGGTCATTAAGTTCTGTAACTTCAGTAAAATAACTAAGATAGGTGTTTTCGCACTCCTTTAATTCTTCAAGGCTTTTATCAAATATATCAATCATTTTATCCTCTCCTTTATTGAATAAGCAGCCCCTGCTACCTATTCTGTCAAAATATTATTGTTAGGAGTGAAGGAATTTTCCTTATAGACCTCCCAAAACTATACTTCCATATAGGAAATTCTTCAGAATATAGAAATATCCTTTAATTTCCTAATTAAACAGTTTAAAACTAAAGCTGATAAAACATGGATTAGATAGTATAAGGGGTCCCCCATTTGATAGAGAACCCATTATCTAAAACTCATTCATTGCCACTAACCCCGTTAATACGTTATTCAGTAAATGATTCCCTTCTGCTACAATATGCAATACCCCATCAATTCACCATCATCTTCAGCAACTGTTATTTTAAGAGCATCCTCGTTAAAGGCTCTAAAGCCTTTCATTCTGTCATCAAAAGAAATAGAACGATATATCTCGCTAAAATACTCCGAATGATCTTCATGGTACTGTCTATTTTTCTCCCATAGCTCTCTTATAACCTCCACCTGTTCTGAGGTAATATCAAAAATATCCGTCATAACTAAGTCCCCTTTTCACAATTTATCCCCTATATATATACATTTTAATTAGTTGGTAGTATTAATAAATTATATCTATGTATCAACATAACAACTAGAAACTTTATTTTTTCTACTTATTAATTGTCCTGTTTTTTTTAATCCCCATACTTACAATCAACATAAGTATGAATCCTAGCCCAAATATCCAATACAACATATTGGTATTACTTGAAGCTTTTGTTTTGATATCTTCTTTAACAGAAATGGCACTGGTTTCTTCACTAAGGCTTATTAATTCCGATGCTAAGATGCCTTCGGGTTTTATTTTAACTTCTATAGGTTTTTCAAAACCTTTACCCCTTCTATTGTTTCTTTTTCTAGAGATATTTTCCATATCTTATCAAAGTCTCTTTTAAAGACAATATATACTTCACCTTTTTGAGGATCAAACATCATAGAAGATTGTGTTGGATAACCCCCAGATATTTGAACAGTACTTTTTAACACTTCCCAACCTGATTCTAAATTGAACTCATCAATATTTTTTTCTATATACTCATATGCAGTTTTATATCGCTCATCTCCAACCCCATAAACTTCTTTATAGGTTTTATCTATGAAATTAGCATTTGGAAAATTTGTCATTACTACAAAATCTTTTGTAGTTTTTACAGTTTTATTTTCATCATCACCAACTTCAACTATCATAGAATCTCCATACTTATCTGCAAACAACTGGTGGATACTTATAGGCATGCTTACAAGTCTTTTATCTTCAAGATATTTCTCAATTTGTTGAACCTTATCATACTCTCCTATCAGAGCCCCTAATTCACCAATATAGATTTCATTTTCCTCCAGCTGGTTTTTCCCTTGGGTCTCGGGATATAAGTTTTGAACTGCGACAAATAGTCCCTTACTATTCATCCCAACAAAGGGTATATAGTCATTCCCTTGTTTAAACTCCATTGCAAAAGCTTTCCCCTCTTTAATCTTATGAATCATTATCCGCATTTCTGTTTCCGGATAATCAAAATTCATACCATAAAGGTTGTTAATAGAAAATACGGCAAAGCTTGTACATCCATAGGATATAGAGCTTAAACCTATTAATATAAATACTAAAACAATAAGAATTACTTTAGCCTTCTTCATTTAATTTACCTCCAACCTATGAAATACTTACATTTTCCTTAGTATTATCTTAGTTGTCTATTTTCTTCTTAATTTCTTCTATCTGTTTTTCTAAATTCTTAAGGCTTTTGATGTTCTTTGGCAGCTTTACAATTAAAAAGAAAGCTAAGTATATGATCCCTACAAGTAGCACCATGTTTAGAATTTGGATAAGCATTGTCCAGTTAACTTCTACCATTCTTGCACCTTCATTCTTTCATTATAATAATACTCCACTTATTAGGTTGTAAATTATTAATATTTTAAATAAACACGATCTCCAACATCATTTCTCCTTTAAATATTATACGAATGTAGTGTTAAAATAGATTCTTTAGTAGATTAGAAGCCATTGTTTTCATTTACAATAAATACTTTCATTCTTTTCTTGTCATTTTGTCCTTCTATGATCACTAGGTTATTACATACTCTTTCTGGCGATTTACAATCTACACACTGTTCTAAATCAACACATGGTGGATTCATTCCTGCTCTCTTGGCATTCTTTGGCGAAGCAATGTTTCTAACTCTGTATATGGCTTCATCCAAAGTTTTGGTTACTTTATTTATACCAATTACAACAATCACATGATTTGGTCCATATAACATAGCCGCCACCCTATTGCCACTATGATCCATATTGACAATATGTCCATCCATTGAAATGGCGTTAGTTCCTGTAATATACCAATCAGACAGAAGCGCTTTTCTTTTCAATGCTCTTATTTCTTCTTTATTTTTAGCTAGTGTTTTATCAAACACTAAATTTCCTCTTTTACTTAGTTCAAAACTCAATTCCATGTTTTTCAATGTGATTGAATTTCCAATGCCAACACTTTCTGAGACAGATATCATATTCATAATTTTCGTTTTTGCAGCAGCAAAATCCTCAAACCAATATCCTTCAATATTTCTGTCGGCTAAGTTTTTTATAAGAACATCTACATTTTCTTTTTCCATCCAAGTACCCCTTTTCATATCATTATTCATTGTTTAACTGTAATAGGCTATGTTTACACCCTGATCTTCTATCAGAAGAGACACCAAAATGAGTTCAACTTTAATCTCCTACTCTCGCTAACCAATCTGATTGAAAAGTTGATGTATTTATAATACGATATCATGCAAAAGTTAGTTGTGGCTTTGAGAAAGTCCTCTTAATGTTGAAGCTAATTCATTGGAAATCTTCGCTTTAATATGGTTTAATTCTGTTTCGCCGATTGTAGATTTTGTCATTTTTGTAATTACTTCAATATTATCTTCCAAAAGATAAAACACTCTAATATAATCTTCATGGGTATTATCTAAATAAGGAGTTTCTTTATCATCATTTAAATAAAAAGTTGCTACGATTCTATCCATATCTAACTCACTTACTTCAACGATTTTTCCTTTAATTTTTCTTAGCTGATTAAAGGTATCTTCTATGGTATTTATATCTTCAATAATTCTGCCTTTATCCAATATCTTCATATATTCATTTATAATTTCATTGCCATCTACTTCACTATCAATTATGTTCATATCTGTTATTTTTTCATTACCATACTTTTCTTTCATTTCTTCATCAGCGGTCCTTGCCCTATCACCTAATTCCAACATCTCTTTACTTAGTGTCTCATCCATTGCAATAATTTGTTCTGGAGATATAAAAAAATCTAATTTTACTGTTTTATCTTCATTACTCCTGGCACTGTCATTTGTTTGACAAGATGTTAAAGAAAGTGAAAAAACAAGAATTATCATTAGAATGATTATACTTTTTAATCTCATAAGTCTAACTCCCCCTAAAAATTTATTCTTTGAATCATGGAACATAACTTGAATATGAACTTACTATAATGTCCTCCTTTATCTACCATGTCTAACATAAACTTTAGGCATGATTTCAGGTGCATTTAAATACTAAATACCATATACTGTTAATTAGTCTTTATTCTATTTAGAATTGGTGTTTTAGGCTTTCTTTTCATTACTATATTAAAATATGGAATCGACTTATCTAACACTTTATCCCCCCAATTTCTTCTTTTAATTCCTTCCTACTATTGATAAATAAGTAACCCCCAATTACTTATTTCTTCTGCAGTTATTATTCGGTCTAAATCATATGCAATGATATTTTCTTCAGAAACACCAGCATTTAAGAGGTCTTTCTTGCAGAGAGGGATAATTTCTTTTTGTTCTTCAGTAATTGCTGCCGTTGGGACAAATATTACTTTAATTTCTTCACTAGGCAAGCCAACTAACTCCAAAAATTTCTTTTCAATATCCTTATTATCAAAACCAGTTGATGTTAAAATTAACCGTTTCATAGAACTCCTCCATTTTTTCTACTGAAACTCCAATAATTTGACCCAACTAAACAGACCCTTGGGTAAAAACAATGTTAGGTGAAGTAGGTCTTATGTAATTTTATTAGATACTTTATTTCTTCGGTGAAGCCATTCATTTCTTAATATACTCATCTGAACTTGGTTCTTGAACTTTCCAAACCTAATGCTTTCCTCCCTACATACACCTTCTTCTATAAACCCTGCTTTTATATAACTTTCAATAGCTTGCCTATTGTACTCTAATACTCTTAGCCATATTCTATTAAATCCCAATTCACCAAATCCAATATCAAGTACTTTCTCTATAGCTTCTGTTCCGTATCCTTTTCCTCTGTATTCATGTTTAATAATAATACTTAACTCAGCTCTTCTATTCCTCCATGAAATACCGAAAAACTCAATTATCCCAGCAAATTCACTTGTCCGAGTTAATATAACATAGCATTTTGTGTTTTTAACTTTAAGAGATTCTTTATCCGGTAATTCTGTAACCCCAAGCATTTCTTTGACATAGTCCTCTTTGTGTAATTCTCTAATATCATCTAAATCTTCTTCTACAGCAGTATTTAACTCTATCCTGTACTCTTTTTCTTTAAACACATTTTCCATATCAAAACTTATTTCAGGCTTTTCATAATTATCATTCTTGATTATTATAGTGCTTTTCTTAATCGGCTGATATTTTTCAATATACCATTTCTGAATAGGAATATACTTTTGAAGATATTTTTCAATAACTTTTTCCCCCATCAGATATCCATCTCTTATAGAAGCTCTTTTTAATACTTCATCAAATGAAATATCTAGGTATATTCTAATATCAAAATATTTATCAATCGGTTCTCTATAAAGCAATACGCCTTCAACTAAAACTACTGTATCTGGATTAATTTCATACTTTTTAATGATATTCAATTCATTACTCTCTAAATCTAATAAAGTTAGCTCTTTTTCTAATATCCCATCTGATAAAACTGGTTTTAACAACTCATCTTCAATACAATTAAGATTAAACGCATTCTGTATATATGATAGGATAGGATTTGAATCTTTATATCTAATCTCAGAAGGATTATGAAAATCATCCATATGAATAGTTTGGACATGGAATCCAAACTTTTTAAGATAATTTGCTAATTCTTTAGTAAAGATTGTTTTTCCTGAAGTATCTACACCATTTATCCCAGCAATAAGCGCCTTATTTTTCTTTTTAGAACTCATTATTATGTTGGACACTTTGTAGTAAATGCTATTAATTTTTTCTATAATATAATAAATATTTATTGGTGATATTGCAGTAAAATCTGCATATTGATATTCATTGCATCCATAACCATAAGAAACTCCAATAGACAGGCAACCCGTTTCTTCAGCTGCTTCAAAATCTGAAGTCCTATCCCCTACCACTATAGCACTACAACACTCAGTTTCATCTAAAATTTGTTTAATCTGTTGTGATTTAGAAAGCCCTTCAACCCTCGATTTGATAAGAAAGAACTTGTCTTTTATTGCAAAATTATTTAGTATTCTATTAGCATAAATGTCGCTACCGTTTGTACAAATACAAAGGGTATAGCCAGCTTTTTCGAGTTTGTCTAAAGTATCAACAACACCATCATATAGCTTTCCTGCTTGAACCAGGAGTTTTTCCTCGATTGACCTTACCTCATTTCTTATAGCTTCCACTTCTTCATTGGTTATTTTATCTCCAAAAATTACTCTACAAATATCTATCGTAGGTTTTCCTATAAGATCTATCAACTTATCTCTTTCCCATGTTTCTACTCCTCTTTCTATACAAGCTCGATTAATAGCTTCATTAAATATTGTGTCAGTTTTAAACAATGTGCCGTCTAAATCAAATATAATGGTTTTATATTTATACATTTGCTTCTCTCCGTTTCACATATTATAGGATGATAAACTATCTGAAACCTATTTCACCTAACGTTTCATGGTTACGGCCTCCCTGAACGGGACCTTAAGGATAGACCGTTTTGGTGGGTGAGAAGGTGTGGTGCCTGACCCTACTTCACCATGGCTATGGATTAAGTTTCAGCGAACTTGCCCCGCACCCTTGCGTAAAAACGTTGTTTTATGGCGGAATCACTCAAAATCCTCTGATAAAGCCCTTCCAATCCTCACTTTTCTTTTTCAAATGTCTAGAAATTAGCAGCATATTTTAAGAACATTGCGACCTTTAGAGAATGCTTTTGTTCCAAGATTAAAGTAAATAATTATTTTCCTCATTTGCTAGTTGTATTGTTCTAATTTCATATGATTTGAACCCCGATGCAATAAATGGGTCAGCTTCTGCAATTTTTGTTGCTTCATTTAAATCTTCTGCTAAAAAAATGACCATACCCCCAGGATAATCGGTAAAAGGGCCACAGAGCATAAGTTTACCTTGTGATTTTAATTCTTTTAAGTATTCCACATGACTCTCTATAACTTCGTAATTTAATGGCTTTTGATTGTTCATTAAATACATAAATGTCACTTATTTCGCCTCCTCACTTACTTACAATTATTATAAATGATTGGTTCACACTATATTCTACTATTGTCACCATTTATCTTACCAGAAAGCTACTCTCCATCTTTTTTAAAATCTTCTTTTAATATTGAATACATTTTTACATCATAATTTTTCCCTTTACTATATAAGTACTGTCTTAGTAGGCCTTCATATTTCATGCCTGCCTTTTCCATAACTCGTCCTGAACCTACATTCCCAATCATATGTATTGCTTGAACTCGGTTTAATCCTAACTTATCAAAGGAGAATTCATTCAATATACGTACTGCTTCGGTCATAAAACCATTCGCCAAAATTTCCTTCCAATCCAATAACCTATTTCACCTCTAGGCTGTGTGTTTGCCACCCTTAATGTAATTAAGCCCATAAATTCATTAGTCTTTTCCCTCCAACAAATGAATTCTCTCCATTTTATTATTGAGAGCTTAAATGCCCCCATTTCGTATAACGTTTCTGTATTTACGACGCCTTCGAACTGACCTAAAGATAGACCATCTTGGTGGAGCTCCGCTCCCAGTGAGAAGGTGTGGTGCGCTGACCTTTCCCTTAATACATGCAACCCGCACCTCCCGTAAACATATTGTTATCTGGCATCAAAAACATGTTTTTTTATCATTATTATGATATAATATAGTTATAAATTATGATAAGGAGTTGTGACTAATGCCAAATATCAGACCTGTTTCTGACCTAAGAAGCAATTTTAATCAAATAGCTGAAATCTGCCATCAAGAAAATGAACCAGTATTTATAACTAAGAATGGACAAGGTGATTTAGTAGTTATGAGTATTGCCCTATATGAAAAACAACAGGCTTTGTTAGACCTATACCAGAAGCTAAGTATAGCAGAAGCTGAAAGCTCTTCAAGTACTCCCAGAATAACACATAAAGAATTAATTAGTAAAATGAGGTCTTTAGCTAATGAAAAAGAAATTTAGAATAGAGTATTTACCAATAGCTGAAAAAGACCTTTTAGAAATTTTTGAATATATCCAAAATGATAACTCTAGTGCTGCGATTAATTTTATTGATGAATTAGATTCATCAATTTCCAAGCTTGAAAATTTTCCTTTTATTGGACATATTCCTAAAGACACAAGATTACAATATCTAAACTATAGAGTATTAGTTGTACAGAACTATCTTATCTTTTATGTAGTTATTGAAGATGTAGTTGAAATAAGAAGAATTTTACATGGTAAAAGAAAATACTCATTTTTTATGAATGAGCTTTAAGTCATATTTTGCTGAATTCGACCATTTTACCATTTCTCAATTTCCTTCCTTAAGTCATCACTTGAAAGGTAATTTCCCTTACTTATATCTCTTTTTCCTTTTCTAACCTTCTCAACCACATAAAGCTTATACATTATATCATCAATTGAAACATCATCTGGTAAATTAGATATAATACGAATGGCCTCTTCTTTAATTGATTGCATAATTATCACCTCTCTCATAATATCTAATATTCATACTTTATAAATATTATACACTACTAAAAATCTAATTACTATACTTAAGTAGTTCTTCTGGATCTTCTGGATCTTCAACCCATAGGATATGCCCTGAAGGCTATTGTGTATAACGTTTCGTGTTTGCGACGCCTTCGAGCTGGACCCCATAGATAGACCGTCCTGGCGGAACTTCGTTCCCGGTGAAGGGATGTGGTGCGCTGACCTTTCCCTAAACACGTGCTCCTAGCACCTCCCGTAAACACAGTGTTACACCGAGTCATACAGCAAAAAATAATAGCCTCAACTGAGGCGACTATCTATATACCAGTTTACTTATCTACTCTAATTGATAATTCCTTCAAGTCAATTACTGCTCCAATTTTCATAAGTAAATCAAGTCCCATTAGACCATTTATACATCCTCTAGGATCAATCATTCCAAAATCAACTTTAATATTTGAAAGCTTCTTTTTATCTAAAATAATTTCATCAACCATTTTTGTAAAAAAGTTATGAAGACTTCCTCCCACTCCATAAAAAGATTTGACTTTATCAGTAGGTTCAGCTATTACCCCTAATTCTTCAACGACATCTGGAGAAATAATGGTTTCAGCTGCTCCCGTGTCTATTACTACATTTTTAATTTCTTTAGTTCTTCCTTTGTAAACTACTTGGATTGAAGTGTATATTAGCCCATCTCTAAATTCTAATTTCATCAAACAGCACCTCTGTATCCAAATATTTGTTTTATTTCAATCTCAATTTTTTCATTTGCAGTATGATAAACTAGAATATCGTCTTTTGCTCTCACTAATTCTCTTGTTGCTTCTCTATCATCATCATATGACTCTATTACTGCCATATCATCAATATATCTAATATTGTCATTAATATGTGATTTTAGAACTTGAATCTTAACAAATCTGTTAGGATATATTTTTCTTACTTCTTCCCATTTCACTTGTTTACACCACCTTTTTCAAAATGTTCTTTATATAATAATTATATCATTTTTATTCATATAAGTTTATATTCTCATCAAAAGAATCATTTTACTAGCCACTGTTATTCTAATGATTTCGTGTAACGTTTCAGTGTTTACGACGCCTTCGAGCTGGACCCCAAAGGTAGACCGTCTTGGCGGAACTTCGTTCCCGGTGAAGGGATGTGATCCGCTGATCTTTCACTTAACACATGCCCACCCGCACCTCCTGTAAACACGCTGTTATGTGAGGTAATATGCACACACCTCAAACCTCGACTATATCTATGTATTTTTTTTTTCTTTCTTATATTTTAATATCGATATTGTTATTTTTCTGTAAAATGAGTCCAACAAATTGCTCCTTATCCTTTGGAGATATTAAGGTCATACCCGAAAATCCATACCTTATTTCAATCCTATTAATTGAAAGAGCAGCAGATGAAAGTGGATTTCGTGTTTTTTTAATGCTTTTAATATCTTTTATTGATATCTTTTCACTGAATGGACCGCATTTTATAATAAGTATTTCCTCTGAAATATAATAGCTTGTACGAAACCATATTCAACCAGCGAAAATTGCTGTTGCTAGCATTAGAATTTTAATTAACCAACCTTCACTCATAAGTGAAACAATAAATCCTCCACTAATTGGAATCCAAATTAAAAGACCAAGCCATAAATCTTTTTTTGAGTTAAACCGCATAAAAAGTCCTCCCTATTCTTCATTTTAAGAAATTATCAGCATATAGTTTGATCAGCTATCAAAAAACTTCCGACTAACAATCACCATTGGAAGCATATTTCACATAACGTTCCAGTGTTTAAGACGCCTTCGAGCTGACCTAAAGATAGACCGTCTTGGCGGAACTTCGTTCCCGGTGAAGGGATGTGGTGCGCTGACCTGTCCTTCTAAACTTGTCTGCCAGCACCCTTGCGCAAAAACATTGTTATGTGTCGTGGTGAATCTTTACCCTTCTTTTAATGAACTATTGGTTACCTGCTATTAAACTCCTCTTTGGTTATTTCATAATCAACAGATGACTGTACTTCGCCTAGTTGATTTTCCCACGAATCAATATTTACACGTATTTTTCTAAAACCTATCTTCTCATACACATGCTGAGCTCGTTTATTTTTAAGATTTGTATCAAGAATAATTCTTTCATAACCCCTCTGTTCAAATAAATAACTGATTAACATTTTTAAAAACTGAGTTCCATAACCTTTGGTTTGAACACTAAAATCACAAATTTTTATGCCAATCTCAGCTACATTCTCCTCTATATCTCGATAACTCATTTCTCCAACGGGTTTACCATTTATTTCTAAAATAAACAAGGGATTTTGTTCAGGTTTTAGATTCTTTAAAATAGTTTCTTCCGATATTCCTATTCCATTTGGAAAGCCAGCATGAGCCATCACTTTACCATCATTCCACCAGTTTGCTAAGATTTTGGTATCACTTAACGTGGCACTTCTCATTATTAAATCTCCTTTTTCTAAATACATCTGAATACCTCCAGTTTTATAATAGCATTTGTTCATGCAACCACAGCTACCAAACAAAACTTCAAAGCACAGCCCCAAATCACCATTGCACATAACGTTTCAGTGTTTAGGACGCCTTCGAGCTGGACCCTAAAGATAGACCATCTTGGCGGTGCTTGCCACCCAGCAAGAAGGTGTGGTGCCTGACCCTGCTTCACTATGGTTATGGATTAAGTTTCGGTGAGCTTGCCCCCAGCACCCTTGTGTAAATACATTGTTATATGATGTACTCACAAATGACCCGAGCAAGTTTTTAAAACTTTCTAATTAACCTACTCTTGATAGTGAGATATATCTCCCTGTAAAATAAACGTTCTTATATCTTTCCCCACATCAACTATATTCAAACAAGTAGAGTGCATAAAAGTTCCATTCCAAAAATCTTTAATATCCTTTTTTTCAAAATATGTAATTAATGCCCTTAGAACAACCGCATGGGTAACAATTAAAATATTTTTTCCTTCATGTTCTGAAATAATTTTTTCAATTTCATTACTTGCTCTGTCTAAAACTTGATAAAAAGTTTCTCCGCCTCTGGGCTTATACATGTGAGGAAAATTCCAAAAGTTTCTTTGTTGATCTGGTGAATGTTCTTCTATTTCTGTATGTAGTTGACCTTCCCACTCGCCAATATTCATTTCCATTAAATTGTTATTTGGCACTATATCAATTTTTCTATTTCCACGAATAATTTCCGCTGTTCGATATGCCCGACCACTGGAACTTGAGATAATTAAATCAATGTCAACATCTTTTAAGCTTTCACCAAGCCATCTTGCCTGTTTTTCACCCAATTCTGTTAACCTTGAGTCTTTTTGTCCTTGTAGTCTTCCCTCAATATTCCATGCAGTTTGACCATGCCTTGTTATAAATAATTTTGTCATGTTATCCCCCTATCTAGTAATGAGAGCCTTCAACCAGCATCTATATTTTTCAAAAAATCGACCTGTAAGATTGTGAGTATGTCATATAACGTTTCTGTGTTTGCGACATCCCTGAACCGGACCCGAAAGATAGACCGTCTTGGTGGTGCTTGCCACTCAGTGAGAAGGTGTGGTGCCTGACCCTACTTCCCTATGGCTATGGATTAAGTTTCGGTGAGCTAGCCCCCAGCACCCTTGTGTAAACACTTTGTTATAGGAAGTACCATACGCCCCACCATATTTGTCATATCAAACCCATCTACTCCTTGATTGAAATGACTCTTAAAGGCTTCTCACCTAATATATAATAAAATAGTTTACTATCATTTGATATTCTGTTCCAAATTTCAACTCTTTCTTTTGTTTCTTCATCTTCTAATACAATTTTCTTAACTGACATATTGAAGACCCTTCTAGTCAATATTTCCATTTCTTCACCTTTTTCGGTTTTCATAACAAAAACAATAGTTGAGTAGTCTCCACCACCCTCAAATCCAAACAGTGGATTCTCCCTCACAAACTTATATTTTCCACTCTTCTCAGTCAAAATAGCAGCCCCAAGATTCTCTTCCCTTTCAAAAAACACTAAGTTAGAATTTTGATGTTTTTCAACAGAAAGAATAGTGTCTTTCTCAGTTAATCCATTCTCAATTGCCTCGTCTTCGCTAGCATAATACTCTGAATTAGCTGTACTACTAGTGTTCGAACAAGCTACCAACACAACAATGGTCACTAATACGATGAAATAGAATGCTGTATTCCTCCTCATAGAACACCTCTCAATCGATTTTTTAAAATAATTGTGTCAGCACAAACTCTATTAGGTATTTCCTATAACGTCTCCGTGTTTGCGACATCCCTGAACCGGACCCACCCACCCTTCCCCTTGGCGGAACTTCGTTCCCGGTGAAGGGATGTGGTGCGCTGACCTTTCTCCGTTATGGTTATGGATTAAGTTTCAATGACCTTGCCTCTGGCACCCTTGCTCTAAACACGTTGCTAGATGATGGACAAAGAGAGTTATCCCTTTTGCAATAACTCCCCTTTTATATCTCTTTTATTATCTTTTCAACAGAAATTCTAATTCCTGGCAACTCTTTTTTAACAACATTCCATACGATATCTAAATCAACTCCAAAATAAACATGAATTAAAACATCCCTTAGTCCAGCCATTTCTCTCCATGGAATATCATATTCTTTAAGTTTCAACTCATTAGATATTTTTTTCGATGCTTCTCCAATTATTTCTAGATTTCTTATTACAGCGTCTTGTACAAGCTTTGATTGATAAAATTCCACTTCACCAGAATGTGTATACTCTTGGATGTTCTTTATACAATCTATGATATGGACTAAATAAATTTTATCATCCTTCATATTTGCACCGCCTCTATTTCAATTTTTTCTCTTAATAAAGGATGTAAAGACTTTTCAGTGACTACATCGACAGGCTTATTTAACAATGATTCCAAATCTTGTTTTAATCTGATAAGGTCAAACAAGGTTCTTCCTTCTTCAAACTCAACCAAGAAGTCAACATCACTATTTTCATTATCCTCTTCACGTACTACTGATCCAAACAAGCATAATTTAACAACTCCATATAATTTAGCAATTCTATGTATTTCATTTCTTTTTTCTTTTAATTGATTGATTAATTGCATATTCCTCACCTCAATCTCATTATACCATCTTTTCGAAATTTTTATAATATTATGACTACACCAAGTATTACTAGTCTGTCATCTAACGTCTCGCATTTACGACGCCTTCGAGCTGGACCCAAAAGATAGACCGTCTTGGCGGTGCTTGCCACCCAGTGAGAAGGTGTAGTGCGAGGATCCTACTTCCCTATGGTTATGGATTAAGTTCAAATGAACGTGCCCCTGGCACCCGTGCGTAAAAACATTGTTATATGATGGATGACAACCGTAACTTCCAGTAAAACCAACATTTTTTTATGATTCCATTATGGCCTCTATATTTTCTAATAAATAATTTTTTCCTTTGTCATTTATTACTACCATTTCATATTCGACACCGTTAAATGACCTTTTCTCACTTTCAAAACCATATTCTTTTGACTTCTCATTTGTTATGGTTCTTGTCTTGCTTTCTTCTGTTTTTTCTTCACTTAATATCCCCAGCTTTTTTAGCCTCTTGTTTAATTCGGTTCCACTGAGTTTTTTACTTATACTTAAATCAAGGCAAGCATTTACATGTTTTGAAAATTCATTAACACCTATATTGTTTGCTGGAAACTCCACCATCCCTTTTTGCTCTGGTGTAATAATAAATTTTGTGTTTTTACCTGAATTGTAAGCACCTTTGCGCACATTGTCTAAAATTTCTGTTACGAAATAAAAACAACGAATAACTCTAGGATCATTCAAGAAGCTATCATTTTCGATTTGCTCTCCAGTAACAGGATTAACCCCTTTAGCTATTTTCTCCAATATTAGCTTGGCTTTGTCAATCCGCTCAAAATCTCTGTTCATATGCTTTCACTTCCTTTCAAAAATTTTTGTTGATGCTCATATATTTTAGAGCAATCTTTCATATAACGTTTCTGTATTACGACGTCCCTGAACCGGACCCCAAAGAATGACCGTCCTGGCGGAACTTCGTTCCCGGTAAGGGGATGTGGTGCGCTGACCCTGCTCTAAAAAAGTGTCCACCAGCACCTTATGTAAACACGCTGTTATACGACCGTGGGTCAATTGCTTCTTATTAAAACTAGTATTTTAAATATTCTTTTTCTACTGACTCTGCTAGAACTTGGGATGAATCTATAAAATTAACTTTATCGCTAAAATTATTTTTCAAAACACTTAAATCAGTACAAGCTATAATTATATCAACAACATCAGTTTCAATAGCGTCTTTAATTAATTCGTCCCAATAAAAACCAATTTCATATAATTCCCTTGTCTCTTTTATCATTTGAATTATAGTATTTATCCTTTCTTGCCAACTATCCTTAAATATGAATTGGTTATCTGAATTTGATAATCCTTCTTGATATAGCCCCGAATTAAATGTTGTTTCAGTTGCAAATATAGTGATCTTTCTGTTTGAACCTACCTTTTTTATTGTTTCATCAATAATATTTAATATTGGAATATTTATTTCTTTCTTTAACTCATTAAAACATATGTGACATCGGGTTCCATATAGTGTCTATGGGGTAGGAAGTTTCCCTTAACATATTTCACCATACTTTCAACCATCCCCTTTGATTCAGGATCTGCTTTACGGCACACACGTATGGATAGTTTATGAAGCTCTTTATATTTATCGAATTCATGGGTATAGATAATATCCCCATAGTTTTCACTGACGGTGATAATACTGTCCTGGTCCACAACGATTTCCTTTGTGGTTCCACCGAAAAAGGCAAAACAGCCATCCATAGCGTTAATGAGATCCTGAGCTGTAAATGGTTTGTCCTGAAAGTATCCCCACTTATATCTGGAATGGGCAAGAACCATCCCTACAAAATATACTTTCTTGTATCCTTTCCGGTCAAGAAGAGGCATATTCTTTACCCCGAAGTCTAGCTGCATCTGATAACCCATGGGAAGCTCCTCAGTGGCTTCATAATCCCTTGGGTGACTTGCCTTCGCTATGCTGTATTCTTCACGGAGTCCTTTGACATAGCGACTGACGCTTTTTTCGGATACATCCGGTTCATAGTGTTCCAGTAGCCAGTCATATCCTTGAGCTGATGACATATCCGGATAAGTATGAAGCCAATCCAGAATAACCGCCCTGTATTCCTCCAGACTGCTGAGCTTCCGGATAGACACTGCCATTGACATATAACTCTCAAAATCGATTTCACGATATTTCCTGACAGTCTCTCGGCTGATGCCCAGGTGTTTGGCTGTTTTTCGAATAGAAAAACCTTTTTGCTGTAATTTATTAATTTTACTGTACATTTTAATCTCCTTCATCTGCACTATTTTCCTTTCTGCTGATAGTTCACTATCATTAACAGAAAGTTTATCATAACAACAGATTAAGGTGGTACAATTCCTGGCCAAAAGTGGACTACTTTCTGGCGAGGAATGGCCTAGTTCGCTTGGCGGAAAATGGCCTAATTTATTTTACCATTTACAACTTCTTTGTTTAATTTATTTAAGTATTTAAACCCGCTAATTTTTCATGCTATATATAAGGGCTTTAAAAATATTTTACGTGTATTGTTTTCTAACATCGTCTTTTGAGTTATAATAATTTTAGGAGGTGTTCCTATGGAAGAATTATTAAATCAAATAATCGGTAAGCTTAATTCGCTTGATGATAAAATTACTAATATTGAATCTGGTCAAACACGCATTGAAAAAAAGCTAGACGCATATATGATCACACTGCTGATTTAACAGAATTTAGAACGTCTACAAATCAATGCTTAAGCGAAATAAGTAAAGATGTTAGCTTTATTAAGCATAAATTACACCAAAACGAAGAAGAAATTTTTGATATTAAAACTTATATAAAATTAGCGAAGTAGTTGAATTTTTCAGCTACTTTTTTTAATTTATAGTTCACCATGGATCAATGTCATGTAACGTCTCCGTGTTTGCGACGCCTTCGAACTGGACTCGAAAGATAGACCATCTTGGCGGAGCTTCGCTCCCGTGAAGGGATGTGGTACCTGACCTTTCCCTATAAATGTTTCCTCCTACACCTCCCGTAAACAGTGTGTTATCTGCTGTCCTCAACCCTAATCCCTGCACTCGCCAAACCCATTCTTCTTTATCGTTAATGACGTATTAAAAATATTTCCTACTATTGAATAGTGTTTTCAAGCCTATACATAAGCATATGATAAATTCGATCATTGCAATATCCTTGGTCTTCAACTTTGTCTATTATTTTGAATTTACAGTTTTCAAGGAGTTTATTGGAACTAATGTTATTCTCCTCAGTATATGCATCCAGTGATTTTAACTTCATTGCATTAAAGCCATAATCTACTGCACCTAAAAGTGCTTCCTTCATAAGTCCTTTACCTTGAAAAACAGGTATTACACCATAGCCAAGCTCTGCTAGTCTCTTTTCTTTATCTATATTCCAAATACTTATCGTTCCAATAACCTTCTTCGACAGTTTATGTTCGATTGCCCATATAATCCATTTATTCTCAGCAATGCCATTAAGCATTTTATCAATATATGTTTCAGTCTCCTCTATACTTTCATCGGGTTTTGAATCAGTATACTCATGCATTATGGAGTCTTTTCTCATTTGGAAAATGTCATGCTTATCCTCAATCGTCATCTTCCTTAATATTAGATTTTTTGTCTCTATAACAGGGAATACATTTGCAATAATCATATCTATTCCTCCTCGTATTTATTGTTCATAATATTCTACTACTACAATATATCTCTTCTCACTTTTCCTCTTTATCAATATCAAGACAACTAACAACTGGCCATTATGCAAAGGATTGCAGATAACGTTTCCGTGTTTACGACGTCGCTGAGCCGGACCCTAAAGATAGACCGTCCTGGCGGAACTTCGTTCCCGGTGAAGGGATGTGGTGCACTGACCTTTCCCTTGACACGTGCCCGCCCGCACCTGCCGTAAACATTGTGTTATCTGCAGTCTCACTTCAAAAACATTTAAAGAATACTAGTATTTGTTAGCTAAATTCTTCTTTTAAATCCTTCCTACTATTTATTAATAAGTAAACCCCAGTTCCTATAGCAGTTAGAATTCCAATTATACCTACAGTATAGTTTAATATTGCATGTACAAATACTGGGATAAATAGTGATTTTGATTTTTCTAAAAGATATATAAAGTAGTAGCCTATTAGAATTCCACCACCAATTTCACTTAACATGCTAATACCTATTTGGAAGATTGTATATCCTTTCAATACTCCTGGTAAAACTGCATGCAAAATCCCAAAAAATAAACCACTTATAACAATTGCCAAGATCCTATTGTACTTAGAGAGTTCATTATAGACATAGCCACGGAAAAAAAACTCTTCTCCAAAAGCCACAACAACTAGATAAAAAAATAATTTATAATACCCTTTTATGCTGAAATCTCCATGCAAGAAAAATAGAAGGAGCATAATAATTATTAAAGAATACTGTAAAAATGAATGATTAAATTTAAGTTTAAAATCAATTAAGCGTTTCCAATAGATTACTATCAAAATTAACGGGAAGAATAGCATTATAAAAAAGTCAGCTATTAACTTTGAAACTACGTTGCTCAATGTAATAGAATCAACATCGAAAGTTATATTTTGCTCTATGGCAAGTACTAGAATTACATAAAAATAAATAACATAAAGTACTGAAGTTAATATTGGTATAGTCATATATTTGCTTATTTTTTTCCTATTCATTTCCCTTACTCCTTTCTTCAAGAATCTAACTTTAGCTGTTATCAATATACTTTTTAGTCATCATCCATTTATCTTATAAGATTGCAGATAACGTTCCAGTGTTTACGACGCCTTCGAGCTGGACCCAATAGATAGACCATCTTGGCGGAGCTTCGCTCCCAGTGAGAAGGTGTGGCGCTCAT
>NZ_WBZB01000031.1 GCF_009017255.1 Alkaliphilus serpentinus | reverse complement strand
AAGTTGGCAGAGCGATATTATTGATAATATTTCGCCTAACGTTTCCGTATTTACGACGTCCCTGAGCCGGACCCTAAAGATAGACTATCTTGGCGGTGCTTAGCTCCCGGTGAAGGTATGTGGTGCGCTGACGTATCCCTTGACACGTGACTGACAGCACCTCCCGTAAACACTGTGTTAGCTGATCGTAACCAAGTACAACCTCTAAAATAGCCGCTTCAAAATTTATTACACCTAATTGCTATTATAACATATATGTGATATAATATTCTCATAAACAGGGGTGATTAATTTGTATGAAGTAGAATATTATTCTGAAAAAGGTGAATATCCAGTCTATGATTTTATATCTACTCTATCCCCAAAAGAACAAGCCAAAATACTTAGGGAGATAGATTTGCTATCTGAATTTGGTTTAGCTCTCGGTATGCCCCACATTAAAAAAATCCAAGGTATAGATAGTTTATGGGAACTAAGAATAAAACATAGCAGTAATAATTTTAGGATTTTCTATTTTCATTTTGTAAAAGGTAAATTTGTTTTGCTTCATGCAATCAGAAAAACTACTGCTAAAACTCCAAAAAGTGATTTAAAAGTTGCTGCTAAAAGAATAGATGCCTACTTGAAAGGAAGTGAAAAAAATGAATCATGAAGAAGTTAAAAAGAAGCTTTTTCAATCCTCACAGGTGAAAAAAGAATATGATGACTTAAAAGTGCTTTTTGATATAAAAAAGGAAATTATTCAGTTGAGAATATCTCAAGGGCTAAGCCAAAAAGAATTAGCTGAAATAGTTGGAACTCAACAATCTGCAATATCACGATTAGAAAGTGGCCAATATAATCCAAGTATTGAATTTTTAAGTAAAATTGCACATGCTCTTGGAAAAGAACTTCAAATCAATTTTCACTAATTTACAGTGGCTTAGCTCCACTGTTTTTTATTTATAGGTTATGTCAGCTAACGTTCGCGTGTTGCCGATGTTCTTCAGCTCTTCATCACAAAATCACAGTCTC
This sequence comes from Alkaliphilus serpentinus, assembly GCF_009017255.1. GTDB lineage: Bacteria > Bacillota > Clostridia > Peptostreptococcales > Natronincolaceae > Alkaliphilus_D > Alkaliphilus_D serpentinus. Next base: position 2,748 of record NZ_WBZB01000031.1, on the reverse strand, counting down.
CTTTAAGCTGATGAATGTCGGAAACATATTGTTAGCTGATGTTGCCCATTGACCGTCTTAGACACACTTTAATACTTAAAATTACTCTAAATCAAATAATGTTCTTCATCTTCATCAATTATGATAATGCCTTTTAAGCTGTGTATCGGTTTCTATTATAATGTTCCACTTACCTCTTTCCAGTCAATCAACAGATTATAACGTTCTGTTTTGAATCGTAAGACACAATAATTAGGATCTTCTGGTCCACTGAAATGATTCGCAAGTCCGTCATACCACATTTTACTTTTCATATCAGCATCAGTCAGTATCTCAATTGTGCCTACTAGCGTAATATTATAATCCTTAGCATTGAAACAGATACTTGCATGGTTACATTTGTCAATTCTATTAGTTCTATTACCTCCATGACCTGTGCAGAAATAAATACAATTGATTCCATCAGCTTTTGATGCTGTTATTGTGGATGCTGTAGGATAACCATCTTTATCTATTAGTGCCAATACACAATAGGATGTTTCCCCCGTATTTCTTTCAATAATTTCTTCAGCCTTGTTAACAATCTCACGATTCATTTTATTCGTTCTCCTTTAACAGAAATTTAGATCATCTTTTTTAGAAATGGGCGATGTCAGCTAACGTTTTGGTATTCCTGACGTCGTTGAGCCGGACCTCTAAGATAGACCGTCCTGGCGGAACTTCGTTCCCGGTGAAGGGATGTGGTGCGCTGACCTTTCCCTCAAAACGTGCCTACCAGCACCTCCCGTAAATACAGTGTTATATGGAGTGGGTAGTTTATAATATTTGACTGACATTCATGTCTGTCTACCTTATCGTAAATTTCTTCATTAAAGATCTTTTTTAGAGATTCCCTTTTTGACTTCTTTCTAGAAACTCATATATTGTACCTTTTATTGTATAACTAAGGTTGGAAGGTATCCTATCTAAAGAAAAAAATCTTGCATCTCGACCTTCCTTTAAATCAACAGAAATTTTACCAATGTAATCCCTACACAAGTAAGTTGCAGTAACATTGTAAACCTCATTTCCATCTGGGTACTTGTAATATTGTTTTTCTCCTGAGTATATATTGAATAGTTTTAATTCTCCACATTTTAAGCCCACTTCTTCAAATACTTCTCTTCTTGCTGTTTCTTCAAGACTTTCACCCAACTCCATTGCCCCTCCAGGCAACCCCCACCAATCTCTATCTGTTCGATGATGCAATAATATTTCATTTTGCGAATTTATCAAAATAACATTTGCTCCACACATAATAATCGGTCTTGTACCTACAAATTTTCGCAAATCTCCTATATAATCTCCCAATCCAATCCCTCCATTTTTGCAATCCTATATAAATACTCTATTAATACTACTTTCAGTGTTCCTCATCTTTCAACTACCCATTTCATATAACGTTTTTGTATTTACGACGCCTTCGAGCTGGACCCTAAAGATAGACCGTCTTGGAGGTGCTTGTCACCCAGTGAGAAGGTGTGGTGCCTGATCCTACTTCACTATGGCTATGGATTAAGTTTCAGTGAACTTGCCTCCAGCACCCTTGCGTAAAAACATTGTTATCTGCTGTCCCACATCACAAATTTTCTATTCCAATACACCATTTAACATTCTTTATTGACTTATTTGATATAATTATTTTACAAAATTTTGCTAACTAGATGTAGTTTAGCATAGTTTTCTTCAGTACTAATAATTCCTTCATCCTTATACCCCTGCTCTTTAAACCATTTTAAGTTCCCATTTGGGAATACTCCTTGTTCGTCACTGATTGCAAGAATTCGTTTAAAACTGTTCGATAAATCTTTTTCTAATACTCTAAGGGGATATGCTTTATTATCATATAATGTATCCGATGATAAATAAGAACATGTTAAAAAAGCTGTATCACTATCTTTAGGTATATCATAGGGAACAAGAAACGTTGGAATATATTCCGCTCCTCCAATGATTTTATTACCTTTATAATGCAGATAACCTAAAAAATTACCATTTATCTTTGATAAAAATTCTCCTTTAGCAAAGCAAGCTTCAATACATTCAGTCATTGTGCAGCATTTATTTATTCCTGATATAGTCTTACCAGTAAGTTTCACTAGGTTTCCTGTAAATTCATTTCTTGGAATATCTACAATATATGGTTCTTCTTTTATTATTACTCCTTTACTTATATTATTGATGAGATTAATATTGATTGGGCTTCGCCATCGAATAAAGTCGTTAAATACAGTTAGTGAAGGGAAGTACATTTTCATCTTTTTTGCTAATTCTTGGTTGTCTGTAATATCGTGGAAATTAATATCAAACAAACTAGAATCCAATTTTTTTAGTAGTTCTAATGTCTCATAATTGATAGGACATTGATTGTCCCAATAGTAAAAATCGATTTTCATAGCAACCTCCTTTTTCTCTAGTTCGATTTATATGCCATAAAATTCTTCACTTGCATTATCAATTTTTTGAGTATATATATCCACAGTATCTTTAGGGATTGCAGATAACTCCCTCATCTACGACAGTCGGATATCCATCCAATTTGGATTTATATGCGACTTAATGTCGTATATGTAGCCAACTAGGAGTTATATCTGACGTTGTGTCGTATATATCGCTTGTGTATGTAGTATGAGGGCTTCTTTTCTATACTCTTCCTACAAGTTTGGTTATTCTCTCACTACCCAAACATACAGTGACTACTTTATTAGATGAACAAAAGCATTTCATGCG
>NZ_WBZB01000030.1 GCF_009017255.1 Alkaliphilus serpentinus | reverse complement strand
CACGTATTACAGGAATGCTTTAGAGGATTATCTCATGATCTTGGATTGGTTAAAATGTGGGTTGGATTTGACGCTTACTCATATGTATACTTTTGTCCTATCATACGCTTTGCTTTTTCTCTTGTTCCCCCATCACAAAGAAATAGTCCACCATCATTTAGGTGATTGCTTATGTTATTAAATATCTTACTCAAATCTTTTTCGTCTTTTATATGACCTAAAGAATCAAATGACACAATAAGATCATATTTTCTTTTTAAATCAAACTCTTTTATATTCTTTTCGTAAACTTTCAATCCCTTTTCTTTTGCCTTCTGAAGCATTTCTGGACTAACATCTATACCCTCAACGCTGTTAAAACCATTTTCCGTTAACAATTTAAGTAGAGTTCCTGTTCCACATGTTAAATCTAATATACTATTAACATCTAATTTGAACTTTTCAATGATTAGTTTTATTAAATTAAAATAATCCATATGAAGATTAGGTGCTGTATCAAATATATACTCATCATAGAACCTAGAAAATATTTCATATGCATCACTCATGATAAATATCCTCCCCTTAATTGCGCTTAATTTCACCTAACGTTTCTGTATTTACGACGTCTTCGAACTGGACCTTAAAGTTAGCCCGTCTTGGCGGTGCTTGCCACCCAGTGAGAAGGTGTAGTGCTTGATCTTTCTTCACTATGGCTATGGATTAAGTGTCGGTGACCTTGCCCCCTGGCACCCTTGCGTAAAAACATAGTTATATGCCGTCAGTTATCTCCAATCGTTCTGACTCCCCCAAACTAATTTTTCCTCATGAGAAATGAAAATCTTCATATACTACAACTCATCTCAATATGGTATTCTTTCTTTTGATGTTTTTTATTCTTTGGATAATGCTTCTTTTAGCATTTTTTCTATCATTTTAATTTTTTCCTCCATGTTAACTACTTTTGTATGTGTTTCTCTTATAATCCCTATTAACCATGATATGAAAAACAATAACCCTATACAGAGAAGGATATACAAAAATACCATATAGTATCTCCTCCTACTTCTAAATTTTCTTATTTATTTCTTCTAGCTGTTTCTCTATTTTTTCAAGTCTTTCATTATTATCTTTAATACGTCTTGGCAGCTTTACTACTAAATAAAAAACAAAATATATAAGTCCAATCATTAGTAATATATTTATAACTTGGAAAAACATCGTCCACCCAAACTCTACCATATTTTCACCTTCCTCCTATTATTATTAAAAAGAATTTAATTAATTAAATTTTCTCCAACCACATCAATTAATTATGATGGCATATAACGTTTCGTGTTCCTGAAGTGCTGGCGCCTTAGAGCGTCGCTCATGGCACCATTGTGGTGACTAATGCGTCAAGTGTTCGTAAGACTTAGGCGGTCGTATTTGGTCAGCATTTTTACTCCAAAGCCGTCCCCTCTGCTGACCCGAAGAGGAACATGGTGTTAGCTGACGTACAAGATGGGCTAAACCAACAAACTTGATTCTACCCTTGCTTATCAAATAACAAATCTAGAAATCTTCTACCATCACTCCTAGTACCTTTAAGGTCTTTTGGAAAAGCATATTTCATAGGAATAGTAGTAAATAAGAATGAGTAAAATGCTAGTGATCCAAAAAATCTATAGAATGAATATAGGTCATCATTATTAGTCAGAACGCTAAGCCTAAATAAAACTATGAAGCTAATTAACGAGACAAGTGGACCACCTATTATACTTAAAATATTCACAGACTTGCTTTCAAGTGGTTTCTCATAAAATACTGATCCAAGTGCTAGATTCCAACCAGCTAGAATAACTGTAACTCTCCAGAAGCTTAACTCTTTCCCATGACCCCCATAACTTCCAATGTATATTCTAAATTTCTGATTAGTAGTTATGAGCGGCACGATAATGTGTCCTATCTCATGTAAGAAAGTCAAAAGTGGAACTAATAAAATAAATCCCAGAACATATGCTAAAAAATCATCAAAACACTCCCCTTAGAGAAAAATTTGCAAAACCTAATCTTAGTATTTCAACTAACGTTCCAGTGTTTACGACGCCTTCGAGCCGGACCTCAAAGATAGACTGTCTTGGCGATGCTTGCCACCCAGTGAGAAGGTGTGGTGCGCTGACCCTGCCCTAATAACGTGCCCTCTGGCACCCCTGTGTAAATACAGTGTTGTACTATGTGCCAACAGGTCCAACCAAACGGCGGATTCAAGGTTGGACACATCTAATCTAACTATGATATGCTCACACTTTATCAAATACTTTTTAAGATTATTATATATTTATATCATTTAACCATTTCTCTAATTTTAAAGTGATATCGGCATATCTCGTAATAGCATTTATTGTTACTGTTACTTCAGCAATTCCCAA
>NZ_WBZB01000003.1 GCF_009017255.1 Alkaliphilus serpentinus | reverse complement strand
TGGTATTTTTCTTTGGTTTAATGATGAAAATATTATCATGAAAATGGAGGAAAAAAGGAAAAAATGTCGAAAAATGTATAATATCTTAAATGTGGGGGTTAGATAATGAGGGAAGTTTTGATGAATTTTCTTACAAACTTAATAGATGTATCCTTAGTTTTTTACTTTTTACTCACAGTATTTAAGCCAAAGGTGAAAAGAAGCAATCTTATACTTGGTATACTAATTTTGGTACTCATTAATACCTTCAATAATACATATTTTGGCTTGGCCATCATGTGGGTATTCTTTATAATAATTACTTTGACTGCAATCCTATTCTCATTCATTTCGAAAGTGGAGATTATTAATAGCTTGCTGATATCCTTCGTAGCAACTGCCCTTATGTTTATAATAGAGATGGTGACCCTTATCATTATGGTATTTTCCTTATCTATAAGCTCTAATGATATATTAGAAGTATCAATATATAAGCTAGTAGGTATACTTATTACTAAAGTACTATATTTTTTAGTTATTCGTTATATAATTAGTAGAATCAATATCAAAGGGTTTCTGAATGGAAGAAGTATGTACCCATTAACAGTTATACTATTTTTCAATCTTATTATCATTTATATGACCTTTATTCTTTTCTTTAATCTACAAATTGATTCCATCTTTGATTATATAAGTATTATAGGGATGGCTGTCGGAGCTATTGTTTTCAGTTGGTTGGTATTTATGCTGATGAAAAGGCTTATGGAACAAAGTCAACAGGAGCTTTTATGGAGAGTTAGAGAGAAGGAGTATCAAAATCAAAGGGCATACTTTGAAAACTTACAACAGGTCTTAACTACAATGAAGGCCCAACGACATGATTTTAATAATCACTTAACCACCATCTATGGAATGATTCAACTTGATAAAATTCAAGAAGCAAAGAAGTTCATCCTCTCCTTAGGGGAAAAAAATAGTACCATTGATAGCTTAATGGATGTTAAACATCCAGTTATTCATGCTATTGTAAGTATAAAGAAGGAAAGGGCTAGAGAAATAAATATTCCCATAGAATTAGATGTGAGCTTAGACGATGATTTACCCTACGATTATATAGATTTGTCAATTATTTTAGGAAACCTCCTGGATAATGCAATAGAAGCCAATAAGAAAATCGGGATAAATTTACGTAGTATTAAGGCCAGCTTAGTTCAAGAGGAAGGTTTTTTAAGTGTTTGTATTCAAAATAGCAAGCCAGATACTGAAACCTATCAAGAAAGTGAGGGAAAAAGCAAAACCTCAAAAGGAGATTGGGAAAATCATGGGTTCGGGTTATATAATGTAAAGCAGGTGGTTGCTAAATATAAAGGTTTAATAGATATTAAGGATTTAGGGAAAATCTTTGAGGTTCATATTAAGCTTCCCTTATAAAAAAAAAGCTAAGAGCAGAGAATTTATTCTCTACTCTCAGACTGTTGAAAAACTATCATATTCTTTGTTGCTGCAAAAACCCAGCACTCTTGCGTATTTTTGTATACGCTGCAACCGCTGGGTTTCCTTGCGTCTCGACTCTAACAGCTTTTGAACAGTCTGATTTATGTCGACTTCTTCGACAACCTCAGAGCAGAGAATTTATTCTCTACTCTTTCTTTAGACCTATTTAAAAGCATTCATCAATCTATTGAATTCCTCCTCAGTAATCTTTAAGTCCAGCTTCGACAAAGGAGTATCGTTGGTTTCAGACCGACCTTCGGAATCTACCCTTTGATAAACCAAACCTGTACATAAACCATTGGTATTTAGCAAAGTATTAAAGGCTCCCTGCAAATCATTTGGATTATAATTCTCGTCTTCCTGAAGATTCACCAATTGATGTCTAAACCATTGATAGGTATTAACTTTATTATAGGTAACACATGGACTAAAGACATTCACTAAAGAAAAACCCTTATGTTGAATGGCTTTAATGATGATCTCCACCAGCTCCTCTTGAAAGGCTGAGAAGCCTTGGGCAAAGAAGGTAGCGCCACTGGATAAGGTTAATATCCCTGGGCGTATGGGAGAATCAATTGCACCGTAGGGTGTGCTCTTGGTAACAAAACCAACATCACTAAGGGGAGAGGTATGCCCCTTAGTTAAACCATATACCTGATTGTTCATAACAACATAAGTCATATCAATATTTCGTCTTATAGCGTGAAGGGTATGACTTAAGCCAATTGCAAATCCATCTCCATCCCCACCGGAGGCAACCACCGTTAGGTCTTTATTGGATAACTTAATTCCTTGAGCAATGGGTAGGGATCTCCCATGAATGCCATGGAAGCCATAGGAGCTCATATATCCTGATAACCTGCCTGAGCAGCCGATTCCTGAGACTGATACCAGACTTTCCTTTGGGATTTCCAATCGTGAAGCTGCAATTTGCAAGGCCCTCAGTATAGAAAAATGACCACATCCGGGACACCAGGTTGGGTTAACATTATTGCTATAATCTTTTGTTGCGGACATTATATCAAACCTCCCAGCTCTTCGAGTATTTCAAAGGGAGTAAAGGGACTCCCATCATATTTATGAATACTTGAGATTTTATCTTTATAACCTAGCTGGCCAATGATAATTTTTGCCAGTTGGCCATGGAAATTGTTCTCGATTATAATAACCTTTTTATAAGTATCCAGTAGGTCCTTTAATTGGTCCTTAGGAAGGGGCTTAATAACCTTTATGTAACCATAGTCATATTTATTTCCCGCCAGTTCAACTGCCTCCTTGACAATTCCATAATTAGAACCAAAGGTTAGTAGCAATACCGATTCCTTATGGTTCTTTGTAAGGCAAACTTCCTGTAAAGATTCAAGGGGCTGGATTTTTTTAAATCTTTTATCCATCATCTTCCTCCTATTGACTGAATCATTTGAGGGTAGCCCCAACTGATTATGTTCTAGGCCAGTAACATGATGTTCTCCCCCTACGGTCCCTGGTAGAACTCTTTGTGAAATCCCATCCTCGGTAAAGGAAAAGGCTTCAAAGTTCTCCCTTCCTTTATCCATTAGTTTTCCTCTATTGATGATATCTTCATTATAGGTAAGAGGATCGATTGTTTGAGGGGATAGACTAAGGGATAGATCCGATAGAATAATCACCGGGCATTGATACTCGTCTGCTAAATTAAAGGCCCTAATGGTATCATAATAGCAATCCTCCACTGAAGCCGGTGCTAAAATAATAGAAGGATACTCACCATGACCACCATAATAAAGGGAATACAAATCGCTTTGTTCATGCTTTGTTGGTAATCCAGTACTGGGCCCCACCCTTTGGGAATCAACAATCACTAAGGGAGTTTCTGTCATAGATGCTAAACCGATACCCTCTTGCATTAAAGAAAGACCCGGACCAGATGTAGCTGTTATAGCTCTGGTTCCAGCGTAGGATGCTCCTATAACCATATTTACTGCTGCAATTTCATCCTCCACCTGCATCATCACTCCCCCATAGCGTGGAAGAAGATTACCTAAGTACTCCATAATTTCTGATGCAGGAGTTATGGGATACGCAGCCATAAAACGACATTCTGCCATTAATGCTCCAAGGGCTATGGCTTCATTTCCAATCATTAGAGGCCGAGAAAATCCATCACCCCCAGTAAGGATTAAATGATCCATTTGAATATCGATGCTATGATTATATACCAACTCAAGGGCCTTTAAGTTTTGAGTGATGATAGAGTCTGCCTTCTTTGCATACTTTTCTTTAATAGACTCTTCAAAAATAAGACGGTCTATTCCTAAGATTCTTCCAATAAAGGCCATGCCACAGGTGTTTTTCATTATTGTAGAGCCTGCAGTTTTTGCGATTTCCGTCATAGGAAGGGGAGTTGATTTATAATCTTTATAGCCATCATCCTTAAGGGTACTATCATAAAGAATGAGTCCATCTTCTTTTAATTTATCGATATTTTGAGGTATCGTTTCATCATCAAAAGCTATAATGATATCTGATTTATCAGGTATACATAGGATTTTTTCAGTGCTGGCATGAAGGGTGATGGTGTTATTACCACCCTTAATTCTAGAGGAAAAGCTTCTACAGCCATAGGTATAATAGCCTAGCTTTGAAAGGGTTTTCATTAGGTTTATACCAGCGCTGACAACACCTTCTCCCTGAATTCCCCCCATGAGAATTGTTATGTTATTTACCATAGTGTCACTCCCTGTCAATTATTTATTTTATCTATACTATTACTACCTCACTAATACTGTTATTAATCAATTGTATATAATATTTCACAAATTATATACTGATATTTAAAAAGTCTATTTATATGAACATAATTCATGATATAATCTAATGGAAAACTTTGTTAGAACAGGGGGTTTTAAAAATGAGTGAAAATCAACAAATGAATCAGTCGGAAGAATTGCAAGAGGGGGAAGTTTCTGAAGAAAGGGAAAATATAGAGGATGTCATCCTTGAGGATGAGGAGAAGTTAACCTTAGGACAAAAATTAATTTACTTCTTTTCAGAACCATCAAAAACCATGAAGGATCTATCAATAAGACCGATTATTTACCCAATATTTATTATTTCTCTTCTATATGTGATGATGTTTGTTCCTAAGATGGGTCTTATTATAGAAGAACAGAAAGTAGCAATGGAAGAAATCTATGCTCAACAGGGTATTACTGAGATTCCTGATTTTGTTATGACAACTATGTACATTGGTGGGTTTATTGGTGCCTTTATTGCTCCAATAGCTACCTGGTTTTTTACATCAGTAATTGTGTATATTATAGCTCTTATTACCAAGGCTAAGGGAAGATTTAAAGGAATTTTAGCCATAACAGCATTTTCTTCAATCATTATTTTATTGGGGGAAGGGATTAGAACAATCATTACACTCATTACTGGAAGTACGATAGTACATACTTCTTTAATCTCTTTAATTGGTATATTGAATCTTGAAATTGAAAGTACTTCCATAGTATATCTGCTATTGTCTAAAATTGAAGTCTTTAGTCTGCTATACCTATTCTATGTTGCCATTGGATTAACCTATGTTTTTAAAATCTCGATGAAAAAGGCTTCTCTAATTTCCTTAGGATATCTAGTGGTTACAACAATTTTTTCTTTGGCTTTAAGATTAATATAAGAGATTATGTTGCCGATTTAGAATATGTTGGTTTTCGACAAAATAAACACTGTTGAAAACCCTCATGTTCTTTTTATTTAATAAAGTAGTTTCCTTTTAGCTACCTTTAATTATTATTAAATAATCGGTATAATAAGATAGAAATAAAATAATGATTCCTATGGAGAATTTTTATATAAAGGAGGATGTTTGTGGATATACGCTATATGGATAGAAGAAATGGTAAGCTAATAAAGGAAACTGTAGCTGGAGGAGGACTGCTTAGGTGGTCCTATGAAAATAAAATAGGGAGGAGCCTTTTGGAGGTTTTTCTTAAGCGGAGGGTCTTTTCACGAATGGTGGGTTTATATATGGATACCGCTTTTAGTAGAAGACGGATACCTTCCTATATAAAGGAGCTTGAAATTGATATTGAAGAGGCTTTGCTGGAGAGAGTTGAAGATTATAAAAGCTTTAACGAGTTTTTTATACGCAGATTAAGGGATGGGGCAAGACCCATGAATAATATGGATGAAGTATTGATATCGCCCGCCGATGGAAGGGTTTTAGCCTATGAGGATATAGACATCAATCAGGTGGTTCAGGTTAAGGGTTTTCATTATTCCCTTAAAGAATTGGTAGGTGATGAAAGCTTGGCCCGTGAATATCAAGGAGGTAGCTGTATCATAGTTAGGCTTAACCCCTCAGATTATCATCGTTTTCATTTTCCTGATGCTGGAATACCAATGGAGGCTAAAAAGATTGAGGGCCATTATTATTCTGTTAATCCATTGGCCTTAAGTAAAATAGCTAGGCTTTACTGTCAAAACAAACGGGAAATAACTTTGTTTAAGTCTCAAAACTTTGACGATATTCTTCTAATTGAAGTGGGAGCCACCTGTGTAGGCTCCATAATACAAACCTATAAGGGGAATGATATGGTAAAAAAGGGCGAAGAGAAGGGTTACTTCAAATTCGGTGGATCCACAACGATATTATTCTTAAAGAAGGATGTAGTAAAGATCGATAAAGATTTAATAGAAAACACAGAAAAGGGTTATGAAACCAAGATATTAATGGGTGAGGGAATTGCTAAGAAAAAGCAAAAAAACTAAAGATGGCCTTTTGGCCATCTCTCCATATATCTATTGATTTGTTATTCAGCCGTTACAAAGGTGGTAAACATCTCTACTCTAGCTTTGCAAATTGGGCAATCTTCCTCTAATTCACCTGTTAGAGTATATCCACAAATATCACAGACATGAACTGTATTTTCAGTAAAGTCTTTCCCATTGTCTACATCTTCTTTCGCTTTAGTGAAAAGCTCTGAATGACACTTTTCTGCTTCTAATGCGAATTGGAAGGAGCGAATGCTTCCCTTTTCCTTTTGCATATCGGCTACCGATAAGAAGGAAGGATACATTTGTTGGATCTCATAGTTCTCACCTTCTATTGCCCCATGAAGATTTTCAGAGGTTGTAGTCATTCCAAAACCAGCTCCTGCGGTAACAGATGCTTCGCCCACTTCATTTCTAAGCTCTCGAAAGTGATTACCTGCATGAACCCTTTCCGCATAGGCAACTGCTTCGAAAAGGTTTGCTACATTTTTAAAGCCCTCCTTCTTTGCGAAGGCCCCCCATTGTAAATATCTCATAGATGCCATGCTTTCTCCACCAAAGGCTGATTTTAAGTTTGATGCTGTCATACTATTCATAAATAATTCCTCCTAGCTACTATTAATTTGTAGGGACTTTCAGTCCATGCTATAAATACCCACCTTTAATTTTACTAAACAGATAAATAAAAAATGTATAGGAATTATTCTTTTTTTATAGAAAGTTTATAAGTACTCATATAAAATATACATAGGATTATAATTATAGGAGGTGCTCCATGCTTATTAATAAACTAAGTGAAATCAATAAGGGAAATATTAACGATCAAATAGAAGCAATAGTTTTAATTACTGAAATTAAGCTAAAACTTACAAAAAACGAAAAAAAATATGCCGATTTATCCCTACAGGATGCATCCAAAAAAATTGAGGCCAAGTGCTGGGAGGTTGATGAAAATGAAAATTTTTTGTTATCTCTAAAGGCTAATGAAGCTGTAAAGATTAAAGCTGTGGTGGGAGAGTATCAAGGAAGTATTCAACTTACCATAAAGGAGATGGAGAGGGCTAAGGAAGGGGAAGTAAACATCCGAAGCCTAATACCAACCAGCGACTGGGGTATTGATTCCATGAAGAAGGGACTACAGTTTTTTTATGATAAGGTTCAAAGTCCTCATTTAAGGTTGCTATTAGATCTTATGATTTTTTCAGATGATCATTACGAAAGATTTTCTACATACCCAGCAGCCCGCAGGGTTCATCACAACTTTTATCATGGCTTGCTACAACATGTATTGGAGGTACTAAAATTTTCCTATACCGTTGCAACAACCAAAAGGCTAACAGATAGACAAATCGAAAGACTTATCGTGATGGGATTCCTTCATGATTGGGCCAAGATATTTGAGTATAAGCCTCTACCAGAATCAGGTTTTACTGAAGAAGGAACAATGCTGGGACACATCTTTATGGGAGCCCATAAAACCCTTAATGTTATGAAGGAAATTGCAGATTTTGATGAGGAGGATAAGCTTATCATACTGAATGGGATCTTAGGCCATCATGGTAAACTGGAATTTGGCTCGCCGGTATTACCTAAGACAGTTGAGGCTCAGATCCTTCATCATGCGGATATCATGTCGGGGGATGTTGAAAGTATTCAATCCTTTATGAGTGAGGATGGAAACAACGAGGAAAGCTTCACGGGAAGGCTTTGGAATATGGGAACAGAATATTATAAAAAGGGTTAATTCAATAAAATAATCAGGACCTCCAGATGAAATTCTATGGAGGTTCTTCTATTAACCTGATTCCTAAGCCCTCTATTATATGGAAAATTCACTTTAATAGCTTGGCTATGATATAATTCACTTATAGTAATTTAGCTGGAGGTGACTTAATGGGTATTCAATTTATCATTGGTCGTAGTGGGGTCGGTAAAAGCCACCATATGTATACAGAAATCAAGAAGAAAATTGAAGAAAACCACAAAAAGCTCTATCTTATTGTACCTGAACAATTTACCCTGCAGGCAGAACGGGACCTTATAACAAAGGGGAATCTTGAAGGTATCATGGGGATTGAGGTTTTAAGCTTTACCCGTTTAGCCTATAGAGTTCTTAATGAGACGGGTGGTTTAACTAGGATACATATCAACGAAATTGGAAAGAACATGATTTTAAGAAAGCTCATCCTTCAGATGGAGAAGGACTTAAGCATATATAAAAAGACAGCAAGACAACCAGGCTTTGTTGAAAAGCTTAATAGGGTGATTACAGAAATGAAACAGCAGGATATTCAGGCTTCCCATCTTAAGCAGCAGCTTGAGGCCATGAAGGAGGAGGGTATTTTAAAGCTTAAGCTTTCGGATATTACGGTTATTTATGAAGCCTTTAATGCTTATTTAGAGAATAAATATATAGATACTGAAGACCATATAAACCTACTTATTGCAAATCTTGATAACACCAATCTATTTGATGATGCCATCATTTGGGTGGACGGTTTTTATCAGTTTACTCCTCAAACCATTAGAATTCTGGAAAAGCTTATGAAGAAAAGCCAACAGCTGAATATCCTTTTGACGATGGACCCTAAGGATGAGGAGAGGGACGGAGACCTCTTTCAGCTAACGAAACAGACCTTCAACAAAATTAGAGCTGTAGCAAATGGACTTAAGCTTCCACAAGAAATTGTAAAGCTTTCCCTAGAAGGAAATCAGTATGTAAGGAGCTTGAAAACCCCAGAATTAATCCACCTAGAGGAAGAACTATATGCCTATCCCTTCAACCAATATAGGGAGGATATTGATTTCATCAAGGGATTTGCTGCCTCCAATAGATTTGCTGAAGTTGAAAATGTAGCAGCAGAAATCATCAGGCTGGTTAGAGACAAAGGCTATCGCTGGAGGGATATCGCCGTAGTTGGAGGTTCCATAGGGGACTATCAAATGGTATTAAAAAGCGCTTTTCAAGAATACCAAATACCCTATTTTCTTGATGAGAAAAGAAATATAGATGATCATCCAATCATTCAACTGATCCTTTCAGTTTTAGATATCTGTATTGGAGGCTATCGTCACCATGATGTTTTCAGATACCTTAGAACAGGTTTTAGTGATTTGCCTAGAGATCAATGGGAGGAACTAGAAAACTACTGCCTACAGTATGGTATTAAGGGTAAAAAGTGGACAAAGGAGTTTCAATACGAAGGAGACTATGACTTAGTGGAAATTGAAAACAGTCGTAAGCTATGTATGAAGCCCATCATTAACCTGGTAGAGACTTTAGGCAGCAAGGGGAAAATTAGTGAATTATCTAAGGGATTATACTATTTTCTAAAGGATCTAAAAATTGAGGATAAGCTCAATAGCTGGATAGAAACTCTAAAGGAAAAGGGTTTATTCGATTATGTTAATGAAAATACTCAAATTTGGAATACCTTAATGGAAATATTAGATCAGTTAAATGAAATTTTAGGGGAAGAAGAGATTACCATAAAGGAGTATAGAGACATTCTGGAGTCAGGTTTTTCCTCTACAGAAATTGGGGTAATTCCTTCAACCATTGACGAGGTCCTCATTGGTAATATTCAAAGGTCCAGAAGCCATGATATTAAGGCATTATTCTTAATTGGAGTAAATGATGGAATCATACCTTCCATTGGAGAAGACGAGGGTTTATTAAACCATCAAGAGCGTAGCCTACTGATGGAGGTAGGCTTTGAGTTTGGACATCAACCCGATAGCCATCTATATGAAGAAAAGTTTAATATATATGCCTCTTTAACCAAGGCCAGTCAATATCTATGGATCAGCTATGCCCTAGCAGACCAAGAGGGGCGGGCCCTCAGACCATCTATTTTGATGGATACTTTTAAGAAGCTGTATCCTAGGTTAAAGGTCCATAGTGACGTAGTGAATAGTCTTTCACAACAGCTACAACTAATCGCATCTCCTCAAAGCACCTTTAAGTATTTAATCGAAAACCTAAGATTATTAATTGATCGTAAGGGCTTTGAGGATATTTGGTGGGATGTATATCAGTGGTATTTTGAAAATCCTCTTTGGCAAGACAAACGGCAAAGGGCTGTAGAGGCACTGTTCCATGATAATCAAGTGGATTATATTAATGGAGAAAAGGCTAAGGAGCTTTATACCAATCTTTTATATACCAGTGTTTCTAGACTTGAAAGATATGCCGGATGTCCCTTTTCCCATTTTGTAGCTTATGGGCTGAAGCCTACTGATCGAAGGGTTTATGAAATCAATAGCCCTGATATGGGAATTATCTTCCATCAGACCATGGAAACCTTTGAAAAGGAAATTATCAATAGAGGTCATCTATGGCATGAAATAGATCAAGATTGCTGCCACCAATTGGTGGATGAAATTATCGATGATATGGCAGAGAATTTTCAGAATGGCATCCTCTACAGTAGCCATAGATATCAATACCTTATTAAAAGGTTAAAGCGAATTAGCAGAAGGGCTTTATGGACATTAACCTGCCACTTGAAAAAGGGAGGCTTTATACCCTTTGGTCATGAGATCACCTTTGGCAAGGGGGGAATCCTTCCTCCGATGGTGATGAAGCTACCTTCAGGGGAAGAAATCCATTTGGAGGGAAGAATTGATCGAGTGGACTTCTATGAGGATGAAAATGGAAGCCATGTAAAGATTATTGATTACAAATCAGGTAACAAGGACTTTCAGTTGACGGAGGTATATTATGGCCTACAGTTACAGCTGATGGTTTATCTGGATGTGTTATTATCCATGTCGAATTTCTTGAAAAGGGACAAAATTCATCCAGCTGGGGTTTTTTACTTCAAGATTGATGATCCCCTCATTAGAACCACTGAAAGAGGGGTTGAATCTATAGAAAGGGCCATTAATAAAGAGCTGAAAATGAAGGGCATGGTAATAAAGGACATTAATATCATAAAGGAAATAGACCGAGAGATAAACAAATCTTCTGATGTAATACCCGTTGGTTTGAATAAGGGAGATGAAATATCCAAAAACTCTTCTGTGCTATCCCATGAGGATTTTAAGAAGGTTTTAACCCATGTTCGACAGGTGATTGAGGATATTGCAGGAGAAATTATGAAGGGAAGGGTTGCTATAGAACCCTGCAAAAGAGGGAAGATCCCCTTCTGTAACTATTGTCAATATAGTTCCATATGTCAGTTTGATAAGACCTTAGAAAATAATCAATATAGAGTTTTAAAGGATCTAAAGGATGAGGAAATTATTGATAGGATTTCAAAAAGAAGGGAGGGGGAAGACAATGACAAGATGGACTAAGCAACAGCAGGAAGCCATAAACAATAGGGGCCAGAATCTTTTGGTGTCGGCAGCGGCAGGCTCTGGTAAGACAGCAGTGTTGGTGGAAAGGATCATTAAGCTGATTATTGAAGATAAGATTCATATTGATGAAATGCTGATCGTAACCTTTACCAATGCTGCAGCTGGTGAGATGAGGGAAAGAATTGCTAAAGCCATCCTAGGTGCCCTAGAGAAGGAGGGAGATAAGGACCCCCATATAAGAAAGCAGCTTACCCTATTGAATAAAGCCACCATTGCAACCCTTCACTCCTTCTGTATCCAGGTGGTAAAGAAGCATTTCCATGCTGTAGATATAGATCCATCCTTTAGAATTGCTGATACCACCGAGACTTTAATTCTTCAGCAAGAAATCATGGAGGATCTCATTGAAGAAGAATATATGAAGGGAGAAGAAACCTTTTTCAATTTAGTTGAAGCCTTTGGGGGAAGCAAAGACGATGCCGAACTCCAGCAATTGATTATGAAGCTTCATCAATTTATTCAAAGTCAGCCCTACCCAATAAAATGGCTAGAGGAAAAGACCCAGGATTTTATGATGGATGTTGAAGATTTTGAAGAGAGCCTGTGGGGAAAGACCATTAAAACTGGGATTGAAATTCAATTGAAGGGGATACTGGATCTACTTTATGAAGCTAAGGAGATCTGCATGAATCCAGCTGGACCCCATGTTTATTTAGAGGCTATAGAGGATGATATTGTGCAGGTTGAGGAATTGATGGAGGCTGTAACCTTAAGGCTAGAGGATTTTTCTATTAGGCTACAAGCTATAGAATATAAAACCCTATCAAGGGCCAGTAAGGATTTTGATGAAGCCTTGAAGGAGGAAGTAAAGTCCTTAAGAAACAAATCCAAGGATACCATTAAAAAATTATTATCTACCTATTTTGAAGCACCTCTTCAGGATAGAATTGCTGATTTAAAGGATCTATATCCAGTGATGGAGTACTTAACTCAATTGGTAGATATCTTTCATAACCGTTTTAGACAAAAGAAAAATCAAAAGGGTATATTGGATTTTAATGATCTTGAGCACTATACCCTTGAAATATTAGAGGATGACCTTGTAGCGTCGGAATATAGACAGGCCTTTAGCTATATTTTTATTGATGAATATCAAGATAGTAATATTGTTCAAGAAACCATCATCAGAAGAATTAAAAGAGAAAATAATTTATTTATGGTAGGGGATGTAAAACAAAGTATTTATCGATTCAGACTGGCGGATCCAACCCTTTTCATTGAAAAATATGATAGCTTCCCTGCCGATGATTCTGGGATCAATAAGAGGATAGACCTTTCAAGAAACTTTAGAAGTCGCCCAGAAATATTGGCCGGGGTGAATTTTATATTTAAGAGTATCATGTGTAAAACCATTGGAGAGATTGATTATACCCATGATGTGGCTTTGCATCCAGGGCGAGAGTTTCCTACTATTGAGGAACCAAGCCTTCAACTTCATATCATTGAGAAGAATCTCCCCGAGGAATTTGCTTTAGAAGATGAGCTTGAGGAACTGGAGGATATTGAGGTTGAAGCTAGAATAGTAGCTAAGACCATTAAAGAAGCCCTTCAAAAGAATATCTATGATGATCAATTGGGAGAATTTCGAAGAACCCAATATCGAGATATCGTAGTCTTATTAAGGGCCACCAGTAATTGGGCATCGGTCTTTACAGAAGTATTTATGGAGGAGGGCTTACCATCCTATGCTGATATTAACACGGGATATTTTGATGCCATTGAGGTGAAGCTTTTCCTAAGTTTGTTGAGGATTCTTGATAATAAAAGACAGGATGTACCTCTAATCAGTGTAATGAGATCTCCAATAGGAGGATTCAGTGTTGATGAGCTTATCACTGTAAGGGCAAGGTATAAGGAGGGTAGTTATTTTAAGGCTGTAGAAAAATATATTAAAGAAGAAGAAGATAGCCTTAGTACTAAGCTATCTACCTTTCTCCAGCGGATTGGAGACTGGAGTAAGGAAGCAAGATATATGAAGATGGACGAGTTCATTTGGAAGCTCTTTGTAGATTCTGGGTATTACCATTATGTTGGGGCTATGCCTGGTGGACAGCAACGCCAAGGAAACCTACGGGTGTTTTTAGATCGGGCAAGCCAATTTCAAAACACCTCCATTAAGGGCCTATTTAATTTCATATCCTTTATTGAAAAGCTTCAAAACAGTAGGGGAGATATGGGCTCAGCAAAAATACTTAGTGAAAATGATGATGTAATCAGACTGATGAGTGTTCATAAAAGTAAAGGATTGGAGTTTCCAGTGGTGATTGTTGCAGGCTTAGGGAAGCAATTTAATCTAAGGGATGCTAGTAATAGGTTACTTCTTCATAAGGATTTAGGTCTTGGGCCAGATTACGTTGATCACCAGCTAAGGGTGGTTAGAGATACCATAGCAAAGCTGGCAATGAAGGAAAGGATTAAATTAGAAAGCTTATCGGAGGAAATGCGGATTCTGTATGTAGCCTTAACAAGACCAAAGGATAAACTGATTTTAGTAGGCTCAGTAAAGGATATTGAAAAGAAATGCGAGGGCTGGAGTAGGGGTTTAGGCCTATATGGCAGAGCAACCGCCAAAACCGCCCTAGATTGGATTGCTAGCCCTCTATTTATTCATCCTGATGGACATCTATTAAGAAGGCTATCCAATAAGGAGGATAGTGGAAGGGTATTGCCCCATGAGGAATCAAATTGGTTAATTGAGTTCCATAATCGTGGAGATGTGATTATAGATAAAAAGCATAAAGATATTGAAAAAAATCAGCTTTTGGACTACCTGAATGATTTTAATCGAGGGCTGAGCTCTAACTTTAAGGAAGACATTTATAGAAGATTAGATTGGATATACCCTAATAAAGATGCAATAAAGATTCCTTCAAAGCTTTCGGTAACAGATATAAAGAAACTTCATCAAAATAAAGATGGAGCCTTGGGATATAAAATTCCACCATTGATTAAGATTCCGAAATTTATTGAGGAAAAAGATTCTCTAACTGCTGCAGAAAGGGGAACAGTCCTCCATTTTGTTTTACAGCATTTAGATTTAAAGGCTACTTTAACAATGGAGAATATACTATGGCAGATAGATGGAATGGTAAAGAGGGAGCTATTAACTGAAGTAGAGGCTAAGTCGGTTCTTGTCGAACGATTAGTAAAGTTTTTTGACAGCCCGATAGGAAAAAGACTGTTGAATGCCGAAGAAATATATCGAGAGGTGCCTTTTAATCTCCGTATGAAGGCAGCAGACTTCATTTCCGATATAAGCATCCAAGAGGATCTACTAGTTCAGGGAGTAATAGATTGCTATTTCATAGAGGATGACAAAGCAGTACTCCTAGATTATAAAAGTGATCGTATACTAGAGGGGATGGAGGATGTAATAGTAGCTAATTACAAGGAGCAGCTGTTGCTTTATAAGGAGGCAATAGAAAAGATTTCTAGAACTCATGTAAAGGAAAGTTACCTTTATCTATTTGATATTGATAAGGCAGTGAAGGTGGATTAAATAGATTATAGATGAGAGATTATAGATATGAGATAAGAGTACCATTGAATAGTTAAAGAATTATAAGTATTAATAATGAAATTTGCATTAGCAAATTTCTTCTACAATTCAACATTCAACATTCAACATTCACCATTAATCTTATAATCTTTAAGGCTTGATTTATTAGTTTGAAATATTCTCCATTCTTCATTCTCCATTCTAAATTTGCTTTTTTTAATTGCCTTCTCTTAATTTGGGTATCTTATAATATATAAACTATTTATAGAAATGAGGGTGAGACGATGCTAGCGAAAGATATTATGACGAAGGAAGTTATTGCGGTAAAGAAGGATGACACGGTAGAAAATGTAATAAAACTTTTAATGGATCATAACATTAGCGGTTTACCTGTTATTGATGAGGATCAAAAAGTTGTGGGTATTGTTACTGAGGGGGACCTAATCTACAGAAGCAAGAAGCTTCAAATACCAAGCTATTTTACAATATTAGATAGTTATATTTTCTTAGAAAATCCTAAAACCATCAATGAGCAATTGAGAAAAATGGTTGGATATAAGGTGGAAGACATCATGACTGTTGATGTGATTTCTGTTGATGAAGATGAGGAAGTGGAAGAAATTGCAACCCTAATGACCAATAAGAAGGTTAATAGGGTTCCTGTAGTGAAGGATGGACGGCTAGTGGGAATCGTAAGCCGTAGAGATATTATTAGAGCCTATTCTAAAGGATGATTCATCATTCATATGAGTTGATAATACCTCAACCCCAACGGGTTGGGGTATTAATAGGCTGAAAATCAGTGGAATTATATGGTTTAACAGTAAGGAGCTGTGGAAATGAAGGAAATTTTGCAAATTTCAAATTTAGAAAAGGTCTATTCCAACGGGTCATTTGTAAAAAAAGCAGTTGACAATATTTCCTTTTCTGTTAATACTGGAGAAATATTCGGTCTTCTAGGTCCTAATGGAGCTGGTAAAACAAGTATTATAAAGTGTATATGTGGACTGCTAGATTACGAAGGTGGAGACGTATTAGTTAATGGCTATTCCATGAAAAGTAAAAGGAGAAAGGGCTTAAAATATATCAGCGCAGTACTCGAAGGAAATAGGAACATTTACTGGAGAATGACCGTAGATGAAAATCTCGACTTCTTTTCCGGAATTAATGGAATGTCTAGAAGCAGTATTAAAGACAGGAAGGAGTATCTGCTACAGCAGTTCCAATTACAAGAACAACGGAATCAGGTTGTAAATAAGCTTTCTAGAGGCATGAAACAGAAGGTGGCAATAGCAATTTCTTTAATAACCAATAAGGATATTGTCCTTTTAGATGAGCCTACCCTAGGATTAGATGTAGCAATGAGCCATGAGATGCGAAAACTCCTAAGATCTGTAGCCAAGGAAGAAGGTAAAACCATCTTGCTTAGTACCCATGATATGAATGTGGTGGAGGAAACCTGCGATCGCTTGGTTATCATAAATGAAGGTCAGATTATTGCCAAAGATACAGTATCAAATTTAAAAACCGTTTTTAACAACGATATCTATCAGATAAGCTATATAGGTGTAATAAACAATAGCCTTATGTCAGGGATGGAGAAAATTGTAGTTAAATTAGAAATAAAAGAGGGAGAAGATCACTCTAAGATGATTATCCATCTTCATGAAGCTACGGAGCTCTTTAGGATCTTTGAAATGATTAAAGAAGCTCCTATAAAACTTATTTCCATTGATAGAGTAACAAAAAATCTAGAAGGGATTTTTTTAGACCTTTTGAAGGAGGCTGGAACCCATGAAGTATTTTAATAGTTTCATTGCTGTTTGTAAAAAGGAATGGATTGAGTTAAAAAGATACTGGTTTAATACCGTGGTTGGCCTTTGCATGTTCTTACTAATGTTTATGGCATTGTTTTCTGGGGCAAAATCAATAGGTCAAAATAATTTCTCTTTAATGGATAGTCTCGAGGGTTTCTTAATAGGCTATGCTCTATGGTTCTTAGCAATGGGAGCCTTTGCTGATACAGCCCATGCTATTATTGATGAATCAAGAAAGGGTACCTTAGAACAGTTGTATATGACAGATGTACCCTTTACATGGTTGTTAATTAGCAAGAATATGATATCAACAATTATCTATAGCATTATTTTTGTTGTTATTATACTAATTCAAACTAAGGTCACTGGTATAACGCTGAATCTTGACTTTATCAGTGTGTTTATAACCCTATTTATTGGCCTTTTTAGCCTCTATGGAATCGGATTAATTTTAGCTGGGTTAGGTTTAATATTTAAAAAAATCCAGAACCTATTAGGGGTAACACAATTTATTTTAGTGGGGATTATGATCGTTTCTCCAACTTCATTACCCTTTGTACGGTTATTACCATTTGTTGAAGGCAGAGAAATGATTATGGATATCATGAGAAATGGGTATTCTTTATGGGATTTTAGTATTTATAACTGGTTATTTTTATTGGCTAATTCAATTTTTTATTTAGTAGTGGGGATCTATGGGTATAAAATCGCTGAAATGCAGGTTTTAAAAAGAGGAATGCTGGGACAATATTAGAGGATTATATAGTCTAAATTCGAAGGGGTGACCCCTTTTTTAGTATATTATGTTAAAAAATTAACAAAAAATTTATCTATAAAATCTCATAAATATTGAGAAAATTTTAAATAAATAAATTATTAAAACCTAGTGAAATTTTATAGTGATTGAAAATAAAAGATACTAACAAAATTATCATTTTATTACAAAATTTTTATATACAGAAAGAATAACAGTTTTAATGAAATCATTGACATTAAATTATCAATAATATAGAATGTAATTAAGAAACATTCTTAATGGAGGGCACTAAAATGAGTAGAAAAAAATTAGGATTTGTAGCCTTTGTTGCAACAGGAGTTGGATTGATTCTTTCTACTATTTTAAAAGAGATCGATTTTTTTATGCTGTTGCCAATTGCAGCTATTGCAGGATTATTTTATGTAGGATTGGTAGAGCATTATAAGGAATTGCTGAAGTAGGGGGACTATGATGAAAATAGATAAAAATAAGCTCTATATACTTGCATTGGCTATTCTTAGTGTAAACATTACTTGGTACTTGAACCATGGAATGGGTTACGGTGCAATTATTGCAAATGGATTAGTAGGGGTTTTAGTAGCAATTCTTTTGCCAGGACATCTGGCGGCAGCAGCCTATACTGCCTCCTTTGTTGGAATGTCTTCAATTGCCGTATTACCTTCAATAGCGGTGGCAACTGGGGCAGGTATAATCGTTGGAATATTATTGGTGATTACTGCTGAAGTATATGCTGGTATCGGTGGAAAGGGTGGCACTACGGCGGCATTGGCAACTATTATTGCAAAAAATCTATTAAGCTTTTTGGGGTAGGAGGTAATATTCTATGGAAAACTTCATGATTATAGCTGTTGCAGTGATGGCTGGTGTAACAGCCTATTCAATTAGCATATTGCTAAATAAAGGAGCAGTATTTGGATCAGCTCTAGTAACTCTTATATCGGGGATAGTATTTCCGCATTTTTTTCCGGAAATCGGTGTTAAATTAGCAGTGGTGGCTACCTGTGCCTCCTATGCAGGTATGGTTGCTGTAAAGAATGTACCTAAGATTTGGGAAATGGCCATTGTTGGTTTAATTACTGGTAGTCTTTTCATATTAACCAGTGAAGCCTATGTAGGTGTTGGAGGTAAGCTTGGAACAATTGCGGCTATCTCATGCTTTGCTTGGGTTGGCTTAAAGAAAGTTGTGGGCACAGTCACCAATCTTAAAAAGGAAGAGCTTCTAAAAACCAAATCAGTAGGGAATTGATTTAGAAATTCAATAAGGACCTTAGTTGAAGCTAGTAGCCAATCGTATGTATATACGAAAGGTGGCTGGCTTTTTTATTTAATAGGAGTTCTCTTTTTTCCTATTAAATGGGGGATTTTAAGGGGGTAACCCCCTTATAAAAATAAGGAGAGTACAACGAAGTGTCCTAGAGAACGCATGGGTTCTCTGGAAAACAAAAGCATTTTAACCATAGAAAATTAACGCATGAAATGCTTTTGTTATTTAAGAGTTTTTGATCTTTA
>NZ_WBZB01000029.1 GCF_009017255.1 Alkaliphilus serpentinus | reverse complement strand
CCAAAATAAGGGGGACAATCCGGTGCATACCTTTAAAATTATAATCAAATGCACCCCTGAAAATACGCTGTTATATGCCGTCAGTTACACTAAACCTACTAATTCCACAATAAAATCATATCTTACTGTCTTTCAATGACGCATTTAAAAGATGTTACGAACTAAATATTTTATTATTTGAAAGGATTTATGATCTTTTTTTTAAATTTATCAATAGTAATTTCAAGTAATGATTTCTTAAGATCTTCAGGTTTAATACTCTTTACTTCCCATGAATTCTCATTGCATATGTCTATGATTTCGTGTACGATGCTTCTACTCTCACTGTTTTCAGCTCCCCAGCTATACATGAGTGCTCCGTTTTTCCCTCCACTAACAACCAGTTCTATCTCTACCTTATTTTCACTAATAAATTTTAAAATGATTACTGACATAAGCGTTGATGAGATTCTAAAATAATAATCTTCTCTCATCAATACTACTATATCTCCTGACTCATATACATATGGCTTATCTGCATGATATTCGTCTCTATTCTTATATAAAGCATCACTTATTTTTTTAATTTCTTCTCCTTCTATAACTATCTCTGCTACCTTCATCATATATCTCCCTGTTCTTTATTATTTATAATCTAAAAAAGTTTCTTTTTATACCGTAGCATCCTACTTAGAGATGTCACATAACGTCCTCGTATTTACGACGCCTTGGAACTGGACCCTAAAGATAGACCGTCTTGGAGGTGCTTGCCACCCAGTGAGAAGGTGTGGTGCCTGACCTTACTTCACTATGGTTATGGATTAAGTTTCGGTGAACTTACCTCCAGCCCCCCTGTGTAAACACTATGTTAGCTGGTGGCGGGCACCACATATTCAGAAAGGCTGATAGGACGTCAGCTCCTTATACTATATATGTTTTGTTCTGCTCCGAATCTAATAACTTTGCTTACTAGTTTCATACCTACACTTTCAAGTAGTTTACACGAATGAATATTTGCTGATTGTGTTTCTGCTACCACCTCAGTCAAATTTAGTTCTTCAAAAGCATAAGCTAATATCCTCTTGACCACCTCTTGACCATATCTATTCCCCCAGCACTTTGGTAGCAGCTGATATGATACTTCAGCTCCAATACCATCATGGTGTGTATCCAATGAAATCAATCCAACAAATTCCATATCTTCTTTCTTTCTAATGACCCAATAATATTCGTTGACATTTAACTTGAGCATATCTTGGAACTTCATGGTGTATTGCTTTTCATCAACTGTTCCTCCAAGATATCTTCTGACTTCATGATTTAAATAGAGTTCTTTTACCTCATCTTAATCGGATTGTTGTATCTTCATCAACTTGCATCTATTTGATTCTAGCATGTTATTCCCCCTTTTTATGATGAAGTATTTAAACCTACCCCTTGACAGGTACCTCTGTCTTATACACTATTGCAGATTAAGCTACTTCATATTGTACTACATTAAGTCTTGATAATCCGCGCATGGTCGCGCAGACCTTGACCAATATCAGCTAACGTCTCCGTGTTTGCGACGTCTCTGAGCCGGACCCTAAAGATAGACCGTCTTGGTGGAACTTCGTTCCCGGTGAAGGGATGTGGTGCGCTGACCTTACTTCACTATGGCTAAGTATCAAGTTTCGATGACCTTGCCCCCAGCACCTCCCGTAACACATTGTTATCGGATGGATGGTGCCTATAACCCTCAGTGACACAAGCTGCTTCTCATAAATTCATTTTCCTTATCATAGCAAAGTTTTTAAAATAATTTTGGGGAAAATATTTTTTCTTACTTCTTTTCTATAGTTCATTTCGCTATCTTCTCTTCCACTTAATAAAGATTTGTTCTTTAGTGTATTATCAGAAACACTAAATAGAGCAGCTAATTTTAAATTTACTAAAGTTGCTGCGCGAAATGCTGCGGCAGTTTCCATTTCAATTACATTACAGCCCATATTCATTATCTCATCAATGTAAGGAAACTGAGCAACAATAGTATCTACACTGAATGTCTTTCCGATATGCCATTGCACCTCATATTCTTGGCATATTTCTCTTGTAGTATCACTTAATACTTTGAACATTTCTGCATCGGGGTAACTCAACTCACCAAAAGGGTCGTTAGATTTCAACGGCTTTCCTTTTAAGTATCTACTAATTCCATCACCACATATTGACAGCATAGGAACTACTATATCGCCAATCGATAAGTTTAAATCTAAGGCTCCAACTGAACCAACAAATAGAGCTTTTTTACATTTAGTTCCAGCAAGGGCTAATACTGCATCTGTAACTACTGGTGCACCTATTCCGGTTTTTATATATGAAATAAGACACTCATCAACCTGTATATTCCAAACTTTTGTTATTGAATTCTCCTTACTCAAATAGGTTTTTTCATTTCCTAAATTATCAAAAACATCTGGTTCCCACCAAGGTGCAATAATAACTCTTTCATGAATTTCATCTGGTGAAACTCCAAGTGTTCCTAAACAAACATCTTCAGATGACGTCCCAAACCTTTTCCATCCATCAAGCAAATCTTTATATTCCATTGCAACCACCTCACAACTTTTAGAATTTAAATACTTTGGTTCATCTGTCCGATAACGTTCCCGTTTAACAAAACTCTAAAAATACGTAATAAGTAACATCATCATTTTGTACGGCTATAGGCTGATAATTCATTGTTTACTTTATGACATATATTGCAGATGCTATAACACTCAGAGTTTGTATAATCAATTGATATTCTATTTCTTTCTGCAAATGCAATTAGGGCTGAAGCACCCCCTGTCATAATTGCACTCATAAATTCATTATTATATGGGTTGTATCGGGACACGATTTCTTCGATGCTCTCATTATAAATATTACCAATGACAAATCCACAAACCTCTAAAACACGCCACACGATGTGGCGTCACTTGCCTCCCATGTTATATAACGTTTCCGTGTTTACGACGTCCCATTGTATGGTATAGTACCCCCTACCCCAAGTTTCTTTTAAAACTATAACAATATTTTACCATTATTTTAACAATTTTAGAAATTTATTATATAGACATTAGATTTATGGTATAATATAAATATGAAAATAATTTTCAAAATACGCAAAATAATTTAAAAAAAACGTATAAAATGGTAAAATTAGTATTGAATATATTTTCGTAAATGGTATAATTAAATTAAGATATAGATATAATAATTAGAAAAGATTTTGTAATAGACGTTTTTTTATTTGGTCGGAATGGAGACCTAAAACCCATATCCATCGGTCGGAATGGAGACCTAAAACCCATATCCATCGGTCGGAATGGAGACCTAAAACCCATATCCATTGCAGAGTAAACTGTGAAAAATCGTTGAAAGGATGAATATTTCATCCTTTCAATTTTTTGGGGGAAAACAAATGAGCCAAGTCTCTTTTAAAGAACGAGTGAAAAATATAGCAATTCAAGAATCAAAAAATTATAAAGCTTATTATGTTGATTATTGCTATTTAGTATGTTCAAGTGCTTTTGCAAAGCAACATTACTATATAATTGAAGCAAAAGAGGATAATTATGAACACTTATTAGGTGTTAATTCATTGATACCTCCACAAGATTTTTTTGATAAGTGCTACAATGGAACATTACAAGAATCAGAGTTTAACTTTCAAAAGCGTGGAAAATCCGAAAAATCTATAATAGGTTCAGTTAGAAGAAAAATAAAGGTTTTACCCAACATGATGAACTTATTTTATGGTAACATTAAAGCACAAGAGACTTTCATAAAGAATCAGGTATGTTGTAGTTTTGCAACTTCTGATAATATTTGCACATTGGGTTTTATTAGCACGCCAAAGTCACGTCCAATGACATTACTTAAAGGTAATGAGCTTGACTTTACCAAAATGAAAGATGTTGATCTTATATTGAGAAAACAAAAAGAAAAACATAAATTTGATGAAATTATTATTGGAGATTTAAAAGTATTGTGGAATTATTACGAAAAAATTAAAGAACACATTGTGGAAAGTTTGTTTCAAGAAAAAATAGAAATAATACAATCTCAGGAACAAGGCGAATCAGCTTAAATCAATTTTAATAAAACATTTTAAACCTCTGAGCATCAGGGGTCTTTTATTTTGTTTTCCATTCTCCCACATATCCTTACTGGTAGTTATTTTGTGGGGATATCAGCTAACGTTACAGTGTTTACGGCACCTTCGAGCTGGACCCGAAAGATAGACCATCTTGGCGGTGCTTGGCACCTAGTGAGAAGGTGTGGTGCCTGACTCTACTTCACTATGGCTATGGATTAAGTTTCAGTGAACTTATTCCAGCACCCCTGTGTAAACACTTTGTTAGCTGACGTATAGCAATTCTTTTAACCCTAAAATGAAGAATCATTTGAGGTATCAAAAATCAAAAACAAGTACTTCTATCTCGGCTTTTGTCCTTCCAGCGACATTATATATAAATTTTCTTGCCTCATAAACCATACTTCCAGCTAGACTCACTTTTAAATCCTTTACCATAAAAAAACACTCCCTTTTTAATTTAGATATTTTAGTAAATCAAATATAATGTTCTCTTTAACATATGTCACCTAACGTTTCTGTATTTACGACGCCTTCGAACTGGACCCAAAAGTAATGCCCCTTGGCGGTACTTGCACCCCTGTGGGAATGGCTTGTTATAAGATGTAGGTCACTCCATTATTCAGACGGGTCAGGACGCCCCCCTCCCTTATAACTCTATTGTTTTACCCTTAATACATAGTTCTATATCAAAAGTTACTATATCTCTAATCTCTATAAGTGTCCTTAAACCAACCTCTATGATTACAATGAGGACACTTAAGATATTTGCCTTTTTTCATACCATTTAAAGACACCATATCATTCCACAAACCTATAGTAAACTTTTGACGGCATTCAGTACATACATATGCATTTACTTCTGCATGATAATATATTAATCCTATTAATATCATAGCAGCTATACCATACATTATAAAAGGGGCGATTCCGCTTAAAAAATTTGCTATTGGGAAAATTATTAATAAAATAAGAATATAGCAACCCATGAAAATATAAGTAATAATATCAGTTTTTCTGTGGGTTCTTTTTTTTACTAATAAGTTCTCCATATCCTCAATGCTTTCTACTTCTACCTTACCTGTCTGTTCAATTTGTTCATAGAGAGCTAACAATCTTTCCTTTTCGTGTATAAGCAATTGAACTTTTTCGTCAATTTTTTCTTTTTGTGAAACAATTGTTTTAGCTAATAGCTCATAAGGATTTTGGCTTTGCATTACTGTTTTGATTTCTTCAAGTAAAAATCCAAGAGATTTATATAGACATACACAGCGAAAATTCTGTAAATCATCTTGGGAATAAATCCTACGACCACCCTCGCTCAATTCAGATGGCTTAACAATATTCTCTTTGTCATAATATTGTACAGTACGAATGCTTACATTACACAATTTTGCAACCTCTCCTGTACTAAATGTTTGTTTCATATTCATCACCTCGACCTTATTATAATTTATTACGTAACGTAATCAGCAATAAGTTACGTAAGGTCTTTTTTAATCTTACTGAATAATATGATGAGACAGAGCCACCATTCCGATTTGTTAGAGCCAGTGTGTGCATAAAATAGAGCCACCATGGTACTCAGAGAGCCACTATCACTTAACCCCCTGTATAATGAATTTATGCACTGGATTCAGTGTAAATAAATTCATGGGAGGTCATCAAATGACCAAATATCGAGAAATTCTAAGGCTTGATAGCCAAGGAATCAGCCAACGAGGTATAGCAGCTAGCTGTCAATGCTCTCGTAACACCGTAGCTACTGTCTTAAAGAGAGCTACTGAGTGCAGTATATCATGGCCATTTCAGAAAGATATGTCTGACAGCTGTTATTCCAGCACGAGTTAGAAAACCAAAGGACAAACCAAATGCTGAAGATGTAGTAGGTATTATCTCTACATGGATAATTGCCGCCCTTAGAAATCAGAAATTCTTCTCATTAAGAGAATTGAATGAAGCCATACATGATAAACTTCAAGAGTTTAATAGTAAACCTTTTCAAAAGAAACCAGGAAGCAGGCTAAGTGCATATCTTGAAGAAGAGAAAAAGTCCCTTATGCCATTACCTGCAACCCCATACGAGTTAGCATTTTGGAAGGTAGCCACCGTGCAATTCAATTATCACATATCAGTTGAAAAAATGCACTACTCTGTTCCTTATGAGTATATCAAACATAAAGTAGATGTCAGGTTAACGAGAAATGTTGTAGAGGTATTTTTTAATAATCATCGTATAGCCTCCCATGTAAGGTTATATGGAAGGGTTGGTCAGTACAGTACCATAGTAGAACACATGCCAGAAGATCATAAAAATTACACTGCTTGGAACTCAGTAAGATTTATCTCTTGGGCAGAGGGGATTGGACCTTGTACATCAATAACCATTAAGGCTATTTTATCAGCCCATAAGATTGAGCAACAGGGATATAAATCCTGTATGGCTCTTCTAAAACTAGCAGATAAGTATTCGGTTACTCGTGTTGAAGCAGCTTGTAAAAAGGCCCTTTCTTACACCCCTAGACCAGGCTACAAAAGCATCCAAACAATTTTACAGACTGGTCAAGATAAACTGGCTATTTTAGAGGAAAACCATACTGCTAAAGATACTACTACACAATTGGGTTTTACTCGAGGCGCAAACTACTATGGAGGTAATAACTAATGATTAATGAAACTACTATATCAAAATTAAATGAAATGCGCTTAACCGCAATGGCGGACCACTATAGAAACCAGCTTCAGGACACAGCTTTTCAGGAGCTAAACTTTGAAGAGCGCTTTGGCCTAATAGTCGACCTAGAATGGTCTAGGCGTAAAAACAATAAGCTTGCCAAGTTAATCAGAAAAGCTGAGTTTAGATTTAGCAATGCTTGTATTGAAAACATTGAGTAGTATCAAGTTTCGATGACCTTGCCTCCAGCCCCCTTGTGTAAACGCTTTGTTAGCTGAAGTCAAAGCTCCATCAACACTGTAATACAACTAATTTTTTATTTATTATGATTATAATAAATCTTTTTTATAATGAAGTGGCAGGCTTACTTCCTCATAACCTAAAGCAACATGAGCAACTGGACTATCGGGATATCTCTCTGTTGTATCTGATGCCATTTCCTTACACCCCTTACTTATTGCCCATTGTTCCCCCATCTCCACCAGCATCTTTCCTTTACCAAGTTTTCTAAATTCTGGCTTCACATACCATCCTTCAATAAAACCAATTATATTAGTTAAGCAACCAGGTGCAGAATCGCGAATTGATAACTCAATAAATCCATAAATAATCCCTTTATCTTCCGCAAAGAATACTGGTTTTATATCTATTTCTTCAAATATTTCTTTCATCTCATCTTCTAATTCTGATAATGTATGATAGGGCCATAAATCATATCTCAATTTCAACCATTCTCCAAAATCCTTCTTTTCAATCAACCTTATTATCATTGATAACCCACCTCCAAAATCAAACAATATTATGTTCCACATTAGTTTTTAATCTTATGGTTACGTAGGACTTTATATACTGATTTCAGCTAACGGTCCCGCATTTGCGACGCCTTCGAGCTGGACCTGAAAGATAGACCGTCTTGGCGGTGCTTGCCACCCAGCAAGAAGGTGTGGTGCCTGACCCCGCTTCATTATGGCTATGGATTAAGTTTCGGTGAACTTACTTCCAGCACCCCTGTGTAAACACTTTGTTAGCTGGTGTCGGGTACGCCAAACTCAGAAAGGCTGATAGGACGTCAGCCCCTTCCACCCATTTAATTTGAAATATATCTATTAAGAGTATATTAGCTATGGGGCACTATCCAATTTGCCAGCACATAAGCAAAACTTCTTTTTTCTTCTTTAGCTAACTTTCTCATAGTACTGGTCTTAGCTATGATTAAAACCTACTGCTACATCAACAAATTCCTCTTTTCATCTAATTCTCTACCTTATGCACTATTATAGTGGCCACCTAATTTAAAGCCTCATCAATAAATTAACTTCTTTCTTTTCCATTGGGTTTATCTTCTTTTTATATTAAATTTTCTTTGTCCATCATATTTTCTAGATGGTGCACTGACCTTTCCCTAAACACGTGCCTGCCTGCACCATCCTTATATATAGATGTCCCATTTAATGAGACACTTCTTATTAAATCTAAGCCAATAGTTATTTGAAATACTCCAATTTCTTTTAATTTCTTTTTCCGAGCATGAACGCTCGGCCCATTTACCCGATATCAGCTAACGTTTTGGTATTCCTGACGTCGTTGAGCCGGACCCGAAAGATCGACCATATTGGAGGAGCTTCGCTCCTGGTGAAGGGATGTGGTGCGCTGATCTTTCCCTAAAAACTTGCCTGCCCGCACCTCCCGTAAACATGTTGTTCGTATAATAGGTTCATAA
>NZ_WBZB01000028.1 GCF_009017255.1 Alkaliphilus serpentinus | reverse complement strand
AAAGGGTTAGGGGGATTAAGAGTTCTCATTATCATCGTATGTATTTGTAATCTTCACTACTGATTGGATATCATAAGAGATTTCATCAATTTTTACTTTTCCATCTTCTATGGTTTCTTCATATGTTGTTATTTCATCTATCAGAGGATTTTCAACATTAGTATTATTGATCTGCTGACAACTTACTAATATTAATAATATTACTACTCCTATCAATAGCTTCTTCATATTATATCCTCCCTCGATTAAAGTTGGTAGAGCTATTCTTTGATAATATGTCGCATAACGTTTCTGTATTTACGACGCCTTCGAGCTGGACCCTAAAGATTGACCGTCTTGGCGGTGCTTCGCTCCCGGTGAAGGGATGTGGTGCGCTGACCTTTCCCTTGACTCGTGCCTGCCCGCACCTTCCGTAAACATATTGTTATATGACGTAAAACCTACTCTTCTATTATTTCAATTAGTTCCACGAATTCAATTGTACTATACATATCGGATTCATATAAAATATTATAATATAGATTCTTAAATATAGCTTTTACTTTCACTCCATAACCTAGCTCTAGCTTGAAAGAATCACCTAGTTGGTTAATAAATTCCTCCTGATTAGAAACTTCACAAACAAACATACCACGTTCAATATCATAGATTGTATAAGGAATATGTTCTCTAAAATTATCTATAATAAGTATATTTCCAATAACTTCACATATATACGTTGCAGTAACTTCATATTTATTCTCAAACAAAATACTTTTAAAGCTATCTGTAATATACGTATCAACTACCTTGCTATCACCAAAAATATCACCTTTCCTGACAAATTCAGGTTCAAATAAATTTTTATATTCCGTTTTCTTTTCTGTGTTACCTATACTAATTAAATTATCTTTTAAATAATCAAACCCGCTCTTTTTTCTTTGTTCATCATACTCATTATATTTATCAGTAAAAGAGATATCTGTATTAATTGTTTCTACATTTTGTGATAACTCTTCAATAGTACTTTCCAACCCTTTTATTTCTGATTCTAAATCTAAAATCACATTTTCTTTTTTATTAATATCATTTCGTAGTACTTCTATTTCAGATAATAGATATTCATTTTCTGCACGCAACTCACTATTTTCATTACTTAAATCTTGTGTATCATTGTTGCAACTTATTAAGATTAAAGTAATTGCAAATAATAATATAATTTTTCGTTTAATCATATACTATCCTCCTAAACTAATAGAAAAACAAACTTAAATATATGTCATATAACGTTTCCGTGTTTGCGACGTCTCTGAGCCAGACCCCAGAGATAGACCGTCTTGGCGGAACTTCGTTCCCGGTGAAGGAATGTGGTGCCTGATCCTTCTTCGCTATGGCTATGGATTAAGTTTCGGTGAACTTACCTCCAGCACCCCTGTGTAAACACTTTGTTAGCTGACGTATAACAATTCTTTTAACCCTAAAATGAAGAATCATTTGAGGTATCAAAAATTAATTGACCTATGATTATAACTAGCCTAAAAGACTAATCTCAATTTTTTTTATATCACTCAACAGTAATTAAATTCTTTTTCTTTTAGATTCAGTTCTTGATACATCTTTAACCCATTCATCATTTTTCAATTTTTCTTCAATAATCCCGATTATTCCTTGAACAGCATCTTTAATTGTAGGATATGTATGTCCTGATGATATTTCCTCTTTCGTATCAGTAATTATCGCTTGAGAAGCAAATGAATCATCAAAAACAAGTACTTCTATCTCGGCTTTTGCCCTTCCAGCGACATTATATATAAATTTTCTTACCTCATAAACCATACTTCCAGCTAGACTCACTTTTAAATCCTTTACCATAAAAAAACACTCCCTTTTTAATTTAGATATTTTAGTAAATCAAATATAATGTTCTCTTTAACATATGTCACCTAACGTCTTCGTGTTTGCGACACCTTCGAACTGGACCCCATAGAAATACTGTCTTGGCGGAACTTAGTTCCCAGTGAGAAGGTGTGGTGCACAATACTCAAAGGCCTGTCCCTAGTGCACCTTTACTCAATAACTTTGTTATATGTAGTTGGGCTAAAACGGAATGTCATCGCTAAACAAATCTATATGGTCATCAGATTTTGTGTCACCTAAATATTCACTACTTCGTTCTTTTTCCCCTCTTTTCTCGCACTGGGTTTCATTATTGTACTGTTCCCAAGTCACACCATAAGGAACTCCTCCTGATGTATAGCCAGCTATAAAGTAGTAAGTTTCATCTGAATCATAATATTCTTCTGAATTTCTTTGTTCCTTTTCCATTTTCCTTTTTTTCTCAGCTTTTTTTTGTTTCATTTTTTCTAGTTCTATAATTTGCTTTTTGTATTCAGCGTCAACTTTATAACCCAAAATTTCTATCTCTTTTATTGCACATAACAAACTTACTCCAAACCATCTTCGATAGCCTTTTACTAAGTTTTTACCGTTATAAGTTGGAATCCATTTTTTTGCAACCTGTAATCTATTTTTTCTTTTCAGCCTTTTTCTCTTTGGTGTTGTTGACATGACTACCTCCTATTTAATATACTTTTTTAACATCTTCTCAGTTTCTTTGATTCCTTCTTCTTTAAAATAGATAGACTTAGCTTTATTGCTGCCATATATATATCCTTCTTCTATTAGTTCATCAAGAATTTTAAATGGATAGCCTTTCCAACTTCTGTGAGAACCTCCTGTTAATCTGTCAGATTCTTTCCAAGAAGTCAAATAAAGTAATAACAAAGTTAATTCTTTAATGTTTTCTCTCATAAAATACCTACTCCCTTTTTTAATATTACTATAAGCTACTATTTTTAAATTTTTCTAAAAGAGCCATATGAAATACTAGAAAGACCAATTGCATATAACGTTTCTGTATTTACGACGCCTTCGAACTGGACCCAAAAGATAGACCATCTTGGCGGAGCTTGGCTCCCGGTGAAGGGATTTGGTGCACTGACCTTTCCCTCAATACTTGCTACCAGCACCCTTGCGAAAACAGATTGTTATATGGCAGAATCTGTAAATATTCTCTAATTAAGCCCTTCTACTAAATGAATTAAATTTGAAAACTTTTTCTTTTTTAAAATATGCAGCTAGAACAAATAGAAAACAAAGAACAATTCCTAATATACAACTTAAAACATCAAAAGATTTTACCAATATATGAATTAAAATGCATGGCAATATTGATTCAGTACCTTTTCTTAATAATGCAAGGACAACTGCTATCATAAATATATCAAACATATTACTGCTATACTCAGGAAGAAGGGTTTGCGTATGAACTATTGCAAAAAGAGTACTTGATATTATAACAGCCCAAATCCAAGGTTTTTTTGATTATTAAATATTTTTAAAAGCAATGTATATAAGAACCCCCTAAAAATGAGTTCCTCTCCTGTTCTTGCAAATATTTCAAGAAATATGGATTTGGAGTTTCTAACTAGAGGCATTCCTTTGTTTGAAAACAATATAATTAAAAATAAAGTTAAGAATAATAATGTTTTGTAGTTCACGATAAAACCAAATTCTTTTATTTCCCAAGGTCATATTTGTGAGAAACAAGAAGAGGAACATAAAGAGCTATCCATCCCAGAAGAACTAATAAATTAATGTTTTCTACTGTTCCAGGGCTCCAGGTATAATAATTGCTTGTACCAGCTATTAACACTAAAGTAAATATGTAGATCAAGCTAAGCCAATGGAATCTTGTAATATTCAACTCTTTAAACTTCATAAATTTCCTAATCCTCTTTCTTCCCCAAAACCTTACTTTTATAAAACAATTTGAGATGTCTCCTCCTTTGGCTTATGTACACCCTTACTTTTCTGCCATATAACGTTCCAGTGTTTACGACGCCTTCGAGCTGGACCCTACAGATAGACCGTCTTGGCGGAGATTCGCTCCTGGTGAAGGGATGTGGTGCGCGGACCTTTCCTTCAAAACGTACAATCAGCACCTCCTGTAAACACGCTGTTAGAAGACGTCATCCAGAACAATTTCTTCCCAACTATTATACTTGTACTTGTCAGTACTGAATTTTATGCAAAAATCACTACGGTATGTATATTTGATAATGCCATCTCTTATAAATTCTTTAGTAAGTAATTCAGTACACAAATGTATAATATAGTGTTTACGATTATGAATATCAAATTTTAATAATATATTTAATATTTTATACTCTTTTTCTAGGTAGATAGAAATAAACTCCGAGATATCTATTTTGCTAAATTCTTTTCGCTCATCGATATATTTTGCAAATCTACCTCTAATATTTACTGATTCTAATGATTTAAATAATGAGTCTAAATTTGTACTAATAAAATTCTTCGTAGCATATGAAGCTACACAATAAGCAATATAAAAAATTAAAAAGGAGTTAAGTATATTGCTTGGAATACTAACTAAATTCCTTACAATGTTTGAAATTTCAGTAATCTGCATTAAGACTAATATTAAAGTTGTTAACCCTACTTTTGTAGATAAAAAAACATAATCTTTTATCGAGTATTCATATTTATATTTAAAATTTTCAACCTTTTTCTCCTCTAAGTCTTTTGTCATAGTTTTTAACTCGCTTTTTAATCTTTGATTTTCATTATTTTTTACTATTAATTCTGTTTCTAGGTTCTTTATTTTTTCCTCTAATGCCAACAATTCAAATACTCGTAATGAATCATCTTTTTCTTCTATGTTAGAGTATAGTACTATTGAGTTGTTTTTTAAATCTTCTTCAATATATTTTTTATAGTCATCTATTAATATATTTACCATAGCACTTTTTTCTGTAAATATAGCTTCTAGACCAGGATTTACGTCAGGATGAATTTTAGCTCTATATCTCCTTAACTTTTCTAACAATTCAAGATTTGGAGTCTGATCGTCTTTTGGCAGTTTTAAAAATTCAAGTACTTTTTCTCTCATATGATTTCTCCTTCCCTATTAAAAGATGTCTTCTAACGTTTTGGTATTCCTGACGTCGTTGAGCCGGACCCCAGAGATAGACCATCCTGGCGGAACTCCGTTCCCGGTGAAGGGATGTGGTGCCTGACCCTGCCCTAAAACCTTGCCCCTGCACCCTTGCGTTAAACACAGTGTTATACGCTGTTTTCGCCATTTCTCCAGAGCACTTTTCAAATTAAATTCCTTTTAATTCATCATCATCTAAACTTATTTGAAATTGGCTTAACCACTTTACCATGCCCGTCCAGAGTCTTGCCGAAAATTCTCTTAACCTATTTACATTTGTATCTAGTGCCAAGAGCTCATCTATACATTCTGAGTATTCCTTTGGTAATAGTTTAAGTTTCTTAGCTTCTTGAAATAATATTCTACTACTTATAAATTGTTTTTTATTAATTAGGCCAACAGTCATAGTTGCCCAATATGCTATTCCTTTGGCATTTAACGATGCACACAAAATATTATCTTCGTCTATTGTGAATATTTTTAAAACATGCTCATACATATCAGCAAAAGCAGCCTTTGCTAATTTGCTAAAATTTGCTGATTGAATAGCCTCTATTGAGTTTTGTTTTAAAGTTTCAGCTAAATTTGTTGGATCATATAAAAATTTAGCATTTAATAATCTATCACCTGCTAAACACCATTCGTAGTTTACATTTTTTGAAGCTTCAATAACGCTTTCGAGTCTATCATATCCAAGACCTATAAACATTCCTTCACAAAGAAAAGCATTCCATCTTTCTTCTGCTAAATCATTATTGAAAATAGCTGTCATCTCTATATCGGAAAAGGGTTTATCTGTTCCTTTCGCTGTTGAGCCTTCTAATGTAACTGCGATTAATTGTTCATTGTATTTATTTTTTAATTTTACTAATATTTTTTCTGCTAATTTAAGTCGTTCTTCATTAGTAAACCTTGCTGGCATCCAACCTAATTTCTCTTCCATTTAATCATCCTCCAAATTTATATGAAATCTTGCAAAGTATCACCCTGATAATGGCTAAAATTGCGTATAACGTTTTGGTATTCCTGACGTCGTTGAGCCGGACCCGAGAGTTCGACCGACTTGGCGGAACTTCGTTCCCGGTGAAGGGATGTGGTGCCTGACGCTACTTCACTATGGCTATGGATTAAGTTTCAGTGAACTTGCCTCCAGCACCCCTGTGTAAACACGTGGTTATACGAGGTCATTAATACTAAACTCCGATTAGCATCTTATCAGGTTTTTTCTTAATTTATAGTAATATCAGTACATCATTAAATGGAACATCTTCAGTTACTCTTAACCAAATCCACTTCCCATCATGATATTGCTTTGTACTATTTACTAAATCCAAAGTCAATTTGCTAACCTGATCTTTTATAAGTTCAAAACTTTCTAATTCTTTACCCCCAAATGTAAAAAGAATTGTAAAAGCTTTTCTTTCAGGGTGAATTGAAATAATTGTTTTTTTACCTTTCTTGTACTGTAATTCCCAGCCGTAATTCTTCCCACCAAATTTCATACATTTATCTAGATTATAATTGCTTTCAATAGCAGTAATTAACCTATCCCATAGCTCTACAATATGACTTTCTCCAATAAATTTTCTCATGCTATTTTCTGTAGGTTCAATTCTTTCATTGAACATTCTAGAGTACTTTCCATGTGATTTAATTTGTTCATTTAATCTGTTAACATTTTCATATGGTTTTATAAAGTGATGATATTCATTTCTTTTAATTTTTTCTTGGAACTTTTCTTGAATATTTTCTAACCTTACTGCTCTTTCTTCAAGCTTCTCACATATAAAATCATCACATTGCGAACAATCTTCATATCCATGGTCTATTACACAGGGTCTAACAGGGCAACCAGTATCAATTAGATTAGCGGTTAAACAATCAGAACTAATACATCCTTCACAATAAATTTTATCTACTTCAATTCTAAATCCGAAAAATTTAAACCAACCATCACTCAGTAATTGTCTTTTATCATCATTTTCTATATTTTCTTTATAAGCTAGACATAGGTCACATCTATAACCACATCGAGTTAATATTTCTTTTCCCATTCTCCAACTCCCCCTTTATAAAGAGCATATTTATTCTTGCTGATTTCGTATAACGTTCCAGTGTTTACGACGCCTTCGAGCTGGACCCCAAAGGTAGACCGTCTTGGCGGAACTTCGTTCCCAGTGAGAAGGTGTGGTGCCTGATCCTACTTTCCTATGGCTATGGATTAAGTTTCGGTGAACTTGCCACTGGCATCCTTGCGTAAATACATTGTTAGCTGAAGTCAATTCACTGCTTGGAAATATCTGACCATTGTTTTATCATTTAATTTTTAATAGTATCCTATTAATTATTTCATTTATACTTAGTTTATCCGTATTGATGTGCTCCTTATATAGTTCATTCGTTAGAGTTTCTATGCATTTTTTTGTCTGTTGGTAAGTCCATCCCCCTTCTTTGTCCCCTCGAGAAGCTAACCTTTGATATATGGTTTCTTCTGAAGCAATTAGACAGAAATGATACAACTCATTTTCAATGTTCTGTAATTCTGTAAATATGTACTCAAAGTTTTTTGGTTTATATATAGTCATTGGTATTATTAAATCTTTATTGTACTTTCTCTTTACTTCTCTCACTGTTTTTACAGTTAAAATCCTCCATAATTCTATATCCTGAAAATCATCGGTTCTTTCAACTTGTAATCTAACCTCTTCAGGTATAATCTTCCTTACCATATATCCAATCTCTTCAGGGTCAAATATCATACTGTTTGGAATATGAGTTTGAAGTATTTGAGCAATAGTCGTCTTCCCTGCGCCAAATGCTCCGTTAATCATTACTATCATATTTTCCCTCCAATGCTATAGACATTTTTCATTTTCCATTGTTGACTGATTTCAGCTAACGTTTTGGTATTCCTGACGTCGTTGAGCCGGACCCGAAAGTTCGACCGACTTGGCGGAGCTTGGCTCCCGGTGAAGGGATGTGGTGCACTGACCTTTCCCTCGAAACGTGCCCGCCAGCACCTCCCGTAAACACAGTGTTATGAGATCGTCTCAGCAGTACATATTTCTTCATCTGCATAACCTTTTCTTTTCAGTTAAAAAAAAGGTAAACTAAACTATAAATTATCAAAAATACTTGTTTTTAAGTAAAATTAACGAATCTACAAACATAACTGCATAAAATGCAGTTGTAATAATTAGAATAATTAACAAAAATATATTTTTTGCACCAGGATTAAATAGTAAGCTCATTGATATGATTAGAAGAAGTAAAGCTGAAATCATGACTACCACAAATCCGCTGTTTTTTTCTTTCTTTTCATTATCAAGTATCAATTGTCTACGTTCATTAAATGAAAGTTTTACAATGCTTTTTTCACACTTTAGGGTTATTAATCTGGTGATAAGTACTCCAATAATAATACCTATAAAAAAAGCTGATATAATATGTAACCCATAAATACATGGACCGTTATAATATAGAAGTATCAACAGAAAAATTGAAATGACAGCCAAATATATTTTTTTGAACTTTTGAACTGTATTTTTAATATTTTCATCAATTATTAAGCCTGCTCCCAAAGGGCCATAAGGATAAAAAATGTATTTATCCCCACTTGATTCACGAAAATATGTAGTAGTTCCCACCATCAGTTGTTCCCCCTATCAAAACATAATTTTAGAGATGTCTCATAACGTTTCCGTGTTTACGACGTCCCTGAACCGGACCCCTTGACCCTTCCCCTTAGTGGAGCTGCGCTCCCGGTGAAGGGATGTGGTGCTCTGACCGTTCCTCGTTATGGTTATGGATTAAATTTCACTGACCTTACCTCAAGCACCCTTATGCAAACACATTGTTAGGCGGCGTTAATGATTCCTATTTAATAGTAATATAAATATGGTACAATATAGATAATAAACTAATGCGAAAGGATGATACAGGTGCCTACAATATCAATGTTTTATGGTATTATAATCAGAATGTATTGTGCTCCAGGCGAACATAATCCTCCACATTTCCATGCATATTACCAGGACCATAAATCTATAATAGATATTAACTCATGCGAAATCATTGAAGGAACTTTACCTAATAAACAACTTAAATTAGTAGTTGCATGGGCTGAAATTCACAAAGATGAACTAATAGCCAACTGGGAACTAGCCATGAACAGTGAATTGCCTTTTAAAATTGAACCATTAAAATAGGAGGTGTATTATTATGTACCTAGCAGTAAAAAGTGTTAAGCCCCTTAAAGATTATCAGCTACTTCTTACATTCGAAAATAATGAAGAAAGAATGTTTGATATGTCACCGCTTTTAAATAAAGGTATTTTCCAACAACTAAAAGATCAAAATTTATTTAGTACCGTTAAGGTCTGTTTCGATACAATTTGTTGGGACAATGATGCAGATTTGTGTCCAGAAATACTATACGAGCAAAGTGAACCTTATAATCACTCCTAAAGATATCCTAATTGGGGTATCTTTTTATATTAACTTCTAACAGTAAATCACTACTACAATGACGCCTAACGGTTTCGTGTTTGCGACGCCTTCGAGCTTTACAGGGAAGTCGCTCATGGTTGCGAGTTCCCGAGCACCTAATGCGACGACCGACTCGGCTAGTGAGAAGGTGTGGCGCTCAT
>NZ_WBZB01000027.1 GCF_009017255.1 Alkaliphilus serpentinus | reverse complement strand
TTATAATATCTCGCCTAACGTTCTGGGTGTTCACGACGTTCATCAGCTCTCACTATCCCGCTCAAAAAAACTGATGAATGTAGTGAACACTCTGTTAGCTGATGTTCATTTAATGCTAATTTTGCAATTCTGCTACTATATTAGTAATATTTTCCAGAACATCAGGCCACCAATCAATCTTGCCTGACTCAATTCCATTACGTACAATAACTATATTGTTCATAGGAGATATATAAAGAAACTGACCATGTTTTCCAGCAGCAAAATAATCATATCCTCCATTGTTGTTCTCAAAGCTGTACCACATATATTTATATCCAACATCTGTTTTCTCCAAAAATGAATTTTTATAGTCTCCTTCATCTAACGGAAATTCTGCTATTATAGATTTGTATATCCAATCCTCACTAATAATATCTTCACTGTTCCACTTTCCCATATGTAAAAGCATACTTCCAACCTTTACAAAATCTATACTCCTAAAATTTAATCCACTCTCCATTTTTTCAAATCCACTTTCACTACTATCAAGGCTCCATGATGCATTATACTCAGTTCCAAGTTTCTTCCATAGTTTTTCTTCTAAAAAGCTTGAAACATCCTGACCTGTACTTCTTTCCAATATAATCCCTAACAATAGGGGATGGTAATTATTATAATGAAAATTACCTTTATAATTTTTATCAATCTTAATATGGGTAATTGCCAATTCTCTTAAATTTGGCATGTAATATGTTTTCGCATCGTCCCCAAACCATAAACTACCTTCTTTATACCGTATCTTTGACCTCATCAGTAACAGATCTTCGATAGTAATTTCTTCTAGTGTAGTATTTTTAAACTCATGTATATAATCTGCAATTGATTGCTTTTCACCTTCTATATAGCCTTCATCAATTGCAATTCCTATCAAAAGAGATACTA
The DNA here is from genome assembly GCF_009017255.1 of Alkaliphilus serpentinus. GTDB lineage: Bacteria > Bacillota > Clostridia > Peptostreptococcales > Natronincolaceae > Alkaliphilus_D > Alkaliphilus_D serpentinus. Next base: position 4,791 of record NZ_WBZB01000027.1, on the reverse strand, counting down.
TTGATTTAACAGACGAAAAAGATGTATTTATAGAATCTCGATTATATCCATTGAAATACTGTTCAAATACAATTTTATCATCATGTATGATTATAAAAGAGGTCGTTTTAGTATCTTCTAAAAAATCCATTAACTTTTTCTCGTAATTTTTACTAATGTACTTATAACTAATTACTTTATCTTCTAAACCATCAAGAAGTTTCATCTTATAGTTATACGGTTGAGTACTATGCTCTACAGTTCTCTCAGGAAATATTTTGTAATCATTTACGTCAGATTCTCTATATCTTATAACTCTATACATATATTCAGGAGAGTAACTAACGATGGATAACAAAATAATTACTACAAATATCCCTCCCAAAATTACTGCGAATTTTAATATATTATTTTTCATACAACCTACTCCTAACTAAATAAGAATTTCAGCTAACGTCGCCGTGTTTGCGACGCCTTCGAACTGGACCCTCTTGACCTTCCCCTTGGCGGTGCTTGCCACCCAGTGAGAAGTGTGTGGTGCGCTGATCTATCCCTCAACACGTGCTGTCTGCACCCCTGCGCAAAAACATTGTTAGATGATCGTGCAGCTAGTCCTTCTTTTTAGCCAGCACAACATACCATTCCATTTCTTTAAATTCCTTTATCTTATGGTGAATAAAACTGTGTGTTTCAATATTTTCAAAACCTAAATTTTCTAGCTCATTAACCAGTAATTCTTTTTTGAGCGGATAATATAATTCTTTAATTCTTCACGTTGGTATATCCGTTTTTCTTTTTCGAATGAAAATAACAAGTTAAATGTTATCGTACCATCTGAATTGCAATCCCAGACTTGCATAGCATTGATTCTTTCATCATTTTTAAAAAAAGGCTGATAATAGTAGAATCTTTGTCTAGTACTTAGGATCCTATCCCAATTACGTGTATCTATATAAATATAACCTTTTTTCTTTATCAGTTGAGCCATCTGGTAAAGCACTTTCTTTACATCTTCATTTGATACATGCGCTAATGAATTCCCTGTACTCATAACGCAGTCGAATTTATCTTTTATATTAGTCGTTAAATCTCTAAAATCACTTTGAGTAAGTTTTATTTTCAGATTTTCAGCATTAATCTTTTCCTCTGCTCGACTTAGCATTTCCTTACTTAAATCAGAACCTGAAATATGATATCCCATTCTTGCTAATTCATTTGTTAAATTACCCGTTCCGTAACTACAATCATGTATAGTACAAATCTCTTTATTACTTAAAACTATCTCGTAATGTTTACGTAATAGTTCTGCCATCTTTCCAGAAAAATGAATGTCATAAATATCTGGCCTGTTATATAAACTCGTCTTTTCTGTATCCAATATAATCACCCCCTATTTATTTGCATGTCATCTAACGTTTCTGTATTTACGACGCCTTCGAACTGGACTCGAAAGATAGACCATCTTGGCGGAGCTTCGCTCCCAGTGAGAAGGTGTGGTGCCTGATCCTACTACACTATGACTATGGATTAAGTTTTAGTGAACTTACCCCTGGCACCCTTGCGTAAAAACATTGTTATATGGCGGAATCAGTCAAAATCGTCTGATAAAGTCCTTCCAATCCTCACCTTTCTTTTTCAAATGTCTAGTAATTTAGCTGCATATTATATTATAATTGCAAAGAATATTTATTTGTTGAATGTCAATTCATTCCCAACTGAAATGCTTTTCTCCACTAAATCTCCATTCCTTAATCTATGTGCTATATAAATTTTCGACTCTCTGTATAAGTTCCTTATGTCTTGTTCACTTAATCCCCTGCTATCGAAGATAATGTATGCCATGCTTTTAGCCGTATCTTCAGTTCCAATATTATTTTGTTCAGAAGCCCCACCGCTCGTTGTCCTAACCCTTTCATATTTGTCAATAATATATAGGTTTGGTATAGTGATTTTTCTTTCCACTGCTTTTTTTGAGTTGGTCATTTTAACATCAATGTATAGCTTTCTAAAATCATCTATGTTAGAATCTTCCGGTTTGCTTGAGTTGTCAATTTTGTTGTATTCCTCTTGCGTGATTTTACTTATTGTAATAGACGTTCTAATCTCAGGGCTGCTCTGTTTGCACCCTACTAAAATAAAAGAATAGGTTAGAAAGATTATTATAAGTAGTGTTAATCTTTTTAAAAACGCCATTATTATCACCCTTCGCTCATTTAATACACATTATTATACTTATGTGTCTATTCTATTTGTAAAACATCCATATGAAGTAATAACATTTAGTCCTCCAAATTTTGATTAAGTACAACCTTCCTTTTCTGCCATATAACGTTCCAGTGTTTACGACGCCTTCGAACTGGACCCTAGAGATAGCCCGTCTTGGCGGTGCTTGTCACCCAGTGAGAAGGTGTGGTGCCTGACCCTACTTCACTATGGCTATGGATTAAGTTTCGGTGAACTTGCCTCTGGCACCCTTGCGTAAAAACATTGTTAGGTGATCGTCACATTGCAATAACCCATCGGCCTTATCCACATTTGTTTTTTATTTCTTTAACTTTATTAATAAAATCATCTCTTATCCGATTTATACTAATATCTTTTAGTATGCATCCCTCGTATATGCAGTTATATTCATATAACTCATTGGATTCAAGCATATGACTTAGAAACTTTGGAATATTCGATACGATTCCTGTATTCTTTGAATTGAATATCCAATTCATTTCCTTCCAATCAAGTATACCTTCTTCAGTTTTTATTGGAGAGTTAAATATATACGTTTCTGCTACCTCTACAATAAAAACATACATCCCTTCAATTAATCCTTTTTCATTTTTCCATGTTACAACACCTTTGAAATCTAATTCATCAACTGAGATAGCAGTCTCTTCCCATATCTCACGGATTGCAGATTCAATAGGCTTTTCCTTTTCTTCAATCAATCCACCTACACCATTCCAGCTCCCCATCCAACCAGGTCTTTCCCTATTCAGTAACAATATTTTCTCTCCACACTTTATGAAGCATAATGTATACTTAAGCATAGTATTCTCCTTTGGATAACAAATCAAATTAATAAATTCGTAATTTGGCCCACATCTTCATTTTGGAGTGATGTCACCTAACGTTCCAGTGTTTACGACGCCTTCGAGCTGGACCCTAAAGATAGACCGTCTTGGCGGTGCTTGCCACCCAGCAAGAAGGTGTGGTGCCTGATCCTTCTTCACTATGGCAATGGATTAAGTATCGGTGAACTTACCTCCAGCACCCTTGTGTAAACACTTTGTTATCTGTGGACAGGTGACTCTTCTCCTATTAACTAGGACAAGTAAAAAATAAATATAATCGTAGATTATTTCCTTAGTAAATTAAAAGAACTTAAAATCACTAATATAATTGTCATTCCATGTAGCAAAAGCCTCATTCAAATTATCATTAAAATATAATTTTAAGTAATCATTCATACCCCTTGCTAACTTCATACTTGGCAACTCGTCTAAATCTGTCCAAAACACCTTTCCTTCATGTGTTTCATTCAGTATTTCACCAGAGTATGTTTTGGTTTTGAATAAAAAAACAAACCATCTTTCATTTGAGACATCATTAAACCAATCAATCAAACCGCTAAATTTTAAGTCATTCACATCAAGACCAGTTTCTTCTTTCACTTCTCGTATTGCTGATTCTATTATACTTTCACCATTTTCAACATGGCCTCCAGGGAATGTTATCCCCTTCCAATTTGTCCAATTAATTTTATCTTGTACAACGACTTTATTGTTAACCTCATCTATTATCATGCACATATTCATAAGCTTAATTTTTGTCACAAGATAACCTCCAATATAATTAGAAAATATCTACTTCTTCTCATTTAAGCCAATTAAATAAAATAAATTATCTGCAGCCGAGCATTTTCTACACCTGTCTTTCAGATAACGTTCCAGTGTTTACGACGCCTTCGAGCTGGACCCAATAGATAGACCGTCTTGGAGGTGCTTGCACCCAGTGAGAAGGTGTGGTGCCTGACCCCACTTCCCTATGGTTATGGATTAAGTTTCAGTGAACTTACCCCTGGCACCCTTGCGTAAACACTTTGTTATATGGCGGAATCAACTGAAATCTTCTAACTAAGCCCTTCCATCCTCACTTTTCTATTCTAAATATCTTGTAATTAGCTGCGTATTATATAAATGATGTGTCTTATGTGGCACAGCATTAAAATTATATTCTATCCCTAATTCATGAGGATGCAAAATTATTTTTTGTTTATTTTTTTCTTAATCCTTTCAACCTCCAGTTGTGTATATCTAACAATATAATATACGCATAGTATAATGGAAATAATAATCAATGGTGTTTGTATTGAAGGTAAATGAAATATTTCGTCTGCTAATAAAATTGAAAATAGGATTGCTGAAGTTAAAAATATAGTTCCAATAAAGTAATATCTTTTTTTTATCTTTAATTCTTTTCTTTCACTCTGATTAGACATATAATATATCAATGAAATCAAAGGACCTTTCTGCAAAAATGAAAAGATAGAAATAATTAAAGATATAGTCGCAAGTATAGATAATACAATTATTAGCATCTTAGTTCTCCTTCCTTTAAATAAGATTTACTTGACTTAATACTACTGCGTCTATTCTATTTGTTAAACTCTCATACTTAATAATAATTTAGGCCTCCAAATTTTAATTAAGTACAACCTTACTTTTCTGTCATATAACGTTTTGGTATTCCTGACAACGTTGAGCCGGACCCGAGAGTTCGACCGACTTGGCGGAACTTCGTTCCCGGTGAAACGAT
>NZ_WBZB01000026.1 GCF_009017255.1 Alkaliphilus serpentinus | reverse complement strand
TAAGATCTGAGATGGCAACTAAACAAGATATTGATGATGTAAGATCTGAGATGGCAACTAAACAAGACATTGTAAGATTAGAAAATAGAATGGACGAAAATCATAAAGCTTTGTACGATGGCTACAAACAGAGTATTGAAGGTATTCACCAAATTAATAATAGACTAGATATACTAACAGACCGAGTCGACAACCAAGAGGCCAGTATAAGGCTACTAAAATCTATTAAATAGGTTATTCTTATGAAAGAATTATAAGAGAAAAATCCTTTAAATTCTCTGTCAACATTATTAAGTTTTCCAAACATATGAGAATGGTTAAGAAAGAATATATACTATCTAATCAGTTAAAGAGGTCAGGTACAAGTGTCGGGGCTAATATAGAAGAAGCACAATATGCACCTACAAAAAAGGACTTCGGACATAAATTGTACATAGCTCTTAAAGAAGCAGCTGAAGCAAAGTACTGGTTATGTTTAATTAAGGATGGAGAAGAGGCAGAGTCTAAGTTAGTCGATCCATTACTTAAAGAATGTGAAGAAATCATTAGTCTCTTAACAGCTATTACAAAGAAAATTAGATATAGAGAAGATTAGTTGATAAATAACATGTCTAACAAGGCATGTTTTTCTTTTAATTCAACATTCAACATTAATATTTAGTTCTTCATTCTTTGTTCTTTATAAAATAGCTTCGATGTATCGAAGCATCCTGAATTCAACATTCAACATTCAACATTTCTCATTTTCTTTTATCTATGTATATTGTCCAAGAAAATGGGTATATATTTATAGATAACAGAATCCATCAAAAATTCTACGAAATTTCTTAGAATTAAAGAAGGAATTTTCTGCTAAGTCTAGAATACTATGAAGGTGGATAACTATGTGTAGTGGTAAAGGATTCCTTTGTCGTCATACACATGCAAAAAACTTGTAATATAACTGTAATGGTATTTTGGTTTATACAAGTGTATAATTGTACTTGTAAAGATTGAACATACCTAAGTTGTTTATTACAGTTATGTTACAATCACCACACCATCGTTGACCTAGCAATAGTACGGTGGTATAATCAACTTTATAGATAGCGGATACATATTTTATACCGCTTCTATACAATTTAAAGGATTAGCTGGTTTAAAGAAGGGGTTACAGCTAACATCCTAAATTCAACCCACTTCAAAACAAAGATAAAAAGGAGGAAGACATAATGAAGAAAGTCCTATCGTTAGTACTAGTATTAGCAATGGTACTAGGAACATTTGGATTTGCCTTCGCTGCACCAACAGCTACTGATATTCAGAAGCTACAAGATTATGGTGTATTAATTGGCGATGGATCAGGTAACTTAATGCTTGATCAAACATTAACAAGAGCACAATTTGCAGTATTCTCTACAAGATTAACAGGTAATACTGACGCAGAGGTTCAAGCTTTAAATGAAGCAGCACCTTTTGATGATGTAAGCGGATACTACGCTCCATTCATCGGAAAAGCCTACAAAGATGGTTTAGTAAACGGAGTAGGTAACAACAAGTATATGCCAGAAGCAGAAGTAACTTATGTTCAAGCTCTTACAGTATTAATGAGAGCATTAGGTTACGGAGCAGACTTAGAAGGTTTAGCTTGGCCATCAGGATACTATGCTAAGGCAGCAGCTCTTGGTTTAGTAGATGGATCAATCGAAATGAACGCTAACATTACTAGAGGCCAAATGGCTGACACTATCTTAACAGCCTTAGCTACAGAAACTAAAGATGGCGTTGTTCTTGAAGCAGCCCTTGGTTATGTAGAAGAGTTAACAGTTGTTGAAGTAGTAGTAGTTGATAGCACAAACATCGAAGTTACTTTCAACGATGATGTTACTGTAGCTTATGAGTTAACTGAAGCTCTAGAAGCTAATGTAGAAACTGCAGTACTTGTTGAATACTTAGAAGAAGTATTCGAAATTACAGTAGTATGGGAAGTTGATTTCCTAGAAGTAGTTTCAGTTTCTGCTGACAACCTAAAAGAAGTTGTTGTAGAATTCAACCAAGAAGTTGATGTTGAAACAGTTGTAGATGCAAACTTCTCTCTAAACAAAGAAAAAGAAGCTATTGCAACTCTTCAAGCAGATGGAAAGACCGTAGTACTTACAATCAAAACAGAATTAGCAAACCAAGTTGAGTACACTTTAACAGTTGATAAAGTTAAAAACTTAGCTGGTGAAGCTATTGAAAAAACAGAAACTAAATTTACAGCTTTCGACGCTACTTTACCAGAAATTCAAGAAGTAGTTGTAACTGGACCTAGAAATCTTGAGCTTAGATTCTCTGAGCCAATTAAAACTGCTGGTACAGTTGAAGTTAAGCAAGATAAAACAACCTTAGGAAACAAAGTAACTGTTGATGGAACTAATGTAGTTGTTGTTGAAACATTTACAAACTTTGTAGATGGCAAAGATTATACAGTAAAAGTTACTGGTTTCGTTGACTATGCAACATACAAGAACATCAATAAAACATTAGAGTTCAACTATGTTAAAGATGTAACTCCACCAGTAGCGACTATAACAAAGGCGGAGCAAACATATGTAGTTGTTGAATTCAACAAGCCTGTAAAAGGTATTGAAGCTGACATGTTCTACCACACTTTCACTGCTTGGGAAGCACTTGAAGTTTTCAAAACAGCTGAATTCAGTGGAGCTGATGCAGTAACAGTAAAAGCTACAGATTATGTAACAAAAGTATACGTTCAATTCTGGGAATCTGGTAATACTAACAGCAAGCCACTTCCTGAAGGTAATATTACAGTAGGAATTAAAGGGTCTGACATTAAAGACCATTGGGGTAACAAACTTGGAGATCAAACTATGACAGTAGGAATCTCTGTAGACAAAACTCCAATCGAAGTTACTGAGATTGAAGTTAAAGCAGAAGACGTATTAGTAGTTAAATTCAACAAGGCTTACGACAAGTTCGAAGGTAAAAATGTTGAAGTGTTAGACGAAGATGGTAAGAAAATTGATGGTTTAACAGTAACTATCCAGAACAAGAAAGAAAAATCAGTAGAGTTAAAGCTAAGCAAGAAGCAACCAGGTGAAGTGTTAACGGTTAACATTAAGGATGTACAAGATACAGCTTTAGTTGCTAGCAAGATTACACTTTACACTCAATTAGTTGAAGTTACTGACAAAACTAAGCCAGTTGCTGAAGAAGTATACTATGATATCAAGTTTAAGGAAGTTAAATCTGGAGATAATGTATTCAGCAACAAAGCGCTATTTGTAAGATTCAGCGAAGCTGTAGATGCTGATACTGCTTTAGAAGCATCTAACTATGCCATCGTAGTAGGCAATGCGGTAACTATATTAACAGAAGATCCATCATTTGATGGTGCAAATACTCGAGTTAAGTTACCTTTAACCGACGCTCAAGCTGACATCCTTTATACTAATGCAGATGTAGAGGCCAATGTTAAGCTTCAGGTTATCAACGTAAAAGACTTAGCAGGTAATAAAATTGTACCAAAGATTGTAGATCTACAAACAAATATTCAATCATCACAATTTGTTAAGGTGACAAGCATTGAAGCTACAAGCAAAGATACTTTAGTAGTTAAGTTCAATGACTTATTAACAGGTGTAACAAGTGATGCTTTCGAAGTAAATGGTGGAAATAACTTTACTTTAACACAAACTGAAGATAAAGGTGTAACAGTTCTTGAGTTTGTATATGGAAGCAAAGCCTTCGAAACTGACAAATCAAATGTAACGTTTGAGATTCTGTTTGGAGAAGGCATTAAAAATTCATTTGGAACTGAGATTACATCATTTGCTAATGATTCAGCTGATTATGATTCACAAACAGGAACTGAGATAGTATTCGCAAACAGCTTTATAGCAGACTCAATAGCTCCAGAAATCATGGTATACACTTCAGGTGCTAATGAAGATGAGTACATTGTTGAAAGAGTAAGCAATACAGAAATTGAAATTACTTTCTCTGAAGCAATTGATGCAGCAGCTTTATCTTCATTGACATTCACTGTTGAAAATGCTAATGTGAGCGATGTGGATGTTAAGATTGGTACAGATAATGTAGTAGTAATTACTTTTACGGCTAAATCTGGCAAAACTGTTCCAGATGCTCCAAAAGTAACTCAAAAAGTAAATGTTGTTGACTCAGACGGTAACACATTTATGGCTGACGAAGAACTTCCAAGCTTCGACGTTAGATAATAATGTATGAACTTAAAGAGAGACTCATTTGAGTCTCTCTTTTGTTATTAGGCTCTATGTCAATAGTTGGGGCAGGTATTCTTTTGAATATCTGTCCTTTTTATAACTGTTTTAAAATGTGTTATAAGAGTGATAATCTTAGAGTAACTTATAGAAAGGTATTGTAAAGAAACTGTAATACAAAAATGTAAGATTTGAAACTGGCATTATGATATAATCTACTTATGTGAAAACCCAAATCAATTTGAACTATCTTGTTGGTGTGAAAGGAATTTCGTGTTTTTTGTTGAACTACACAATATTAAAGCTAGATAATTTATTAATGGAGGGTTCATTGTGGAAGAGATTAGCTTAAGAGAACTGATTGAAATACTATTAAAACGAAAAACAATGATTATAGGAATTACAATATTAGCAGTACTTATATCAGCAGTAGTAAGCTTTGCCCTATTGGAGCCAGTTTATGAAACTAAAATGGTATTAATGGCTTCAAATTTTAGTGAGAGACTACAACCAAATCAGTTTAATAGCGAAGGAATAGATAATATATTAGACTCTTTATCCCGCTTTCCTGATATGACCCTGGAAACTTATAAGCAACAAATTAAAGCGCCTCGTATCATGCGCCAAACCATTGCCGATCTAGGGCTAGAGGATATATATGATATCGAAACCCTTGCAAAGAAAATTGAGTTAGAAACTATTAAGGATACAAACTTAATTACAATTAAGATGAAGGATAATGATCCAGAAAAAGCAGCATCAATTGTTAATAAGGTCGGAGAAGAGTTTGTTTCCTTTGTCTCTGATAAGGCTAAGGAACAAGCAACAGCTTCTTCAAGCTACATCGAAGCCCAAATGGTATTTGAGAAGGAAAAGCTAGATGAAGCACTAATTGAATTAAGAAATTACCTTGCTCAACCAAAGGGAACTGAGGAGTTAAAAAGAGAGCTGGAAGCAAAGCTTACACAGATTACAGAATTTAAAACGGAGAATACCAACTCCCAGATGAGAAAGGACGTTCTAGAGAAGTCTATAGGAAGAATTGAACAGCAAATTATCAATACTGATAAGAAACTCATTACTAACAAAACTATATTAGATGACCCTTTGATGAAAGACTTAGTAGAGGAGAATACAAATAGTTCCACCCGTGAGTTAGCCGGGATAAAAGTTGAATCGGAAGAAATTAACCCTGTGTATCTTGAATTGGAAACTGCACTAAACACTTTCGTTATTGAACTGGCAGAAGTAGATGCTAGACTAACAAATCTACAAGGGAAAATAAATGAAACCCAGTTCCAAATTGAAACCCTTCAAGCTGAACTTGCTGAGAAGGAACATGAAGAAAGAATCATTAGACAAAAGGTAGATGTGGCTCAAAATACTTATAATGCCTTTGTAGAAAAACATGAAGAATTACGGGTTACAGAATCGTCTCAAATCGGAGAATCTAATATGATCGTTATTTCAAAAGCCTATCCAACAACCCAACCGGTTGGGCCTCGTAAAGTCTTGAATGTTGCCATTGCAGCAGTGCTGGGTCTGATGATAAGTGTATTTGCTGCCTTCTTTATTGAATATTGGAACTCTGAGGATAAGGATAAAATTGCTAAGAACCATGTAGCTAATTAGGAGTTGTTATTATGCCAAAGATTGCGAAACAAAAAACATCTAAAAAGTATCTTAATAATAACGATACAGCTAGTAAAATTGGTTTGTTTGTCTTTGCGGTAGCCTGTCTGCTTATTTTTACAGCGCCTTTACTTAGGGGACTATTCTTTACCAAAGAAGTATTGTTGACCCATTTAATATCCTTTGGTCTATTTGCCCTTTGGATTGTAAAGAAATATTTTAAAGAAGAGAAAATCATCCTAAGCAACCCTATGGACTATTTAGGATTGTTACTTGTAGTTGCGTATCTTCTGCCTATACTTTTTCAACAGGCTGTAAGTTTAAGGGATGCTATAGGAGAGGCATTAAAGTATATAAATGCCTATTTCTTGTACTTGTTAGTGAAAGACTATGCTCATGAGATAAAGCATCGTATAATCATTATGTATTCCATAGTTTTAAGTGGAGTGACAGTGGCCATAGTTGGAATTGGTTCTTTAGGGGGCTATATAAGTTTGACTGATTCCGTAATAGGTAACCGTATATCCTCCACCTTTCAGTACCCCAATACCCTTGCAGCTATGATGATGACCTGTTTATTTATTGCCCTAGGACTTATGTTAGAAGAAGACAATAGGTGGAAGGCATATGCAAATGGGGTTATGGCATATATCCTATTTTTCACATTTATATTCACCTACTCTAGGGCGGCCTGGTTGGTTTTCCCACTATTTTTTCTGCTTTATATATTAGCAATTCCTAATATGAAGAAGATAATTGCCATATTATTTGGTATATCTATAGTAATTCCAACACTATTAGTTATGCAACCCTTTACTCAGGTGACCTCATCAGAGAACCAGGGAAATATTAAATTAATAGGCATATTTATAGTAGGAATTATAGGATTCACCTTGCTTCATTGGGTTTTTCAGTGGATTGCTTCAAAACTCCAATCAGTTTCTGTGAAAACCCTCGTTATAATCCCTTTAATTGGAGTTCTACTGGCGGGATCTTTAGGAGTTCTTGCCTTTAATATAACAGAACCATTGGTATTTGATAATTTAAATGCATCAGAAAATAAATGGAACAGCATAAGAAGAACTATAGAGGTTTATCCTAACCAAAACTATATTTTATCTGTAAATGTAGGTGTGGAAGGATCAAATGAAAAACAATGGACATGGAGAATAAGAGTATTTGGAGCAGACGATAAGGGAGAACAAGCTCTACTAGATGATAGAATAGCAGAGGTTGGCGAATCAGGATATATTAAGATCCCTTTTACTACAGAGCTTACAACAGAAAAGGCACTAATAGATTTTACTGCAGTTCATCCTGGAATAAAAGTGACTTTTGATGAGGCAATGTTGTTAGATGGGAAGAGTAACTTTATTCAAAATATAAAACTGAAGTACAAATATTTACCAGAATCCTTAATAAGCCGTCTTAATGCAATTGACCTAAATGAAAATAGTTCCTCTGCCAGACTAGCCTTTTATAAAGACGGAGGTAAAATATTCTATGATTATCCCATAATTGGTGCGGGGGGAAAGGCTTGGGGGTATTTGTATAGTGCCTATCAGTCATATACCTATTATAGTAATGAACCCCACAATCTATATCTACGAGTATTAGTCGAAACAGGTATTATAGGACTCTTGGTTATATTAATATTGTTACTGCTTTTAGGCGTAGAACTGTATAAGGCTGCAAGAAGATACTGTACCATCAATATTTCTCTTGTTATCGCGACACTAGTCCTTCTAGCCCACAGCGGATTAGATTTTAACTTTGCATATTTCTCAATAATACTATTGCTATTTACAATACTAAGTCTAATTCAATGGGAACCTATGTTAAACATCAAAATATTAAGATGGACCTATAGCAGAAGAAAAGTAAACCTAGCTGGAGCATTTATGCTGTCGATAATTTTTCTCTTATTTACATCTTCCCTTTATACAGGCTACAGTAATGCTATGGAGGCCGTAAAGGAGGCAGAAAAAGGGAATGGTGGAAAGTCCCTAGCCCTTTATCAAAAAGCTGTAATAAGAGACCCCTTTTCTGCAAAATATAGAGTAGACTTAGCACAGTTACTAAGGGCATCAGCCCAACAAACACAGCAGCAGAAACTCATTTTTGAAGCAGATAAGCATATTAGTGCTGCCTTAAATAATTCGCCGTACGATTTAGATGTTTCATATCATGCCATTGCCCATTTCCTTCAAAGGGGTAAGTTTGATGAGGCACAAGAAATAGCCGAAGACTTAGTGAAGAATAATCCATACAAGCCAGAGATATACCAAATTAAGTTGGATGCTTATTCTTCTATTGGAGACTATTTCATGCAACAGGAGGACACTAAAGAAGCCCTTAAGATGTATGAAAAAGCAATGAGCATAAAAGAGGATATAATGCGTGCCAATAAAAAAACTGACAAAAAAATTATACAAACCTCTGCTACACAGGCAAAGTATAATAAGCTTCAGTATTTTATCAAGAATATTGAATCACCAAACAAGTTATTACAACTCGCTGACTATGTATATATAAGCTATTTTTCAACTGATTTTGATGAAAACAATGTTCCAGATTATTGGCGTATATGGAATCCTCAAAATAAAACTCAAAGAATCGAAAGTTCACAAAAGGGAATGAAACTAGAAAATATTGAAGGAGATAGAGGCGGGGTTTACTCAAGTGATATTAGCTTACAACCCAATACAAAATATCAAGTAGAGGTAGAATTTAGTGAAGATACCAACTTAGAAAATGCTAGAGTATGGGTTTTTAGCAGATCTGGTGAAGTGAGCCTTCAACATCAACAAAACTCTGTTAGTAGTCATAGTGAAAGTTTTGAATTTCAAACCCAACCAGATATAGAACCTGGTAATCAGTATATAATAGTTGAGCATAAAGGACTTAGCAATAATAGTTTATCTGTGAAAAATTTTAAAATCATTCAAATTAATAACAATGTTATTGACTAAGTTTTTACAAGACATTATACTAAAATTAGGCGTTCAATAAATGAACGCCTAAAAAACTACCATAGGAGTATCTAAGTGGACAAAGAATATATTTTGTTAGAGTTAATAAATGAAAATAAGCTATTATCCCAAAGACAGTTATCCGAGAAAACAGGTTTTTCCCTAGGCAGTATAAACGTTCTTATCAAGAAGATGGTTAAAGAAGGCTTCATTAAAATAGAAAATATTCCAGCTAACAGGGTAGTTTATATGATAACACCGAAGGGGATGGTGGAAAAGGTAAATAAGACATATAAGTATATAAAGCACCATTATACCTACATAAACAACACCAAAGAAAAGATAAAGAAGTTGTTCATAAGAGTTTTAAGTGAGTATAACAAGGTTTTTATAATACTAGGTCAAGATGAAATAAGTAGCCTTATAAAATCTTCGATAGAAGAATTAGATATTGATGAAAAATTTATTCATTTTGGAGAAGATGAAAAACACGATATTAGAGGGGTATTTATTGTAACAAATCATGAAGATTATGAAAAGTATAAGACCCTTGGTTATGAAACCATTAATATATTAGAGGAATTGTAAAATACCGAGTAGATAGTTATGAAGCTTTACTATGGATAATTGAGTATAGAGTGCGACGTGAGTGGTGAAAGAATAAAGAAGTAGAAAGTTGGTATGTTGGTAAGTTGGAAAGGAGTAGCCTATGTTCGATGATACGAATAAGTTAGTTGTGTGGCAGAAGTCTCATGAACTTACATTGAAGATATACCAGATTACAAACAGCTTCCCTAAGGAGGAGATATTTGGACTAACTTCTCAAATCAGAAGAGCGGCAGCATCAGTTCCAAATAATATTGTTGAAGGTAAAGCAAGAGGTTCTAACAAGGAATACAAGCGATTTTTGCTGGTGGCACGTGGTTCTTTGGAAGAAACAAAGTATCAGTTGCTATTAGCAAAAGATTTGAAGTATATAGATGAACAAAAGTATAAAGATGTATTGGATTTATCAAAGGATGTAGGAAGACTTTTGGCTGGATTAATTAAGACTTTAGATTGATGGTTCTACCATTCCAACATTCTACTTTCCAACATTCCAACTAGAAAGCAATTTCGGAGGGGTAACATATGTACATGAGAGTTAAGAGGTTAATTGATATATTGCTATCGGCTATCGGCCTAATCATCCTTTCTCCGATATTTGCAATCCTTATGGTTGCAATCAAGCTTGACTCCCCTGGACCTGTTCTCTTTAAACAGAAGAGAGTCGGGATCTATAAGAGTCATTTTCATATATTAAAATTCAGAACCATGAGAATAGATACGCCGAAGGACACCCCTACACATCTTCTAGAGAATCCTGATCAGTGGATTACAAAGGTAGGTAAGTTCCTACGAAAAACTTCTCTAGATGAATTGCCTCAAATCATCAATATTTTTAAAGGCGAGATGAGCATCATTGGGCCAAGACCTGCACTTTGGAATCAGTATGATCTTATTGAAGAAAGAGACAAATATGGTGCTAATGACGTGCCGGTTGGTCTTACTGGGTGGGCTCAGATTAATGGAAGAGACGAGCTTGAGATTGATGTTAAGGCGAGACTTGATGGAGAGTACGCAGTGAAGATTGGATTCATGATGGATGTTAGATGTTTCTTTGGGACGATATTTAGTGTTCTTAGAAGTGATGGTGTTGTTGAAGGTGGGACTGGGACGAAGAAAGCCGATAAAGAGTCAGTGAAATATTAGGGGTGAGAAGATGTTATTAGTGACAGGAATCACAGGACATACAGGCAGATATTTCTTAAAGGAACTTATTGCTCATAAATATGAAGGACCAATCCGCTGCATCGTTAGGGAAACATCTGACACTTCAATGTTGGATAACAGCGGATTAGATATTGAGAAGGTTTATGGAGATCTCAACGACAAGGAGTTCATTAGAAAAGTTATGAGTGGTATAGATAGTATCATGCACATCTATAATATTCATCACTCACCAATGATTGTTGAAACAGCTATTGAGAACAATGTGAAGAGAGCAATCTTAGTACATACGACGGGAATATATTCAAACTTCAAATATGCTTCTCAAGGTTATACCATAGAAAAGAAAGTTTCTGAATTGACTTCAGATCCAAACTGCCTTACAAAAGTTACGATTGTTAGACCAACTATGATCTATGGTGATCTGTGTGATAGCAATATGAGTAAGTTCATCAAGATGATAGATAAATTTAGAGTAATGCCAGTTATCAACGGTGGGAGAAGTTTAATACAACCAGTAAATGCAAGGGATTTAGGAAAGGCATTCTACACTGTATTGACATCTCCTGAAAAAACAGCTGGAAAAGCATATGATTTATCAGGTGAAAAGCCTATACAGATGATAGAAGTTTTTAAGATGATAAGCGATAATCTTAATAAGAAAACAACCTTTGTCAGTGTTCCTTTATCATTTGGAGTTGTACTTACCCAAATAGCGAAGGTACTAACTTTAGGAAAAATTGATTATGTAGAAAGGGTTCAACGTATGGGTGAAGACAGAAGTTATCCTCATGTCGAAGCAAAGAAAGACTTCAACTATAGACCGATGAGTTTTGAAGAGGGCATTGAAATTGAAGTGAATCAGTATTTAAAGAAGTAACTAAGTGATGAAAGTAGGATTGACAATATGAAAATAGCTGTACTATCAAGCCATACGTCATCACTATTTTGGTTTCGTATGGATATGATGAAAGAATTTATAAAACATGGACATTCTGTCATAGCTTTAGGACCAGAACCTGAATCAAACTGGAAGAGCAAGTTTGAGGAAAATGGAATTCATTATAAGCAACTCTTTGTGGAAAGAAATGGCATAAATCCCTTTAATGATTTAAGGACGTATCGAGATCTTAAGCAATTTATGAAAGAAGAGAAGCCAGACAAAGTATTCGCATACCAAGCAAAAACTGTAGTTTACGGAAGTCTTGCAGCAAAAGCCAAGGGTATTACTGAA
Organism: Alkaliphilus serpentinus; assembly: GCF_009017255.1. Classification (GTDB taxonomy): domain Bacteria; phylum Bacillota; class Clostridia; order Peptostreptococcales; family Natronincolaceae; genus Alkaliphilus_D; species Alkaliphilus_D serpentinus. The sequence continues at coordinate 36,737 of NZ_WBZB01000026.1, read as the reverse complement.
GTATATCCACTGATAGCAGGTCTTGGGTCGATTTTTAGGGGAGAAGGGCTTAAAAACAGAGTAATCAAAACAATAATGAAGACTGAGTATCGTTTAGCATGCAATGCAAGCAAGAAGGTGTTTTTTCAAAACAACGATGATAAAAACGAATTTGTAAATAGCGGACTTATTGAAGATGAAAAAGTTGTGATTATCAATGGATCAGGTGTGAATCTTGAGAAGTTTAAACCAGAACCATTGCCTAATGCACCGGCATTTTTATTTATTGGCAGATTAATCAAAGATAAAGGTATTATGGAGTATTTGGAGGCTTGTAAGAGAATTAAGGCTGAATATCCTGAAGTAAGATGCTTACTTGTGGGACCTTATGATAGTAATCCTTCAGCACTGAAGTCTGAAGAACTACAGCCATTTATTGAGCAGGGTATTATTGAGTATTTTGGAGAGCAGACCGATGTTAGACCCTATTTGAAACAATGTAGTACTTATGTATTGCCTTCTTATCATGAAGGAACACCTAAGACTGTCTTAGAAGCAATGGCAATAGGTCGCTCAATTATAACCAGTGATGCTCCTGGATGTAGAGAAACTGTCACAGATGAATACAATGGGTTCCTCGTGTCTGTTAAAGACGTAAATGGTTTAGTTGATAAGATGAGAATTCTAATAGAAGATCAAGAAACAAATAGGATTATGGCAGAACGCAGTTTGAAACTTGCTAAAGAGAAGTATGATGTAAATATTGTCAATAAATCTATTATGAAAACTATGGGATTAATATAAAGGAGTTAATTGATATGAGTTTATATGAAAAGATTAAAAATAGAGAAGAAAAAATTTCACTTGTTGGTCTTGGTTATGTTGGTATGCCAATAGCAGTTTCTTTTGCTAAAAAAGTTAATGTCATTGGATTTGATATTAGTGAAGAGAAAGTTGAGTTATATAAGAAAGGAATTGATCCAACTAAAGAGGTTGGAGATGATGCAATTAAGTCAACAACTGTAGAGTTTACAGCTGATGAGAGCAAACTTAAAGAAGCTAAGTTTCATATTGTTGTTGTACCTACTCCTGTTAACGTAGATCACACACCCGATCTAAGACCAGTAGAATCAGCAAGTAGAACAGTCGGGAGGAATCTTACTAAAGGTTCTATTGTTGTATTTGAATCTACTGTTTATCCGGGCGTGACAGAAGAAATATGCATTCCAATTCTTGAGAGGGAATCTGGAATGAAATGTGGCGAAGATTTCAAAGTAGGCTACTCACCTGAGAGAATCAATCCTGGTGATAAAGTACATAGGCTAGAGACTATTGTAAAAGTCGTATCAGGTATGGATGAAGAATCTCTTGATATTATTGCGAAAGTGTATGAACTTGTGGTTGATGCAGGAGTACATAGAGCTGAATCTATAAAAGTGGCTGAAGCTGCAAAGGTTATTGAGAACTCACAAAGAGATATTAACATAGCATTTATGAATGAGCTTTCCATTATCTTTAACAAGATGGGGATTGACACTAAAGCTGTTCTAAAAGCTGCTGGAACGAAGTGGAACTTCCTGAACTTCTTCCCAGGATTAGTCGGTGGACACTGTATTGGTGTAGACCCTTACTACCTCACATATAAAGCTGAGCAGCTAGGATACCATTCACAAATTATCCTTTCAGGAAGAAGGATTAATGATGATATGGGCAAATATGTGGTTGAGAATTTAATTAAAAACCTTATAAAAGCAGATGTGCCAGTTAAAGATGCAAAAGTGGCAATCCTAGGATTTACTTTCAAAGAAAACTGTCCTGATACTAGAAATACTAGAGTCATTGATATTGTCAATGAGCTTAAAGAATATGGAATCACTCCGATGATTGCAGATCCAGAAGCAGATGCTGAAGAAGCAAAGCATGAGTATGGAATTGACTTTGATTCAGTAGAAGACATTAAAGAGATGGATGCAATTGTTGTAGCTGTTGGACATGACCAGTTCTTAAGATTTACTCAAGAAGATTTCAATAAGATGTTTAAAGAAGGATCTTATGAAAGCAAAGTATTGCTTGATATTAAAGGAATCTTAGATAGAAAAGAATACGAAGCTGCAGGATACAAATACTGGAGACTGTAAGGAAAGGTAGTGCATAAGCCGTGGGATATGAAAATATAGAGTTTAAAAAAGATACTGTATTTCTCGTAACTGGTGGAGCTGGTTTTATTGGCTCCAACTTGTGCGAGGTTTTATTAGATAAAGGCTATAAGGTTAGATGTCTAGATGATCTTTCCATTGGTAAACAATCTAATGTGGACTTGTTTATTGATAATCCTAACTATACATTTATAAAAGGGGACATAAGATATCTAGATACGTGCATGAAAGCTTGTGAAGGTGTAGATTATGTCTTAAATCAAGCAGCTTGGGGTAGTGTTCCTAGAAGCATTGAGATGCCATTGCTTTACGAAGAAATCAATATCCGAGGAACTCTCAATATGATGGAAGCAGCTAGACAAAATGGAGTGAAGAAGTTTGTTTATGCTTCCAGTTCATCTGTTTATGGAGATGAGCCAAATCTCCCAAAACAAGAGGGAAGAGAAGGAAACCTATTATCACCATATGCTTTGACTAAAATGGTTGATGAGGAATATGGGAAGCTTTATTCAAAACTATACGGATTAGATACTTATGGATTAAGATATTTTAATGTATTCGGTAAAAGACAAGATCCAAATGGAGCATATGCAGCAGTAATTCCAAAGTTTATTAAACAACTGCTTAATGATGAACAACCCACAATAAATGGCGATGGAAAGCAAAGTAGAGACTTTACTTATATTGAAAATGTTATTGAGGCAAATTTGAAAGCATGTAATGCATCTTCGGAAGTTGCGGGAGAAGCATTTAATATCGCATACGGTGGAAGAGAATATCTGATAGATGTATATAAATCCCTTTGTAAAGCACTTGGAAAAGATATTGAGCCAATCTTTGGACCTGATAGGAAAGGTGATATAAAGCATAGCAATGCTGATATATGCAAAGCTAAAGAGATGCTTGGATATGATCCTAGTTGGAGTTTTAAAAGAGGAATTGAAGCTGCAATAGAATGGTATAGGGAGAATTTGTGATATGTCAAACGGAACTCTTTTATATATAGGTGGATTTGAATTACCGGATAAGAATGCTGCAGCTCATAGAGTTCTCAGTAATGGGAAAGCAATGAGAGAGTTAGGATACAATGTTGTATTTGTAGGTATTGATAAATCACTAAGTTTTAATACAGATATTTCAACCACTCATAAAAGTATCCAAGGTTTTGACTGTTGGTCAGTGCCATATCCACATAAGATTGACCAATGGTTAAGTTTTTTAACTACAATTAGTTTCATTAATGTAATAAAAAACGAATATACAGATATAAGAGGAGTTATAGCGTATAACTATCCTTCAGTTGCTTTGTATAAACTTAAACGATATGGTACAAAGAATAATATTAAAATCATTGCTGATTGTACAGAATGGTATAGCACAAAAGGTTCAAACTTCCTGTTTAAACTTATCAAAGGCTTTGATTCTTTTTTTAGAATGAGAATTGTTCACAAGAGATTGGACGGCTTAATTGTTATAAGTACATACTTGGAAAATTACTATAAAAAGAATATCAATGTTTTAAGGGTGCCCCCTTTGGTAGATAAAGATGAAACTAAATGGGATAGTAAGTATATAAATAATACCGGTAACAAATTGAGTTTTTCATATTCAGGAAGTCCTGGGAAGAATAAAGATAAAATTAATAAATTAATTGAAGTTCTATACTCATTAAAAGAGAGTGAGAATTATGAGTTGAAAGTAATTGGACTCACCATTAATGAATATCTTGACTACTATCCTGAACATGAAGATATGCTTAGTGAACTTAGAAATCGAATCTCTTTTAAGGGTCGATTATCACACATAAACAGTATTGATCAATTAATGAAAAGTGATTTTAGTATTTTTATTCGGGAAAGCAATAGGTTAACAAATGCTGGTTTTCCAACAAAATTTGTTGAAAGTATAAATTGTGGTGTTCCTGTGATCACAACAAAAACCAGTGATTTAGGAATGTATTTAGTTGATGATTTTAATGGTTTTTATATAAATGAAGATTTAACAGAATCAGTTAACAAATTTAGCAAGATACTGCAATTAACTGAAAAAGAAATTTCAAGACTCAAAATGAACTGTATCAATGATTCAAATTTTAATTTCAAAAGTTATGTAGGTAAATTTGATGATTTTTTCAGTAAAATATTGTAGTCAAGTAAATTTTAGGAGTGAATAAATGAAATCATTACCGATTAAGATGTTTACACTTTATATATTAACAACTTTATTTTTAAGCTTTTATGGTCCAATGAAGTATTATAATTATGATAAATTTCCAGTTTTTATATATATTATTGGGTTTTTACTAAGTCTATATATAGGTTATGCTATTGCAAACAAATATAAAATTGTCATAAACAAAAAACGTGAGTATTCTGATGAAATGGTAAATGCTATATCAGCAAATAACAAAAGAAAAATAATGAAGTTTGTGAAAATCTCACTAAACATTGCCTTCCTTTCAATCTTATTAGAATTTTTGGAAGTATTATTAAAAAATCCGGCATCATTATCTATTTCGAATATGGCTAGTAATTATCTTGACCTTAATTTAGGAGAGGATGGTTCGTTCTATTCCTTTCCGATTCTATTTAGATTTTTAACAGGATTTTTTAGAAATGCAACTATGATTTTAGGTATATATTATTGGAAGAATCTAAAGCTGAGATTTAAAAGTATCTTTATATTTTTTATCATATTACTAGTGATGGTGAATATGGTGGCTTATGGAACTCAAAAGTTCTTAGGTGATATAATCATATATACAATTATTGTCCTGGCAATTAAAATGATGGACTCTGACAGGAGAAGAACAAAGAAAATAGTTATGATAAGTATATCGTTAGTAATGGTATTAATAATTATTTTTACTTTTGTACAAGCACAAAGATATGCACTTTTAGGAATAACAGCAGAGAATTATGGTTTTAGAGCGGGTGGACAATTGTATTTTGATACCGACCACATAATTTTTAAGATTTTAGGAAATGAGTTAGGGCTGGGTTTTGCAATACTACTAACTGGTTATTTGTCATCTGGGTATTATGGTTTATCTCTATGCTTTAAGCTACCTTTTCAGTGGACATATGGAATAGGGAATTCGTATTTCATGTCAAAGTTAATAGCAGTATTGTTTAACACTTCGGAGATATATGAAAAAACATATTTGAACAGGATGACAGAAGTTTTTGGGAGGAACGGGCTGAGGACATGGAATACTATTTTTCCATGGTTGGCATCAGACTTTACATTTATAGGAACTTTATTTGTATTCGTTATAGTAGGTTATTTGTGGCAAACAGCCTGGTTAGAAATTATTAAACATCAAAATCCAATATCTATTGTATTGTTTGCTACAATTTCTTTGGGTTTAGTATTTGTACCTGCTAATAATCAATTATTAAACTCTATAGATACTTTTATAGCAACTATATTTACAATTTCATATTGGATAATGTTTCATAGAAGATATAATTTTTAGCCATAAAATAATTCAGATTACAAGGTTAGGAGAAATGATTGTATGTTTAAAGACAAAAATTTATTAATCTCAGGTGGCACAGGATCTTTTGGGAATGCTATAATGAAAAGATTCCTAAACACAGACATAAAGGAAATTCGTATCTTTTCTCGTGATGAGAAGAAGCAGGATGATATGAGGAAGCTATATAAAAATGATAAGTTAAAGTTCTATATAGGCGATGTAAGAGACTTAGCAAGTGTTAAGAATGCTATGCATGGAGTAGACTATATCTTTCACGCAGCAGCCCTTAAACAAGTACCTTCTTGTGAATTTTTTCCATTGGAGGCAGTCAAGACGAATGTATTGGGGACAGATAATGTACTTACAGGTGCAATTGAGATGGGAGTAAAAAAGGTTATTTGTCTTTCTACAGATAAGGCAGCTTACCCAATCAATGCTATGGGAATCTCCAAAGCTATGATGGAGAAAGTATTTGTTGCAAAAGCTAAGACTGTTGATCCAGAAAAAACTCTTATCTGTGGTACGAGATATGGTAATGTCATGGCTTCTAGAGGTTCAGTAATTCCGTTGTTCATTGACCAGCTTAAGAGTGGACAACCACTCACTGTTACAGACCCTAACATGACAAGATTCTTAATGAGTCTTGAAGAGGCAGTTGAGCTTGTTGTATTTGCTTTCCAGAATGCTGAAGCAGGAGACATTATGGTTCAGAAATCCCCAGCATCAACAATCGGGGATTTAGCTCAAGCAGTTAAAGAGCTCTTCAAAGTAGACAATGAAATTAAAGTAATCGGAACTCGTCATGGTGAAAAGCTCTATGAAACGCTTCTAACAAAAGAAGAGCATGTTGTAGCAAAAGACATGGGTGGATTTTATAGAGTGCCTGCTGATAAGAGAGACTTAAACTATGACAAGTACTTTGTTGAAGGAGACCAAAAGCTGTCATCTGAAGATGAGTACAACTCTCATAATACGGAAAGGCTTAATATTGAACAGATTAAAGAAAAGTTACTTCAACTTGATTATGTAAGAGAACAATTGGAAAGTTGGGATAGATAATGAAAATTCTAGTCACTGGGGCAAAGGGCTTCATAGGAAAAAACTTAATAGCAGAGCTGAGAAATAGAAAGTTCACTGAAATTTTTGAATATGATCGTGATACAGAGTCTTCTTTACTTGATGGGTTCTGTAAAGAGGCTGACTTTGTGTTTCATCTCGCGGGAGTAAATCGACCAAAAGAACAATCTGAATTTATGGAGGGTAACTTTGGGTTTGCATCAGATATATTAAGTTCGCTCAAGAAACATAATAACACCTGTCCAGTGATGATTTCCTCTTCCATTCAAGCTGAGTTAGATAATCCTTATGGCGAAAGCAAAAAAGCAGGGGAAGATCTTTTGTTTTCTTATGGTAAAGAAACAGGGGCCAAAGTTCTTGTTTATAGATTTCCAAATATATTTGGTAAATGGTGTAGACCTAATTATAACAGTGCAGTAGCTACTTTCTGTCATAATATTGCACATGATTTGCCTATTCAAGTGAATGATCCAAGCGTAGTAATGAATCTTGTTTATATAGATGATGTCGTTAATGAGCTGATTAATTCGCTAGAGGGAAAAGAAAACAAAGTAGATTCATTCTGTGAAGTGCCTGTGGTACATACCACAACACTAGGTGAAATAGTAGATTTGATATATTCATTCAAGAATAGTAGAGAAGATAGATCAGTGCCAAATATGTCTGATGAATTTGTCAAGAAACTCTACAGTACATACTTAAGCTATTTGCCAGAAGACCAGTTTAGTTATGACTTAAAGATGAATGTAGATCAGAGGGGTTCATTCACTGAATTTCTTAAAACACATGATCGTGGCCAGGTTTCAGTTAATATCTCAAAACCTGGAATCACAAAGGGTAACCACTGGCATCACACGAAGAATGAGAAGTTTCTAGTTGTAAGTGGCAAAGGTGTTATTAGGTTTAGGAAAATAGGTTCAGAAGAAGTATTAGAGTATTTCGTAAGTGGGGATAAGATGGAAGTTGTAGATATACCAACTGGCTATACACACAATATTGAGAATCTTGGTGACGCAGATATGGTTACGTTAATGTGGGCCAATGAGCCATTTGATCCCGAAAAACCTGATACTTATTATTTGGAGGTATAACTGATGAAGAAATTAAAAGTCATGACAGTCGTTGGTACTAGACCAGAAATAATTAGGCTGTCAGCTGTTATAAATAAGTTAGATGAGTCAGAAGCGATTGATCATGTTCTTGTTCATACTGGACAGAACTATGACTATGAGTTGAATGAAGTGTTTTTTAGTGACTTCAATCTAAAGAAGCCGGATTATTTCCTAAATGCTGCAACAGGAACCGCTGTTGAGACGATTGGTAACATTTTAGTTAAGATTGATCCAATTCTAGAAGAGGTAAAGCCAGAAGCGTTCCTAGTACTCGGAGATACAAATAGTTGTTTATGTGCGATAGCTGCAAAGAGAAGACATATCCCTATCTTCCATATGGAAGCTGGAAATAGATGTTTCGATCAGAGAGTCCCAGAAGAAACTAATAGAAAGATTGTAGACCATACAGCAGATATAAATCTGACCTATAGCGATATTGCTAGAGAGTATCTTTTAAAAGAAGGTCTTCCTGCAGATAGAGTAATCAAAACGGGTAGCCCGATGTTTGAAGTTCTTAGTTCAAGAAAAGAAGACATTGAGAAATCAGATGTACTTGAAAGGTTAGGACTTGAAACAGAGAAATACTATGTAGTTTCTGCTCATAGAGAAGAGAATATTAGCTCTGAACAAAATTTCATGGATTTGGTAGATAGTTTAAACAGCATAGCCGAAATGTATCAGATGCCACTTATAGTAAGCACACATCCTAGAACCAGAAAAATGATTGAAGCTAAAGGAATCGAGTTTAATCCGCTGGTAAAAACTATGAAACCTCTTGGATTCAATGATTATGTGAAACTTCAAATGTATGCAAAAGCTGTTCTTAGTGATAGCGGGACAATCAGTGAAGAGTCATCTATTCTTGGATTTAAAGCACTGAATATTAGACAAGCACACGAAAGACCTGAAGCGATGGAAGAAGCATCTGTGATGATGGTGGGACTAAAGAAAGAGAGAATTCTTCAGGGACTTGAGGTGTTAGAGACACAGAGAAGATGTACATTGAGACATGTTACAGATTATAGCATGCCCAATGTCTCTGAAAAGGTTTTAAGAATTATATTATCTTACACAGATTATGTAAATAGAGTTATTTGGGGAAGAAATTGATTATCCGTTTGAATAAATGCAATAAAAGATATGAGGTAATGACCTATGAAAGGGAAGGTGAAATTTCATGAGAACATTTGATAGCATGAAATTTTTTCTAGATATTAAGTTAAGATGAAAAAGGCTACATTAATAATAATAATTCTAACAATAGTGTCTAAGTTGTTCGGATTTTCAAGAGATGTAGTATTGTCTTATTTTTATGGCGCAAGTAATATAAGTGATGTTTACCTCATTGCGTATACAATTCCTGGAATTATTTTTTCCTTTATTGGCACTGGAATAGCTACAAGTTTCATACCACTATATAGTGATATAGATAGAAGGAATGGTACTAGAAGGGCGGACCTATTCACCAACAATTTAATAATTGTATTGTTAATATTATGTGGTATTTTTGTTTTTATAGGGTACTACTTTTCATATCCTATTGTTAGAGCTTTTGCTATGGGATTTGATAATACGACTCTGGAATTAGCAGTAAAGTTTACACGTATTACAGTATTTGGAATATTCATTTCTGTAGTTATTCATATTTTTACTAGTTATCTGAACTTGAAAAATAATTTCCACATACCAGCTTTAGTAGGAATTCCAAATAATATAATCCTAATAATATCAATATGGCTTAGCGTAAAATTAAACATTATCTTGTTGCCTATTGGTGTTGTAGTATCATTATTGGCACAACTATTTCTTGTTCTAATATATGTAAATAAAAATGGATTTAAATTTAATTTACAATTAGACATAAAAGATGAGAATTTAAGAAAACTAGTTTATCTAGCTCTACCTGTAGTTATAGGAGTATCAGTTAATCAAATAAATGTCTTAGTGGATAGGACAATCGCTTCAGCTTTGGTTGTTGGTGGAATTTCTGCTTTAAATTATGCTAATAGGCTTAATGCATTTATTCAAGGAATATTTGTTATGTCTATAGCGACTGTAATGTATCCCTTGATTTCTAAAATGGTTGTTGATAATAACATTAAAGGCTTAAAGAAAGCTTTGTCTGACGCAATAACTGGGATAAATTTAATAGTGTTACCTGTAACAATTGGATCTATGACATTTACAAACCAAGTTATTAGTTTATTATTCGGTAGAGGTGCATTCGATTCACAAGCTATTATATTAACTTCATCAGCTTTGTTCTTCTATTCTTTAGGCATGGTAGGTTTCGGATTGCGTGAAATTTTATCTAGAGCATTCTATTCAATGCAAGATACAAAAACACCGATGATTAACGCTGCAATAGGTATGGTGCTAAATATTATACTTAACATTGTACTTTCACGTTATTTAGGTATTGGTGGGCTAGCCTTAGCAACAAGTATTGCAGCAATATTTACAACAGCACTATTATTTATTAGTCTTCGCAAAAAAATAGGTCCATTCGGCATGAAGCAAATCAGCATTTCATTCCTAAAAATATTAATAGCTTCATTGCTTATGGGTGTATTAGCAAAACTAAGCTTCAATTATCTAACATCAACACTGAGCCAAAACCTTTCACTATTAACAGCGATCGGTGTCGGAGCGGTTTCATACTTTGGGATAATCTACTTTATGAAGATTGAAGATGTCGACGTAATGATTGGAGCAATAAGGAGGAAGCTCGGAAGACAAGATGTTTAAAGCAATAATAATTGTTACATTTTTGCTTACCTTAAACAAATCAAGCTGTTTAAAAACTCGGTTGATAAGCTAATCCATAGGTCTATCTCCAAGATTGGAAATATTAAGAGATATGGTATATTGGGGTTAATATTATTCGTGGCCAACCCTCTACCTGGAACTGGGGTATGGAGTGGGAGCCTTGCTGCTGCTTTGCTAGGCATGAGGTTTAAATGGGCTTTTCCAGCCATATTAGTGGGTAATATGATAGCTGCTATTCTGATTATGAGTTTAAGTCATGGTGCTACAAAGGTATTTTTCTAGTATGATGAAATTCCCAATATATGATTTGAGATAATGTGAAGGAATTTGTAAGCTTATAAAGAAAATAAGTAGATATATAATTATTAATCTATCCTAGGAATGTTGGTGGTGTCGAAATGAAGAAAAAAGCCATATCTATGCTTTTGCTTTTTATAGATATTATACTATTGAACTTATCCATTATTATATCTTTTATAATACGGTTTGATGGGGCATTAAGTTCTAATGTTGCCAGCGTATATATAGAGGTATATAAAGAAAATGCTATAACTTTAACTCTAATTAAAATTGTCATTTTCTATGTTTTTGGCATGTACAAAAACCTATGGAAGTATGCCAGTATTGAGGAAATGGTGCAGATTGTTTTAACCTCCTTTACGGCTAATGCAGGAATCACCACATATATGTTTATTACGGAGCAGAGATTGCCAAGGAGTATATATATTCTAGCCTTCTTGTTAGATATTATTTTAATTGGCGGTATTCGTTTAAGTATAAGGGCTACCCGTGGCTTTAAAGAAGGATTTTTCTTAAAGAATAAAGAGTATAAGCGGGTTATGATTGTAGGCGCTGGCCAGGCCGGGGCAATGGTTATAAAGGAATTAAAAAGTCACGATGACTTACATAGCAAACCCGTTGCTATAATAGATGATGATGACTCCAAACTTGGTGCCAAAATCAATGGGGTACCGGTTTTAGGGGATCGATATCATATTGCAAAAATTGCAGATAAGAAGCTTATTGATGAAATCATCATTGCTCTACCTTCTGCATCCAAACAAGAAGTTCGACAAATTGTAGAAGAATGTAGTAAAACCAAATGCAAATTAAAGATCCTTCCGGGGATTTATGAGCTAATTGATGGTAAGGTTAGTATTAATAAAATAAGAGACGTTGCCATTGAAGATTTATTGGGAAGAGATCAAGTAAAGGTAGATTTAGATGAAATAAGTGGATATTTGAACAATAAGGTTGTTTTAGTTACTGGAGGTGGAGGCTCCATAGGCTCTGAATTATGCAGACAGATTGCAGAATTTAAACCTAAAAAGCTTTTAATCCTAGATATTTATGAAAATAATGCCTATGAAATAGAAAATGAGTTATTACGTAAGCATCCAGAGCTAAACCTGAATGTAATAATTGCATCCATTAGAGATAAAGGAAGGCTAGATGAAATATTTGCTAAGCACTTACCAGAGGTGGTTTTCCATGCAGCTGCTCATAAGCACGTACCATTAATGGAGAGTAACCCTCAAGAGGCTATTAAGAATAATATTTTCGGCACAAGGAATGTTGCAGAATGTGCCCACCAATGTGGTTCAAAGAGATTTGTTTTAATCTCTACAGACAAGGCTGTGAACCCCACCAACATAATGGGGGCATCTAAAAGAGTTGCAGAGATGATTGTACAATCTTTAAATGTAACTAGTAAAACGGAGTTTGTGGCAGTAAGATTTGGCAATGTATTGGGCAGTAATGGTAGCGTAATACCACTGTTTAAAAAGCAAATCGCAGAGGGGGGCCCTGTTACCGTTACTCATGAAGAAATAACAAGGTACTTTATGACCATTCCTGAGGCTGTGCAGCTGGTGATACAAGCAGGCTCAATGGCTAAAGGTGGAGAGATATTCGTACTGGATATGGGAGAACCCGTTAAAATTATGGATTTAGCAAGAAACATTATAAGATTATCTGGTTTTGAGCCCGATATCGATATTCCCATAGAAGTTACTGGCCTTAGACCTGGCGAAAAGCTTTATGAAGAGCTATTAATGGATGAGGAAGGTCTTCAATCAACCAAGCATGATAAAATCTTTATTGGAAAACCCTTTTTTACGGATTTAAAGCTATTACAAAGGGAGCTAGAAATACTAAAGGGATTGCTTTTCGGCAATAGCGAGGATATAAAGGAATACATGGTAAAGATGGTTCCCACCTATAAATACAATAAAAAAACCAGTTAGAAACATAAGATTTGTAGAGTGTAAACAATAGAAAACTTAATAGGATAAACATTAAGGCTAGCATATCTTTAAGGATAATGCTGGCTTTTTGTTTGCAATAAAACTGAATATAGTTTGTACTACAACAATATAATTATAGTAATTGATTAAAGAGGGGGAAATTAGGATGAAGTGTAAGGTTATGTTACCTATAATCATGATAATTATATTGATCACAGTATTACAAACCTTTGCAGGGGAAGGTGATATAAGGATAAGGTTTGAGGGTCATCAGATAAATGATATGCCAAATCAAGCAGCCATTATAAATAATGTACCTTCCCTTTCATTAGAATTGGTAGCAGATAAATTCGGTATGAGTTACGAATATAACTCAGAGGAAAGAAATATTCAAGGAAAAATTGGTGACAGTAATATTAGATTTAAGCTAGGTAGTAAATTCGTTTATATCAATGAAGAAAGGATCCCTTTAGAATCGTCACCAATGAGGATTAATGGGTATATTATGATACCCATAGATTTCATAAGGAAGGTATTCAAAGGAAAGGTAACATGGGATGAAGAGGAACGAATAATTAATATCTATAGGGACAACAACATTGAGGTTCATTTTATTGATGTAGGTGAAGGAGAAAGCATCCTAATTGATTATAAAGATTACCACATTCTTATTAATAGCGGTGGAGAAGAAGATGGAATAATCGTGAGAAATTATTTAAAGAATCAAGGGGTAAAGGATATCCAACTATATATTTCAACCAATTATAACCTTCATGAGAAAAGTGGGTTGAAGGATGTGATGGAGAGCTTTAATATTTACAAGTTCCTCTATTCCGGTGATAAAAAGGAGGCAGATGAATTAAGGGGGAATTTATCACTAATGCCAAGCAACAATGTTGTAGTATTCCTTACATATAAGGATATGAAAATGGATTTAAGCAATGGAGTACATTTAAAACTAATGAAAAATAGCCTAGATAATCCCACTATTATACTTCAACATACTAATATAGAGCTATTACTTAAGGGGACTCTGGATAATAGGAGTTATAAGGATTTTAAAGATACAGAAATAATAAAACTCAACATTAGTAGCGTGGAGGATTTAACAAACCTTGAGATCTTAGAAAACATAAATCCTAAGGTAGTAATTATAGATGCATCCTACAATAGCTTTATTGAAGATTCCGAAGAACTGGATGAGTCAACTTCTTATGCTGTATATGAAAAGTTGAAGGAGCTGGAGGTTGAAGTCTATGATACAAAGGCAGACGGAAGTATTGTATTGAAGACAGATGGAGAAAAGTATGAGCTAGACACCAGAGAGTTTAGTGGTATCGTCATTAGACAATTAGATTTAATTAATCATCGAATAACTCTACAAAATCATTCAAAAAAAAATTTTGATTTAGGGGGCTGCATTGTCGAAGATAAAGAAAATAATGTTTATTATATTGAGAAGAATTCAATTGTTAAGGCTGGCCACCAAAACATTTTTGATTTGATAAAGGAGGGTCAGGAAAAAGATGTTCAAGGGGATTTCGTTATAAGAGATAACTTTGTGACAGATAAAGGCACTCTATACGATACTAAAGGAAACGTAATTGCTGAAATTAAATAAGAATATGACAAAGTTAACCCCGTAGGTAGAAAACCTACGGGGTCCTTTAATTAACTCAAGCCTGAAAGCAACATATCATATCAACAAATTTAGAGCTATTGATGGTGTTGGATGCTATTTCTTCATTAAAAATATATTCACTACTAACGCTATTGAGGGCGCCAATAATAATCAAATGTGCCTGAGTAGGCCTAATACTTTATCTGACTAATTTTAAAGAAGAAACCTTAAGGTATATTATTGAATCAGTAAGAATTTAAATGATAGCTAGCAGGAAAAAAGCAGTATTTAGTTGAATTATATAATGTTATTTTTAAAGTAGAAGAAGTTAGTTATAGGAAATATTTTATAATATATAAAAATATAAAGGTAGGGGCAGGGGGGGATACTTATTGAAACTGATAGCAAGAGCGACTATTATACTCTTTGTTTTAATATCCTTTAGCATACCTTTATCCTACGGAATAAATGAAAATGGTGATATTCTCGTTATAGCAGGCGATAAGAATTATCCACCCTATGAATTTCTTGATGATGATGGAGAATATAGGGGGTTTAATGTAGATTTAATGAGAGCAATAGCTATTGAGATGGGTGTTGAAATTAAGCTTCTCCCTATGGATTGGTTGGAAGTTCATCGAGCTCTACAAGATGGAGAGATAGATGCTGTTCAAGGTATGAACTTTAACAAGCAGCGAAAGGAATTTTTTGATTTTTCAACACCCTATTTATTGAATTCATCAGTATTTTTTGTAAGAACTGAAGATGAAAAGGTGCTTAATTCTAATGACTTTAAGGGGAAGATAGTTGCAGTACAAAGAAGTGATTCTGCAGCTTATATACTTGCTGAAATAGGTGAAATTGAAGTTATGTTTGTCTCAGATCTTGAAGATGCTTTCGATAAGCTAAACAATCAAAAGATAGATGCAGTATTTGGTAACCGGCTAACTGGAATATACATATTAAACAAACTCCAACTCAAAAATAATATTAAGATAATGGGAGAGGAAATAAATCAAGTTGATTATGGTATAGCAGTAAGAAAAGGAAATACGGTTCTGCTAAAAGATATAAATGAAGCACTAGAGAGATTAAAGAAAAATGGCACATATAGTAAAATATATGAAAAATGGTTTGGAAAAGAGGCTTATTTTATTTGGGAAGAACGAAAGTATTATGTATATGGCATCATAGGTACAATAGTATTAGCTATAGTTATTTTTGGTGTTTCTGTAAAATGGAATAACGATTTAAAGGCAGAGGTAAATAAAAGAACTGAAGAATTATATTTAATTAATCAAGAACTAGATATTAGTAGAAATATTATTAAAGAGAGTGATAAATTTAAAGAACAGATTATAGATAGTTTGAGTATAGGACTTATAACCTTTGATAATTCTGGAGGCATTACTGCCTTTAATCAAAGAGCAGAAAAAATATTTGAATTGAATAGAGATGATTGTGTTGGACGAACCTTTCAGGAGTTAGGCTTAGATAAGTTTTTTAATATTGAGCATATAAATTACTGTATACAAGAGGAGAAAGGATTAAATATAGAGGAAACGATTTTCAATTTAAAAGGCGAAAAATACTATTATAATTATCTAATTTCTCCTCTTTACATAGGGCATTCAAAAAATTCTGGGGGCGTTTTAACTTTTAGAAATATTACCGAAGAAAAAACTATTAGAAATGCTCTTTCACAGAAAGATAAAATGCAATCATTAGGAAGAATGATTGCAGGTCTTGCACATGAAATACGCAATCCTCTAACTTCTATAAAAACCTATTTAGAAATATTACCAATAAAGTATGACAACCCAAAATTTAGAGAAAAGATAACTGTACAGGTTCCTCAGGAGATTACAAGACTGGATAATCTCCTAACAGACCTCTTGGACTACGCAAAACCTAAAAAAAATCACTACGAAGAATTCTCAATTACTCCAATTATAGATCAAACTATAAGTTTACTAGAATCATCCATTAATAAGAAAAACATAGAAGTTATAAAAAAATACACTAGTGAGTTTGTTACTTATGGAGATATACAAATGCTGAAGCAAATCTTGATTAATATATTATTAAATAGCATTGAAGCCATAGAACTAGAAGGGAAAATAGGCATCTCAGTTTATGAGGTAAAGGATAGTGTATATATCGATATTGAAGATGATGGTTTGGGTATAGATAACGAATGTATTGATAAAATATTTGAGCCTTTTTATACAACTAAGGAGAATGGTACAGGTCTTGGGCTTTCAATATGCTATCAACAGATAAAGGGGCTTGGAGGAGATATAATAATCTCTAGTAAAAAAGGAATTGGTACAAAGGTAAGCTTAATTTTAAATAACGGTAAGGGGTAAGGTACTATGAATAAGATACTTATTATAGATGATGAACCATCAATATGCGATTCTCTGGAATTTGCATTAGAAGATATATATAAGGTGTATAGTACTCAAAATCCAGAGGATGGATTCGAGATTATACAAAACAAGGATATTGATGTAGTTATACTAGATTTAAAAATTGGAAATATTGATGGATTACTGGTTCTTAAACAAATCAAAGCTATAAAGGATGAAATACAAGTTATTATAATGACAGCTTATGGTAGTATAGAATCGACCGTTGAAGCGATAAAAATGGGTGCTATAAATTATGTATCTAAACCTTTAAACATGGAGGAACTAAAAGTATTTATAAGTAAGGCTTTAGATTATACGTTTATAAACAGTTCACTGTCAAATTTAAAGCAGATTGTTGAAAAAGAGTATTCAATAAATGGAATAATAGGAAGATCTCAGAAATTAAGAAATGTCTTAGTTACAGTTAATAAAATAAAAGATATAGATACTACAATTTTAATTACAGGGGAAAGTGGCACTGGAAAAGATATCTTGGCTAAAGCAATACATTTTGGAGGGAAAAGAAAAGATGAAAAATTAGAGATTGTAAATTGTGCGGCTATACCCAGTAATCTTCTAGAAAGCGAATTATTTGGCTATGAAAAAGGTGCATTCACCGGAGCGGATAAAAAGAAATTGGGGAAAATTGAACTTGCCAATAATGGAACACTTTTTCTGGATGAAATTGGAGAAATGGATATGCTTTTGCAAGCAAAAATCTTAAGAGTAGTTGAAGATACGGAGATAATCCCTTTAGGAGGAGAAAATCCTAAAAAAGTTGACGTTAGGATAATCGCAGCAACTAATAAAGATCTTATGGAAGAAGTAAGAAACAATAGATTTAGGGAGGATCTTTATTATAGGTTGAATGTAATCAACATAAAATTACCTCCATTAAGAGATAGGAAGGAAGATATAGTTGTTCTTATAAAGTACTTTTTAGATAAATACAATAAAAAGTTCAATAAAAATATTAAGGGATTTACCAATAATGCAATTAATATTTTAGAAGGATATACTTATCCAGGTAATGTAAGAGAATTAGAAAATCTTCTCGAGAGAGCAGTGGTTCTCACGGATAAAGAAAAAATAGATGTAGATGATTTGCCTGAATATATAACAAGTACTATTAGAGATCAACTTTCAGATAAGGACTTAGTTAGAATTAAAGTAGGAATAAGCTTAAATCAAGCAGAAAAGGAAGTAATTCTAAAAACACTAGAACATTTTAAAGGAAATAGGAGAAAAACAGCAGAGTGTCTAAAAATTAGCGAAAGAAATTTACAATATAAAATTAAACAGTATACGGAATCACAAGAATAATTCTGCAAAATTTGCATATTCGCAAATTTTGCAGAATTATTTTAAATATATACAAATGAAGTTACTTAAATTAGCAGTTTATAGTTTGGCATAATTATTGCTTCATAATAAGAATGAAGGGGGTAAATGCATTTTTATTAATGCTTGAAAATTCGTTAATATTAAGCATGCATTCCAATATTTTTTAATAAAAAGGAGGAGTTATATGTTTAGGTTCTCAAGAAAAATAATTGTACTATTTATGGTTTTTATTTTAGTATTAGGAATAGTAAGCGGATGCAATAGAGGTAATTCACCAACTATTTCAAATGAAAATACTAGCAATGGTGGAACAGAAAACAACTCAGAAAAGATAGTATTAAAATTTGCACATGATTATACAACCAATTCACCATATCATGAGGCAGCTCTTAAGTATAAAGAAATTCTAGAAGAAAAAACCAATGGACGTATTGAAGTTCAGATATATCCAGCGCAGCAACTGGGAAGTGCTAGAGAGATGATTGAAGGTATGCAAATGGGTACTATAGAAATGGTATGGACTCCAACTGCAAAATATGCTGGATTTGACCAAAAGCTTACTGTATTAGACCTTCCGTTCATATTCCCTAGTGAGGACATCATGTGGGAAGCTCTAGAGGGAGAAATTGGACAAGAACTTATGGCAGGACTTGAAACCATAGGTATAAAAGGGATCTCATTTAATGCAGAAGGATATAAACATTTTACTGCTGATAAACCAATAAAAGGACCAGACTTCTTTAAAGGAATGAAAATAAGAACTATGGAAGCTCCTGTTATAATGGCTCAATTTAAAGCTTGGGGAGCAAATCCGGTTCCGATAGATTTTGCAGAAGTATATAATGCACTTCAGCAAAAAGTTGTGGATGGACAAGAGAATCCGATCATTTCAAACCATGATATGAAATTTTATGAAGTTCAGGATTGGATAACCGTAGCAGATCATGCTTACTTGACATACTTCCTTGCTGCAAGCAACAAATGGTTTGAAAGTCTTCCGAAAGATTTACAAGATGCTGTAGTTGAAGCTGGTATAGAGATGAGAGAAATTCATAAAGTAATGACTAATGAAGCAAATGAAGGCTATATGAAGAATATGATGAATGCAGGTACCCAAGTATATTATATGACTCCAGAGGAAATAGAAACATTAAAGGAGTTAAGTAAGCCTGTTTATGTTGAATTTAGAGATAAAATAGGTGGAGAATTAATTGATAAGCTTATAAAATTTGGGGAAGAAAGAAGTAAATAAATAAATAATTAAATAGAGGTATGTAAATACCTCTATTTTAATAAGTAGGAGGGTATGTGGATGAAAAAAATCAACAAAGTTTTGGTTCGTTTTGAAGAAGGATTAATCGCTTTTCTCTTATTAGCAGCTACAATACTTTTATTTACAAATGTAATACTGAGGTACGTATTTTCAAACTCGCCAACGTGGGCAGAAGAAGTGATTAGGTACATCATGATATGGATTACATTTATTGGTGGAAGCGTGTGTGTGAGGAATTATCTTCATGTCGGTATAGATATATTTGTATCTAACGCACCTCCAAAGATAAAGAAATTATTAATGATGTTAGCAGAATTAGTTAGTGCGCTATTTTGTTTTATAATTACCTATTATGGATATGAAAATACTATGTTAGTGATTAATACTTCACAAAAAAGTCCAGCACTCTATATGCCAATGTGGTTTGTTTATATAGCTATACCTATTGGTTCATTTTTAATGGCTATAAGATTTGGAATAAACGCATGGAAAACAGCCACTGATAGATTAGATGACAATAATGACAAGCTAGATATGTCAACATTATAAGGGGGTTACTAACATGACTTTATTTTTACTGATGATTTTTTTTATTCTTGTATTTATAGGTGCCCCGGTCTTTATTGCACTTAGTTTTTCAGCTTTCTCAGCCCTTTTGTTCTTTACGGATTTACCATTAATGGTGGTAACTCAAAGAATGTTAGGGGGCATAGATAAGTTCTCTTTAATGTCAGTACCTTTCTTTATTCTTGGTGCTAATGTAATGAAGAAAGGTGGAATAGCAGATAGAATTTTAAAATGGTCTCAGGTAATGGTAGGCAGTACTAGAGGTGGCCTTGCTTTTACAACAATTATAGCATGTATGTTTTTTGGAGCTGTTTCAGGATCTTCTCCAGCTACAGTTATTGCCATAGGTGGACTTATGTATCCTGCCCTAAAAAAGAATCAATATGACGGTGGTTTTAGTGTCGGGCTTATTGCTTCTAGTGGATCTATAGCATTGCTTATACCACCTAGCATTAGTGCTATTATCTATGGTGCAGTTACTGGAGTATCGGTAGGAGCATTATTTATGGCTGGTGCTGGTGCAGGTATTATCTATTCTATAGCTTACTTAATATACTCTTATTGGTTTGCTGTTAGAAAAAATATTGAACCAGGGCCCAAAAGCACTTATATGGAAAAACTTAAGGCTACATTATCAGCAAGCTGGGCACTTGGTATACCAATGATTATTATGGGAGGTATTTACCTTGGTGTATTTACTCCTACTGAGGCTTCAGGTGTATCTGCTATTTATGCAATTATCATAAGTATGTTTATATATAAAGAAATGAGTTTGAAAGAATTAATTAAAACCTGTGTAGATTCAGCACAGTCTACTGCTCAGCTTATGCTTTTATTAGCCTCTGCATCAATATTTGGATGGGTATTAACAGTAGCACAAGTGCCCCAAGACTTAGCTAATTTAATTATAGGAGGAAATTTTGGCCCGTATAGTTTCCTCATGCTAGTAAATGTAATGTTATTAATAGCAGGAATGTTCATAGATGGATCATCTGCAATTATCATCACAGCACCGTTACTATATCCTATTGCTATGAGGTTAGGAATCAATCCGATTCACCTAGGAGTAATAATGGTCACCAATGCAGCAATAGGTATGTTTACACCACCTTTTGGATTAAACTTATTCGTTGCTCAACCTGCAACAGGAGAAAAAATGATAAATATTATAAAAGGAGTTATCCCCTTTGTAATAATTAGTATCATAGCATTAATTTTCATAACTTATTTCCCTCAGATTTCTCTATTCTTACCAAGACTTATTTATGGAACGGTATAATTGCTTTAGATAGGAGCAATAAATATGAAGATAAATAAACCATCACAAATGATGGATTTCTCGCAGATAATAAATATTAAAAATATCTCTGCAGGATTAGTAGCTGGAATATTTGGGTGTACTGGACCTGCGCTTCTAATTATCAATGCTGCTCAAAACCTTAAATTAAGTAAGTTTGAAACTTCATCTTGGTTATTTGCGATATATTTTTTTGGTGGCATAATAGGTATAGTACTATCTACAAAATATAAAATACCAATAAGCGGTGCTTATACGATAGCCGGTTCGGTGTTGCTATTAAATAATGTTTCTAATTATAATTATAATGAGCTTACGGGAGCTTTCTTAGTTTCAGGATTAACCATTTTCATTATTGGAATTAGTGGACTTAAGGCGAAGATATTAAAATATATTCCATTGCCCATTGTGATGGCTATGATTGGGGGTTCTCTAACTAGATTTGGAATAGGAATCGTAAATTCTGCTAAAGAACTTCCATTACTAGGGGCTATAACTTTAGCTACTTTTCTTATAGCTCCGAAATTTACTAAAAGAGTGCCCCCAGTATTATTTGCCTTAATAATAGGAATGATAACTTCAGTAATTATGCAAACAGTATATTTGTCAAATTTAAGTCTAAATTTAGCATTGCCTGTGATAGTTCAACCTAAATTTAATATTAATGCCATCTTTAGTATTGCTATTCCACTTTCAATACTGATACTAGGATCAGAGAATGCTCAAGCTATTGGAATATTATTTTCACAAGGTTATAAGCCACCTGTAAATGCCATGACTGTAGCTAGTGGGCTTGGTGGTATTGCAGCATCTCTGTTTGGTGGCCATGCTGCAAATATTGCTGGGCCTATGACTGCGATTTTTTCTTCTGAGGAAGCAGGAAACAGTCATACTGATAGATATAAGGCCTCTATTATAAATGGCATAATTTTTGTTGTGTTCGGAATTTTCTCGAGCGTAGCGCTAGGTTTTGTAACTGCTTTTCCAAGAGCACTAATGAATATAATAGCAGGATTATCCATGATTGGAGTTTTAAAAAGATCATACAAAGATGCTTTTTCAGTAGAGATGTTTAGTAATGGTGCTTTTTTTAGTTTCATAATTGCACTTAGTAACATTCAAATACTAAATATAAGTGCACCATTATGGGCACTTTTTGTAGGTGTAATGATATCATTAGTTTCTGAACACCATGACTTTTATAATATGATTAATAATAGTTCCGATCGTCTCGTCTAGGACTCTGCCGTTTAATGCCAGGGGACTGCCAGGGGGACGGTTCTGTTGACAACACAGAGCAACTTAAGTAAAATAACAGTAGGGGGTGAGTAAGCTATGCCAAGATATGCAAGGCAAAGAAGCAGCACAGGAATCTATCATGTAATGGTTAGAGGAAATGAAAGAAAATCAATATTTATAGATGATGACAATAAAGAAAGAATCATTGATACATTGAGGGAGAAGAAGAGAAAAAATGAATTTGAGCTATACGGCTACTGTATTATGGATAATCATGCACATTTCTTGATAAAAGAGGAAACAGATACAATTGATCGAATTATGAAAAGAATAGGAATAAGCTATGCAAAATATTATAATCAAAAACATAGAAGGATAGGGCATGTTTTTCAAGACAGATTTAAAAGTGAAGAAGTAGAGGATGAAAACTATCTCCTTGCAGTGTTACGATACATACACAATAATCCCGAAAAAGCACATATATGTAAAAGGGAAAACTATAAATGGAGTAGCTATAATATATATATAAATGGTATATTAGATAGAGAACTATTGAGCACCCATACAATACTAAGTATTCTATCAAATAATCAATCAGAAGCTATTAGGTTATTTAAAGAATACAGTCAACAAGCCAGTG
This sequence comes from Alkaliphilus serpentinus, assembly GCF_009017255.1. GTDB lineage: Bacteria > Bacillota > Clostridia > Peptostreptococcales > Natronincolaceae > Alkaliphilus_D > Alkaliphilus_D serpentinus. The sequence goes on along the minus strand of NZ_WBZB01000026.1, from coordinate 13,522 downwards.
ATGTGGAATTCATAGATGAAGATGATATTAAAGATGAATTTATTGATGAAAAGAAGATAAGGGACTTTGTATTTAATTATCTCTACATAAATGAAATTAGTTTTAGCAAATTGAAGGAGTTTGAAAATAGAGGACAAAGAGACAAACTAATTATTGCCTTAAAGGATGAGTTCAATTTATCTACTAGAAAGATTGGGGAGGCTATTGGAATAAATAGAGAAACAATTAGGAAGGTATTGGAATCATTCCGCTGACAAAGGGGAACCGCCCCTAAAGAAAAAATGAAAGGAGAGTTCGCCTTGTTCAAAGTAGGAAGAAATGAAATCTGCCCTTGTGGTAGTGGAAAAAAGTTTAAAAGGTGCTGTGGAGAAGAAGACAAAGTATTACTATTCCCTTCAGAAGGGGTATTGATTGAGGAGTTTGTGGAAGTAAAAAGACTTTTTTTTAGATATCTTCAATCCATTGAAAATACCTTAAATCCCCAAATACAAAGGGCAGGTTTTGAGTATGGAATAGATCCTGAACAATGTGTCTCATGGATGGGTTTTTTCTTTGAATGGTTTGCTTTCAATCACCCTATTAAAGAAGAGATGACCATATTTAATCTCTTTATAAAGGATAATTTGCCGCATTTTAGTGATCGGGTAATAAAACAGCTAGAGCTATGGCCCCAAAGCTATATTTCAATATATACCTATATAGAAACCCTTAATAACGGAAATTTCTTACTGGAGGATTGCTTTACTCGAGATGTGCTGGAGGTTAACCCCTCGGCTATAAAGGATGATATAGACGGACTATTGGTTCTAAGACTATTACCTATGGGTAAAAGCTATGATATCTTCCATGGATATGTGACTCTTCCCATAGAAGCAATTGATAAGGTGATTACAACCTTTGAAGATGCTAAAAGTCATAAAGTAGGCAGAGATAAAGATTGGAAAAAATTCTTAATGAACCAAGGAGCTTTTGTAGTAAGCCTAATTATTGATCTGTTAAAGGATGTGCATGATTTCCATGATTATGATGATGAAGATGAATACCACCATCTTCCTCCATATGAGCAATTCCTTATTAAAAGATTCTTACAAAAGCCTCAAAAACCATTACAGGGCAAGAGTCCTTTGGAGGCCTGCTTAACGCCTGGCTTTGATAAAAAACTTGATAAATTTATCCAAAATGTAGGCAATGGAAAATATGATGATGGGGATAGGGGTTTACTCCTATCAGATCATATTGATTATATTATTGAGGTTCTGGAGGGCAGCCTTCATGAGCTTAAGGACCTTGTTGAAACCTCTCTAGTGGATGATTCCTACAAGGAGGAGGCTCTATTTGCTATAGAAAAAATGATAGGAGAATATTACCCCTTCGAGATAAATGGTGCTCTTATTTTGTTTAGTGGCTATTGTAACAGATACCAGCCAATTATAAAGAAAAGAGGCTCATGGGCCTCTGCATTAGAGTATCTGGTAAGTTCTAATCAAGCTACTGGTAGTTACTATACCCAAAAGGAAATATCACAGAAATATGATGTGTCAGCCACCACCCTATCAAAAAACTTAAATCTCCTTGTAGATGGGTCTATGGAAGTAATCGAAAATTTATATATGGAAGATATGGAAGATTTAGAAGACCCTTATCCAGAAATCTTGACCCCTACCCCAGGTAACGGAAGAAGGGTAACAGAAGTATACATGAATCAAGTGCATAAGCAATTACAAAACAAAAACTTCCAGTCAATTGATGAGCTTAATGAATATATGCAGACTTTAATGAAGAATGGAATTCCTGAAGCTAGTTCAGAGGATTTATCTAATGAAGAAAAGGCCCAAGATCTTATCTATAAAGCTTGGGAAAAAAGCAGATCAAAGGACAGGATAAGATTGGCAAAGGAAGCATTAAAAATACACTCTAACTGTGTGGATGCCTATGTTTTGCTGGCAGTGGAGGAAGCTACAAGTTTCACAGATAAAGAAAAGATGTATTTAGAAGCACTAGAACGAGGAAGAATGGTTTTGGGTGAAAATTACTTTAATGAAAATATAGGACACTTTTGGTTAATGACGGAGACTAGACCTTATATGAGGGCAAAAATGGGATTTGCTCTGCTATTGTGGAAGGAGGGCAATTTAGAGCAAGCAACAAAGCATTTTAAAGAAATGCTAGAATTGAATCCCAATGATAATCAAGGTGCTCGTTATATTCTATTGCCTATTTATATGCAGCTAGATAAACTTAAGGAAGCAAGGGAGTTAATAAATTCCTATGAAGATGGTAGTCCTCAATGGACATATAATACTGCCTTATATAATTTTAAAGTGAAGGGAGGAAAAAAGGACGCTAAGGCTTGGCTAAAGGACGCTTTAGAGGAAAATCATTTTATCCCCTATTATCTATTAGGTTTTAATGTTATACCGAAGAAGCTGCCAGAATTTTTTCAAATGGGTAGTAAAGAAGAGGCAATAGTCTATGCTAACAATGCCTTAGATGCATGGGAAAATACAAAGGGAGCCCTAGACTGGTTGCTTTCTGTGATAAATTAAGCAAAACAAGAAGGGACAAGGGTTCTGATGAAGGAGCCCTATATGATAGCAAAAGAAGAGTAATTGCTGAAATTAAATCAGAATATGACAAAGTTAACCCCGTAGGTAGAAGACCTACGGGGTCCTTTAATTAACTCAAGCCTGAAAGTAGAATATCTACAAATGTTGAGGTGTTGATGGTGTTGGATGCTATTTCTTCATTAAAAATATATTCCGTACTAACACTATTGAGAGCGCCAATAATAATCAGCGCTGCTATATTCTTATCTAAATCAGATCGAAGCTCTCCCGTTTCAATACCTTTTTCAACAATTTTTAGTGCAATACTACATACTGTCTGTTTAATGTTGAAAATTTTACATTTAAAATCCTCCGATACATGTTCAGACCTGGAAGTCATTCGTTGAAGGGTGTCGGCTTTAGATTTTACAAAGGCTATGTTATATTCAGTTAAGGCAATCAGCTTACTCCGCACAGTATTCTCTTTTTCAGTGGCATCATGGGCCCCTGTAATATAATCCTCAACAAAATATACCAGCATCTCTTGAAATAGTTCTTTTTTGCTGCTGAAGTATTCATAAATGGTAGCCTTTCCAATTCCGGCTTCCTTTGCAACCTCCTCCATTGTCCCTTGAAAAAATCCATTTTCTCCAAAGACCTTTAGGGCTGCTTCTATAATTTCAATTTGTCGTTTTCCCCTTTGTGTTACCATTATTCCTGCACCTCACTTTCTATAGGGTTAGGAATCTTATTGAACTTTTTATTTAATTTGGATTTTAGTGAAATAGAGAAATCATCAAATACTGTATAAAGCACTGGTACAAATACTAGGGTTACCAAAGTTGAAAGCATTAGTCCTCCTATAACCACAGTAGCCATGGGGGCCTGCATTTCTGCTCCTTCACCAACACCAATAGCCAGGGGTATTAAGCCAAGGGCCGTTGTTAAGGTAGTCATTAATATGGGTCTTAACCTTATAGGGCCTGCAGCAATAATCGCTTCATTTCTTTCTTGACCACTATTACGTAAGACATTAATATAGTCTATTAATACAATACCATTGTTAACAACAATTCCTGCCAGCATAATTATTCCTATAAAGGCTGTTACACCAAAGGTTCTTCCAGTTATAAATAATGATAGGGCTCCACCAGAGAAGGCCAGTGGTATGGTAAACATTATAATAAAGGGATGAATTAAAGATTCAAATTGAGCCGCCATTACCATATAGATTAATACAATTGCAAGGGCTAGGGCGTACAATAGCTGGGTAAAGGCATCCATAATCTGTTCATTTTCTCCCCCTATTTTATAGTTATAACCCTGTGGCATTTCATAGTTTTGCAATTCCCTTTCTATATCTGCAGTGATACTTCTAACATCTCTACCAATTATTTGACTAGTAACCGTTACAATTCTTTCCTGGCTCTCTCTATTGATCTGCATAGGTCCCTTTACGATAGATAGCTTTGCAACTTGGCTAAGGGGGATACTTGATCCAGCTGGGGTTGTAATTGATAATTGTTCAAGGTTGGATATGCTTTCAGTGGTACTGCCTTGGGCTCTAATTACCACATCTAATTCATCCCCTTGATATTTATATCTGGTAGCAGTGGTTCCTGTGGTCCCACCTCTAACAGCAGAGGCCACCTGAGATGCAGTTAACCCATAAATGGCTGCAAGATCTTTGTTTACTAAAACTTCAACCTCTGGTACCGATTCACTGATACTGGTTTTAACCTCTCTGGTTCCTTCTACAGATTCAATAATCTTTTTAAAATCAGCCGATATTTCTTCCAATTGAGTTAGGTCGTCTCCTGTAATTCCAATGCTGACAGGGCTTGTAGTACCCATTGCAGTAGTAGAAACCGCATTTACTGATATTTCAGCTCCTGCAATATTTTTTACCAGTTTTCTAATCTCTTCAGCAACTTCATTTGTGCTTCTATCCCTTTCATTAAGCTTCACTAAGCCCACGGTAATTGAACCGCTGCTATTACTAGAACTGCCTCCCATAATAACATCTCCTGAGCCTACACTGACAAATACTACTTCAACCTCTGGGATATCCTTTAGTTTTTCTTCGATTATTTCAACAACTTCGTCAACTTCCTCAATTCTAGTACCTAAGGGTAAATCCACATCTATGGATATTCTTCCCTCATCTGTAGCAGGGAAAAACTCCATTCCTACTCCAAAGAGGCTGACTATACTTACTACGAAGATCAATACAGAAATGATAATCGTGGACTTTCTTCTAATAAGACTTTTGGTTAAGAGTTTTTTGTAAATTACCTCTATCTTTGCAAATAATCTGTCGAAGGCGTTGTATATAAAATCAAATTTCTTCTTTTTTCTTTCAACTGCTACATCACCTAGATCTACGGTTAAAATCTTAGATGAAAGCATAGGTATTAATGTTAGGGATACCAAAAGGGATGCACCCAGGGATAAGGTAACAGTTAGGGCAAACTCCTTGAATATGGTACCTACTATACCATCAATAAAAACAATGGGAAGAAATACTGCTATTGTGGTAAGGGTAGATGCTGTAATAGCCATTGCCACTTCTGAAGCACCCTTTATGGCTGCATCTTTTTTCGAGTGGCCTTCTACTCTAAAACGGTAGATGTTTTCTAGCACAACTATGGCGCTATCCACCAGCATTCCAACCGCCAGTGCTAGGCCTCCCAGTGTCATCATATTTAATGTAATACCATTAAAATAGAGTAGTATAAAGGAAGCGATAACTGAAATAGGGATAGAGAGCCCTATAATCAATGTCGTTCTTATATTCTTCAAGAAAATGTATAGAATGAGAATTGCAAATATAGCACCCATCATAACATTTTTTACTACGGTGTTAATGGAGGCTTTTATCATAACAGAGTTATCGGATACTACATCTATATCAATTCCTGGGTAATCCTGTTTTAAACTTTCTATCTCATCAAGTACTAAGTTGGCAACCTGTACAGTGTTTTTACCAGACTGTTTTTGAACAGATATACTGATGCTATCCCTTCCATTAACCCTTGAAAAGGAGCTGATGTCTTCATTAGTAAAGCTAACCTCTGCAACATCCCTTAGAGCGATTATTTCGCCAGTTGGCAGGGTTAGGGGCATGTTTTTGATTTCATCAAGGGATGCGAATTCACCTACAACCCTTATGGTAAGCTCTTGATTACCACGCTCAACAGTTCCACCGGGAAGGTTCATGTTGGCAGCAGCTATTAACTGAGCCAGTTGATTAGTATTTAGGCCGTAGCCAGCTAGTCTATTTTGATCTACTAATACTTCTACTTCCTTTGTAAAACCCCCACCGATGCTTACAGAAGCTACTCCGTCTAACCTTTCTAATCTTTGCTTGAAGGTTTCTTCGGCTAAGGTTTGTAATCCACCCAAATCCCCACTGGTGGAAACAGCTATTTGTATGATGGGCATAGAGTTTATATCCATTTTCAACACCATGGGCTGGGTTGCACCATCAGGTAAGAATTCTTTCACCATATCAATTTTTTCCCGCATTTCTAATGCTGCAAAATCCATATCTGTGCCATTATTAAATTGAGCTATAACAATGGAGTTGCCTTGATAGGATATAGATTGTATTTCATCTATATTTCCAACGGTTGCAATAGCACCTTCCATCCGTTCAGTAATTAGGTTTTCAATCTCTTGGGGTCCTGCTCCTGAGTATGAGGTTGAGACTATAGCTATAGGCAATTCAAGATCTGGAAACAAATCTATTGGTAATCCACTTAATGAAATTCCTCCTAGAATAACTACTATCAGAACAATCATGGTTATCGTAATGGGCTTTTTAACTGAAAAGCTAGATAAATTCATGCTATTCACCCCTTACCACTTGAACTTTTTGACCATTCTCTACATAGTGTTGACCCTTTACAATAACCTCTTCACCTTCCTCAAGGCCTGAAAGTATTTCGACAAAATCCCCTGTGTCTAATCCTGTTGTAACATTTCTTTCAACCGCTTTATCATCCTCAAGTACATAAACAACACTATCTCCATCTTTATCAATAACAGCATCACTTTGAATAATTAAAGCAGAATCAATTCTATCAACACTGAGCCTTGCTTCTCCATTCATTCCTGGTCTGATTTTTCCACTTGTATTGTCCACATATATTTTTACAGTATAAAGTTGATTTCTAGCATCGGTAGTAGGGCTAATATAGTCTATAGTAGCTGTTATGGCCTCATCAAAGGCAGCCGGGATATATAATTCTACCTCTTGACCGACAGAAAGCTTATTAACCAAGGTTTCTACAATATTTAATTGCATATAAACCCTTTGGGCATCAACTATTACAGCAGCAGCCTGACTGGATGTGGCAATTGCACCTTCTTTAACATTTAATGTAGATACAATCCCATCCATAGGAGCCTTCACTACGGTGTTGTCAAAATTCCTCATAGCTTGATCAAAGGATATATGGGATTGTGTTAATTGATTTTGTGCTTGTTGGTAGGCAATTTCTGCTTGTTTCACCTGAAGTTCCGCCACCTCTAATTGCTTAGTAGAAGCTGCTAATTCAGATTGCTCTAATTGTGCCTTAGAAATTCCCCCTACGGCATAGAGCTCTTTATTTCTTTCGTGATTTAGTATGGCATTATCGATTTTTTCCTTAGTTAATTGAAAATTTAGTGTAGCAGAGTTCAGGGCATTTAAAGACTGTTCTACACTTTTTTTAGCAGAACTTAGAGCATTTTCAGCCTGTTGAGTATTTTTTGACAAATCCTCTTGATCTAAAGTAAATAGAATGGTATCTTTAGCAACTTTATCACCTAATTCTACATTAACGGTATCTACAACACCGACTAATTTTGACATTACGACAATCTCTTCGTTGGCAATGATTTTACCATTAAAGCGGGTGGTATTTTCAATAGAATCAATTAATACCTTTTCTGTTTCAACTGCTATATAATTTTCTTTGATAGCTTCATCACTTGAAACTTCCTTTGTACAACCTACTCCTGATACAACAAGAGCAAGTAGCAATACTGATAATAATATTCTAGTAATTACTGGTTTTGACATTTAATTAACCTCCTGATAGTTTGTTAGTAATAAGTAACATCTGCTATTCCTAATATATATGCTCCAACTCAGAACTGGCCGGTCGGGTCATGAAACTATTATACTATGCAGCTATTTTATATGCAACTATTTAAAAGAAGATGCTGATAATCTAACTAAGAAATATTAAATGGATCATTACATCTTATATCAATTAAACATAGGTAAAAACAAAAAAATTACCCGTGTTTTTACAATACAGGTAATTGCTTCTCATATAAGAGGACTATATCTGAATATGTTATAGATAAAAATATAACCCCCACCAGTTATAATGCCATGGGGGGTTTCTATACTTTATTAGTTTTTTCTAAATATCATTATAGCATAACCATCGATATGATCCCTTAGGCCGTTGTGGTCAAGGGCTTCATAGTGTACAATATCGAAGTAATAGGGCAAAGGCATTACTTCATTTAATGTGACACTTAAGCTATTTACAATCTCATTGCTTATTTTTTCGCCATAAATTACGATATCAACGTCAGATCCATTTTTATAGTTTCCCATGGCTCTACTACCAAAGATAGCTGCTTTTTTAATTTCTTGAAAAGTTGAAATGGCACTAACGATCCTATTGAGGCTTTCTTCTGATAAACCATACTTCATATTTTATCACCTAAATCACAAAAAACTTGCTTTATTGCTGTATAATATTCATCTTTGATTTTTTTCATAGCTAAATTAAATCGCTCTTCGTTATAAGTATGGGCCAGTAAATTTCTTTTTTCTAACATATCCATCCATACCTCGCCGTCTATAATAATGCCGTAGTGGAAGGCTGATTTTATAACTTCCCTTGGAAAGCTGACCATTACGCTTTGGGATTCTAAGTAATCCTTTAATGTTTTCCATGCCAACTCAAAAGTATATTCAAATCGTTGAATTAACCCTTCCTTTTCTAGTACGCTTAGATTCTCAAACATGGAAATTGCAGAGTCAAATTGATTGTAGGCCTTTGTAAAGTTTTCATATCTTTGTTTCCAACGAATTTCTTTATTATTCATATTAAACGGAATCCATTTGTATTAAGGGAATCAATAGATTCCTAATCCTCCCTTCAGTACCTTTAATAACTATATTGTAACATAAAATTCTTTTGATAAACTATAGGATATTTTTTGTAGACCTAATAGATTGACTTTTATAATTTATAATACATGAGTAAAAAGAACGTTGTCAGTTGTAGCCATTAATTTGACTTATAATTTGCAGGATTTTGCATATTTCTGATGAATATATACCAAAAGATTATCTGTTCACGTAAAAATCTACCTATTTCCATGTCAAAGTATTCTTTTAAGGATATTGGTAAGGATTATGGGTATATATAACTTGTGAGTTACTAAGGAGGAGATGCTTATGGATTATAATAGTAAGTTTTTTAAATATACCATATCTACAGTTTTAATTCTTTTATCAATATTCCTGCTAGGACAGCTAGATTTCATTCTAGTTCCCCTACAGAGGATTTTAGCCTTAATACTTTTTCCCTTTATAGGTGGGGGATTTATTTATTACTCCTTAAGACCTTTAGTGAGAATATTAGAGAACAGAAAAATAAACAGAACTGCAGCAGTGTCATTGGTATTCCTATTAACTATAATCATTATAGTGGGATTAATAACATTTGGCGGTGGCATGTTAAAAGAAGATTTCACTAGCTTTTATAGCACCTTTTCCAAACAGCTTAAAAGTGCACAAGAAAGCACTCAAGATATATTGCAGGGCGAGAACCTATGGATATTTTCTATGCAGGATTTAGAGGAAAAGGCCATGGCAGCCCTGGATATAGGATTAACAAGGCTAGTAGATAACATAAGAAGCTGGGTTTCTATTGTTGCCAATGTAGGGGCGGTAATAATACTGATACCCATTGTGGCATTTTTCTTGTTAAAGGATGATGGGCTAATTTACAGCAATATTAAAAAATTTATTCCCCAAAAAAGGACTTCAAAAGCCCGAAATCTTTTAAAGGATATAGATAATACCCTTTCAGTATACATCACAGGTCAGCTGATGGTTGCTTTATTTCTAGGAATACTAACATACATAGGCTATTTGATAATTGGGCTACCAAATTCTTTAATACTGGCTGTATTTGCCATGATAACATCGATCATTCCCTTTATTGGACCAATTATGGGAGCTATACCAGCCTTACTTATCGGTCTGACAGTAAATTATTTTATGATTATTAAGATCCTAATTGTAATATTGGTGGTACAGCAATTGGAGGGGAATCTGGTTAGACCTCATATAATGGGGAATCGTCTGCAAATTCATCCCTTAATCATCATATTTCTCGTTATAATAGCAATTTCCCTATATGGCTTTGTGGGCGCCTTTGTAGCCATACCTTTATATGGTGTAGTTAGGGTGATTATAAGAAATTTTATGAATAAGGATTAGTACAATATGGGTACATGAGTCAAATAATTTTTTAAGAGAATCCCATGGAATATGCCAAGGGATTTTTTGCATATTATAAACAATAGCCATAAGAATACTTTAGCAGTTAAAATTAGTAAGTATCGACAAATATCGACAAATGAAAGGTTCCTTTCCTGCTATACTTAAATAGTGCTAAATACCCACTTCTTATATAATGGACAGATATTTTTGCTACTTATTGTATGAGGGTTATTTTGTAGTCATTCTCTTGTATAAGGAGAATACAACAAAGGGTCCTAGAGAACCCAGGGGTTCTCTGGAAAATAAGAGCTTTTTGACTATTGGATATTAATTATGAAAGGCTTGTGTTATCAGGGTAGAGACACAAATTTAAAAAGGGAGGGGTTAAAAATGTTTTGTCAAAGTTGTGGTGAAAGAGTGGTAAACGAAGGCAAATTTTGCGAGCATTGTGGTAAAGAGACGGGAATACCAACGGAAGTCATTAAAAACGGCTCTGTGGCTACTGTACAGCATATTTCGCCATCAAAACCTCAAAACAGTGGTGTTCAGCTACAGCTGAGGCAGCTAACTAAGAAGCAAAAACTTATTGGTTTAGTAATTTTCTTAGTTATTATTATAGGTATTGGTTCTTTTCAGCTAATTCAGTATTTGAACAGTCCTCAGCTGGCTGCAAAGCAGTATGTTGAAGCTTTAAACGGAGGTGATTTTGAAAAGGCATCAGAGTATTATCAGGATTTTATGAACCAGAATAACCTAACTAAGGAAATGGTTATTAAATCTATGGAGGATATGGCCGAGGATACCCAACCACCAGTAATTAGGATTATTGAAAAGGGTAAGAGAAGAGATATGGTTTTAGAGAATCAAGGATATTCTGAGTTTGAATTACTTGATAAAAACAAGGTCTTTATACCTGTAGAGTATGATTATGGCAATAATAATAAGCAAGTGAATATTCTAACCCTTTACAAGAGCCTTGACGAAAAACAGTGGCAAACCTCTTATCCTTATTCTATGGGATATGCCACAGTTACAGCTCCAGTGGGTACTACAATATTGGTTAATGGAGAAGAGGCTCTTAAAGCTGATGATAGTAGATACTTTGAGATAGGCCCATACTTACCAGGAAAACATGTCATAGAGTTGAAGTTTTTTAACGATGTTCAGCCGCCATACAGTCAGGAAATTTTCCTTCCAAGGGAATCTCATGTTGAATCTCCCTATGATACATATATGGTTTATGTAGAAACCCTATATGGAGCAGAGATTCTCTTTAATGGCCAGTCTTTAGGTAAGGAGGGCTATGCATACATAGATGATGTACTAGAAGGAACCCATAAGGTTACCATTAAGATGGAGGGGGATATGGTTAAACCCCTTGAGGCTGAGATTGAAGTGTCAAGGGATAACGATTATTTTATTTTCAATGAGCTAGAGCCTCAGGAGGCCTTTACAGAAGAAATTATGGATATAATAGAAGGCTATAACAACACACTGATTAATGCCTATGTCAACTATGATGAGTCATCTGAGAAAGATCCTCTATCAAACCTGTCTCAATATGTAACAGAGTATAGATTTAGTGATGATGTGTATGATTTCTATGATGAGGTTGAGTGGAAAATTATTAATAGTCAAAGCTACTCCATTGTAGATTATTATATAGAAATCGGTTCTGAAACCTATGTCACTGTTGTTACAGATGAAAGCTGGCATACAAGGGAAGAAATAAGAGAAGATTATTATTGGTCCTTTAGTGCCAATGGAGAGAAATCCATTGAAAGAAAGAATCTTCTTGAAGGAACCTATGAGCTAACTAAGGATAACGGTGCTTGGAAGATTGAATATGTTAATAAGTGGTCATATGAAGATCAGTATCTGAATGAATATGGTGAATGGATATATTATTAAATTATAGGGGGTAGTTTAAATGGCTAAATTTTGTGTTCATTGTGGGTCTCAAATAGAAGAGGGTGCTGTGTGTGATTGTACTTCGCAGCAAGGTGCAAAGGTGGAAACAACAGCTACTACAGAAGATAAGCAGGGAACTGTTAATGTCAATGTAGATGTGAATAAGGTAGTTAATCAGGGATTAAGTAGTGTTATTGCTGCTAAAAATATTACTGTTAAAATGGTGGCTAAACCAGTGACAACCTTTACTGAGGTTATTAAAACACCCAACTTTTCGGTTGGAGTTACCTTTATATTAGCCTATGCATTAATATGGGGATTAATAGCTATGAGCATGGTTAAGAAGATGCTAGAAACTACAGGTGGCTTATTAGGAGGTATGCTAGGTGAGTTTGGGATGTATGGCTTTGCCAATCAAATAACCGAGCTTATACCATCAAGCAAAGTATTTTTCTTCGGCTTCTTTGCAATTATCATTCAAGCTGCAGCAGTCATTGGCTTGCTATTATTAGCCAATAGCCTTTTAAAAGGAAACGCCAAGTACCAATCAATCACTACAATGGTGGGAGTATCCTTTGCACCCTCTATCATATTTACTATTATAGGTTTAATAGCTTCATTTATTTCACTAAACCTAACCTATGGTGCATTGATAATTGGTGGTGTTTTAAGTCTTATTCTATTATATATAGGAACAAAAGATGTTTTAAGAATAGATGCTGATAGGGCTGCTTACTTAGTACCTGTTATAAATATTATTACGGTTATCATAACATGGTTTTATATTAAAAGAAGCGTTGCCTCTATCTTTGAAGGACTTATGAATAGCAATACCTTTGGTTGGTAGGCTAGCAAAATTAATACGATAACTAAAGGCTGGGATAGAGGATTTCTATGTCAGCCTTTAGTTATTAACTTTAGAAGTTAAATTCCTTATCCTCAGTATTCAATTTCTATTGATGACACATACTAAAATAAAAGAAATTAATATGGAGGAAAATAAAAATGAAAAATAAACATGTTAGAATCTTAGTATTTTTGTTAATAGTAGTATGCGTCTTTTCCTTTGGATGTAGAGGAGAAGAAGAAGCTCCAGAGGGTCAGAATCCTCAAACCCCAGACGAGATAAGTGACAAACCCCAAGAAGAAGTTGAGGAGGTTACTGATGAGGAAATAACTAGCGAGATTCAACAGGAGGAAGGAGTTATTGGTGGCAAAGTATATGAGTCCGATGAGTATATGGTGGGTACTATGGTAATTGAAAAGGGTGTAAGCCAAGAAAGGATTAACCAACTGGCAGCGAAATATGCTGATCAATTAAAGGAAAAGTATCCAGATAAAAAGATTAATGTCCAAGCCGTGCAGGATGGCAAAAATGTTGCAGAAATTACTAAAGAGTAATGACTATTTCATATTGTAAGGAAATCCTATAAAAAAGGAATCGCCCAACTGAGGGCAATTCCTTTTTTATTTAATAGGAAAGTTCTCTTTTTTCCTATTAAATGGGGGATTTTAAGGGGGTACCCCCTTATAAAAATAAGGA
>NZ_WBZB01000025.1 GCF_009017255.1 Alkaliphilus serpentinus | reverse complement strand
AAAACAAAAGCATTTTAACCATCCAAAATTAACTCATGAAATGCTTTTGTTCAAACATAAAGGTTATGAAGTTTAATAAGAAGCTTAAAATATAATAGGAGGGATAGGGTATAGTGGTAAAACTAATTACTGGAAAGGAAGAATTAATCAAAACCATTAGGGCGATAGTAGGTAAAAGTAGAAAAGTTCATGAGATCCTTTTATCGAGTATTTTTGATGAGGATATTTTTAATTTAATAAATAGTATTGTTGAGAGCCAACCCAATATTAATCTCAGATTTCTTATTTCCCATCTTGATCATAAGCTTTATTTCTTAGAAAGAGTAGAGGACTATCATAAGCATATAAGAGTAAATGCAAAATGTAGGTATAAGTTTATTATGATTGAAAAGAACATCTTTTTCATATCTGGAAGTTACAAGGACAAAGATTATAATATGGATGGAACTGATTTAATCCTACATCTTAAAGGGAATAAACAATTTTATGATGATTTTTGCAAGATGGTTGAAAACTGTTGGGAAACAGCCCTAGAATTGGATATATAGAGCTGTTTTGCTAAAATTCCTAGAGATAAGGATTTACATTTATTTAAGAATTGTTTCGTTGCTTTCTATGATATACTAAATAAGGAAAAACTTATAAGGATCTATTGTTTTATATTAGATATAAAGTAGTTATCTATTAAAAAATAATAAATCCTCAATATGATTTGGGAGGGTTAAAAATGAAAAAAAGGCTCTTGTTGTTTTTTTTAATCTTAGTATTAATTTTCTCCACAGTTTCTACATTTGCATTTAATACATCGGAAGCTAACAACATAAATCCATTAATCAGCGTTGACGGACAGATAATTGACGCAACGAATTATGAAATCTATATCTCAGAAGATGGCACAATCATGTATCCCTTGAGATTAATCAGTGAGGGGCTAGGTGCTGAAGTAGGCTGGGAGCCAACGAAAAATAGTGCCAGTGTTATTGATGATCAAGATGAGATATGGATTAATCCAAATACAAAGGTAGTGACGGTAAATGGGGTAGAAAAGAAGTTAGACTATCCCATAGAATTTAAAGAATCAAGGATCTATGTAACCTATGAATTCATCAGTGAAATATTAGGAGCTAGATTTGAGATTAATGCAGATACCAAAGCAATCAGTTTGCAGAAACCATCTGTAAACACAGAAAGCCTTGAGTTAACCGCTTCTCAACAGAATACTAAAGATGCTTTAGTTTCATACCTAACCAGTCTTGAGCTTCATAGAAACTTCTCGGGACAGATTTTAGTAGCTAAAGATAACCAAGTTCTAATAGATCGTTCCTATGGGTATTCAGATTATGAAAATCATATAAAGGCCTTTAATACAACAACCTTTGCAATTGGTTCTGTGACTAAACAATTCACTGCAGCTGCTATTATTCAGCTAGCTGAAGATAATATGTTATCCTATGATGATAAAGTATCTAAGTATTTTAGTGAGGTTTCTTATGGCGACGAAATAACCATACATCAGCTCCTCACCCATACCTCGGGGCTTTATAATTATACAATGATGTTACCTGAGTTTGCAGGTATGGATATATCAGAATTAACCTTTGAAAAAATCATTTCCTTGATACAAGATAAACCATTGGATTTTGAACCTGGAAAGGGATGGAATTATTCCAATACGGGCTATCTTATTTTAGGGGAGATTGTAGAACAGGTTTCTGGTGAAACCTTAGAAAAATATTTACAAGATAACATTTTCATCCCTCTTGGAATGGAGAATACAGGTGTAGCTTTCAAACTAGAGGATAAGCTTGTAGAGGCCAATGGCTATTCAGGCAATATGGATGTTGTACTAGACACTGCTGATAGCTTATTGTTGAATGTGGCCTATGGTGCTGGATTTTTACACTCAACTGCACAAGATCTTTATAAATGGAACAGGGCTTTACATGAGGGAAAGATTGTATCTACTGATGGTCTAGTTAAAATGTATGGAAAGTCGCCAGATATGGAGCTATTGGCACCCTATGGTTACGGATTAATGTTTAACTATAGTGAGGAGTATGGAGAAGAAATCTTCCATGGTGGTAATACAATTGGATTTACAAGTGAAAATGCGATTTTCACCGATGAGAATACTCAGATTATTATTCTTACTAACAAAGGGTATGCAGACCTTACAAGTATTAAATATAACATTGCAAGTATATTAAAGGGTAACGTAGTAGCTCCATTAGGAGAGCTTACCTATATTACAGTATCTGAAGAACAATTAAGTAAATATACTGGTACCTACGAAATCAAAGATCTCCTTGTGATTGATATCTTTGTAAAAGATGGGAAGCTAATGCTTCAAGGGGAGGGCCAACCAGCCATCGAACTAGAACCATTATCAGAAACAAAATACGAATCTTCATCCTTCGGTATAGCGATTGAATTTGACAGTAAGGATACACCAAAGGAGTTCATTCTTTATCAAGCAGGGCAACAATTTACAGCACAATTGTTAGAATAGACTCAGATAGAGACTCCTTTTGTGAGGGGAACTCATATAAGTATTCTAGAAGAAGACACAACAGTGTCTTCTTTTTTTCGTTATCTTTATAAATAGAGAATAGTTACTTCCTTATCGGAGACACTAATCTTGAATATATATTAAAGGAGGTGTCTTCAATATGCCAGGAAAAGCTAAGCAATATGTAGACCAGAGTATGACATCAGTACAAAGTACAGTAAGTACATTACAACAAGCACTAAGCTCAGCAGAAAAACCAGATAATAAAAACAAGATTCAACAAGCCATAAACGCACTGAACAATGCCCAACAACAACTATCTGGGTATCAAGATTAAGTTGTAAAAGAGGAACCCACAATAATGCCCTTTAGGTTATAACCCACCTAGATGGGCATTATTCTATTTGACTAAAACTAGATATAGGGTCCTAATGACTAAGGGGTTATCATGTAAAAGACTATGTATAATCACCTTCGCCCCCTACAAAGGCGCCGGCCATAACTGCAAATTGCACATCTGTTCTTACATTGATGTCTTTTCCTGGTACTAAATTGTTATTTTTGAGAACATATTCTAGCACCATGTTGGGCATTCCACCCTTTCTTCCCCCTAGTATTTCCTTACCCCTTAAATCTTCGAAGGTAAAATCCTCATCAGCTTCCCTTGAAACGATAAAGGAACCATCCCTTTGAGTAAGTTGAGCAAAGTTTAAGGCAGGATCCTCTGCACCCTGATTGAATACGTAAATGGATGCTTCGGGTCCCATAAAGCCTATTTCCACTTGTTCACTAAGTAATGCAGCCATAGTTTTGTCTGCTCCGCCTCCATCAATCAGCTCTATATCGATTCCTTCTTCCTTAAAGAAGCCCTCAGATATCGCTACGTATTGAGGAGCATAGAATACTGAATGGGTAACCTCCATAAGTCTAATTTTGGTTAAACCCTCTTCTTTTTGCTGGCAACCCATAAATGCAACCAATGAAATTATGATGATGATGGCCAGTGACGACAACAGCTTAGATTTTCTCATTCATATCACCTCTTATAAATATTTAGCCTACTAATCCATTATATTCATCGCATTAGCATGTGTTCCTTTGAATAGGATTTAATAAACAGGCATAAAATTATATATACAACTGTAATAAAAGTAAAGATATGGAGGGGATGGCATGTCTTGGAGCATAAAGCTTTCGCCGGGTAAAAATCGGTATGGATATATAAAGGGAGAAATTGATCACTTCCAATGGTATGCATTGGTACATAAGGATAATGTAGATTATGGGATAGATCCAATAAGTCTTAATGAGGGCACAGGTAGAATTTCACGGCTATGTATCTATAAGGATATACCTATGTCCTCCTATACTAAGAGATTGATATACGCCAACTATAAAAGGAAGTGGGATGTTTTTAATAGCAGCTATGAGGATATGATTCGATATTTAGTTGAATACCTAGACAGAATTTACTCAATAAGATTAGTAAAGTAATAGATTGTTTGATTTTTTTGATTGAATGCTATAATATGGAATATAAGCCACATAAATATTTTCAATCTGATTTGTCGAATATAAATAATAAATGATTTATTAGATAGAATATTAATTAGACTAAATAGAAAAGAGGGGTAGAATGAATATACCAAATCTATTAACAATATTACGATTTGCACTTATACCAGTCTTCATTCTCGTCTTTTTTTCCTCATCTCCTAATTCCACCCTTTATGCCTTAATCATTTTTTTGGTGGCTGGAATCACCGATGTTCTAGATGGATATATTGCAAGGAAATATAATTTAGTTACAAAATGGGGCCAGGCTATGGACCCACTGGCAGACAAATTAATGCAAATGACGGTTTTGATATCCTTTACCATCAAAAAATTTATCCCTACATGGATCACCTTTGTTGTAGGGATAAAGGAAACCTTGATGGTGGCAGGAGGATTATTTCTTTATCATAGGATGGGTAAAGTTGTAATACCTGCCAATAGGTACGGTAAGCAGGCTACTGTACTATTTTATTTTGCCATTACATGGCTTGTCTTTGATCTACCATTGGCCACAACCATTATCTCCCTGATGGCGTTTTTTGCTGCCTTTGCTTTTCTAAATTACCTAAAGCTTGGTCTCAAGGAGGTTCGAGAAAGAAAAATTCAAAATACACCTTGACAATTTTAGAAAAAGAAATATAATAAATTCTAATAATAAAAAAATATTTAATAAGCTTAGATGAAGAGGAGTAGATATCAAATTCCTTAAGAGAGAAGAGCCCGTGGCTGAAAGGCTTTTCAGGACAATGGATATTGAAGGTAGCTTCGGAGCTTTTGCACTGAACCAAAGTAGGTGCAAACGGGAAATCGTTAAATTTATAAAGAGCCTATACGTTATTTAGTGTAGGAATTAAGGTGGTACCGCGAAAACAAACCCTTCGTCCTTATTTTAGGATGGAGGGATTTTTTAATTGGGGGAATAAAATGAAAAGTAAAAAATAAAAAGTAAAAAAAATGAGATGGCTACTTGATAGGTGAGTTAAGGAGTTATTTAGATTTTAATTTTCAATTTTGGAATTTATTTTTACCCTAAAAGACAATAATAGAAATTTTTATGATAAAATTTCTTCAATAATTCAACATTCAACATTCAACATTCAACATTCAACATTCAACATTCAACATTCAACATTCAACATTCAACATTCAACATTCAACATTTAACATTACTTTTAGAAAGGTGTTGATAGCATGTTCAATTTTGGTATATTTCTGCTACTATTGGGGGCAGTTCTAGTATATGCCACAGTACCAATAATAAAAATATTTAATATAACAACCACCAAAGGCATTTTAGTAGTCAAATTAAGCGGCTTAGCCTTAGCAGTAATCGGTGCAATCATCATGTTTTTTGCACAGTTTCCCCAGAGGCTAGAATTTTTAAGGCTTATATAAATTAAAGGAGGAATTTTTATGATCAATAATTTATCCATAACCTATGATCCAAAGGATTTTGAAGATCGCATTTATCATAGCTGGGAAGAAAAGGGATACTTTAGACCAAAGGTGGACCCTAATAAAAAACCCTATTCAATCGTGTTACCACCACCAAATATTACTGGACAGCTTCATATGGGTCATGCCCTAGATCATACCCTTCAGGATGTATTAATTAGATGGAAGAGGATGCAGGGCTATGAAACCCTATGGCAGCCCGGGACAGACCATGCCAGTATCGCCACAGAGGTTAAGGTTGTGGAAAAAATAAAAGAAGAAGAGGGACTTACAAAGCAGGATGTTGGTAGAGAAGGCTTTCTTCAAAGGGCATGGAAGTGGAAGGAAGAATATGGAGGCCGTATAGTTGAACAGATGAAAAAGCTTGGCGACTCCTGTGATTGGTCTAGAGAAAGATTTACAATGGACCAGGTGCTAAATGACGCAGTTATAGAGGTGTTTCTTCAGCTATATAATAAAGGCTTAATCTATAGAGGAAATAGGATTATCAACTGGTGTCCTGAATGTAAAACCTCATTATCAGACGCCGAAGTTGAGCATGAAGATAAAAATGGATTCTTTTGGCACATTAACTACCCTGTAGTAGGTATGGAGGGTAAATATGTTGAGATCGCTACAACTAGGCCGGAAACCATGCTGGGAGATACAGCAGTAGCTGTTAACCCTACAGATGAGCGATATAAGGATCTCATTGGAAAAACCCTAATGCTGCCCCTTATGAATCGAGAAATTCCAGTAATCGCCGACGACTATGTAGATTCTGAATTTGGTACTGGGGCGGTAAAAATCACTCCAGCCCATGACCCCAACGATTTTGAGGTAGGATTAAGACATAATCTCCCACAATTAGTTGTAATGAATGACGATGCCACCATCAATGAAAAGGGTGGTAAATATGCAGGGCTAGATCGATATGCTGCTAGAAAAGAAGTTGTTAAAGACTTAGAGGAGCTTGGCTTACTGGTAAAGGTAAAGGACCATACCCACAGTGTAGGCCAGTGCTATAGATGCAATACCGTTGTAGAACCTTTAACCTCCCTTCAATGGTTTGTTAAAATGGAACCATTGGCCAAACCGGCAATTGAAGCCGTTAGGAATGGAGAAATTAAATTTGTACCTGAAAGATTTTCTAAGGTTTATCTCCACTGGCTGGAGAATATTAGAGATTGGTGTATATCAAGACAGCTTTGGTGGGGCCACAGAATACCTGCCTACTACTGTCAGGATTGCGGTGAGGTGATAGTATCTAAGGAGGCACCAAATAGCTGTAAAAAATGCAAGGGTTCTAGCTTTAAGCAGGATGAGGATGTTTTAGATACATGGTTTAGCTCAGCCCTATGGCCCTTCTCAACTCTCGGATGGCCTAAGAAAACAGAGGAGCTGGAATACTTCTATCCCACCGATGTTTTGGTAACAGGATATGATATAATCTTTTTCTGGGTTGTAAGGATGGCCTTTTCTGGATTGGAATTTATGAAGGAGGTACCCTTCAAGCATGTATTCATGCATGGAATTGTTAGAGATGCTGAGGGGCGAAAGATGAGTAAATCTCTAGGAAATGGTATAGATCCCTTGGAGATCATAAATCAGTATGGTGCAGATGCATTAAGATTCACTCTGCTAACTGGCAACTCTCCAGGAAATGATATGCGCTTCCATGTGGAAAAACTAGAGGCCAGCAGGAATTTTGCCAATAAGCTATGGAATGCTACACGATTTGTATTGATGAACCTTGATGTAGATAATATTGATAGAGCCTCAGTAGAAGCAAATTTCACTACAGCAGACCATTGGATTATGTCACGTATGAATCAGCTCATTAAGGAAGTAACAGAAAATATGGATCGGTTTGAGCTAGGTTTAGCCGCCCAAAAGCTCTATGACTTTATTTGGAGCGAGTATTGTGACTGGTACATTGAATTGACTAAACCAAGACTTTATGGTGAAAATCAAGAAAACAGAAAAACCGTACAATACACATTAACCTATATACTAGAAAACATATTAAAGCTTCTACATCCCTTTATGCCCTTTATCACAGAGGAGATTTGGGGAACCCTAGCCACTGTAAAGGGTGACGTTATTGTTTCACCTTGGCCTCAATACAATGAAGGGGAAGTAAATTACAAAGCTGAGGAAGAAATGAATCTAATCATGGGAATCATAAAGAGTATCAGAAATGTTAAGGCAGAAATGAATGTTGCCCCATCAAGGAAGGCTAAAATGGCAGTGTTGCCTTCAAAGGCTGAAGTGGGGGAGATTATTGAAGGTGCTAAGCAGTATTTCTTTACCCTTGCAAATATCTCAGAAATCCAATTGGTTGACAGTAAGGAAGAAATCCCAGCTGACTCTGTTTCCATCGTTGCAGAGGGAGCAGAGATATTCCTGCCTCTAGAGGATCTAATTGACTTTGAAAAGGAAATTGAACGTTTAGAGAAGGAGAAGCAAAAGCTAGAGGGAGAAATAAAGAGGGTAGTTGGAAAACTCTCCAATGAAGGCTTCTTGAAGAAGGCTCCCGAAAAGCTGATTGAGGAGGAGCGAGAAAAGCAAACAAAATATCAGCAAATGCTGGATACCGTGTTGGAGAGATTGGCTTCTTTAAAGGGTAAGGCTTAAGAGTAGATAAGACATCTGGGATTAGAAGAATGAACCCTTCTAATCCCATTATAAATGAAGTGGAGGAAGAAAAATGAACTATCAGCAAGCTTTAGAACACATTCATGGGACCTACAAATTTGGTAGTAAGCTGGGAATAGAAAATATTAAATATCTTTTGAGTATGTTAGGGGATCCCCACAAGAAGCTAAAGGTTATACATATAGCCGGAACCAATGGTAAGGGGTCTACAGCCTCCTTCCTTCATCAAATTCTTATGGAGGAGGGATATCGAGTAGGCTTATATACTTCACCCTATTTAGAAAGCTTTACAGAAAGAATAAAGATTAATGGAGAGAATATAGCCGAAGAAAAACTGGCAAGGATTACAGAAATCGTTAAAGAGAAAATTGAAGAGATGGTTCAGGAAGGAAGAAATCATCCTACTGAATTTGAGGTGGTAACAGCCATAGCCTTCTACTATTATGCAGAAGAAGCTATAGACCTCTTAGTGCTGGAGGTAGGGCTTGGAGGTAGATTGGATGCAACAAATGTAGTTGAAAATCCCTTGTTATCAATAATAACCCCTATAGGCTTCGATCATATGGAGTATTTAGGCGATACCCTAGAAAAAATAGCCTTTGAGAAGGCCGGGATTATAAAGGAAAACTGTCCAACGGTTGTTTATCCTCAGGAACCAGGTGTTATAGAGGTCTTTAAAGAGGTATGTAAAGAGAGAAAAAGTAGTCTAGAAGTGGCTAATTTTGAGGATATAATCCTTCATAGGGCTTCTATAGAAGAACAAAGTTTCACCACCACCATATTGGGGGAGGAATATAAGGATTTAAAAATTAAGCTGATCGGTCAGCATCAAATATATAACTCAATCACAGCCTTAACGGCTATTGAGGTATTAAAGAGAAGGGCGGATATTAAGGTTTCTAAAACTGCCATATATAAGGGCTTGGAAAATACCCGATGGCCAGGTCGTCTAGAAATTGTAGGTCAGAGCCCGTTGATAATCATTGACGGTGCCCATAATATTCATGGTGCCGTTGCTTTAAAGAATAGTATAGAGCTATATCTTAAGGATTATTCTGTAACCTTGGTTTTAGGAATGCTGCAGGATAAGGATGTTGAAGGCTTTACCTCCCTTGTAGTTCCTTTAGTTGACAGGGTAATAGCCACAAAGCCCGACAATCCAAGGGCTATGGATGCTAATAATCTAGCTGAGAAGCTTACGGCCTTTGGAAAGGAATTGTTTGCTGAGAATGACATAGCCAAGGCTGTAGACTTAGCCATTGGTAACACCCCTGCAGGAGGCGTAGTGCTTGTTGCCGGCTCATTATATATGATCGGTGAGGCCAGAAGATATATTAGATCAATGAACAATTAATTAAGTTTAAGATACTTTAGTACCAACAATATAGCTGATATAAAATCTGACAATTCCATATTTCTTAATCACACATCCCCTTATTCCTCATAAGATAAGTATATAGATAGGCAACAATAGGATTGGTATTGGTGATATTGGTTATGTGGGGTGATGGTTAGATGGATTTGTATAGTGGAGTTATCATTATTTCTAATTATTATGACGACTCTATTTCAATTGTAGATACAAAGGAGGGTAAGGAGATTAAGAGAATAAGCCTGATTAAGGACAATCTGTTGTATCCTCCAGCCCATTTCGGACCCCATCACATCGCAGTTGAAGGAAATACAAAATTTCTCTATGTACCCAATACCTATCATAATAGCTTAGCTATCATCGATTTAATTACAGGAAAGCTGACGGATATACTATATGTTGGTAGCTGCCCCAGTCAGGTTGTTTTATGTAAGAAATATAATTTAATCTATGTTGCCAACTCAGATTCCAATAGCGTTTCAGTAATTCAAATGGACTCCCTCAAGATGATCCTCCAGATACCCACCGGACAAATGCCCCATGGTATGGTTTTATCAAAGGATCAGGAGAGACTATTTGTAGCCAACCAAGGTTCCAAAACCATTACTGAGATCATTACTGAAAAAAACATTAAGAGAAAGTGTTATTCGGTGGATGGTAACCCATGGCATTTAAAGCTCAGTAGTGACGGTAAATTGTTGTTTGCAGTTCATTATAGCCATCTTTACCAGCGTAAGGGTAAGATATTTGTCTACAGAGTTGAGGACATGGAACTTATGAATACAATAGCTATTGGAAAGATGCCTGTAGAGGTTGCTTGTGATAAGATAAATGAACGATTATATATAAGTGATTCGGATATGGATGTCCTCCATGTTTATAATCTACAAGCAAATAAAGCCGAAGAACCAATTAATGTAGGTAAAATGCCCCACGGCTTAGAAATGGACTATGAAAAAGAAGAAATTTATGTAACAGGAATCCATAGTAATACCCTTCATGTAGTTGATTTTAAGAATAAAACCATAAAAAAAACCATAAGTGTAGGTAAAGAGCCTACAAGCATCGTAATCATATAATAAAAGCCAACTGTACCTTTGAAAATACAGTTGGCTTTTTAGTTTAGTCTATTATAAGGACATTGATCAGCTTTCCATAAAGATCCTGCCCATTATTCCTCCAGTTTTCGCAAATCTCTCGTGCCTGCTTATTACTGGCCACGTTAAGACTTAGGTTAAAGGTGGTTTGACCATTTTCAACCACTTGAAGCTTAACCAGAAAATCTGAATCTCCAAGCTTTATGTACTCTGCTGACATTTCTGCCTGCTTTTGAAGCTCTTCCTTTTTTGAAAGAAGCAAATCATCTACTTTCTTGATCATAGAAGAAGGAATTCTATCTAAGAAATAGTTTAAAGTACTAATTCCTTTGTCTGTAATTACAAAATACTGTTTATAATTCCTTTCCTCTTCTACAACAAATTCTGATTCCTTTAATTCTCCAAGAAACAGCTGTAGAGTGAAATAATTCATGATATCATTTTCTAGGACGAAGTCTGTAATCTGACTTTGAGTAACGGGGATTTCTAGCTCTTTTAGAATATATAAAAGCAAAAGTTTCTTTTCTGCCATTTGTTGAGATGAATGTACAAACATAATTTTTCCCTCCTAAGTAATCCATATATTTAGTTTAAATCATTTTTATATATTTTAAAAGTAGTTATATCATGATAAAAAAATTTTTAAGGGTAGTTAAAGAATATAAATAGTAACTGTCGATTATTTGGACACTGTAGTGAAATCATACAATCAGTAAAATTTGATGAATTACAGTAGTGTAGATTGAAGGGATAGAAAAACGTCCATATATTGGACATATGGTAAAGGAAATAGTTAAAAAATAAACAAATAAAAATTGTCAAATAAAATCCTGTGCATTCTGTAGGTTGTTTATAAAAGCCTTAATATCTCTGGACTTAACTGATTGATCCATGACATATATTATAATGAATCATTATTTTTGGCATAGCACTTGCGTATATAACGACAATAAAATACAATATAAGGGGGATACATTGTGAAAGGAAAAACAATATCTGAAATTGTAATAGGGGACAAGGCTTCTTTTCAAAAGACCATAACAGAGACAGATGTATACTTATATGCAGGAATCACTGGGGACTTGAATCCAGCCCATATTAATGAAAGCTATAGTAAGGAAAGCTTTTTCAAAGGGAGGATTGTCCATGGAATGCTTACATCGGGGTTGATATCAGCTGTTTTAGGTACTCAGCTGCCGGGGCCGGGAACCATTTATTTATCCCAGGAATTAAGGTTCCATGCACCCGTTCGGTTTTCAGATACCATTGTTGCAGAAGTAGAGGCAATAGAGATTATTGCTGAAAAAAATAGAGTGAAGTTCAATACCATATGTAAAAATCAAAATGATGAAGTTGTTCTTTCGGGAACTGCTTTTGTTATGCCCCCAAAATAATTCTAACAACTAAAAGGAGGTAGGAATTGATGAATTTCAATTTATCAAAGGAACATGTGATGCTTCAAAAGATGTATAGGGAGTTTACTGAAAAGGAAGTTAAGCCCTATGCTGAAGAAGTGGATGAAAGAGAAGAATTTCCAGTTGAGACTGTTAAAAAGTTAAGCAGATATGGATTTATGGGTATTCCTATTCCTAAAGAATATGGAGGGGCAGGTGGCGACAATATAGCCTATGCTATGGCGGTAGAAGAGCTGTCGAAGGCTTGTGCTACTACTGGGGTGATTGTTTCTGCCCATACATCCTTATGTGCAGTACCCATATTGGAGTTTGGAACTGAAGAGCAAAAGCAAAAGTATTTAGTTCCCTTGGCAAAGGGGGAAAAGCTAGGAGCCTTTGGACTAACAGAGCCTAATGCTGGTACAGATGCTTCTGCCCAACAAACCACAGCTATTTTAGATGGGGATAATTATATTCTAAATGGAACGAAGATTTTTATAACCAATGCTGGTTATGCGGATATATATATTATTATGGCCATGACCGACAAGAGTCAAGGCACAAGGGGAATATCAGCCTTTATAGTAGAAGCTGAAACTGAAGGTTTTACCGTTGGAAAAAAAGAGGCGAAATTAGGGATAAAGGGCTCTGCCACCTGTGAGTTAATTTTTGAAAACTGTAGGATTCCAAAGGCCAACTTGCTTGGTAAGGTTGGTAAGGGCTTCGGAATTGCAATGAAAACCCTAGATGGCGGACGGATAGGGATCGCTGCTCAAGCCCTAGGTATTGCCCAAGGCGCTTTAGATGAAACCATAGGATATGTTAGAGAAAGACGCCAATTCGGAAAACCCCTGTCATACTTCCAAAATACACAATTTCAATTGGCAGATATGCATACCAAAATTGAAGCTTCAAGGATGCTAGTATATAAAGCTGCCTTTAATAAAAGCAATAATATGCCCTATTCAATGGAAGCAGCTATGGCGAAGCTTTATGCCGCAGAAACGGCAATGGAGGTAACTACAAAGGCCGTACAGCTCCATGGAGGATATGGATATACGAGGGAATACCCAGTGGAGAGAATGATGAGGGATGCAAAGATCACTGAAATCTATGAGGGAACATCTGAGGTGCAGAAAATGGTTATTTCTGCTCACTTGTTAAAGTAGAGGAGGATATATAGATGAATATTATTGTTTGTATTAAACAAGTACCTGATACAACGGAAGTTCGATTGGATCCTGTAACTGGAACACTGATTCGGGATGGAGTACCTAGTATCATCAATCCCGATGACAAAAGTGGTCTTGAAGCTGCTTTAAAGCTTAAAGAAGAGATGGGGGCAAAGGTAACAGTCCTGACAATGGGGCCTCCTCAGGCTGAGGTGGCTTTAAGGGAAGCCTTAGCTATGGGGGCTGACCGAGGCATTCTTCTTACCGACAGAGCCTTTGCAGGAGCTGATACCTGGGCAACCTCCTGTACTTTAGCTGCAGCTATCCGTAAGATTGATTATGATTTAATCATCGCAGGTAGGCAAGCCATTGATGGAGATACAGCCCAAGTTGGACCACAGATTGCAGAGCATCTCGGCCTACCCCAGGTAAGCTATGTAGAAGACTTAAAAACAGAAGGAGATAAACTAATCCTAAAAAGAATGTTTGAGGATGGCTATCACTTAGTCAGGGTAAATACTCCTTGTTTAATTACTACATTAAAGGAAATGAATGAACCTCGTTATATGTCGGTAATGGGGATATTGGATGCCTATAGAGAAAAGGAAGTCGAGGTATGGGGCTTAAAGGATATTGAAATAGATTCTGGAAATTTGGGCCTTCAAGGGTCACCTACAAAGGTGAAGAAATCCTTCACCAAGGGGGCTAAGACGGCAGGAAAGCTGTATGAGGTAGATTCTAAGGAAGCTGCTAAAATTATTGTAGAAAAGCTAAAGGAAAAATATATTATCTAAATAGGAGGGATACCATGGCTATATCTGAATATAAAGGTGTTTGGGTTTTTGCTGAGCAAAGGGGTGGCGAAATCCTAAACGTGTCTTTAGAGTTGTTGGGTAAAGGTAGAGAATTAGCTGATTCATTGGGAACAAAGCTAACGGCGGTATTGTTGGGAGATCAGGTGAAGGATATCGCCTCTGAGTTAATACATTATGGCGCAGATGAGGTAATTGTGGTAGAGGATAAATTACTAAAGGTTTACATGACTGAAACCTATACGAAGGTAATGACTAAGGTGATTAATGAGAGGAAGCCTGATATCATTTTAATGGGAGCCACTGCGATTGGTAGGGATTTAGCCCCTAGGGTTTCTGCCAGGATCCATACCGGCTTGACAGCTGATTGTACTAGCCTTGAAATTGAAGAAGACACAAAAAATCTGTTAATGACAAGGCCCGCCTTTGGGGGAAATATTATGGCTACCATCATCTGCCCCGATCATAAACCCCAAATGTCTACCGTGAGGCCCGGGGTAATGGTTAAAATGGAACGAGATGAGTGTAGAAGTGGAGAAATTATTGAATTGTCATCGGAATTAACGGAGAAGGATGTAAACGTTGAGATTATAGAAATTGTTAAAGAAGAAAAGGCAAAAATGAAAATTGAAGAAGCTGAGGTTTTAGTGTCAGGTGGAAGGGGCTTAGGTAAGAAGGAAAACTTTGCTACACTGGAACTACTAGCTAAAGAGCTGGGGGGGCTTGTTTCAGGCTCTCGAGCAGTGGTAGATGCAGGATGGATCGATCGAGATTATCAAGTGGGACAAACGGGAAAAACCGTAAGACCCAACTTATATATTGCCTGCGGAATATCAGGAGCCATTCAGCATGTTACAGGAATGGAGGACTCTGACTTAATCATAGCCATTAACAAAAATTCTACCGCACCCATATTTGAGGTGGCCGATGTAGGTATCGTAGGAGATGTAGAAAAGGTTATTCCTGCTGTTATAGAGGAGTTAAAGGCCCTTAAAGAGGCTAAATAAATATCAAAAATGATTCTTCTACCCCTATTTTTTTAAATAATGAGAAATCTGCGGAGATAAGAATAAAAGAAGGAGAAAATTACAGATACAATAACCCCTGAGAGATAGTCCCCAACATATGACAGTATAGTATTTTCAATGTCTGAGCCGAAGGTGAGTTTTGAAAATACCTGTGATTTTTGAGTTCATCCTGCCTTTTGACCGAGAGCCAATTTCTCAGTTTTAAAATATAGGGGTCAATAACCTCAAAAGAAAATGCCCTGCTGAAGGGCATTTTCTTTTAAATCTATTTATTTGACATACTTCTTTCTGCATGCTCAATGAGACGCTTTACCATATAGCCTCCAACATAACCATTTTCCCTTGAAGTTAAGTTTCCTTTATCAATTTCTTCATAGTTACTTAATCCTAATTCCGATGCAATTTCTAGCTTCATTTGATTAAGAGCTTGACGAGCTTCGGGAACAACAATACGATTTCTACTTCGTGCCATAGTTTTTCCGCCTCCTTCAATCTTAATCTTTTTCAACACAGTATTTCTGTGTATTTATAGTGTGTCCAGCTTCGTAAAAATCTATGTTAGAAGTATTTATCTATACTACTTAAATATTGCCAAAGTGTGACATAATGCTTTCACTAAGCTTTTTTGATATAATGGATTAGAGGAGGGATGCTTAGATGAAGGAGCTTCAAGAGAAGCTACTGAATATTCTTGTAGCAGAAGGAGTAGCTAAAGTTGGATTTAGTTATGTAGGGGATCTTTTACCTGAAAGATATAAACATTTAAAAAGTGCCGTCACTGTTGCAATAAGGTTGTCACAACAGATCATTGATGATATTGATATAAATTTAGGACCAACCCACACCTATTTTCATCATTATAGAACGGTTAATACCTTTATAGATCAAACCACATTAAAGACAAGCAATATTTTGGAAAATTGGGGTTATCTAGCCATGGCCGTTCCAGCATCCCAATCAATTAATAAAGATGGATGGAAATATCAAAGCTTATTTCCCCATAGAACAGCAGCCACTAGATCGGGAATAGGCTGGATAGGGAAAAATTCCTCTTTAGTTACTGAAGAATTTGGGCCAAGGATTCGGTTAGGTACTGTTTTAACCAATATGGAATTTGATTATCATACACCAATAGTTGTATCCTTATGTGGTAAATGTGATATCTGTGTTAAAGCTTGCCCTGCCAATGCCCTTGTTGGCGGCCTGTGGAAAGCTGGTATGAATCGAGAAAAGCTATTGGATCCCCATGCTTGTAGCCAGCATATGCACAAAGCCTATCAGCATATTGGTAGAGGCGCAGTTTGTGGTATTTGCATTAAGGCTTGCCCTAAAGGTGTAAGAATAAAAGGCTAGGGTAGTGTAAACTACCCTAGGTTAACTTATCCTTTATTGGCCTTTTTACATCCTTTCTAAATCCTACCCAGTGACTGCTTTCCAACTGGGATTTTTGGGATTTTGCTTCCCGGTGAAAGTGTCTATCTTCCTTTTTAAAGGTTTTTGAACTGGCTTCAACTTGGTTGCCATTGATATTGGTCCATTGACTTCTTCTTATAGACATGAAATCACCTCTTTCTTTTAGATGGATGAAAAAATTAGGCTTAGTTATATTATTACCTGAAGCTGTGGCTTTAATTGAATCAATAAATGTCAAACCTTACAGCATTAACATTATATAATTTTTACAACTGGAGGAATAAACTTGAAAAAATTTATAAAAATATTGATAACTTCTATACTTATAGTTACCCTACTAGGGGGCTGTAGCAAACCAATGATCGCTGATGAAATAGAGTCAAAGGATTCAGGAGAAATAGCAGACCCGATTACGGAACCTATAAATGAAGAAAAAGATCCTATAGAGGCTCCTGTAGAGGAGCTTCCAGAAGAAGACCCTGGGGTAGAAGAGATTGATTTAAATGTCGTGAAGCCCAATGAGGCAGGAGAAATTATGGTTCTGATGTATCATCATATTAGAGAACCTGAGGCTGAATGGGCAAGAACTCCAGATAATTTCAGAAGAGACCTGCAGGAATTGTATGATAGAGGGTACAGGCCCATAAGTTTATATGATTATGCAACTGGAAATATCACCACTGAAGCAGGTTTCACTCCTGTGGTTTTTACCTTTGATGATGGAAATCAAAATAACTTTAATATGCTGCAGGATGATAATGGTGAGTGGTATATCGATCCTGATAGTGCTGTGGGGGTATTGGTAGACTTCCATGAGAAAAATCCTGATTTCCCTTTGGAAGCCACCTTCTTTATTAATGGTGGTGTGCCCTTTGGACAAAAGGAACTCATTGAGTACAAGCTAAAATATATTGTTGATTCTGGGATGGATATTGGTAA
The DNA here is from genome assembly GCF_009017255.1 of Alkaliphilus serpentinus. Taxonomy (GTDB): domain Bacteria; phylum Bacillota; class Clostridia; order Peptostreptococcales; family Natronincolaceae; genus Alkaliphilus_D; species Alkaliphilus_D serpentinus. Next base: position 80,853 of record NZ_WBZB01000025.1, on the reverse strand, counting down.
TCACACGATGACCCACATCAACTTTACAAATGCTACACCAGAAAAGATTCAGGAGGAAATGGGCAGACTGATTAAGTTTGTAAAGGGTTATCTACCGGATTATGAAATCAAGACCCTAGCACTGCCCTTTGGCTCTAAACCTAAAAACCCTGATTGGTTAGGCTACTTGGTCTCTGGTAAGTATGAAGATGTAGAATATAACCATGCGGCTGTGTTGGAGGTTGGTTGGGATCCCTACAATTCTCCCTTTCATACTAATTTTACCCCATCAAAAATTAGAAGGGTAAGGGCCAGTGAAACAAAGGTTGACGGAATTGGAATGTATGATTGGATGGGGGCCTTTGATAAAGGTAGTAGAGTTAGATATATTAGTGATGGAAACCCTGACATGGTAACAATCCTTGAAAAGGATGCTGACAAGCTAAGGGAGGACCTTGGTGATAGGGAGATTAGGGAGTATAGGATAGAGTAAGATTAAAGATTATAGATGAGAGATTATATATTAAAGATAAAAGAGCAAGTGAATAGTTTAAGGCAGGTAATAGGGAGTAAGTAAGGGAAGCCAATGGCTTCCCTTATTTTGTGGTTTTGTGGAGCCTTCTAGGGGTTATGCAGGATAGTCATAAACCATATAACAGATGAAAAATAAGTAAAAATTGTCGAAATATACAGAAATTTCTCTAACGGTTTGTTATAAAAAATATCCAATATATGTTATTATAGTAACTAGAAGAATAGAAATAATTTTGTTATGTGCATCTTTTTAAATTTTTGCACCTATTGTTCTAGCTTTTAAGGTTTACTAAAGAATACATACTAAGGGTATTTATTTAAAATTAATTTTCAACTGGTAATTTATCATAATATTAATTCAATTATTACAAAGGAGGTGAGTACATGAAAAAGTATGTAGCTCCTAAAGCAAAGGAAATCCAATTTCCGGCAGCATTAATGCCAGATATGCCAAAGTAAGCTAGGATTTTCAGCATATGAACAGACAATGTTAATTCATTATCTGTTCATATGTACTTTTTCAAACAGGGGGGTAACTATGGATTCTATTGAAATAAAGCAAAGAAATATTATTCTTAACAAGAAGGATATACTTGAAAAACTCGATTATGAAGAAGAAGATATTATTTTTTTAGGTGGTTCGCTTATAGAAGGTAGCATTAATAAGCTTTCCAATGGAATGGGCAATAAATTATCTGATATTGATGTTTTTATTTTATCGAATGACATAAAAAAAATTCAAAAATCAAAGCTGGACTATGACAAAGAATATCTTAAAACTCAATTTAAAAGATTATGTAGTATAAGCCTAGATATTGAAATATACTCAAAGCAAGTGATTTTAGATTTAATTGAACAGTTAAATAATTGTGACTTTAATACTAACATAAGAACATTTAATTTATTAAATTTACCAGTTGGGTTTGATTTGAATAGCTTTACTTCATTTATACATAGGTTTTTAAATGGAATTCCAGTATATAATGAAGAGGTGTTTTATCAGATTAGTAATTTTTTAAAAAGGGATAATTATTTTAAATTAATGGTAAGGTTAGCAGTAAATAACGTTGATGTTTTTTACGAGGATGCAATAGGTAACATTCAAAATCATCAATATGAAGTGGCTCTAGTAGTTGCAAGAAATATTTTGTTAGAAACAATGAAGGCATACATTTTTAATAAAAAAACGTCACTAGATAGAGATAAATGGATTCCCTTAAAGCTGAAGAACTTAGGACTTTATGATGAAGAAGTAGAAACGCAATATAAAACCTTTGCTAAATTATATTATGAAGAAAAATTAGATGAAAGAAACAATATTAGATTAAACGTTGAAAAGATAATTAACTTCTCTAACGAAATAATACAAAAAATTGGACAAGATGGAGGTATTTAGTATGGTTCGAAATGTTTATAAAAGAAATATTCTTTATAGGATAAGAAAATTAGATAATAGAAATATTTTGTTTGGTCCTAGTCATTGCCTAGAACTAAATGAACTAGCATTATTAATTTGGAATAATCTTAACGGAGAGAATAATACGGAGTATTTAATAAACTTAATTCAGTCTCAGTATGAAGAGATTGATAAAGAGACTATAGAAAAAGATATATTAGATTTCATTGAAGGATTAGCTGACAAAAATATTATTAATGCATGTGTATAGATTATGAGTACTGATAGTGCGGTAATGAAAATGAATGAAAACCTATTATGGTTTAGTGTGCTAGTTCTTTCTATTTTAGCGTTCTTTGTTGATATTAAATATGTAGTATTATTATTTTTTTGGACAATGATTATAGTTTTTGTAGGTAATGCCAAAAGATTTTATTCAGAAAAGAATTATGGACTTTTTACAGTTATTAGAAGATCATTATATGTTATACCATATTTACTACCTTTATTAACTGATTTTAAACTAGATATTAAATGTGATTACTTGCTTTTCTGGTGTTCTTTAGGTTTATTTATTGGAGTAGCGTTTATTGCCCCTAAGTATAAAGACTGGCGTATTGCATTATCTATGGATATTATTGAATTCTCAAGAAAAAGTTCTAGAGTATATTATTACACTCAAGTTTTCATGTTATTGGGTGCTGCAATAAGTGAAGAGATTTTCTTTAGAAATTTTATTATTGGATATACTACTCAAGGATATTGGTATATTTCTATTCTTTTAAGCTGTGTATTGTTCTTTTTGAATCACTTTGGTGTTAAGTGGAACAATGGTTTTAAGAAGTATGACTATATTGTGCAAATAACATTTGCTTTGATTAACTCAATCCTTTATATTTTATCTAAATCAATATTACCATGTATTATTGCTCATGTGACATATAATTCCCCACATATACTACATTCAATTAAAAGCTACTATTATCATTATCACTTTACTAAGAATAGCCAATATCAGATTTAATAAAGGAGGACAATAATGAAGGATTCAGTTATTTGTGTTGAAAATTTGTATAGAGATTATGAGACTACTAAAGGATGGCTTAATAAAAAAAAAGTTATAGTTAAAGCACTCGCGGGAATTTCTTTCGAGGTTAAAAAAGGTGAAATTTTTGGATTATTAGGGCCAAATGGGGCAGGGAAAACAACAACGATTAAAATTCTTTCAACACTACTAGCACCTACTTCAGGTGAAAGTAGGGTATTAGGGTATAAGACATTTGGAGAAGAAAATATGATTAGGCAGCATATAAATTTTATTTTTGGCGGGGAGCTAGGTGTATATAGGAGATTATCAGGAAGAGATAATTTGGTATATTTTTCAAATCTATACAAGATTAGGAAAAATATACGAGATAAAAGAATAGACGAATTGCTAGAGCTAGTAGGGCTTTCTGAAAAAGGTGATTTAAAGGTTGAAACCTATTCAAAGGGGATGATTCAAAGATTACAAATAGCTAGGGGATTAATAAATGATCCTGAGATAATTTACTTAGATGAGCCGACAATCGGATTGGATCCAATTGGAGCAAGAGAGCTAAGAGATATAATAAAAGAGCTTTCGTTGAGAAGAAAAACTATATTACTAACAACACATTATATGCATGAAGCTGATGAGCTATGTGATAGAATTGCAATTATTAACAAGGGTAAGATTGTAGCATTGGATACCCCAGTTAATTTGAAGAAGCAAAATAGAATAACTTCAGTACTTGAAATAAATGTATTAGGTATTTACGATAAAGAACTTGAAGAGATTAAAAAAATAGAAGGGGTAGAAACTGTAGCAGTCAAAAAAAATGATCAATGGCAATTAATACTAATACAGTTTAAAAACACTCATAATATAACACAAAATGTACTAAATGTTCTAAAAAACAACACAGTTATCTCTGTAAATGAAAGAGGAGCTTTACTAGAAGATGCTTATGTAAGACTGGTAGGAGGTAGTATATGATAACTGTATTAGAAACAATATATTCTACTGCTAAGCTACAGATGAAAGAAGCAGTAACCAGACCTACTTTCAGGTTTTGCTTACTCATTCAACCAATAATTTATTCGCTAATAACATACAAAATGTTTATTAATTCAGGCCATGACAACTTTGTTGCATATACTGTATTGGGCACAGGGATATTAACATTATGGAGTTGTATATGTTTTTCATCAGCTGGCGATATAGAACGTGAAAGATATATGGGAACTCTACAGGTAATTTATAATACTCCAACAAACTTCAAAGTTATAATCCTTGGCAAAATTTTAGGAAATACAATGTTAGGTTTATTACCTTTTTTTATATCATTTGCATTTGTTAGGTTATTTTTAGGAGGAGATATGTATATTAAAGATCCTATGGCTTTTGGTATTTCAATGATTATTACAATTGCATCTTTTATGGGCATTTCTATGCTATTTGCTGCAGTTTTTACTTTATCAAGAAGCTCAAGAATATTAATGAATTGTATTGAATATCCAGTCTTTATATTATGTGGCATATTATTTCCTATAGAGATATTACCAAAGTGGACAATTCCATTAAGCTATATACTATCTCCAACCTGGGCTGTAAAATTATTACGATTATCAGTTGAGGGTTTAGAGGGCAATGACATATTTTGTAAATACTTTGGTATTTTAACTACGATTACAATAATATACTTCATTTTGTCAAATATACTTTTTAAGATAATTGATAATAAGACAAGAATAAAGGCTACGTTAGGAGTTGTTTAATATGAGTTTTGAAGGTATAGAAAGATTTTTTGTTCAATCTTGGTTATCTTTTAAAGCATTATTTGGATGGATAGAACCAAAAACATATTTTTTTGTAAAAGTTTTAAATCCCATTTTTCAATTATTGTTCTTTTGCTTACTAGCAAAGTATAGCTTTAAAACAAATGATCTAACACCCTGGGTAATTGGAAATTCATTTCTACTGTGTATATATAATTCAATTTTTGGTATTGGTCATGTTTTTGTGATGGATAGGTATGCAGGAACATTAAAAATGATTATTGCCGCTCCCTTTAATAAATTCTTAACATTTTTTCAAAGAGGTTTTGTTCATATCATAGATTCTCTATCCACGGTGGCTATTGGATTAATTATTGGTTCAATTGTATTTAATGTTAGTTTTAGTAACATTAGTATTCCGATATTTATAATTATTGCACTAGTAGCAATGTTTTCAGTGGCTGGATTAGGATTACTACTTGGAAGTTTTGGATTAGTAACGAGTAGCATGAACTTCATTGCCAATATAGTTTCTATGATTTTAATAGCACTAACTGGAGCAAACTTTCCAATCGAAACTCTTCCTAATTCAATCAGAATAATATCCTATTGCTTACCAATTACAAGAAGTATAAAAGCTGCAAATTTATTGATGAATGGAGGTAGTACTCAAGTTATATACAGCTTGATAGTTAAGGAAATTTTTGTAGGTATAGTATATATAGCCTTGGGTTATATGTTCATTATAATTACAGAGCATATAGCAAAAAGAAAGGCTACTCTTGAATTATATTAGATAGATTTTTATTGTTATAATAGTAAGGGGAGTGTTTTTAGTGAAAGTAGGTATTATTGGCAGTACGGGATTTGAGTTTTATAGAATATGCGATTCATATATAGAAAAGGAAATAATAGTTGACTTAGAAAGTATAAAATATTTATCTGGAGATTTTCATGGAATAGATATATACTTCTTTGTTAGAAATATAAGGAAAGGGGCATGTCCACCTCATTCTGTTGATTATCTTAGAATAATGAAAGCAATGCAGCTGTTGCAGGTTAATTCAATATTGGCAACATCAGTTGTAGGTAGCTTAAGGCCTGAGTATAAACCAGGAGACCATATTATAATAGATCAATTTTTGGATTTTACAAAGTATAGGATTTTCACAGTCTATAATAAAGATGAATTTGCTTTTGTTGACTTTACGTACCCCTACTGTAATAGCTTAAGGCAAGTCTTGGCTAATTCCTGTGAAAAAATAGGTGTTGATTATAAAGAAAGTGGTTGCTATGTAGGAGTTGATGGACCAAGGTTTGAAACTGCAGCTGAAGTAAAAGCATATAGTATTCTTGGTGGAGATGTAGTTGGCATGACTAATATACCCGAGGTAATTCTAGCGAGGGAATTAGGACTGTGCTATGCAACTATTGCTTTAATCGTTAATTATGGAGCAGGTATTGAGGGGAATCTAGTTTTAAGAAAAGATTGTCGCGAAGAAGTAAATAAACATATTGATAAAACAGTAGATATCATTAGGAATGCACTATCGAATATCAGAAATAGAGAATATTGTGACTGCTATCTTAAAGCAGATGACATTATTACTAACTAATATCTAAAAATATAATATTATTGATAGAGGTACTGTATATGGCATATTCAAGGATTTTAACTTATTATAATGAAGCTAAAATATTATACAATGGTGGTATATGTAAACCAAGAACAGCAATAATATATCCTGTTTATGGATGCAATTTGGACTGCAAGGGCTGTATATGTCAATCTGATAATTATAACCCTATTTACATGGATTTTGAGAAATTTAAAAAACTAATCACAGAGTTAAAAGAGTACGGAGTTGAATCTATAGAATTTTGTGGTGGTGGGGAACCCTTGCTTCATCCATATATTAAAGAAATGATAACCTACATTACAGAAGATAAAAAATTAGCTTTTGGGATTATGACTAATGGAATATTATTAGATGATGAAATAAGCAATCTAATTATAAACAATGCATCTTATATTAGAATTTCATTATATGACAGCACCTTTTATGAAGTATTTGATGGATTAAAAAAGTTGATTGAACTAAAAAAAAGTAATGGTTCAACAATTGAAGTTTCTAGTAAACTGCTGGTTTCTAATCGTAACATAGATATGATACCTAGCCAATGCGTAGAGTTAACATATTTAGATTTAAATTTAATCTCAATAAAAGCTGAAAGAAATTCAGAATGCGAAATAACTGTTCAGCAGGCAAAAGAACTATCACAGCTTCTAAAACAAATCAATAGCGAGGTTATTGTTGTTGGATTAGAGAAGTCGATTATTAATGAAAAATGTTGGATGTCTCCAATTCATGCACTAATTGATCCATATGGAGATCTTTATATTTGTTGCTATTATGTAAATAGGCCAGATAAACACAGGATAGGAAATGTATTTGAAAAAACTTTTAGTCAAATTTGGGCCTCACAAATACATAAAGAAAAGATAAATAATATAGTTGTTGATGAATGCAACCTTTATGATTGTAGGTGGCATTCGTATAACAAGCAAATGAGAAACTTACTTGATGGTAATAAAGTGTATTACCTATTTTGCTAGAAAATATATTTAATGACAAGAGGTTAAATATGAATTTTATAATGGTTTTAACAATCGTATTAATACTGTTCGGATTATTTAAGTTATTAAAACTATATAAAGTTTATTTAGTTTTAAAGAAAAAGGAAGTTGATTATGAAAAGCTACATAAATTTTTAATCATTATTCCTGTGTATAAAGAGCAACTTCGAATAAAACAATGTATAAAGGCCTTTGAAAGAATAAACTATGATAATAACAAAGTAAAAATAGTTTTTGCTACAACTAACAAGGAAAAAGTAAAACCTCATACCCATGATATTTTAGAGGAATACTTACAATCTAATACTACCATATTTGAATATCAGGTACTTATGTACCCTGAAGAATATGGGAGTTCTGCTGAACAGGTTAACTATGCTTTTAACCAATTAAGAATGGAAGAAGCAAACATAGTAGGAATATATAATGCAGATTCTATACCTCAAAAAGATACATTCTTACATGTGTCAGAAAAATTCAAAGACTCCAAGGTAAATTACCTTCAGCAGAGGATTTCTTTTTTTAGCAACTTAAATAATAATCTATTTTCACTTGGATACGCATATCATCAGACAATTTTTGAACTTTCTGTTAATATGTGGAAAGATTTATATGGTAATGGCGGAATCATAGCTGGCAGAGGGTTATTTTTAAGGAAAGATAAAGTTGGAGATTGTATATTTCCAGAAAACTTTTTTTGTGAAGATATTTCCTTATATTTTTTTCTTAAAAGTAACAAGGAGAAAATATATACAATAAATACTTTAGAATTTAACGAAGCTCCACCGGATTTAACTTCAATAATTAAACAGCATTCAGTTTGGTTTCATACAGCAAACAGCTTCTATGAATTATATAAATATGTTAAATCTAGTCTTAATAATGAATTACCCTTACTATTTTGGTACTTCATTTTCAAAAGGATTATTATGAACATGATATGGCTTTGTGCACCTCTTTTTTTATCTTTGTTATGTATATATAATCCTATATTGCTACTAATGATAGGTCTTTATTGTATAATTACTACATCTATTATTAATAAGCTTACTACTGAAGAGTATAAAGGGAAGCATTTATTGATTTCATCCTTTAGTCTAATGATATATTTATTTCTTTATAATCTAGGACCTCTAAAATACATAATAAATCAAATATTAAAGTTCTTTTATACTAAAGAGGTTGTTAAGTATAAAACCCCGAGGAGGGAAGCCCATAATGAAAAAAATTATAGTAACAGCTGACGATTATGGAATATCAAGGGAGGTAAATGAAGGAATTGAAGAGGCTGTCTTTTATAGCATTATTACTGGAACATCAATATTAGCAAATGGTATATTGAATAATCTAGGCAGCTTAAAAAAATCTAATATTGCTTTTGGTGTCCATTTAAACCTGACCCTTGGTAAACCCATGTACAGTGAATATCCTTTAGAGTATTTAGTTAATTATAATTTTCCTAAGTTTTTTAGAAAAGACGGCAGGGTTCAGTATTCTATAAAAGAAGAAATAATTGAAAGAGAATTTGAATCTCAAATAGATAAAGTAAAATCAATTGTAAATATTAGCTACTTAGATACGCATAACCATATACATGAATTAAGTCAAGTTTTCAGTGTTGTTGTGAAACTAGCTCAAAAATATAACTTAGCTGTAAGATCAATCAACGAAGAAATGACAGCAACCTTAAGAAAAAATGGAATAAAGTGTACTGATAGATGCTTTCTTGATTTTTATGATGAAGGTGCTACCCTAGACAATTTGTTGGTGCAATTACCAAAAATAGAAGGCAATGTGTTAGAATTAGTGACTCATATTGGGTACTCATCCAGTAATATTAATGATAACTACAATGAGAGCAGAGAAAAAGAATACAATATTTTAAAAAGTAAAGAAGCCATAATTTTCATGAAAAAAAATTATAAAAAAATAACATACGAAGAGTTGTTTTAATTTGAGGTGGTTGGGTTAGTGAAAAAGGTTCTCTTAGTTAATGGAATGTTTAATATTAAGAAAATATCTGAACCATTGGGTATTTCTATTTTAGCATCAGTAATAAAGAAAAGCACTTCATACAAAGTTTCCATTTATGATCCTTGTATAGATGGCGATAGCGTTGATATAGCTTATGATAAAGTTCTTTTAGAAGAACATGATGTATTGGGTATTTCAGTTGTGGGCTTTAAAACAGAAGATATAGTTAATTTTCTTGAAAAATATAAGCAGTCTAATAGAAAAACTACTATTGTTATTGGTGGACATGGGCCTTCTATAAGACCTGAACTATTCCTACATGATATAGTAGATGCAGTATTTATTGGTGAGAGTGAAAAGAGTTTTATAATGTATTTAGATAGGCTATTAAAGAGAGAAACAACTAAAAATTTACCAGGTATAGCCTTCAAGGATTCGAACGGGAAGATTATTATTAATGAACCATCAGAAAGAACTGACAATTTAGATGATCTTCCTTTCATGAGTAGAGATGTTTTATTTCAATTACATAAAAAATTTGGAGATGAGATTGCGGCACAAATTATTGGTAGTAGAGGCTGTTATATGAACTGTAGCTACTGCTCTGTACAATCATTTTCTAAGTTACAAAAAGGGAAGAATTATAGAGAAAGATCAGTAGAGTCAATTGTTGAAGAAATGCAGAATTTATATAACACCTTCAGAATTAGGAAGTTTATTTTTGAAGACGACAATTTTGTTCCTAGAAGGCTGAGTGATGCGAGAGAAAAAATAGATAAATTTACCAGATATATTAAGAGAAGTGAAATAAAAAACTTAAATTTTTTCATTCAGTGTAGACCTGATAACCTGCACATTGATTCTATAGATGAATTAAGAAAAATTGGGCTTAGAGGTATATTTACTGGAATCGAATCTATAAATGAAGATGAGTTAAAAATTTATGGAAGAGTAGCTGGTGTAACTGACGTTATAAAAAAACTTAGGGAACTCAACGAAATAGGCTTTAAGTGTGATGTTAATTCAACTTTAAGGCTAAATATTGGATATATTATGTTCAATCCTTATTCATCAAGAGAAACATTGATGGAGAGTGTTAAGTTCTTAAGGGAATTTAATGTAACACCCAAAAAATTAACTGTATCAATAATTCCTTATTATAATACACCAATAAGAAGAAGGATTGAAAAAGAAGATTTAATTAATGAAGATGGAAGTATAAAATTTAAAAATGAAGAAATAAGACAAATATATTCTTATTTATTAAAGATAATTAATAACATATTAGATTTTAGAGAAATATTAAGGATGCCTACTAAAATGAAATTAGAACTGAAACTAAATCTAAATGATGATTTTTTCAACAACCTAAGGGTTGAGTTTGATAAGATGTGTTATGACGCCTTCGAGGAGTTGTTGAATAGTAGAATCGAAGATTTTTCAAAAATCCGTGATAAGTACTATACTTTAGTTGATAATTATAGAGAAAATGACCAGTTAGTTAATAAAATTAATGATTTCTACACATCTTTAAATTTAAAATCAAATACTAAAAATATTTTTAGATAAGGGGAAAAGATGATGGGCTTTGTTAGAAGTTTAAGAGACTGTATTTACTACGATGAAAACTATCTAGGTGGTAAGGCATATTGGCTTAATATCTTAATAAATAGGGGTTATACAGTCCCAAAAGGGTATGTACTTACAAAAGAATTATATGAGGATTATGTAATAAACAATAATATTACTATAGAAGAAAGTAGAGATGAGCTTTTTCAATATGATGAAATTAGAGAAAAAATATATAATGGTCATTTCAATGAAGAAGTCTTAAATGTTTTATATGATACCTATGAAAAGTTAAAAAAGCCAATTATAGTAAGGAGTTCTTCAAGTATTGAAGATAATGAATTGTCAAGTTGTGCTGGATTATATAAGAGTATTGGAGATATCTACCAGTTTAATAAATTTATAGACGCAATAAAGCTATGCTGGATATCTTCATTTAATGACATGATAGATGTAATTGTAGGAAAAAGAAGAGATTATGCCATATCGTTAATAGTTCAAGAGCAAATAATACCAGAATTTGGAGGGGTAGCCTTTACTGCTAATCCTGTTACCATGGATGAACGTGAAATAGTTATAGAAGTATCCAAAGATGGTAGCAAAGAAGTAGTTAGTGGCTCAGGTTTTTGTGAATGCAAAATTTTTAATAAATTAGAAATTTGTTCAGAAAGCATAGATTACCCTTTTGATGAATTAATTAAAAGCTTATTAGATATTGAGATATTGAGAGAAAAGCCCATAGACGTTGAATGGGTATACACTATGGGTACTTTATATTTTTTACAAGTAAGACCAATTACAACATTATCAGCAGTTATGGAAAAAAATATCTTTGAAACTGAAGATGCTATGGTAACAAAGTTCAATCTACAAAACTGTACATCAATGCACTCAAGATGGCTTGAAAAAAAAATACCTGTTAGAAAGTATTGCAAAGAGAACAATATTAATTTACAAAGGTTTATCTATTACTTTAGCAGTAATGATAAATATCATAATGATGTTGATAATATTATTTTCTACATGAGAAGCAATATAATCGAAGTAGTAGATGGAAAGAAAAACATGTTGATAGATAAACAATATTTAAAAGAAATTATAAATAAAGAATATAAAGATAGCCAGGTATTGAGGATAGGTGAGTCAATTTCAACAGAATATTGTGGTTTCTCAACTTATTTGGATGGAAAAATATATATTGAAACTGTTAAGGGTGGTTTCACTGGATTATATGAAGGCTTTAATCCAACAAAATATATTGTAGATTTGAATGGAAGCATAATAAGTGAAACAATTGAAGAGTTTGAACAAGAATACTTCCTCAATCCTAATGATGGGAAATGGCAAGTAAGAGATATAGAGAAAAACCCCTTAACTATTTCTAAAGAAGTAATACAAAAGATTATAAATATGACGGCTATTATAAAAAAAAAATACGGTGAGGTTAGACTAGAATGGATTGGTAATAAAGAGGATATATATTTGTTTGACCTAACAGTTGAAAAAACAAAGATTGGAAATACTTATCTAAGTAGCAATATATTATCAAGTGGAATAGCAAAGGGGAAAGTAAAAATTCTTAATGACATATCCGTATTCGATAAATATATACAAGAAGTAAGCATAAGAATGGGACATAAACTATCAGAAATGAAAAAAAGTGATGAAATAAAAGAAATTAAAAAGAAAATAATTAATGAACGTACAGATACAATATTAGTCTGTGAATATCCAAAAGAAACGCTTGTTACATTAATTGAGCATGTTGAGGGTTTTGTTTTTCGAAGAGGATCTTTACTATGTCATCTATCAATTATTCTAAGAGAGAAGGGTAAACCTGCAATAATTGACCAAGACATTTTTGATAGAATAAATGATGGCGATGAAGTTATGATTAATAATGGAGAATTTATAGTCTTCTAAAGGTGGTATTTTGAATTTGGAGAATTATTTAATTTATGGAGGTTAGTATGAGTATAGATGTCTTTGAACAAGGATTAAGTATTGAGAATGAACGGGATAAAGTTAGCAGGGCTTTATTTTTAATAAGAACTGAAGCTATTCAAAGAAATTTAGTGGGAGAAATAATCAAAAGAATTGAAAAGAAAGGTTTAAAAATAATTGGAATTAAGATGGTAAATCTAAATGAAGAAATAATGTGTAATCTATATTCAAACTGTTTTGATTTACCATATTTTGATGAAATGTTGCGATATCATACAGAAGGTCCTGTAATAGTATTAGTTGTAGAGGGCATTAATGGCAATAAGAATGCAAATGAGGTTTGTGGAAAAGTAGGCATATCAGGTACTATAAGGGGGGATTTATCCATGCACCCTGCACGTAATTTGCTTCACTGTTCTAATCTTGATAAGAGTAATTATGAGATTGAAGTATTTTTCAAAGAAAATGAATTGTTTGAATATGATTTATTTTTGCAAAGATGGACCCGATAATAATCAATACAAAAGGAGCTTGTGTATATGAATAAAGGGTTTTGTGTAATTGAGGGTGTATGCAATGCGGGGAAAACTACATTATTATCATCGTTGAAATCTGATGGATTTTTTGTTGTACCTGAGACTGGTAAAATGGCATCAAATTTTCCACCACCTCCAACAAATTTTCTAGAGGCTAGAATCAATGAAAAGTTTATCTTAGACTTAGAAATTAAAAGGGCAGAATTAGGAAAGAAAAGCTCACTAACTAAACTATCTTTTGCTGATAGAGCACTACCTTCCGTAATAGCCATAACCTATGGATATTGTTTGAAAAGAGGTTATAACACATTGGATGGATTGTTTGATGACATTATAAATATAGTTAAAAAGAATCCATATGCATTTCATGTTGATTATTATGTTTATCTAAAGATTACCTATGATACTGTTTCAAGAAGAAACACCAAGAAAAAACTAAGTGATTTTTGGGTTAATAAAGACGTAATAAATGCACAAATAAATTTTTATGATTTATATCAAACAATCATGAAAAGTCAGACATTTATAACAATAGAGGCTGATAATATGAATAAGGAAGAGTTAAAAGATAAAATACTAAGCTTAAAATTTAAACAGAATTCATTTGATAAAGAAACTCTAATAGCAGAATATAAACAGCTGCACTCTGAACTGACTAAATATTATCATTCATCAAAGGGATGTAGTTAGTTTGAATTTAGAAATAAGGGGAGAGGAGAAAAAATGATAGATGTTATTTTACTAGTTGGCGGAGAAGGAAAAAGATTGAGGGAGATAACAAAAAACAGACTACCAAAGCCAATGGTAAAAATCGAGGGGATACCATTTTTGAGATATAAATTAGATGAAATAATTAATGAAATGGGTGACAGCATAAATAAAATAATACTTGCTATAGGCTATCTAGGTGATATGATTGTTGATTATTTTGGTTACAATTACAGGGGGATAAATATCATATATAGCAATGAGGGAAACGATAAATTAGGTACAGGAGGAGCATTAAAAAAAGCAAGTGAGCTTATTGAAACTGATATAGTACTAGTTGGGTATGGAGACGTATTTTGTAGTATTAATCTTAATGAAATGATAAAAGTTCACTCTAAAGTTACAATATTAACTACAAAGTATAGGCCAGATATGCGTTTCGGAAGATTAAGAATTAATCAGGAAAATAAAGTTACAGATTTTATACCTAAAGGTAATGAAACAGAAGAAGAGTATATTGACGGAGGTTTATACTTATTTAATAAAGAAGTATTGAGAATTATGCCCATTTACTCACAATTGGATAAGGTCTTAGAAAAATATATACTTGAGGGCGAAGTATTAGCTTATAAAGTAGAAAATATTTTTTTTGATATCGGAACTCCTAAAGACTTTGATGTATATGTGAAGTATAAACAACATGAGATAATAGTACATAAGGATCATATGAATTCTGCAATCTAAATAAAGCAAAAGATATGCCAGTAAAGTTTATAAGATAATATATATATGACATATAATAAAATAATTTTGAATTTAACATAACTACTAATCTTTAAAGGAGTTGATAGCTATAAAAGAACCAGTAATTGAAATGGAGTTAAAGTACTTACTATGTAAAAGCGATTTTTTAAGATTAAAGGAGTATCTTTATGAAAATTTTGATGTCATTTCAACAATAAAGCAGACTAATTATTATTTGGATACAGAGGATTACTATTTAGAAAATCAGGGAATTACAGCTAGAGTAAGGGAAGTAGAAGGAGTTAGGTTTGAATTTACATTGAAAACCAAGAGGTTTTCAGTAGGAAAGGATTACTTACATATAAAAAAAGAATTAACTATACCCCTTGATTTTAGTACTTTTAATAATATATTAACTGGAGGGTTTAACGATGTCAAAACTATAAACCTTCAGCAATTTCCCCCGCTGGAAGATTTTAAAGAGATTACCAGTATAAATGTTATAGGAAGTCTATCTACTCAAAGAACTGCCTTTGAAGTGGTAAGCTGTATGGAACCCTTGTTATTAGATGAGAATCAATTTCTTGATAATGAAGATTTTGAAGTTGAATGGGAAACTCCTCAGCCAATAGTTACTGATGAAAAGATAAAGGAGCTATTTTTTATTTTAGAGATTCAACCAATACAGTGCTTTGATTCTAAAAGGTCTAGGTTTATTAAAGTCTTTAAAAATAAAAGAGGTACTAATTGCACAAGGGTGAAATTAATTTAGACTCACATTCCGCTGAAGTGGATATAACTTTTTCAAGGTTTTTCTTAGGTTTTTAAAAATAAGTGGCACCACGTATAAAGATGTCCTTTGGTATGCCTAAGCATCAGAGAATCGTCTTAATGCTATTATTAATAGCGTGCGTAAAATCTCGCTGAGTCTGGGCCCCAGCGTAATAAACAATGGTTTGGATACTGTAAAAGAATTAATAAATGGCAACTAATGAAGGACGAGTCATTTTGAACTTTCCTGGGCCAATGATCACTTCTTCGTTTTCTGCCATCTCACGACGAACAACATATTCAGCAATAGACAAATCCATCACATCTATCAGAAGTAGGTACATCGAAGCATAGATTCGCTTTGAAAAATTCAAATACAAGGAGTTGACTAGTTGAGTGGTTGAGGCGATTTCAACTGTTGAGATTTCTTTTCAACTTGACCTTGAGTCTTGTATTCTTTGAAAATGGTTCAAGCATTGGCATTAGATCATTGCTGCAAAACACAAACATAGATTGACTTAGAAGGTTTTTTCTATCCCCTTATTGTCCATTTGACTGGAAATTTGCATGTAATAGCAAAGCTCTAAAGTATCAGAGTCTGATTTATTAGAAGATCTACCAGGTTTCCGCTTTGTGACTTCTTGTTATCAACATTTACACTATGATATTTGAACTTCTTCAGTGCTTTAGAGACTATTTTTTGAATTTCAATTTCAGCATCTTTAAGGGATGTGCAGGTTCGTTTGGAATACTGTTTAATCAATTTATCAAGAGCATCGCTTTCAGAAGACACCTGCTTATAAAAGCTTTATTCATTCTTTTTACAAAGGTCTTCTGAATAGCAAACGCAGTACCGTTAAAGGTACTTCTTTATAGTCACCTGAAGCTTCCATAATACTGTATCGAGCAGACTTTTTATCATTCGATTCTATAGGTATCATGTTTTTAAAGTCTCTACAGGCTTTTTCAATCAATACTTTAGTAGCTTTGGTGTTGTAAGGAGTTCTTGTAATGAGATTAATATTTCTAGTATTCGCCTTGAGTAGATTTTCATGTGAAAACAAGTTACTATCTGCAATGTAGTAGAACGTATCTGGATTTATTTTCAACAATTTCAGAAGATCCTCCACATCATCTAGCTATTCTTTATTATAAGCCTTGTCATCCATGTTGATGGATAAAACTTTCGCATTAACGAAGGTACCACTGGCAGCTCCCAGTGAGACTTTCAGTTGTTTCTAATCTTGACGTTTTTGCTTACTATAACCATAACCAATTTGAATGACACCATCCTCTTCACAATCTACTTCATAAGTACCCCACAGAACCTTGGAAATGGTGTCAAAGTTAACGCTCTGAACCTTAATACCAAATCGAACAAAAGAATTAGCATCAACTTGGCTGAACATCTCGCTAATCATATGATTATCAATAATTTGTGGTAAACCCATTTGTTTTAATGAACCGACTAAAAAAGCGGCTTTACCATCTGTATAAGTTTTAATATTTATAAGATTTACGGACATGTAACTACCTCCAAAGTCGTTGATACTACAAGTATTCGACATCGGATGAAAAACTCATTATTGCTACAGAAAAAAAGAGAGGTGGATGCAATAGAAGGGGAGATAAGAGTTTTATCAGAGATGATGAAATGATATACGCTTATAATAAAGGTCCAGTGTTAGATACTGGACCTTTGAAAATATTCTTCATTTATACCTTCCAGTTCCTTTAAAAATAAGGGAATAGAAGGATTTTCGTTAGATTTGTTCCATGCCGCCACTAGCTGATCCTCCGTCTGCTCCCCATCAATATCAATAAATCTAAGGCTGGGGCTGGAGTATAGCTTTAGACTTTTAGGAACGATTGCGATTCCCATCCCGGCATCCACTAAGAGAAGTACAGTGTTTATAAGCCTAGGTTCCCTAACGATATTGGGGGAGAAACCACTGTTGCTACACATTAATAGGGTTTTGTTAAAGCCCTGGGGAGATTCCAATCTATTTAACACGATAAAACGCTCATCGGCAAGCTCCTCAAGTTTTAAAATTTCTTTATTTGCTAGGGGATGCTTTTGATGCATGGCAACAGAAATGGTTTCAGTAAATATCCTTTTACCCTCTAAATCTCCAATATTATCAATTCCAAAGGATAAGGTAAAGCCTATGTCTAATTCCTTTGCCTTTAAAGCCTCTATTAAAGTGCCATGATTAAATTGATTTAGGTGTAGGTCCACCTTTGGGTAACTTCTTCTAAATTGTCTAATCAAATGGGGGAGAAAATGCCTTTCGGTATAGCCTAAAAATCCTATCTTTAAATTCCCAATAATACCCAAATCTGCTTGTCTTGTTTTTTCCAAGGCCTCTTGAGTTTTATTTACAAGACCAATAGCTTCCTTTAAAAGAACCTGTCCAGCATTGGTGAGTTTAACAGTCCTCTTATTTCTAATAAATAGCTTGGCTCCAATCTTTTTTTCTAAATCGGCAATTTGCTGACTAACGGCTGATTGAGCCACAAATAATTCTTTTGATGCTTCAGTAAAGCTTAAATTTTCTGCTACTGCTATAAAGTATTGTAACTGGCGGATATCCATGGAATCACCCCTTCGGTAAGATCATTAAGAATTATGAGTTAAGAATGAAGAATGAAATATAACAAAGATCATTAGTAATGAGTAATGAGTAATTAGTAATGAGTAATAGATAATAAGTGATAAGTAACAATTAAAAGTGTAAAATGAAATAAAAAATTGGTGAGTTAAAGTTAATTATAAAACCTATATTTTAGTTAAAATAGGCATTCTAAAACCATTCTTATTTTTATCTTAGTTTTCAATTTTCAATTGTCATTTCTCCATTTTCAATCTATAATTTTCTACATTCTAAATTCTACATTCTTCATTTATGATTCAGCTCTGCTGAATCAATATAATAATAACATTTTATTCTATATCCATCAACAGTAATCACTTTTACTTATTACTGATATTTAATTCTCATATTTCACAATGTAGCTAATATTCTGTATCCTATAGTTAGGATTAAATTTTATTTCTTAAAATATTTTTAGAAATAAGATCAAGAATTAAAGGAGGGATTAGATTGGAAAAGGTAAAAATATTAAGCCAGTACTGCAAAAGCTGTAACCTTTGTGTTGATATTTGTCCCAAGAAAATTCTAGCAATCGGAGATAAGTCAAATCAAAAGGGATACTTTACAGTTGTCTGTACAGATCAAGAAAAGTGCATTAGCTGTGCCTTATGCGCAACTGTGTGTCCAGATGTAGCGATAGAGGTTTACAAATAGAGTATAGATGGGAGTGATATAATACATGGAAAAGGTACTAATGAAGGGTAATGAAATAATTGGCGAAGCTGCCATTCGATCAGGCTGTAAAGTATTTTTTGGATATCCTATTACACCCTCTACAGAAGTGGTGGAATACCTATCAGCCCATATGCCTAAGCATGGAGGTACAGTTCTTCAGGCAGAGGATGAAATAGGAGCTATAAACATGTGCTATGGAGCAGCCTGTACAGGAACAAGGGTTATGACTGCTTCATCAAGCCCCGGAGTAAGCTTAAAGCAAGAAGGTATCTCCTATAGTGCTGCTGTAGGACTACCAATGGTAATCGTTAATGTAAATAGGTGTGGTCCAGGACTAGGCGGACTAGGTCCTGCTCAATCCGATTATTTCCAATCAACTAGGGGCGGTGGCCATGGGGATTATAGAACCATCGTTTTAGCTCCTTCTAAGGCTCAGGAATTATATGATTATACCATGATGGCCTTCGATTTAGCAGATAAATATAGAAATCCTGTATTGCTTTTAACTGACGGTTTCTTAGGTCAAACGATGGAGCCTGTGGTTTTAAAGGAAAGACCAGAAGCACCAGCAGTGGATAGAGACTGGGTAGTTGATGGTGCTAGAGGAAGAGAAAAGAGAGTTTTAGCCAGCTATTCCTTAACCAATGAAATTGGTGAGGCTAATAATCTGGTTTGGGAAGCTAAATATAAGGATATACAAGAAAAGGAGCAGCATTGGGAGGAATTCTATACAGAAGATGCTGAATACCTTCTTGTTAGCTATGGAATTACCGGAAGAATCTGTAAGAGTACAGTATTAAATGCACGCAAGAAGGGAATTAAGCTTGGACTCATTAGACCTATTACTTTATGGCCCTATCCTGAGAAAGCCTTTTTACCCTTTAAAGATAAAGTTAAAGGGATTGTTACAGTAGAGCTAAACACTGGTCAAATGATTGAAGATGTTAAACTATCAGTTGAGTGTAAAGTACCTGTTCATTTATACAGAAGACAAGGTGGTATGCTACCTACAGAACATGAAATATTAGACTATGTTGAAAATACCTTTGGCATAGCTGCTAGGGAGGTGTAGTAATGGAAAAGATATTCGGTAGAAGTAAAGGCTTAACAGATGTTCCATTTTCCTTCTGTCCTGGATGTACCCACGGAACCATTATGAGATTAATTGCAGAGGTTATGGAAGAATTAGATATTATAGAGGACACTATAGGAATCTCCCCAGTAGGATGTGCGGGCTTTAGCCAAAACTTTTTCAGCTGCGATTTTATAGGGGCTGCCCATGGTAGAGCCCAAGCAGTTGGAATCGGTGTAAAAAGATCCCTTCCAGATAGAATTGTCTTCACCTATCAAGGGGATGGAGACATTGCTGCTATAGGTACTCAGCATGCTATCCATGCTGCTGCCAGAGGGGAAAAAATTACTTCAATAATGGTAAACAATGCAATTTTTGGAATGACCGGTGGACAAATGGCACCAACAACCCTTGAGGGAATGAAGACAACAACTAGCCCCTATGGGAAGGATGTATCAACCACTGGATATCCAATAGATTTACCAAGACTGATTGCTAATCTAGAAGGTGCAGTTTATGTAGCTGCCGTTTCAGTGGATTCACCAAAGAATATTAATCAAGCCAAGAAGGCCATTAAAAAGGCTTTCCAAGTACAAATGGCAGGTTTAGGCTTTGCCTTTGTAAGTGTATTATCCACCTGTCCAACCAACTGGGGAATCTCTCCTGTAGACAGCTTACAGTGGCTGCGTGAAAATATGATGCCTGTTTATCAAATGGGTGAATTAAAGGTGACAGAGGAGGTAAAGAGCTTATGATGGATAAGGTTATAATTGCCGGATTTGGAGGCCAAGGGGTAATGTTTTTGGGTAAGGTTATGGCCTATGCTGGAATGGGCTCAGATTTAGAGCTTTGCTGGATACCCTCCTATGGACCTGAGATGCGTGGTGGAACAGCCAACTGTTCTGTTATTCTTTCAGATGAGGAAATCTATTCTCATGTTATTGATTATGCTGATTGTGCAATTGTTTTAAATAAACCAGCCTATGAAAAGTTTTCTCCAAGGGTTAAGCCAGGCGGAGTGCTGGTTGTAAACTCCTCTCTAGCGAAGCTAGAATCCAAGAGGGATGATATCACAGTTATTGAAATACCGGCCACAGATATGGCCAATGAGCTAGGAAACCCTAGTATTGCCAATATGATTTGCCTTGGAGCTTTAATACCCCATCTAAAGTTAATCGATTTTAATAAGGTAGAAAAGGCAATGACAAAGCTTACAGCTAAACGTCCACAGTTAATGGATGTAAACCTAACCGCCATTAATAAGGGGCTTGAGTTTAAAAATCAATAGATAATACTAAAACCCCAATTTCCTTGGGGTTTTATTTTTCATCTTTTTTAGCACTTGACCATTGAGAGTGCTAATTTTTTATTGACATATTACTCCTTCAGTTGTATCATAAATCTGTAAAAGGGATATTTATCCTCAATTAAATACATAAGAAGGAGTGATTTACATGAGTAAACAAAGAGGTAGCTTGTCTATTCATAGTGAAAACATTTTTCCGATAATCAAGAAGTGGTTGTATTCCGACCAAGACATATTTATAAGGGAGCTAATCTCCAATGGCTGTGACGCCATAACAAAGGTAAAGCGATTAAATAGTCTTGGTGAGGCAGATTTAAAGGAGGATGCTGATTTTAGCATTAAGGTTGTTTTGGATAAAACCGCTAGAACTCTTAAGTTTATCGATAATGGTATTGGAATGACTGAGGAGGAGATCAATAAATATATTAATCAAATTGCCTTCTCTGGAGCAGAGGATTTCTTTAATACCTATAAGGACAAGGGAGAAAAGGATCAGATTATAGGTCACTTTGGATTGGGCTTTTACTCAGCCTTTATGGTGGCACATACCGTAGAAATCGATACCCTTTCCTATAAAGAAGGCGCCGAGGCTGTTAAATGGTCCTGTGATGGAGGAACAGAATTTGAAATTGAAAAGGGCTTAAGAAGAACTAGGGGCACAGAAATCACCCTACATATTGGTGAAGAGGGGGTTGAATTTTTAGAGGAATATACAATCAGGGAAACCATTGAAAAGTACTGCTCCTTTATGCCCTACCCAATATACTTAGATGTTGCAGATAAAGATCCGGAAAAGGACAAGGATGGCAATATAATACTTCCAGAAATCAAGCCACTAAATGAGCCCAAACCTTTATATTTAAAGGTGCCCAATGAATGTACAGATGAAGAGTATCAGGAGTTTTATCGAAAAACCTTTAGTGATTTTAGAGAACCATTATTCTGGATTCATTTAAATATGGATTACCCCTTCAATTTAAAGGGGATCTTGTATTTTCCTAAGCTTAATAACCAGTTTGATACACTGGAGGGGAGAATTAAGCTATATAATAACCAGGTTTTTATTGCTGATAACATTAAAGAGGTTATTCCAGAATTTTTATTGCTCCTTAAGGGAGTGATTGATTGTCCAGACTTACCCCTTAACGTATCCAGAAGCTTCCTGCAAAATGATGGATCAGTAAAGAAAATTTCCGATTATATCACCAAGAAGGTAGCTGATAAGCTCAATCAATTGTTTAAGTCTCAACGCTCAGATTATAAGAAATTCTGGGATGATATCAGCCCCTTTGTGAAATTCGGCTCCTTGAAAAATGATAAATTCCTTAAGCAAGTAGAAGGGATTATCCTATTTAAAACTACAGAGGAGAAATCTGTTACCCTAGAAGAATACCTTTCCGCCATGGAAGGAAAGTTAGAGAATCAGGTTTACTATGCAACTGATCAAATGCAACAGTCCCAATATATTAGGCTTTTAAAGGAGCATGATTTGCAGGCTGTGATATTGGACCATGCCATCGATTCCGCCTTTATCTCTCAGCTAGAGGCCAAAAATGAAAAAATTAAATTTTTAAGGGTAGATTCTGATCTGGCAGAGTTATTGAAGGATGATGGAGAAGCAGAAGATCAGGAAGCTATGAAGAATAATTCCCAGAAGGTAACGGATATCTTTAAGAAGGCCCTTGGCAGGGATGACCTAAAGTTAAAGATGGAAGGCTTAAAGTCTGATGATGTTGCAGGGATCATTATATTGTCTGAAAACAGTCGACGTATGCAGGAAATGATGAAAATGTATGGAATGGGTGGGATGAATTTCGATCATATCCCCACCGATGAAACCCTTATTCTTAATAAAAAGCATCAATTGCTACAGTATATGATGGGGGATGGAGAAAAGGATGAAGAAACCTTAAAATTGGTGGCTCAACAAATTTATGATTTAGCCACCATCAGCCATAGACCATTATCTCCTGAAGCTATGGAGAGGTTTATAAGGAGAAGTAATGAAATAATGACGAAGTTAATTAATTAGAATAATTAGACTGTTGATAAGTAGATGACCAAATCTCTGATTTGTGTCAGTCACTTAGCTAGGAATTTGATATAAGATTTCATAAACATACTTCCTTATTTTGTATCAAATTAACTAGCATCATATAGTTAAATAAGCTTTGAATTGTGAGATTTCTAACCTCTTTCATCTGAATAATTGTGCTTCAAAAACCAACATCCTCACTTATTACTATATAAGCTCCGGTGTTGGTTTTTCTTGCGCCTCGAATATAAAGGCTTTTGAACAGTCTCAAAACTCCAATGTTTGGTGATTTTACATTTAGGTTACTGGTTAATTTGTCAGTCATTGACCTCAAGGCGTAGAGGAAGATTGTTTATGGATTTTTATTGGGGGCTCATTACTATTACTATTACTCATTACTAATTGTCTCTAATGATCTTTTCTACCCCCTTCACCATCAAGGGAAACAAAGGTAAAAGCAATAGGGTTGTTATTACATTAAACAATGTATGGGTGTGGGCTAGCTGGCGGGCATAATTGGTGGGGGCCATAAAGACAGCCAAGTTATATAGCTGATGTAGAAATGGTAGGATCACTATTACTCCCAAGGTATTGAATAACAAATGAATAACAGCCACTTTTTTACCTGCTCCTCCAAGATGAAGGCTGGCGATGAGGGTTGTAACACAGGTGCCGATATTTTGACCTAGCAGAATCGGTATTGCCGAGGCTACAGCAATGGTATTGTTCATAACCAAGGATTGGAGAATAGCCACTCCAGTACTGCTGCTCTGAATGATGGCAGTTGTAGAAAAACCCATAAGTACCCCTAAAATTGGCCTGTTTCCCAGCTCAGCTAATACATTTTTAAAGGCAAGAAAATCTTTTAGGGGAACTAAGCCCTCCCCTAGAAGATTGATTCCAATAAAAATTAACCCAACTCCTAAAAGCACCTCTCCTAATAATTGAACCTTTTTATTAGCCTTCAAGAGGGTAAGAATTACACCTAGAAGCAATATAATAGCAGCTAGAGGACCAATATTGAAGGCAATTATTTGGGCTGTAATTGTAGTTCCAATATTGGCACCCATAATCATGGGAGTAACCTGGTATATCGATAATAGCCCTGCCTCCACTAAGCCTACCATAATGATGGTGGTGCTACTGCTGGATTGTAGTAGCATGGTGGTGACAGCCCCTATAAACAATCCCAATATGGGGTGAATTGTCAACCCTTTAATTTTATTTTTAATCTGGGAGGATACTAGGTATTTTAAACCAATAGTTAAATATTTCATTCCTAATAGAAATAGGCCTAAACCAGTGATTGCAGTAGTAAAGCTATAGATCATCATAATCCCCCTCTCATCTAAATATACGTCCCTTACAGAGACAATTATGAATTAATGAATAAGTTAATATAAATTAAGAAAACTAAGGTTGACGATATCCATAGAATGGAATATAATAACTATGGAACCAGAGGAAAAAGGAGACTGTTTTATGCTGGATAGAGTTCTTAACAAGTAATTGAATATCAGAGAAGAGATTTTAAGAATCTGCTAAAGGCAGGTTTAGTTGTTGTTGTCTCCTTCTCTGAATAAAATGTTAAGAACACAGGCCCTATAGGAATGAATAGCCGTGTTAATCACGGTTTTTTTGTGTCAATTAAATGGTATATTATACCAATTATTTTGGTTCCGAAAATATATATAGGATAGCCATAGATGATGTGTTCATTTATGGCTTTTTTATTAGGTGAAAATTAGAAGGAGGATGTAACATTGAATAATACAGCTTTAGAACTATTAGAATATAACAAAATTAAGGATATGCTGAAGGAATACACATTATCGGATTTAGGATGTAAATTGGTGGAGGATATGAAACCAGGATTTATAAGGGCTAAAATAGAGAGTAGTCTTAGGGAAACCGCTGAAGCAAAACAAATATTAAATGGACCATCAGCCACCCCCCTATATAGCCTAAATGGTATGGAAAACATTTTAAAAAAGCTAGGGGTTGTAACAGCCCTACAGCCCAGCGAATTGTCATTGATTAAGGATTTTTTGGTATATAGTCAACGAATGAAGACCTTTATGAAAAGGGCTGAGGATATTGCTCCATTGGTGGCCTCCTATGGATTATCCCTTCATGAAATGGATTGGTTAGTGGAGGAAATTGACCGATGTATAAAGGCCAATAGAGTAGATGACAAAGCTTCTTCAGGCCTAGCTAAAATTAGAAAAAAGATCATTATCCTAGAGGATCGTATGAAGAGTAAGCTTGATAGTCTTGTGAAATCCTTAGGTAATAATCAATATCTTCAGGATAATATAGTTTCAGTAAGGGAAGGTAGGTACGTTATACCAGTAAAGAGGGAGTATACAAAGAATATTCATGGTGACGTTCTAGATAGATCCAATACAGGATCAACGGTCTTTATTGAGCCTGAGGAGGTTAAGAACCTTCAAAGACAATTGAGTCAGCTTAGGATGGAGGAAGAGGAGGAGGAGTATAAGATTCTATCCTACCTAACAGCCATGGCAGAGGATCACCATCGGGATATATCAATAAACGTAGAGATTATGGCAAATTATGATTTTATCTTCGCAAGAGCCAAACTAAGCAGACAAATGGATGGTAATGAAGTGCAACTAAGTCATCAGCAAAGGATGGTAATTGTCAATGGAAGGCATCCATTATTGGGTAAAGAAGCCGTGCCCATTAATTTAACCCTTGGATTAGATTATCGGGGCTTAGTGATTACAGGCCCCAACACCGGAGGAAAAACCGTTTCATTAAAGACTGTAGGATTAATGTCCTTAATGGTGCAATCAGGATTGCATGTACCCCTAGAGGAAGGTAGCTCCTTTCCAATATTTAAGGATATACTAGTTGATATCGGAGATAGTCAAAGCATAGAGCAATCCCTTAGTACCTTCTCAGGCCATTTGAAGAATCTCATTTATATTTTAGAAAGGGTTACCCCAGAAAGCTTGGTATTGGTGGATGAATTGGGGGCAGGAACGGACCCGGGTGAGGGGATGGGTTTGGCTACAGCCATCCTTGAAGCTCTGTATAAAAAAGGTGCTATAATTATGGCCACCTCCCATTTCAGTGAGATTAAGGAATTTGCCTTTAAGTCAGAGGGCTTTGAAAATGGTTGCATGGAGTTTGATATTCATACCCTAAAGCCTTTATATCGTTTGAGTATAGGTAAAGCTGGGGAGAGTAATGGATTTTTAATTGCCCTAAGGCTTGGGATGGATAAAAGAATTATAGAAAGGGCCCATAGACTTACCTATAAAGAGGATAAGGATTATAGCCAATTTAAGTTGGAATCCTATACAAAGGAATTGGAGGCTGTTAAACCAGTAGCTTTAGAAACAGAGGTCATAAAATACCATACAGTTAATGACTATAAAAAGGAAAAAGAAAAGAAGGTAGAAATCAATTTCAAGGTGGGAGATTGCGTATTCATAAGGAGTCTGAATCGAACTGGTATTGTTTGTGAAGAGGCCAATCCAAAGGGTGAGGTTGGAGTGATGATAATGAAGAAAAAGCTAAAAATTAATTATAAGCGATTAAGCCTCTATATCGATAAGGAAGAACTGTATCCAGATAATTACGACATGGATATAGTCCTTGAGAGTAAGGAAAATAGGAAGAAAAAGCATGATATGAATCGAAAACATGTGAAGGACCTTGTCATTCATTATGAGAAATAGCTTAGGAGGGAGCCCCTAGAGGTAGATGCAGTAGAAAAAATCTATGAGTGCAACTACTTAGATGCAATATATAACTAAATTCAACTGAAAGGCATAAATGCTAATCAAGAGTAATAGCCTTTATGTCTTTTTGTTTATAGAAATCATGATGAGTGAATAGTTTCCACCCATACATTGTGGTAGCAATAAGTATTCATAAATCTCAATTCCCTGAATACACTTGTATAAAAGGACTTTCCAGGGGGAATTAGAGATGAGGATATGGATTTTAAATAAAAAAACAGTGATGATCATCGGACTTATATTAGTAGTTCTATTATTTGCTATTATATATTACTTCAAGATAGGTACTGAGGTCCTGGATGTTTTTTCTCCACAAAAGAGATTGCCAATATATAGTGTTGATACTGAGGATAAAAAGATCGCTATAAGCTTTGATGCAGCTTGGGGAGATGAATTCACCGATGATATCTTAGATACCCTTGATAAATATCATGTGAAATCTACATTTTTCCTTGTTGCCTTTTGGGTAGATAAGTATCCCGATTGGGTTAAGGAAATCTATGCTAGATGCCATGAAATCGGTAATCATTCCAGCACCCATCCCCATATGTCTAAAATCAGTAAAGCTGAGATTATTCAAGAGCTTAAAGAAACCGGAGATAAAATCTATGACATCATAGGGGTACAACCAACGGTCTTTAGACCACCCTTTGGGGATTATAATAATCAGCTTATAGAAACAGCAGAGGAATTAGGCTATCATACAATTCAATGGGATGTAGATTCCTTGGATTGGAAGGAGTTGGGGACAGGGCCGGTGGTTGATCGGGTTACTAGAAATGTTAAGCCGGGATCCATCGTTTTATTTCACAATAACGCGAAGTATATCACAGAATTTTTACCTTTAGTAATTGAAAAGCTACAGCAACAGGGCTATGAAATCGTACCAATATCTGATCTAATTTATAAAGACAACTACTATATTGATCATGCAGGTCGTCAGAAATTAAAAAATTAAAAAATAAAATTATCATGAATCTCCTAAGGGAGATTTTTTCATGTTATAGGGGTATTTAATATTAATCTAGAGTTTTTACCACCCCCATTGAATAGATTAAAGAGACTTTATACACACTATAATTATCAATTTGACTCTACAAGCTAAGGAATATAAGGAGCTGAGGCAATGAAAATAAATGGAATAGAAATCCAAGGAGTTACCAGCAATTCTAAAAAGGTAAAGGAAGGATATATTTTTGTTGCAATAAAAGGCGAAGAATTTGATGGTAATGCTTATATAGATGAAGCGATAAGTAAAGGGGCAGTGATGATCTATACAGCAGAAAATTTCTTTTGTGAAGGGATTCCTGTTATAAAGGTGGAGGATGCAAGAAAAGCCTTAGCTTCATTATGCAATACCTTTTATGATTATCCTTCAAAAAAGCTGAAAATAATCGGGGTTACAGGAACCAATGGTAAAACCACAACTACTCAGCTGATTTATAAAATGTTGAGAAATCAAGGAATCTCCGCAGGCTTGGTGGGGAGCTTAGATATAAGGATCAATGATGAGGTTTATCAGTGTCAATATACAACTCCAATTGCCGAAGAAATCTATTATTACTTAGCGAAGATGGTTGATAAAGAAGTAGAGATTCTAGTGATGGAGGTATCCTCCCATGGTCTTAAAAATAGAAGAGTTTACGGAATAGAATTTGATATAGCCCTTCATACCAATATTGATAGGGACCATATGAACTTTCACAAAACCCTTGAAGATTATATTAATACAAAGAAGTTGCTATTTGACGGATTAAAAAAAGGAACCTATGCAGTGATAAATTTTGATGATGAACATGGATTGAAGCTATTGGAGGGGAATAAGGATATTTTTGTAATTAGTTATGGATTAAATTCTAAATCAACAATTACTGCCTCCAGCATTGATTACTTCAATGTCACCAGTTTCAATTACTGCCTACAAAGAGGAATAACTACCCTATCAGGGAAAGAGATCGATCTATTTGAATACCCAGTAGTGTTGCCATTATTGGGGAAACACAATGTATATAATGGATTAGCAGCTATTACCTGTGGATTATTGTTGGACATACCCATAGCTTCCATTGCACAGGCATTAAAGGATTGTAGGCCCATCACTAGAAGGCTGGAGACTATATATGATAAGGATTTTAAGATAATTGATGATTACAGCCACAATCCAGCCAGCTATGAGGCAGCATTAACCAGTGTTCAAAGCTTGGAGTACAATAACTTATATATCGTAAACGCAATACGGGGAAATAGGGGAATAGAAATTAATAAGGAAAACGCTGAAGTTTTGAGACAATGGTGTAAGCTATTGGGGGTAGAAAAAGTATTGATTACCTCCAGCAAAGATCATTCTACCTCTAAGGATCAAGTTACCGATGAGGAAAGGAATGCTTATCTGAATATCTTTTCAAATACCTCATTACCCTATGATTATGAAGAAACCCTTAAGGAGGCAATCGAGAAAACAGTTAATCTGTTAAAAGAGGGTGATTTGTTGCTGCTACTAGGTGCCCAAGGTATGGACGGGGGCAGAGAGTTTGCTATGGATATAGTGGCAAAGAGAGAAAGACACTTAATAATTAATCATTAAGAACAGCACAACGGGGACGGTTCTTTTTGTGCATGTAACAACAAAGGCATGCATAGTCGTTTTAAGGATAAAACATCTCATAGCTTGCTTTTATCTATCATAAGATAGCATTTTAAGAATAATCTAGAAATTTATTTATCATGTCGATAAGAAGGGGTTCAAACCCAAAATAATCAGAAGGATGTTTCAGCAAAAAAATAAAAAAAACTTATATATAAAAACATAATCCTCAAGTCCAACGAATAAATATGTTTATAGATTATATTAAAAGAAACATAAGAATAGAAGGGGGCTTGGGGTGAATGTCTAATAACATTATTAACAGCAATGTCGTAACACTTGTTGGAAAGATCGCTGGAGAAAAGGAATTTAGCCACGAGATGTTTGGGGAGGGGTTTTATACCTATAAAATTGAAATACCTCGATTAAGTGAGAACAGTGATTTTTTACCTCTAACAATATCCGAAAGGCTTTTGGTTGATGAGAATATTAGGTCTGGAGCTATGGTTAAGGTGGAGGGTCAACTAAGATCTTATAATAAATATATTGATGGTAGCAATAGATTGGTACTAACAATATTTGTGAGGGATTTGGCCATTTTAGAAGATGAGGGGGATATTAAAAATCCCAATCAAATCTACCTTGAAGGTTATGTTTGTAAATCTCCTGTTTATAGGGAAACTCCCTTCGGTAGAGAAATTACAGATATTTTATTGGCTGTAAACAGGGCCTATAATAAATCTGACTATATACCATGTATAGCTTGGGGTAGAAATGCCAGATTCTCCTCAAAGCTAGATATCGGTGATCATATAAAGAGCTGGGGTAGGATACAAAGCAGAAGCTACCAGAAGAAACTATCTGATGGAAATGTCTTAAATAAAGTAGCCTATGAAGTTTCCATATCTAAAATGGAAAAAGTTGATGAATAACCTGAGGGAGGTAGATCATGGTATCTACCTCCTGCTTAATTATTGGGTTAAAAATTCAATGGTGCCACCACTAGCCTTTATTCCATCTACTATTGTGCTTAGGACAGTTGCATTATTAGTTTGAGTAGGAATTCTAATTATTAAGCAAATTCCACTGGGAGATACTAGTTCTATTATGTTAAAGAGGTTAATCACTGCTCCAGCAGGAACGTTGATTTTAATAAGGGTTCCTGGTAATGTTGGACATGAGGTAGGTGGTGGACACTTTATGTTAGACATATTACTTACCCTCCCTTCATATTTCACTATATATTATGAAGGGAGTAAAAAAAGGTGTTGTAAAAAAAACGAATCGTATTATAATAGTCATGAGGAGGGATTCTATGGAAAAAATTATCGTGCCTATTGTCATACTCTTTATTGTATTAATATCAATTCAGTATTCACTAAATAGAATCATTGTACTGCTAAAGGATATCAAAAGAATTCTTTTAAATCAACATTATGACGACGACTTGCAATAACTATAACAAGTTAACATTAATTATGAAAATAAAAAAATCCTGAAATTATCAGGATTTTATTTCTCTTTTCTAAAATCTTATAATCAGCATATTGGCAATTGATTCCAATAATTCCTGATCATATTCATCAAAGGCTGCTGGAGTATGGCTATCAATATCAATTTCACCCAGCACTACATCATTTTTTATGATGGGTACAACAATTTCAGAAGCCGTTTCGAAGCTACAGGCTAAGTAATTAGATTCCTTTGTAACATCGTCAACAATAAAGGTTTCCTTTCTATCGGCGGCTTGTCCGCAAATACCTTGACCTACTTGTATTTTAACATGATCGGTAGGTTTGCCAACATAATTACCTAAAACCAACTCTCCGTTTTCTATCATATAAAAACCTGTCCAGTCATAATAAGGAATATTTTCATCTAACAATTCAACGATACCCTGAAACACTTTATCAATGTCTGATTCATTTTCAATTAAGTTCTTTGCCTTTAACTCCAGTTCTTTAAATAGTACTCTTTTCTTATCCTTGTCCACCTATGTATTCTCCTTCCTTCATAATAAACTAATATTATTTTACCACAATTTTTCTAAAAAAGAAGTGTAAAGTTCAAAACTATTAAAATCCTCCTTTGAGTTAAAGCAGTTTAATGTTTTCAATAAAGTAAACCTAGCTATTACAGCCTATACCCCTTTGTGATAAGTGTTTAGGGAAATACGCATGAATGCTAGGTTTAGAAGTTATTAATGGTTAATTATAAGAATCATATGAGGATATTATAGGATCCTCTATTTTATAAAGAGCAGTGAATAAAGCATATATCCATAATTGGCAGCTATTCCTGCTGCAATTCCACCAATGGTATGGGAAAAGATTGCCTTATTGGTCAACTGCCTTACATTAAGGGCATCCATCATACCTACGTGGGTACTTAAATAACCACTCCAGCACATCCCCATGGCAGTAAATACTGCTATATCCTTAGGGCCAATTAAGCCGTTATCAATAAAGCTCTTTACAAAGCCCATAGCAGCAGAAACTGCACCCAATGAGGTTATTGGAAGGGCCAAGGCTTCAACACTTTCAAATCCAAAGAGGGGCTTAATAACGGGGAAAATGTATTTCCCTAGCTTAGGTAATAGGGCAACCCCCTCATAGGCTTGGCCTTGATAGACGGATACACCATTTTCAACACCACTTGGCCCGAAGGTTAAAAGCATTACAATTGTACAGATGAATAGTACACCTGGAATGATGGCAAGGCCTAATTCAACTCCGCTTTTACCCCCCTCTAAAATTGCATCTAAGCTTCTTTCAAATACATTTCCTTCTCTAATTTCCCTGGTTGCTCCATAATCAATTATTTGCTTTTTATCTTCAATATCATCGGATCCCTCAATGCCGTAATATTTTTTTGTATGATAGGTCATAATACGAACACTTACTATACTACCAACTATAGCACCTAAGTTTCCAATAAGGGCAGGAATAAAAAATTGCTGTCCTAAGCTCATCATATAGGTGGTTAATACCAAGCCCATGCCAAAGGCAGTACCAAGGTTACATAAGGTAGGTACTTGGTAGTTTTTAAAATATTTTATAAACCCTTTATCCTTAGCCAAAGATATGATAGCAGGATTATCTGATAGATATGTGGTTATTGCTCCTATTGATGCAGCCCCTGGTAATCCATATAAGGGTTTCATAATAGGGGAAATAATCTTATTGATTAAAGCCACCACACCAAACTCTGATAATAATGCAGACAATGATCCTGCCAATACTGAAATTGCTAAAATAAAAAAGACTGTGTTGAGTAATAGGTCGTGGGCAGTTTTCATAATGACATCAAACATTGTGCCGACTCCCATGGTTTTACCCATATACCAGAAGGCCCCTACAACAATGAGTATAAAAATATAGGTTTCCTTCGACACTGATTTCTTGGTTTTAACTGATGACACGGCGGTTGCTTCTGCAAAATCGATGCTTTTCATTAGTACACCTCCTGAAGAATACAATTTATTGTACTATTATTGAGATTCAATATCAACACATATTTGTAACTAAGTCAAAAAATTAACAATTCCTTATTATGGTTAATATATTGAAAAAATCCTATAAAAAAATTTTGACAAGAGAAAATATTTAAATTAGAATAATAATAATAACTAGAAACTATATGGAGGGAAGTCCAATGGATATAGAGAAAAAAGTGTGGGAAATCCTTCTTTCGGAAGAGGATATAAGAAGGAGAACTAAAGAGCTGGGTCAACAGCTTTCAGAAGAGTATGCAAATAAAAAGCTGGTGGTGGTTTCTTTATTAAAGGGTAGTTTTATTTTTACTGCGGATTTAGTTAGACAGTTATCCATTCCTGTAAAGATCGAATTTATGACAACTTCCAGCTATGGACATGGTGAAGAAAGCAGTGGGATTATCAATATTATAAATGATATCAAGAAGGACCTTACTGGTTATGATGTATTGGTTGTAGATGATATAACCGATTCGGGCCTTACTATGAAGTTTGTTATGGAGCATCTTTCCAAAAAGAATGCAGCCAGTGTGAAGTGCTGTGTTTTACTAGATAAACCAGAACGTAGAAAGGTTGATATCGTCCCGGATTACCTTGGCTTTACCATACCAGATAAGTTTGTAGTAGGATATGGCCTAAATTATGGAGATTATTATAGAAACGTCCCCTACGTATTTGTTGTAACGGATAAGGATAGATAAAGAATTTTAGGGTTAAACTCTCAACAGACTGTTCAAAAGTTATTAGATTTACGAAGTAAGAAAAACCAGCACCGGAGCTTATACTATAATAAGTGAGGATGCTGGTTTTTTGATGCGACAAAAAAGATGTTGGGTTTTCAACAGTCTACTTAAAGTCCTCTTAAATCCTCTAATAACTTCACCTTATCCTGGGTTCTTTCATCCTTAACCTTAATGATTTTTGCAGGCATTCCAGCAACCACGGTATTTGGAGGCACATCCCTTGTAACAACGGATCCTGCTGCAATTACCGCACCCTCACCAACTTGTATCCCCTCTAAAACCACTGAATTGGCACCTATAAACACATTATCCTCGATGATTACTGGCTTAATACTGGGAGGCTCCAAAACCCCTGCAATTACAGTTCCTGCTCCAACATGGACATTTCTTCCAATAATACCCCTTGCACCAATTACACAGTTCATATCAATCATAGAGTTTTCTCCAATGACAGCACCAACATTTATGACTGCTCCCATCATGATTACTGCATTTTTACCTATAGCAACACTATCTCTAATGATTGAACCCGGTTCTATTCTAGCCTGAAGTTCTAAGGTTTCCAAAAGAGGAATTGCAGAATTGCGCCTATCATACTCTATATGAAAATGACTAATAAAATTTTGATTTTCATCCAGGATTTTTTTAACTTCAGTATAATCACCAATGATAATTCTAAATTGATCATTGCCAAAGATTAGAAGGTCATTAGAATCTAGATTTGCTAAGTAACCCTGTATATAAACCTTAACTGGAGTACTTTTTTTAGCCTTTTTTATTGATCTTGCGATGGATTCAGCAGAAGTTAAATCAATTTCGGTCTTAATCTTAGTTGATTGACTGCCCATAGTCTTCAGTCCTTTCCATATTATTTATTTGGTTTAATTATTTATCGAAATTTTAGGGAATGCTCTTTTTAATATATATATTTATGATTACTGATAAAAATACTGTTTTTAGCAATTCCATTAAAAAAATGAAAAACTAAAAGCTATATATGGTATTTAACCACAATAACGTGATAAAATGGAAGAGGTTAATCTTATTAAAAACATCTAAAAAACTAAGGGGTGATTAAGTGCTTATAAAAAATGATTTGAAACAGTTAGCTTATAAGATGAAAGAATATAGAAGAGAGCTCCATAGAATACCTGAGCTGGCCTTCCAAGAGGTTAAAACCTCCAAATATATAGCGGACTCGCTAAGGGAAATAGGTGTAGATTTCGAGGAACAGGTTATAGGAACCGGAATCATAGCCCATATTAAAGGAAGAGAAGGGAAAAGAACCCTTGCCTTTAGAGCAGATATGGATGCCCTTGAAATAGAGGAGAAGAACGCATCGGATTATATTTCAAGTCATAGTGGGAAAATGCATGCCTGTGGTCATGATGGACATATGGCTATGCTAATAGGTTTGGCCGCCTATTTAAAAGAAAATATCCATCAATTAAATGATGATGTGGTGCTGATCTTTCAACCAGCAGAAGAGGGTATCGGGGGAGCTCAACCTATTGTAGAAAAAGGTTTTTTGAAAAAGTATCATGTGGATGAGATTTATGGGATACACATATATCCTGGAATAGAAGAGGGGAAAATGGGGGTAAAGCCAGGACCCATGATGTCTCAAACTGGAGAATTTGACATTCTGATCAAGGGCGTAAGCGGACATGGAGCAATGCCCCACACATCAATAGATAGTGTTGTAATTGCTGCACAATTGATTTCTGGTCTTCAGACTATTGTCAGCAGAAGCATTAATCCAATTGAACCTTCTGTGGTTACCATAGGAAGGGTTATAGCTGGTGAAAGAAGAAATGTAATTGCTGGCGAAGCAATATTAGAGGGTACCATTAGGAGCTTTAGTCAGGAGGTTTATGATAAAATTAAACAAGAAATGGAGAACTATACTAAAGGTCTAAGGCTCATCCATAATTGTGAAATCAGCATAATATTTAGAGATATGTACCCAGCTGTTGAGAACGATAAGTATTTAACTGAAGAACTCATAAAGGGTCAAGACCCTGGTGTTATTGAAGAAATTCAACCGGTAATGCTGGCTGAGGACTTTTCATATTATCAAAAATCTGTACCTGGAGTATTTTTATTCTTAGGAAGCGGAAGTAAAGAGTTTAATCATTCTTTACATAACAATCGATTTAACTTTAATGAAGACATTTTGGCCTTCGGCTTAAATGCCTACATAAATATATTAAAGCAACGAGGTGCTTTGGAAAAATAAGGGGTGAATAATTTGAAGGAAAAGGTTTTAAAGGTTATAGATTCAAACATTTTATATTTTATAGGTGCCTATCTTTTTGTAGCCTTTAGTCTGTTTATTGGAGATAAAAGCTTCAGCTATTCTGTTGTCATTATTCAATTGTTGGTAATTCTCCTGCCTCCAATAATTTATATTAAGATAAAGGGTTTAAATCTTAAAAAAACCCTTAGGCTAAATAAGATTAGAGTAAAACATGGGTTTTTAATAATAGCCATAACTTTGTTAATATATCCTCTGGCAGTAGTAGGAAATGCAATTATGATGCTCCTCCTAAGTTTATTGGGTAATTTAAATATTCCTGAATTACCCTCGGCTAACAACACGTCAGAATATCTATTTTTAATGATATTAATGGCAGTAACACCTGGTATTTGTGAAGAGGTTTTCTTTAGGGGCTTTGTGTTATCCGGTTATGAAAGGCTTGGTCAAAAAAAGGCAATCATTTTCTCATCAGTTTTATTTGGTATTTTTCACTTTAATCTATATAATTTGATGGGTCCAATAGTAATTGGAGTAGTGTTTGCCTATCTGGTTACTATAACTGACTCAATATTCGCGGGAATTATTGGACATATAGCCAATAATGGCTTTGCAGTTACTCTAAACTTTCTGCTGAATAAATTGATGAAAATAATGGAGGATATCGATCTAGAAGGGGTAGCCCCAGCTACAGAAGAGGTATCTACCACCATTGCGATGCTAAGCAGTGTTGTAGTATTTGCCATAATTGCAACTGTAACAGTTTTTATTGCCATTTTGCTGATTAAAATCATTAAAAAGGACATGGCAGCTGTTAAAAACAAAGAGTTGGAGTCTGATATTACAATAATAGAGGATGAAGATCCTGAAATTATAGATAAACAACCTAGAGCTATAGAGTATTTTCCCCTCTTACTGGTAACTCCAATATTGATATACATAATCTATTTTCAAATCAGTGAAATCATAAGCTTAGGATAATTAGATAGCGAAAAAAACGTTAACCATAATCTAATGAAAGAGTAAAAGGACATAAGCTGGTTGGGAAAAATCAAAAAACAAAAAAGGACTGGGGTGAGCAGTCCTTTCTTTATCTATTTTTCACGGGGGAGTGAGAAATAAGACTAGGTTTTTTAACCATTTATAATTTATCATTAAAAAATCATACAAGCAACAAGCTAATGTAAATGTGACATAAGTTTAACATTTCCCTTTGTTCTATTACTAAATCGCAATAAAACTTTAGGGAATATAAACCAATGGGTGAAATTACGACTAGAGCTGTATAATTTATGAAATATCCCACCATAATAGATAATGGAGGGATGATCATGAAAGAAGATATTCAAAACAAAGAATTTACACCAGATCTTTTAATGAAATATGAAATTGCAGAAGAGTTAGGCTTAATCGATAAGGTCAAGAAACTTGGTTGGGGAGGTTTAACTGCTAAAGAAACTGGAAGAATCGGTGGGTTGATGACGGTCAGAAAAAAGAAGAGTTCCTATAATAAGGCTGATAAGATATAATATTGATAGATGATCAGTAGTATAGGAGAGAAATTATGGGAAAACAATATGCAGAATTTGCTTATCTATATGACCGCTTGATGGAAGAAGTAGACTATCGGCATTGGTGTAGCTTTATAGAAGAGCTATTGCCCAATATAAAAAAATCCCAAGTAATTTTAGAGCTGGCTTGTGGTACAGGTAATCTAACATTGGCCTTAGCAGAAAGGGGTTATAAAATCATCGGGGTAGATATCTCTGAAGATATGCTGGCTGTAGCTAAGGATAAGCTGTTTGGTTTTGGTTATGACGATATACTGCTAATACAGCAAGACATAGTGAATCTTGAGATCAATGGTTTCTTTGATAATATCCTATGTGCCTGTGATGGAATCAACTATATTATTGATACCAATGACTTAATAAAAATGTTTAAGAAGGTAAAAAACCATCTTTCTGAAGGTGGAACCTTCCTATTTGATATAAGTAGCCTATATAAACTTAAAAATACAATTGGTAATAATACCTTTGGCGAAAACCTAGGGGACTTATGTTATCTATGGGAGAACTACTTTGATGATGAGAACATGTTGGTGGAAATGGATATTGCCTTCTTTATGCAGGAGGGAAGCTTATATAGAAAGTATGAAGAACAGCATATTCAACGGGCCTATAGTGAGAAGGAAATTATGGAAGCTTTAAAGCTTGCTGGTTTTAACAAAGTAATAGTATATGGAGATTTTAAAAAGAAACCTCCAACAAATGAAAGTGAAAGGTTATTTTTTATGTGTAGTGGAGATTGAAGAATATGGAAAAGTAAGAGGCCTGATATAGTTGACACTTTATAGTATATATGTTAAAATTATTTGGAATGAAGGTACATAGACAATTATTGTAGGTATCATCATCTGAATTATTTTTTTAGGAGGAATCATTAGATGGAAAAAGGTACAGTTAAATGGTTTAATGCTGAAAAGGGTTACGGATTTATCTCAAGAGAAAATGGAGAAGACGTGTTTGTTCATTTTTCAGCAATCACAATGGATGGTTTCAAAACTTTACAAGAAGGTCAAAGTGTAATGTTTGAAATCGTTGATGGAGCAAAAGGACCACAAGCTACTAACGTTTCTTTAGCATAATTGCTTAAGATATAATGTAGTTGGATATATAGATCCTTTGTTTTGATCCAGATGAAAACAAGTTGGTTATTCCAGCTTGTTTTTTCGGTTTTTTATATATATTAAATGGGTAATAATAGCATTAAAACACTAGAGGTGAATAGGATGAATAGTAAGGTAATTAGAATAACTGCTGCAAACAATACTATAAGGGGTTTTTTTGCCGATACAACAGCATTAGTTGATAAGGCCAGTAAGCTTCATGTAACATCTCCTGTGGCATCCTCGGCCCTAGGAAGAACCTTAACGGCTACATCTATAATGGGATTAATGCTAAAAGAGGAGCATCATAAAATAACGGTCAAGATAAATGGTGGTGGTGATATTGGCACAATACTGGTTACCGGCGATTCTGAAGGTAACGTAAAGGGTTATGTTGATAATCCCCAGGTTGAATCCACCAATATAAAACCCGGTAAGCTTCATGTAGGAAAAGCTGTAGGTACAAAAGGCAGTATAACCATTATTAAAGATATTGGTTTGAAAGAACCCTATGTAGGAAGCTATCCCCTGGCTACTGGCGAGATAGGTGAAGATGTTGCAGCATACTTTCTTTATTCAGAGCAACAGCCATCGGCAGTGGCTTTAGGAGTATTAATTGATGTTGATCATAGCATTAAGGCGTCAGGCGGTTTTATTATTCAGGTTTTACCAGGAGTGGAACAAGAAACCCTGGATATTCTTGAAGACAAATTAGGACAAATGGAACCCATTACAACTTTAATGGATAAGGGTATGTCTATAGAAGATGTTATTCATCACCTTTTGGGAGATTTTCAACCGAAGGTTTTATATACCTATCCCGTTGATTTTATTTGTGATTGTAACGAGGACCGTCTTGAGAGGGCCCTTATAAGTCTTGGAGATAAGGAATTAAGGGAGATTATCGAGGAAGATCACGGGGCAGAAATGACTTGTCATTTTTGTAATAAAAAATACTACTTTAATGAAGAAAGGCTTGAAGAGTTGGCTAAGCAAGCCAAAAAATAAACCCTTAAAAATCCACTTGAAATACAGTTTGTTTTAATGTTATAATATAATTCGATTTAGGGGAATATAGTATAATTAAAGATGTAATTAAGGCGGCATAGCCAAGTGGTAAGGCAGAGGTCTGCAAAACCTTTATTCCCCAGTTCAAATCTGGGTGTCGCCTCCAATTTTAAAAAGTAGTGATCAACTACTTTTTTCATTTTTTTGAAAAATATTGGTTTAGTGAAAGGAATCATAAACATAGGTAATGATTTATACATATACTAAATAAAGTAAAAGCATCTTTAAGGTATATCACAGGAAAGTAGGGTATAAGAAATATATAAGCAATTTCTTTTAATAAAGGAAATGGTTTTATTTCAAGTTACTGTAACTTGTTGAAGGGAATATGAATCATCTTTGAACATATACTACTAATACAGCAGAAGGGAGTGATTTACTTTGAATTTGCTGTCAATCATAGTAGAGGAAGATTTAGAATTTTTAAAAGAAAAATTAAATAAGCAGATTCAATCCTTTATTAATGAGGATATTCAGCTTGAAGAAAATATAATAAATGTAGATTCAGCTTTTAATATCTCCTATAGTGTGAAGATTGAAAGCATAAAAAACTACCCCGTTAGTGACTTTGTAAATCTATTTAAATATTGTATTGCAAATGCTCTATGGGAATATATTCAACATCATGAAGAACCAAAGCTGATTAAAAAAATTCTAGATGATGAATTTTATTATTTTGAAGTGGCTGAAAGGGCAGAAATTGAGAGGATTGCTATAGATATACTCAATAGTGATAATGATGTGGATGTTGCCATAAATGGTGA
Organism: Alkaliphilus serpentinus; assembly: GCF_009017255.1. GTDB lineage: Bacteria > Bacillota > Clostridia > Peptostreptococcales > Natronincolaceae > Alkaliphilus_D > Alkaliphilus_D serpentinus. Next base: position 40,169 of record NZ_WBZB01000025.1, on the reverse strand, counting down.
TAAGTTTTCAAGGAAGGCTAAAATTATAAAGGATCTTCTAGAGTATTTTAGAGACAGCAACGAAATACACCTAAAGGGCTTTATAACCTTCCGCTTAAAGGATTATTTTATAGACTTAGAGGATACCTTAGAAAGGGCAATAGAGGATTTCTTAATGGATCGTGAGTACAATGAGTTCATTAAGCTTTTAAAGTATTTTGTAGATATTCAAGAATCAAAGATTGATTTAGTTCATGTTGTAATGGATGAAGAGGATCACAAATATAAATTGTATGACAATCATAATAAGCCCATAGATAATAACTGTTTCAATGAAATTGCCAAAGAACTAACCGACTATAATCATTTAACCTATGAAGATATCCTAATAAGTACCCTGATTACCATGGCACCTTCAATCATCTACATTCATAAGGTCTCCAGCATTCAGCAACCTGAGATGATTAAAACCATTGCCAAGGTCTTTACTACAAAGGTAAAGCTGTGTAATGGATGTGATTGGTGCAACATAAATTCTAAGGTTAAGAACAATGAATAATAGAATCCTCGTCTAAAAACGAGGTTTCTTTTTGTATAATAGGATTCTCTCTTATTATTTAATCATTCTACGATGGATAAACTAAGAGAAATCTAGTAGTTATATATGATATAATATCACCAGATAAAAATGAGGTGAAAATATGGTAGCATTTAAGATTATTCTACTTTCATTAATTGGTGCATTAATTGGATGGATTACCAATCTTCTTGCCATAAAGCTTTTGTTTAGACCCTTTAATCCTATAAAGCTACCCTTAATCCCCTTTCAGTTTCAGGGCTTAATACCTAAGCGAAAGGAAGAAATGGCTAAAAGCATAGGAGCAACCATTCAGGAAGAACTATTATCCATAGAAGAGATTATAGATAAATTCATCAAGCAGCAAAATCCAAAGGAACTGGTGGAACTTATTAAAATAAAGGTGAATGCAATCATAAAGGACAGGCTACCGATATTTATACCATCATCCCTAAAGGGACGTATTGAAAAATATTTCAATACCATCATTGAAGAAGAAGCTGCAGCTATGATCACCCATACTATGGAGGGCATGATTCATAAAGCTGTTACCAACATTAACTTAGCTGAAATGGTGGAGGAAAGAATAAAAGCCTTTCCGGTGGAAAAGCTAGAAGAGGTAGTGTTGAAAATATCCAAGGAAGAATTAAAGCATATAGAAATACTAGGAGGTATTTTAGGCTTTTCTATAGGCTTGGTTCAAGGAATAATTATTGTATTATTGTAAATTCTAAATAATAATCACTATTAGAGTACCTTGACAAAAGAAGATTAAAGTTTTATAATATTCTAAATTAAATGAAAAATGCTATGAAGAGGAAGAGTAGGCTAAGTCCTATAGAAAGAGAAGAAGCATCCTCGGCTGAAAGTGCTTCTGTATGTGTTTAGCTGAAAACTAACCTTGGAGCTGTTTATTAGTAGTCTACGACAAAAGTTAAACCGGTGACTCCGTTATAGTCATTAGAGGTGGATTTATCAATTTAGGTGGAACCGCGGGAAATATGTCTCTCGTCCTATCAGTAGGATGAGGGATTTTTTGTTTTTGGACCTTAGTAGATTAATCGAATTTAAATATTAAAGAAAAAGGAGGCGTAGAGAATGGAAATGGTAAAAATTACTTTAAAGGATGGTTCTTCTAGGGAGGTAACTAAGGGTACCTCGGTATATGAAGTGGCTAAGGACATAAGCGAAGGCCTTGCCAGAGTAGCCGTTGGCGGTGAATTAGATAACCAGCTGGTGGATTTAAGCTTCAATATAACCAAGGATTGTAATTTAAACATCCTTCGTTTTGACGATGAGGAGGGTAAGGAATTTTTCAGACATACCAGTGCCCATATCCTTGCCCAGGCAGTAAAAAGACTATATCCAGAAACCATATTGGCAATAGGACCGGCAATAGACAATGGCTTCTACTACGATTTTGATTCACCCCATAAATTTACTCCTGAGGATTTAGAGAAAATCGAAGATGAAATGAAGAAGATTGTTAAAGAGGATTTGTCCCTTGAAAGGTTTGAATTGCCAAGGGGTGAAGCCATTGACTTTATGAAAAAGCAGGGAGAAGACTATAAGGTTGAGCTTATTCAAGACCTCCCAGTGGATTCCATAATATCCTTCTATAAACAGGGGGATTTTGTTGACCTTTGTGCAGGCCCCCATCTACCCAGCACTGGAAAGGTTAAGGCATTTAAGCTCCTAAGTGTGGCTGGGGCCTATTGGAGGGGTAATGAAAACAATAAAATGCTTCAGAGGATTTATGGAACTTCCTTTGAAAAGAAAAAGGATCTCGAGGATTATATTCACCGGCTGGAGGAGGCCAAAAAGAGAGATCATAGAAAGCTTGGCAAAGAGCTGGATTTATTCAGTCTTCAAGAGGAGGGTCCAGGTTTCCCCTTCTTCCATCCAAAGGGTATGATTGTACGGAATCAGCTGGAGGACCTATGGAGGAAAGAGCATGTCAAATGGGGGTATGAAGAGATTAAAACTCCAATCATTTTAAATGAACAGCTTTGGAGACAGTCAGGCCACTGGGATCATTATCAGGAGAACATGTACTTTACTAAAATAGATGAAGGAGATTATGCCGTTAAGCCTATGAATTGTCCCGGAGCAATTTTAACCTATAAGCGGAAAATGCATAGCTATAGGGATCTACCCATACGTATGGGAGAGCTAGGCTTGGTTCATCGCCATGAGCTATCTGGAGTTCTTCATGGATTAATGAGGGTGAGATGCTTTACACAGGATGATGCCCATCTATTTATGCTGCCAGAGCAAATCAAGGATGAAATCATAGGGGTGATTAATTTCATCGATTACATGTATAAGCTATTTGGATTTAAGTACCACATTGAGCTTTCAACTAAGCCTGAGAAGGCCATGGGAACCGATGAAGAATGGGATTTGGCAACCAATGCTCTAAAGGAAGCTATGGAATCCAAGGGTCTGCCCTATAAAATCAATGAGGGGGATGGTGCCTTCTATGGTCCTAAGCTAGACTTCCAGCTTGAGGATTGTATTGGTCGTACCTGGCAATGCGGTACTATCCAACTGGACTTCCAGATGCCCCAACGCTTTGACTTAAATTATGTTGGTGCAGATGGGGAAAAACATAGACCAATTATGATCCACAGGGTTCTTTATGGAAGCATTGAAAGATTCATAGGGATTTTAATAGAGCACTTTGCAGGTAAATTTCCAGCCTGGCTGGCACCAGTTCAAGTAAAGGTATTGCCCATAACAGACAAATACAACGATTATGCCAATACCATTAAGGAAAAGCTTCAAGCTAAGGATATACGGGTTGAGGTGGATGCTAGAAATGAAAAGATTGGCTATAAAATCCGGGAAGCCCAGCTACAAAAAGTACCTTATATGCTGGTGGTAGGGGAAAAGGAAGCCGAGGCTGGTACCGTAGCAGTAAGATCCCGTGATAAGGGAGAGCTGGGGGTTGTTAAGATAGATGGCTTTATGAAGGATTTAATTGAAGAGATCGATAAGAAGGTTATTTTAGTATAATGCACAATAGGGACGGTTCTCATTGTGCAAGGATAAAGGTGAAGCTACGGCTTCGCCTTTAGTTTTATTTAAGACCTGTTGAAAGTATTATAAGTGGTAATTTATCAGTAATGATGCAACGAAGAAGTTCAGCCAAGGCACAATGGGGACGGTTCTCGTTGCGCCTTTTATTTACAATAAAAAGAAACGATGTTACAATTAGTATGTATAACCTTATAATGTAAATATTACTAGCGTATTTACAAAACTATCATAGTATGATGTTGCTTACTATAGCATTAAAATCAAATTAAATATTCATAAGGGGGATCATATGCCACGTTTAGCACGAGTAAAAAGCAATACAGGTATTTATCATATAATGGTAAGGGGAGTAAATAAACAAGATATCTTTAAGGATGATGAGGATAGGGAGAGATTCTTAGATACATTATTAAGATTCAAGAAAGAAACTATGTTTAATCTCTATGCCTATTGTCTTATGAATAATCACCTTCATTTATTATTAAAGGAAGATGAGGTTAATATTTCAGATATCATTAAGAAAATAAGTACAAGCTATGTTTATTATTTTAATTCTAAATATGAAAGAGTGGGGCATTTGTTTCAGGATAGATATAAAAGCGAGGTAGTAGAAGATGATAAGTACTTTTATTCAGTAATAAGGTACATTCATCAAAATCCAATAAAGGCAAGAATAGCAAATATAGAAGACTTCAAATGGAGTAGCTATAAAAGTTATATCTATAATGAGGAATTAATAGATACAGATTTCTTTTTAAATATGTTAGCAACTAATAGAGAAAAGGCCATAGTAAGATATATTGATTATATGATGGAAATCAATAATGATAGGTGTATGGAAATAGATGAATTCAGCAGATTAAGTGATGAAAAAGTTAAAAGGCATATTATCCAGCTTGGAAATCTAAAAAATATCGCTGATATCCATAAGTTGGAGAAGATAGAGAGAAATAATTTGTTGCGGAAAGCAAAAGCTTTAGAAAAAGTTTCGATACTTCAGGTATCGCGAATAACAGGAATCAATAGAAGAGCCATAGCCAAGGTGTAGCAATGAGAACCGTCCCCGTTGTGATGGATTTGTAAAAACCATTAAGGACACTTGAAGGTATATATTTGAAATATGGTTTCAAAATTCAGGCTATGAATTTGCTGATGGAAGGGTAGAATTTGAATTCTATGATGAGAGATGCCATTCAGCAACAGATGTTATTATGGAAATATATATTCCAGTTGTAAAAATATAAAATTTAAAGGGGATAGAGTATGAATTTTTACGGAAGCTTGTGTACACAGTTGTATGATTTAGATAAGCCTAAACCTCCTGAAGATGAGTTTGATTTTTATCTAGGATACTTTAAAAATAAGGATATAAAAATATTAGAGGCCATGTGTGGTTCAGGAAGGTTTTTAATCCCCTTCTTAGAGATGGGATATGATATAGAAGGCTTTGATCTATCTGAAGATATGCTGGCTGCATGTAGGAGGAAGGCTAGCAAAAGGAATTTAAACTGTAGAGTGATGAACTCAAAGGCTAAGGATTTTAAGTCTGATATTAAATATGACCTTATTATTACACCGGGAGGCTCCTTTGTCACCATAAAAGAAAGGGAGAAGCTCTTAGAAAGCTTGAAAAGCATGTATAATTGTTTAAAACCTAATGGGAAATTTGTTATAGAGATTCTAACAGATAACATTAAGGGCAGTAATAATAATACTTGGAAACAATCTAAGGCTTTAGAAAGGGAAGATGGTAAGGTTATTGTAGAAAGTAACCAATCTCAATATGACCAAAGCAATAAGCTGATTAAGTATCCTTTGAAGTATGAGCTTATAGATGGAGGAGAAATAATTGAAACAGAATCCATGGATTTGTACATCATGCTTTATGGGATTCATGAATTTAAAGAAATACTAGAAGAGGTAGGTTTTAAGATGTTAAAAACTCTAAGGGCATATACCCAAGAAGCTGCAACTCCAGAGGACAAAACAGTGATATATGAATGTTCAAAAAAGTAAAAAAGAGTGAAGCTTAGGCTTCTCCCTTTCGACATCTATTGAATAAAATGTCAAAGATTGATATAATTTAATCATAGATATTCTCATATTATTTCCTTAAAGAAGGAATAAAAAGGAGGCGGAGATTTGATTATTTCAATAATTGTCACAGCACTTACTATTGCATACTACTTTTTCTTAGACTCCTTATCTCCAGCCATGGTTACAATAACCCAGTATGCCCCCTATGTTATATTCTCCTTTGGTATGCTTATGGCCTTTTGGTTTAACCGAAGTCGAATTTTTTTTATCTAACCTTATCTATTGGCTATATAGCCATTAATACCCTATGGAATAACCCCAATGTAAATATAGCTATTTCTTTTTTTATACCCTTAAATATCCTGATTTTTTCCCTTCTTAAGGAAAGGGGCTACTTTAGCATATGGGGTCTGTTAAGATTTGCCTTTATATTCATACAGACTTTGATTCTAGTCTGGGTTTATTTTAATGGTAGTAATGGAATAATTACTAAACTTTCTACAAATGCATTTCCTTGGTTAAAAACCTCTGTACCTGATTATGCCATACTCTTGTTTTTTATTGTGGGAGGGATATTACTAATGAAGGCCATCCTATATAGGGCTTTTCTAGAGCCATTTCTATTGGGAGTCTTGGCACTGGCCTTTATTTCGCTAAATTTTGTTGAAAATAATCCTCTAATTACCATCTTTTTACTGGTGGAGGGATTATTTTAATTGGTGCAATCATTCAACTTACCTATAATATGTCCTATCTTGATGAGTTAACGGGCTTACCAGGCAGAAGGGCCCTTAAAGAGGCCATGCTAAAACTTAGTGGTAACTATGTTATTGCCATGCTGGATATTGATTTCTTTAAAAAATTCAATGATCGTTATGGCCATGATGTTGGTGATGAGGTCTTAAAAATGGTGGCAGCCAACATAAAGCAGGTTCATGGAAATGGAAAGGCATATCGTTATGGTGGTGAGGAATTTACAATTCTTTTTCCAGGTAAAACAGTATCTGAGGCCTTGCCCCTACTGGAGGAGGTAAGACAAATAATCGAAAAGCGCTCCTTTGTTCTAAGGGGTAAGAATCGCCCAAAGAATAAGCCCAAAACCGTTACTAAGAACAATGGTCAACAAAAGAAATTAAGTATAACCATAAGCATTGGGGTTGCGGAAAAGACCAATGACACAAGATTACCCCAAGATGTTCTCAAAAACGCAGATAAGGCATTGTATCGCGCTAAGAAAAAGGGGAGAAATTGTGTAAGTAAATAACATGTAGTCTAAGGAATATGTCAATATAAAAGGCCATGATGCTACTCATGGCCTTTATCATCATACTGCCGCTAGCTTTTCTTCTTGGGTGTCTCTATCTTCAATTAATAACTCATTCAGCTCATCAAAGCTTAAGGTTTCCCTTTCCATTAGGGCTGTGGCAATGATATCTAACTGATTTTGATTCTTCTTTAAGGTTTCAAGGGTATCCTTATAGCAGCCATCTATTATTTTATTCATTTCCTTATTAATTTCTCTACTTAAGGATTTAATCATAGATGGTTCTTGGCTGATATAGCCTAAATCACTCATACCATACTCACATACCATTTGGGCAGCTAAATCCGTAACCTTTTTCAAATCATCCTTAGCTCCTGTTGACAAGTGGTTAAATACAACCTCCTCCGATGCTCTGCCTCCCAGCATAACCATCATTTTTTTAATTAAGTCATCCTTAGTAAGGATATATCGGTCTTCTTGGGGCATTTGCAGCACATATCCCAACGCCTGTCCCCTGGGAATAATAGAAACCTTTTGGATCATATCGGTTTTTAAAAGCTTACCTATTAGGGCATGACCCGCCTCGTGGTAAGATACAATTTCCTTTTCTTTTAATAAAACATTAGGATTTTTAACCTGCAGACCAGCAACTACCCTTTCAATTGCTAGGTCAAAATGCTTAGAGCTTATAACCTCTTGATTTTCTCTTACGGCGATTATTGCAGCTTCATTGGCTATGTTTGAAAGATGGGCGCCACTCATCCCATGGGTTTTCTTAGCCAAATCCGCTATAGAAACTTCGCTGCTTAGAGGCTTGTTTTTGGTGTGAACCTTTAGAATATCCTCCCTAGCCTTCATGCTGGGATTGCCAATATACATATGACGATCAAAGCGTCCAGGCCTCATCAGGGCTTCATCTAATAGATCTAATCGATTGGTTGCTCCTATAACTACCACCGTCTGATCGGTATTAAAACCATCCAGCTCAACCAACAGCTGATTAAGGGTTTGATCCTTTTCGTTGTTGCTCTCCAAATGCCGCCTTGCCCCAATTGCATCTATTTCATCAATAAAGATCACACTGGGGGCCTCTTTCTTAGCCTTCTCAAATAAGGCTCTTACCCTTTTTGCTCCTACACCTACATATTTTTCCACAAACTCAGACCCACTGGCAGAAAAAAAGGCAGATTTTGTTTCCCCAGCTACAGCTGATGCCAAAAGGGTTTTTCCTGTACCGGGAGGGCCATAAAACAGAATACCCTTGGGGATCTTAGCTCCCATTTTCTTATACTTCTCTGTTTTCTTAATGAAATCAATAACCTCAATAAGCTCCTCCTTAACCTCATCTAAGCCTGCCACATCTTCAAAGGTAATTTTGGGCTTTGTGAAAATCTCAGCATTATGCTGATCCTTTTCCTTTTTATCGTTATTGATTGTTGCGTGGGCATATTGTGGAGAATGATCTAATTTGTTATAATAAAAAAACAGTACAAAGGTTATACCGATTACCAAAATTCTATCGTAGCTGGTGAGCTTGCTTTTTATACCAGTATCACCCCATAAAGGTAACACAGACATTACAGACAAAGCTATAAAGATGCATAGGAGTACAAATATTATTCGTTTTTTCATTACCGCACCACCTTATAATTGTCTCTAATGATATGTTAACCCAAATGAATATAAAAAATTATAGACTTAGGCAATATTAAGACAGGAAAAATTAAGTAGATAATGCAATCTTAATTTGATGTTGAAACTATATCAGTTTTTTACTTGGATAAACCACTTCATTGATAAACCTATGGAAAAATATCAGGAAATGGTGCATACTATAATATAAAATACTATTGACAAATCTTGTGGGAATTGATAACATATTATAGATGACAACAAAGTAGAAGTTTCGCTTCTCACCTTGTGGTTTAAGACCAGCAGGGTTAATAGGATGATTATAGTTGGTTACTTATAATTTTTCTATGATTTTTGAAGCGAATACATTAGTATTTGCTTTTTTTATTGTATAAAATATAAAACAAAATTTAATTGGAGGTGTCAGCTTATTAGGGATTTGAATGAGTTGCAAATTAACGAAGACATTAGAGATCGTGAAGTAAGGGTAATTGATGCTGAAGGAGAGCAGTTGGGAATTATGTCAGGTAAGGAAGCTTATGCCTTAGCTGTTAGTAAAAGCTTAGATCTAGTTAAAATCGCTCCCCAAGCAAAGCCACCCGTTTGCAGAATCATGGACTACGGAAAGTACAAATATGAGCTTGCAAAAAAGGAAAAGGAAGCTAAAAAGAAGCAAAAGATTGTTTCTGTTAAAGAAGTAAGACTTAGCCCAAACATAGAGGAGCATGACTTAAACGTTAAGGCCAATCAAGCTTTGAAATTCCTTAAGAGTGGAGATAAAGTAAAGGTTACTTTAAGGTTCCGAGGTAGAGAATTAAGCAACACCAGCATGGGCCAAAAGGTTATCGCTGAATTTGCCTCTTTGCTTACGGAGGTTTGCACTATAGAGAAAGAAGCAAAACTTGAAGGGAAACAAATGATCATGATTTTAGCACCAAAGAATGCATAATTTGAAGGGAGGAACACACAATGCCAAAAATGAAAACCCATAAAGGAGCAGCAAAAAGACTTAAAAAAACTAAAACAGGTAAAATCAAGCGTTTTAAAGCTTTTAAAAGTCATATTCTAACAAAGAAGTCTGCTAAGAGAAAGAGAAATCTCCGACAAGCAGCAATTGTTTCAAAAGGTGACCAAAAACGTATTCAGCAATTACTACCATAGTAAATTTAGAAAAGGAGGTTTAATACAATGGCTAGAGTAAAAGGTGCTGTAAATGCACGTAAAAAACATAAAAAAATATTAAAGCTTGCTAAAGGCTTTAGAGGAGCAAGAAGTAAACTTTTTAGACCAGCTAATCAGTTTGTTATGAAGGCTTTAAAGTATGCCTACATTGGAAGAAAGCAAAAGAAAAGAGATTTTAGAAAGCTTTGGATCACAAGAATCAATGCAGGAACTCGAGCAAATGGATTGTCTTACTCAAGATTCATTAATGGATTAAAGGCTAGCGGCATTCAAATGAACAGAAAAGTTCTTGCAGATATGGCTGTTAATGATAAAGAGGGATTTGCTCAATTGGTTGAAACAGTAAAGCAAAAATTAAACGCATAAAATCCAGTATGAATAGTTTAACTGTTAAAAAAACAGTTATAGGAAAACCCAGTCATTGGAACGTACACATAAATACGTAAGAATGCTGGGTTTTTATAGTAAAAGGGTTATGGGGCTTTCCATAACTGTGAACTATAAAATTCATCATTTCTGATGGGTCAATAAAAATGGGAATGATATGTTATTCTTTGGCAATACTTTATTTAAGAATTCTTCATATTACTTTCCATATTTTTTCTTTAATGCTATAATAACTATATTATATATATTATGATTTTCTCAAATGAGGGGGATACAGTATGGTGGAAAAATTTAAAGGCAACAAGCTAGACCCTACTCAAGTATTGATTTTGGGATTTGCATCCGTTATTTTTATTGGTGCAATTCTATTAAATCTACCATTCGCTTCAATTACTGGTAAAAGTATTGGCTTCCTAGATGCTTTGTTTACATCTACTTCTGCAGTGTGTGTAACTGGACTGGTGGTTGTAGATACAGGCACCTATTGGACAGCCTTTGGAAAAACCGTAATACTGATACTCATACAAATAGGCGGTTTAGGCTTTATGACCATGGCTACGTTATTTGCCATTGTTTTAGGAAAAAGAACTTCACTAAAGGAAAGGCTCATCATGCAGGAGGCTTTAAATCAAAATACCCTATCGGGATTGGTTCGCTTTACCCAATACATTTTAATTGGTACCCTTGTAATAGAAGGTATTGGAGCCATATTATTATCCACTAGGTTTATACCTCAATTAGGCTTGTCTAAGGGCTTAGCCTTTTCCATCTTCCACTCTATTTCTGCCTTTTGTAATGCCGGTTTTGATATTGTTGGTGGGGGAGTTAGCTTAATTCCCTATGTTTCAGATCCTGTGGTGAATATTACAATAATGCTTTTAATCATATTTGGAGGCTTAGGTTTCCCAGTCATAGTAGAATTGATAAGAACTAGAAACTTCAAAAAAATAAGTCTTCATGCCAAAATCGTACTATTTATGACAGCCCTCCTTATCTCAATGGGGTTCTTTGCCTTTATGGCATTGGAGTGGAATAATCCCAATACTATTGGGGAGTTGGATTTTGGAAGTAAGGTTCTGGCTTCAGCCTTTCAATCTGTAACTCCTAGGACAGCGGGCTTTAATACTATTGAGATGAGTCAGCTTACAAATGCATCTAAGCTTTTGACGATTATACTTATGTATATCGGGGGTTCTCCTGCATCCACAGCTGGGGGTATTAAAACGGTAACCTTCGGAGTGATTCTGTTTACGATTATTTCTGTTATAAAGGGTAAGGAGGATACAGAGCTATTTGGAAGAAGGCTTTCAAGATTTGCAGTTAATCGTGCTTTAACCTTGGGAGTTGTAGGAATGGGACTCATAATTTTTATAACAATGGCCTTAACCATTTCTGACGGAGGCTTTACCTTTATGGAGGTGTTGTTTGAGGGAGTATCAGCCTTAGGAACAGTAGGCTTATCTTTAGGAATAACCTCTAAGCTTAGTGAGTTGGGTAAGGTGATTATTATTATAGCAATGTTTATTGGAAGGCTTGGACCCCTGACAATAGCCTTTGCCCTTGCCACTCAGCAACGAAAAAATAAAGGAACGATAAGATATCCGGAGGAAAAAATTATTGTTGGATAGAGGTGTTTAAAATGAAGCAGTATATTGTAATTGGCTGTGGTCGTTTTGGAAGCAGTGTAGCAAAAACCCTATATAAGATGGGCCATGATGTTTTGGCCATCGATGGAAACGAAGATATAGTTCAGAATATATCAGAGGAGGTTACCCATGCTGTTCAAGCAGATGCCACCGATGAGCATGCCCTTAGATCACTAGGCATACGCAACTTTGATGTTGCAGTTATAACCATTGGCTCCGATATTCAATCTTCAATTATGGCCACATTAATTGTTAAGGAGCTTGGTGTGAAATATGTTGTAGCAAAGGCTCAAAATGAAATGCATGCAAAGGTTCTATATAAAATTGGTGCCGATAGGGTGGTATTTCCAGAAAGGGATATGGGAATGAGAGTTGCCCATAATCTAGTATATACCAATATTTTAGATTACATTGAATTGGCTCCAGAATATAGTATTATGGAGGTTACTGCCCTAGAGGATTGGATAGGGAAAAGTCTTTTAGAGATCAATATAAGATCTAAATATGGTATTAACGTAATGGCCATAAAGCATGAGGGTGACAGAATAAATGTTTCACCTACTGCTAAAGATATTATAAACAAAGATGATGTTCTAGTGGTTATTGGTCATAATAATGATCTTAAGAAGCTAGAGAGGGAATAGGTGATTTAATTGGTAGATCAAATCATCACCAGTGAAGGAAATCCCATAATCAAAAGCATAAATGGCTTAAAGCTTAAAAAGAATCGACAACGGCAACAGCAATTTGTGGTTGAAGGAGTACGAATGTTAGAGGAGGCCATAAGAAATGGCGTAAATCTAGAAATGGTTCTTTATAGCCAGGGGCTATTGAAGGTCAATGGGGGACCACAGCTGTTAACTAGGCTATCGGATAATTTTTTAATCTACAAAGTTGATGATAAGCTTATGGACAAGCTTTCAGATACAGAAAATCCTCAGGGTATATTAGCTGTTGCAAGTATAAAAAGCATTGATATAGAAAAGCTTTTTAACAAAGACAATCTATTTATTGTGACCCTTGATAGAATTCAGGATCCTGGAAATATGGGTACCATTATCAGAACAGCAGAAGGGGCTGGAGCAGATTGTGTTATTCTAACTAAAGGCTCTGTCGATCCCTATAATAGTAAAGCCCTAAGGGCCTCAATGGGTGCCATATTTCATATACCAGTTATTCAATGGGAGGATGACGAAGCAGAGCTGATCTCTACTCTAAAAGAAAAGAAAATAAAGCTCATAGCCAGTGATGTTGATACCAAAACCCTATATCTAGATATAGATTATAGCAATCGGTTTGCAATAGCTATCGGCAATGAAGCCAACGGCATCAGCAAAAGGATTTTAGAGGAAGCCGATGAAAGAATTAAAATCCCTATTTATGGGAAAATTGAATCCTTTAATGCTTCTATAGCTGCAGCAATCTTAATATATAAAGCAGTAGAGGGAAAACAATAAAATGGTAAGAAATTTCAAAAAACTTAAAAACTAACAGCAAAGCTCCTTGTTAAGCCATTTAACCTATGCTATAATAAATCTATAATGGCTAAGGAAGGAGTGTAATATAATGAAAACCTCTGAAATTTTCTGGAGAATTTTTGAACTTACCGGATCCGTAACAGCCTATTTAATCTATAAAGAACTGATTATGAATTAATTATTTTGTGTTGATGAACATATTCATATACTTATTTGCAGAGAAGGAGACAAGTATATTGTAGACTGTTTTTTAGAGAGAAGGTGCCACTGGGCTGAAAGCACCTTTATAACAAGTACAATAGAATTTCACTCCAGAGCTGTAGGATTGAAATGGTAGTAGGTCCTGCCGGGTAATTCCGTTAAATATATTACGAGTGGTGCTATTATGCGCTATTAGGGTGGTACCGCGGAGCATGCCTTCGTCCCTTATGGGATGAAGGCTTTTATATTTTTTGAAAACATTTTTAGAGAGGAGTAGTAGAATGGAAGGAAAATTAAGAGAACTGCAACAAAAGGCCAGTGAAGAGATTCAAAGGGCCCTTTCCACAGAGGAGTTGGAAAAGGCCAGAGTTAAATATCTTGGCAAAAAGGGGGAGCTAACAGAGGTATTAAGAGGCATGGGTAGCCTTTCTGCTGAAGAGAGACCCCTTGTTGGGAAGATTGCCAATGAGGTTAGAGAAACTATTGAAGACCTTCTTTCAAAGGCCAAGGATCAGTTGAAGGAAAAGGAACTTCAACAAAAATTAGAAAAAGAGGCTATTGATGTTACAATGCCAGGAAAGGCTGTAAAAATTGGTAAGAAGCATCCTATCACTCAGGGGATGGATGAGCTCAAGAACATCTTTATCGGAATGGGCTTTAAGGTGGTGGAGGGGCCAGAGGTAGATACCGCCTACTATAACTTTGATGCTTTAAATGCACCTAAAAATCATCCATCAAGGGATATTAGTGATACCTTTTATATAACAGAGGATCTTTTATTAAGAACCCAAACCTCACCAGTACAGGTTAGAACCATGGAGAAAATGAAGCCTCCCATCAGGATTATATCACCAGGAAGATGCTTCAGAAATGATACCCCGGATGCTACCCATTCTCCAATGTTTCACCAATTGGAGGGTTTAGTTGTAGATAAGGGAATAACCCTAGGAGATTTAAAGGGAACTCTGGAGGTATTTGTTAAACACTTCTTTGGTAGCCAAACAAAGGTTAAGTTTAGACCCCACAATTTCCCCTTTACTGAACCCAGTGCTGAGGTTGATGCCAGCTGCTTTAAATGTGCAGGTGAAGGCTGTAGCTTTTGTAAGGGTAGCGGTTGGATAGAGCTATTGGGGTGTGGAATGGTTCACCCCAATGTCCTTAGAAACTGTGGTATAGACCCTGAAATTTACAGCGGTTTTGCCTTTGGTATGGGAATTGACCGCTTAATTATGAATAAATATGAAATTGATGATATTCGTCTGTTGTTTGAGAATGACATGCGTTTCTTAAATCAATTTTAATAGGAGGAATTAAGATGCTAGTACCTGTAAGATGGTTAAAGGATTATGTAAATATAGACATAGATACAAAAGAGTTTGCAGATAAAATGACAATGTCTGGCTCGAAGGTAGAAACCATTGAAAAAATGGGAGAGGGAATTGAAGGGGTTGTTGTGGGAAGAATTGAAAGTATCAATCCCCACCCCAATGCCGACAAGCTGGTTATATGCAAGATCAATATAGGCCAACAATTGCTTCAAGTTGTAACGGGAGCCACCAATATAAAAGAGGGAGATTATATCCCTGTTGCAGTAGATGGTGCAAAGCTGGCGGGTGGATTAAAAATAAAGAAGGGTAAGCTTAGAGGTGAGGCATCAGAAGGGATGCTGTGTTCTCAAGAGGAGATGGGAATTTCTAAGAACCTTATCCCAGAAGCCCTAAAGGATGGTATTTGGATTCTTGATAAGGAATACCCCCTTGGTGTGAATATTATGGAGGCAATCCCCTTTGAGGATGAAATCATAGAATTTGAAATTACATCCAATCGCCCAGATTGCTTGAGTATGCTTGGAATGGCCAGAGAGGCAGCTGCAACATTGGGTACAAAGTTAAAATATCCTGAGATACAGCTAAAGGAAGGTAAGGAAAAGGCAGCTGAGAAAATTAAGGTTAAGATTGAGGATGTAGAGGGTTGTCAAAGATATGTGGCTAAAGTGATTAAAAATGTAAAAATTCAACAATCTCCCCAATGGATGCAACAAAGGCTCATGAAGGCCGGAGTTCGTCCCATTAACAATGTAGTAGATGTAACCAATTATGTGATGCTGGAGTATGGTCAACCCCTCCACGCCTTTGATTTAGAAAAGATCGCAGGGGATACAATCATTATTAGAAAGGCTAAAGATCAGGAGGAATTCAAAACCTTAGATGGAGTTAATCGAATCCTGAATGCTGATATGACTATGATTACCGATTCTGAAAGAAGCCTTGCCATAGGTGGTGTCATGGGTGGAGAGGATTCAGAGATTACAGAGACTACTCAATGGATTTTGCTAGAATCTGCCAACTTCAATAACGATTTAATAAGAAGCACCTCTAAAAGGCTTAACCTAAGAACAGAGGCATCCTCTAGATTTGAAAAGGGTGTGGACCCTAACTTGGCAGATATTGCTGCCGATAGAGTATGCCAGCTAATAACAGACCTTGAAATTGGTGAAGTATTAGAAGGAATGGTGGAGGTCTATCCAACTAAGAAGGAAATCATCCAAACTAGCATAAGACCTAATAGAATCAATCAGTTATTGGGTACAGATTTATCTATAAAGGCCATGGTGGAAATATTAAAGGCCCTTGAAATAGAAGCTGTTGAAGAGGGAGAAGAAATTAAAGTAAATATACCAACCTTCAGGAATGACCTTCAGATGGAGGCAGACTTTGTTGAGGAAATTGGTAGAATTTATGGCTTCGATAAGATTGTTCCGACAATGGCAAGGGGGAATATTGTCGTTGGTGGCAAGACCAATGGTCAATTGATGGAGGAGCTTGCCAAAAGTCAATTGAACTCTATGGGCTTTAATGAGGTTCTTAGCTATTCCTTTGTAAGCCCTAAAAGCGTAGAAAAAATATTGTTGCCAGCAGACAGTATTAAACGAAACTTTGTAAGGCTAATAAACCCACTGGGGGATGAGACCAGTGTCATGAGAACCAGCCTTCTACCTAATATGTTGGATATTTTATCTAGAAATTTTAATCGTAAGAATGAAGAGGTTAGAGCCTTTGAGCTGGGTAGAATATTTATCCCAAAATCAGAGGAAAGTAAAGAGCTACCCTATGAAATTCCAAATCTAGTTCTTGGTGTTTATGGGGAAGGGGAAGACTTCTACACTCTAAAAGGAGTTATTGAAACCCTTTTGGATGGCATGGGTATAAAGGATTACAGCTATGAGGTTGAAAAGCATCATCCAACCTATCACCCAGGTAGATGTGCCAATCTTATGATTCATGATAGGGTTGCCGGAGTTTTGGGGGAATTGCATCCTTCAGTTCTTGAAAATTACGATATCCATAAAAAATGCTATTGTGCCGAATTGGACTTTAGTATTCTAATGGCCCTAACAAGGCTGGATAAACTATATCAACCCCTACCCAAATATCCTGCCATCACCAGAGACTTTGCCATCGTAGTGAAGGAAGATCTCTATGTAAGGGAAATTGAAAAAATCATCAGTGACAAGGGTGGAAAAATCCTTGAAAGCTTTAAGCTATTTGATGTTTATAGGGGTAATCAGGTACCAGCGGGTTGCAAGAGTGTTGCCTACACCTTAACCTATAGACACAAGGAAAGAACCCTAACGGATGAGGATGTTAACAAGGTTCATGAAACAATAGTTGACACCATTACCCAACAGCTTGGTGGTACCCTAAGGGATTAAGCTTTTAAAGGATTAAGGTCCCTTCAGTCTTAATCCTTTAAAAAATTCATAAATCTTGAAGGATATTTAACCTTTTTCAAGAAATAGATAGTTGATGGGAGATAACAAACCATTTAAAGGGGAAGATATTTATGAAGGGAAAAAATAAAATTCTTATCAAAATTAATGGACAAGAATACCCTATTGTTGGATCAGAGCCAAAGGAGTATCTACTTAAGGTTGGCAGCTATGTGGATGATCAAATGGAGGAAATTGCAAGAGGAAATAAGCGGCTAAGTACCGCCATGATTGCAGTTTTAACATCTATTAATATTGCTGACCAATATTTAAAGCTGAAGGATCAAATGAATGGTCTTCAGACGCAGGTTAATGCCCCCTTAAATGAGCTTGAAAAGGCAAAGGAAGATCTAGATGCAGCCAATAGGGTCTTAGAGGACAAGGATGCTGAAATCTTTAAGCTGGAGGAACGGTTGAAGTATCTAATGGCCTTTAAGGATAATCATCAAAATGAAGTGATCAGTTTAAGGGAGAGCCTTAATGAAAAGGAAGTAAACCTTAATAAAGCTGAAGAGATTATCAACGATCTTCAGAATAAGCTCTTCGAGAACCAGATTAAGCTGGTGGAAGCCCGAAAGCAAATTGAGGACTATTTGGAAAACACCAAAAAGTTCTAATTTAATTTATTAGTATGTAAAAGTAGTGATATAATAATATTGCTACTTTTTTTATAGCCATCTATAAAAAAAGAATGATAAATGTTAAATGTTGAATTTATGTAGTAATTTGCTTTTCAAATTACTTTCAAGATATTAAGTAATTCATTAGTTTCATTTTTACATCAAGTATCTAACCGCTTTTTAATGTTTTATCAACTAATTCCTTCGATTTACTCGAAGCTACCTGAATTCAACATTCAACATTCCTCATTCAACATTTGAGTTTATACGAAAGGCAGTTGTTTACTTTGACCATAGAATTATTAGCCCCTGCTGGAAGCTATGAAGCCTTAAAGGCAGCCCTCCAAAGTGGTGCCGATGCCGTATACCTGGGGGGACAAGCCTTTAACGCAAGGGCCTATGCTTCAAATTTTGATCGGGAAACCCTTAAGGAAGCTGTGGAATATGCCCATATCCGGGATATGAAGGTTTATGTAACCATTAATACATTGATTAAGGATTTCGAGATGAATCATCTATTAGACTATGTTGCCTATCTATATAGCATTGATGTAGACGCTCTAATCATTCAAGATATTGGGGTTCTTTCGGTTGTTTCTAAAGCCTTTCCAGACTTTGAGCTTCATGCCAGCACCCAAATGACCCTCCACAACTCTTATGGAGTAGAAATGGTGAAGGAGCTTGGGATTAAAAGGGTGGTTTTGGCTAGGGAGGTTCCTCTGAATGAAATAAAAGAAATTCATCGAAAAACTGGCGTGGAGATAGAGATTTTTGTTCATGGAGCCCTTTGCGTATCCTATTCAGGCCAATGTCTAATGAGTAGCTTTATTGGAGGAAGAAGTGGCAATAGAGGTAGATGTGCCCAACCCTGTAGAAGATCCTATCAGCTACTATCCGCTAAGAAATCAACAGAAAATGCTTATCATTTAAGTATGCGAGACTTAAATACCCTTCAGCAGTTGGATCAATTAATAGACAGTGGAGTTTCATCCTTAAAAATAGAGGGAAGGATGAAGAAGCCTGAATACGTGGCTTCTATTGTAAGGAACTATCGAAGGGCCATAGATGAGTATTTAAAAGTCGGAAGTCTTCATAAAAACCCAAAGGCTGAAGCTGAAATGGAACAAATCTTCAACAGAAAATTTACCAAGGGCTATATATTAGGTAGCTCCTACCAAGAGGTTATCAACACCGAAAAGCCTGGTAATAGAGGGGTTTTCATAGGAAAGGTGAAGGCCCTTAAGGGAAGAAACAGAATTTCCATCCTATTGGAAAAGCCCTTATCAAAGGGAGATGGAATAGAAATCCATGGAGCAGAGAATATCGGTGGCTTAATTTCTGCAATATACATAAATCAAAAACAAGTGGAAGAAGGAAAAGCCGGCGATTTAGTTGATATAGAAATAAAGGGTAACATGAAGATTGGAGATAGGGTATTTAAAACCCACGATGTTCATCTGATAAAGGAGCTTCAGGAAACCTATAGAGATGAAGGGAAGAAAATCAAAATCAGTGGAGAGGCAACCATCACCTTGGATGAAACCATGAAGCTGTACATCTGGGATGATGCTGGTAACACCCTCTATAAAGAATCCAGCTTTATAGTTGAAAGGGCAAAAAATCAACCCATAACTGAAGAAAGGGTGAGGGAAAACCTAAATAAGCTAGGAAATACCCCCTACCTATTTAAAGAACTCAATATTCATCTAGAAGAGGGTGTTGCAGTACCCATATCTGTCATTAACAGCCTCAGAAGAGAAGCAATTGATGAGTTATCTAATATTAGAAAAAACAGAAATAAGAGAAGGAAAGTGGAGGCTGTTGAATTTATATCCCATAAAAGTGAAGGCCTCAGTCTTAAAGCTTCTCCTGATATAGCAGTAAGGGTTGACAATATCGACAAGCTACAGGCTTTACAGGATCATAGAATATCTAGAATCTACTATGGAGATATTAATACCCTACTGCAGGCCAGCAACCATTGTAAGGAGGAGGGGTGGCAGATCTATTATCGAAGCTCCAATATTATGCGGGAGGAAAATAACAAGGAATATATCAATAAGATTAAAAACATAGACATCGATGGGATTATGGCTGGTGATCTAAGTGGAATCTATATTGCTACTAGAATCCTTAAGATACCTGTAGTTGCCGATTATACAATCAATCCCTTCAATAGCCCCTCCTTAGAGGTATTAAAGGCTTGGGGAGTAAAGGGAGTGGTATTATCACCAGAATTAGATTTAAAGGGTTTAGGTAGTATCAGTCTTCCCGATGGAATAGAGGCAGAGGTTATGGCCTACGGCCGACTACCTGTAATGACTGTTGAATATTGTCCCTTGGGGGAAGGAAAGGAATGTAACAACCTTTGCCATAGCTGTAGCATAAAAACCTATAGCTATAATTGGTATCTAAAGGATGAAAAGAAAATCGACTTTCCCTTTGGAAAGGACAGCTGGGGAAGAACCATTATATTAAATTCACAGCCCCTTTATATGCTTGATAAATTAAAGGACCTAAAAAAACTTAAACCAGCTCCCTTAAACCTCAGTATAACCACTGAATCACCTCAGGAAATTGGTCAACTAATGGAAGCAGCCTTTGATAGTAGCGGCGATAAAAAGCCAGCCTTTATTAAGGAATTCACCAGAGGACATTATTATAGGGGAGTGGAATAGAAATAGGAATCAGTGAAGAATAAAGGTTTCAGAAAGTAGAATTATAAGTAGCAATTACCATCTGACATAATCAGATTGTTTTTGGGTTTGGGAGGCATTTTGCCCAGTCTATGGGTTCTTCTACAACTTACCTTAAATTTTTACAAATACAATGTTATAATAATAGAAGGTTACTAATTTAAACTAAGCTATAGCTTAATAGCTTATGGATAAAGTAATTAATTATAGCACAATGAATTATATAAGGAGCAATTTTATGTCAATAAATGAAAAGGTTTTAAAACCAATAATTGAAACCAAATATCTCACTACTGAGAACTCTTGGCGATATAGGAGCATCATACGCACCTTTTACATGCAATACCAAAAAATCAAATATTGGATGTATAAAGAAGAGGTAATGGAAGAGCTGAAACTATACCCTTATTTTAAAGAGTATTCTATGGATCAACTGAAGAATGACCTAGATGCACTGGTGGAGTGGGGAAACCTGATGCCAATGCAGGATACTAAAAAGGCTAAGACTGTTGAAGAATTTAAAAATAAACAGTTCCGATATAAATTATCAGAGTACTCGGTAGAGATAGAGCGCATGACAGTAAAGCTAGAAAACCTCTTTGTTGAGGGAGCCTCTCTAGAGCCCTCCTTGCTAGAACGAATAAAAGAGCATCTTATGAGGATAACTACCCTACTGGAGGCTGATGATTCAGCAGTTGATTTATGGTGGAGAGATTTAAATAGTGATTTTATTAGGCTAAACCAAAACTATCAGGATTATATAAGGGATCTTTACAGCATTAAGGCAGAAGAAATGATGAAAACTAGGGATTTTATGGTGTTTAAGGATAAGTTCATTGCATATTTAAGAGATTTCGTTAAGGGTCTGCAGCAAAACACCTATGGTATTGAGGAAATATTGATGAAGCTAGATGAAGACATGGTAACAAAGCTTCTTAAAAAGGTTTTCCAGTATCGACTGACAATACCAAGAATAGATAATGAAGCTCCTTTAGAGCTCCAGTGGGAAAGTATTCTAGGAAGATGGACCAACCTTAAGAATTGGTTTTTGGGAACTGTAAATGATGTAAGTGAGGCCTCAAAGCTATTCGATATGACCAATGAAATAATAAGAAAAATAACCCGCTATGCCGCTCAGATTGTTGAAAGCAGAAACAGCGCAGCTAACAGAAAGGAAGAATATAAAAAACTTTGTCAGATGTTTTTAAACACAAAAGCTATAGAAGAGGCCCATAATCTATCATCCCTTGCCTTTGGCATATTCCAGAGCAGACATTTCAAGGGGGATATTGAAAGAAAAACAGAAAGCATAAACAGCGGGGTTTTCGATGAAGATCCAATGATTTTAACCATTAAGCCAAGGATAAGACATTATAAAGAAAAGAATTTAAGAAATAGTATTCCTGACAACAGACAGAGGAAAAATCAAATGCTGCAGAGGATGATACAGCTGAGACAGCGGGAAGAGGGAATAATAAAGCTTTACATAAAAAATAATGAAATATGCTTTGAAAACCTACCAGTGATTCCTGCCTATGTAAGAAATACCCTTCTAGCTTGGCTAAGTAAGGGAATTTCAAATAAATCCTTAAGAGGTAAAACAGAAGTAGGAACATCCTATCAAGTAATTAAGCCGAAGGATGATAAGAGATGTATATTAAATTGTGATGATGGTCAGCTGGAAATGCCTGCCTACACCATTAAGTTTTATGATGAGAAATAGATTAAGGATCTTTTTTGCTTTGTTTCTGAACAGCGAAAGGAATTGATAAAAGTGAAAGAATTAGAAACCCTATTGGAAAACTATTGGATAATTAAGGAAGGCAATAAGGAGCTCTACTATCAGCTGAAGGATTCATTGACGGCCATAAAGCCCCTTATTGAAGAAAAGCTTGGTTACCAGTTAATAGTTAATCCCTACTTGATAAAGCTAGAAAAGCTACCGGGGAAACCAGAGCCATGGATGGGGATAGATGCCTTTGACAGTAAGGTTGAGTATGGGTTGTTATGTCTAATGCTGGTTTTTCTAGAGGATAAGGGGGCAGAGGAGCAATTTGTATTATCGGAGATAACTGAATTCTTACAGGGTACTTATCCAGGGGAAGAAAAACTTGATTGGACACTATTTCATCACAGAAAGGCCCTTATAAAGGTAATATCCTTTATAGAAGAGATGGGGTTAATTAGGAAAAATGATGGAGATCAACAGCAGTTCATTAACCAGCAGGATGTAGAGGTGCTATATGAAAGCACAGGGATTTCTAGATATTTTATGAGGCACTTTTCTGGCAACATTCTAAATTACAATTCATGGCAGGATATTGATGAAAAGGAATGGTTGGATTTAGATAAAGAAAGGGGAAGAGTCAGAAGAAATCGTGTTTACAGAAGGTTGATAATGTCTCCTGTTGTATATAATGAAGGGCAAGAGGATTCTGATTACTTATACATTAAAAATTACCGAAATATGCTGCAGCAGGATATAGAAAAATACTTAGACGCTGATTTTCATCTTCATAAAAATGGTGCCCTACTTATTCTTAGACAAAACCAGCACTTCAAAGACACCTTTCCCAACACAAAAACCATTTCCGATATTGTTCTGTTGGTTAACTTTGAAATTGTAGAGAACATAAAGGGTGGAGAGCTTACCATAAAAGAAGATGACAGAATACTTACTTCTGCTTCAGCCTTTGAAGGTCTGGTGGATAGGGTCAGAAGAAAATACAAAGAGGGCTGGAGCAAAATATATCGAGAAATGTCTCCATCAAAGCTATATGATGAAGTAACCAGCTATATGGAAGGCTTTCAAATGATAAAACTAGAAAAGGAAACAAAAGAGGTTATTATTATGCCGATAGTAGGAAAAATGATCGGAAAGTATCCTGACGATTTTCTTAAAGGGCTTGAAATTAGAGAGGATGAAACTGATAATGAACAGATGGATAATGAACCGAATGGGATTAATAAATTTCTGGTACTATGATAAAGAAGAATTCCAGTTTTCCGATGGAAAGCTCCTTCTTAGGGGTGCCAACGGTTCGGGAAAATCTGTAACCATGCAGAGCTTTATCCCTTTATTGTTGGATGGCAACAAAAGTCCAGAAAGGCTTGATCCCTTCGGCTCTAGGGCTAGAAAAATTGAAAACTATCTTTTGGGTGAAGAGGACAATAGAGAAGAGAGAACAGGCTATTTATATCTTGAGTTTAAAAAGGAAGAGTCGGACAACTATCTTACAATAGGCTTAGGGCTAAGGGCAAGAAGGGGAAAGCCCATGGATTCGTGGGGTTTTTCAGTAACAGATGGTAGAAGGATCGGTAAAGATATAGCTCTCTATAAAGAAATGGGAGAGGATATACCTTTAAGCAAAACAGAGCTAAAAAATAAAATAGGCGATGGAGGGGAAGTAAAGGAAGGACAACAGGATTATATGAAGATGGTGAATAGACTCCTTTTTGGTTTTGATCAGGTGGAGGAATATGATGAGCTAATAAAGCTACTAATTCAACTAAGAACCCCCAAGCTATCAAAGGATTTTAAACCAACAGTAATATATGAAATAATGAATAATTCTCTGCAACCTCTATCTGATGATGATTTAAGACCAATCTCAGAGGCAATAGAAAACATGGATCAGGTTAAAAGCCAGCTTGAAACCCTACAGGCCAGCTATAAGGCTGCAGCTAAAATAAAGGATTCCTACGACAAGTATAATCGTTATATGCTGATGGATAAATCAAAGGAATTGGTTAAATCAAAGACCCTTATGGATACCCTTAATACCCAGAATAAAAGGATAATAGAAGATCGCAATAAATTTTATAATCAGTTTATTGAAGCAGATAAGAAAATCAACAGACTTAAAGATGAGTTAGAGCTAACAGAAGAAAAGGAAAATGAGTTAAAAAACCATGACAGCTTTAAATTAAAGGAACAGATTACTGCTATTGACAATCTTTTAATAGAACAGAAGGATGAAAAAGAAAAAAAAGGTAAAATGCTGGATACAAAAAACAGCAGTGAAAGAAGCCTTAATAGAACTCTAAAGGATACCCAAGGGAAAATACAACAACAGGAAGACTCCATTATCAATATTTTAAGCCTAATGGATAGTCTTGCCAAGGAATTTTACTTTGACGAACAGGTCTTCTTCAATGAGGAGTTTACAAAGAGTTTAAAGGATCCCTTTAGCTTTACTTATGTAAAAAATCAGATAAAAAACTACAGCAATAAAGTGATTAATGGCTGCAAGCTCCTACAGGATGAAAAAAATAACATGCAGTTTTATGATGAGGCCTATGGACAGCTGGAAGGCCTAAAGAAAGAAAGGGAAACTATAGTCAATCAATTATATAAGGCAGAAGGTCTTTTAACAGAAACAAGAGATGAATTTGTTGAAAAAATGTATCAATGGGATAAAGAAAACAAAATATTGAAAATGCCAAGGGATATTCTGGTGGAGTTAACCAACAAAATACATTTATATGGAGAAAATGTCAGCTATGATGACATTATAAGTATAGTAAGAAAGCCCTTTAATGAATATGAAGGAAAGCTGAATGTAGAAAAATCCTGCTACATAACAGAGAAAAATCAGCTTAATGAGAATTTGAAGGAGAAAAAATTAGAGCTTGAAGAATGGAAAAACAAGAAGGACCCAGAGCCCCCCAGAGAAATTAAGGTAGTAAGGAACAGAGAAAGGCTTGCAGAAATGGCTATACCCCATATTCCCTTTTACATGGCTATTGATTTCAAAAACCAAGTCCCTGATGAAATAAGGGGAATACTTGAAGAGGCTCTAATGGATATGGGGATATTAGATGCGTTAATAATACCTCAAAGATTCAAAAAAGAAGCCTTAAGTATTAATAAAGACATGGCAGATAAATATATTTTTGCCAATCCCCAATATCTAAAACATGAACTTTCACAATTATTAAAGGCAGAAAAAAATAATACCAATGGAATAACAGAGGCGGAAATTGAAGGAGCTTTAAAAACCATATTACTAGATTCAGAAGAAGAGGGATGCTTTATAAACGAAGAGGGACAGTATGGCATTGGACTATTAAGAGGTAAGGTCACTACCCAGTACATTCCCAAATATATAGGTGCTCATGCAAGAAGACAGCATCAGTTTCAGAAAATAGAAGAAGTTACATTGGAAATTAATGAAATAAATGAAAAAATTCAAGTAGTAAATAGATCTATAGAAAACATTGAAGAATGTTTGAAGCTTCTTACAGAGGAATACAACAATTATCCATCTAAGGAGGATATTGAAACAGCCTTAAATGAGGTAAAGAAGACCCGTCTTCTATTTGAACAAAAGGATGAACAGATTGTAAGGAAGGAAAAGGATGTAGAGAATAAGTATAAAAATTGGCAAAGCAGTAGAGCTGCAGTACGAGAGGCTACTAAAGGGCTGAGTATTCCCTTGAGGCTAGAAGATTATGAGGCTGCAAGGGAGGACTCAGAAGCCTATAAAGAGGAATTAAATGAGTTAATAAATCAGCATATAAGGCTGGTGGAGTTGGTATCCCAAAATAATCTTATAAATCAACAATATGAGGAGATTTTACAAGACATAGAAAATTTACTATATGATTTTAATAATATCGATAGAAGCATTAAAATCAATAAAGAAAGATTGGAAAATTACAATAAACAGCTTAACCTTACCGATTATGAGGAAATAAAGAAGGAAATAGAAGTATGCATCGAAAAATTAAAGAATCTGCCTGTTGAAATAGAAGATCAGATCACTTTAAGAGAAGAAGGAAAGGCTAATTATAAGCAAAAGGAAAATGAGCTGAAGGACATAGAAGAAAAAATAGAGACACAGGAAAGGCTCTATAACATCAATTATATAGGCTTTAAGAAGGAACTGGAGTTGGGATACGTTTATGAGTCAAGGGAAGAGAAGGATTTAAACAGACTAGCAGAAAAAGTTTATGAAGAGCTAAAGTCTATAGATAAAGTAGGTAAAGATAAGGAAGGTTTTTCATCTGATTTGCAGGAAAAGCTTCATATAAATCGACAGTATTTGGTAGAGTATAACATGATGATGGATTACACTAGCACCTCTATCAATAGAGAGCTAGAGGATGAGCTATTATGGCAGGTAACTGGAAAGCAAAGGAGATTAGAAATAAAGGGCAGAATTCAGGGGAAGGAAGTTAGCTTTTATTCCCTTATGAGCTTTATTGAAGAATCTATAGAAGAAAATGAAAAACTACTGAAGGAAAGCGATAGAAACATTTTTGAAGACATTTTAGTAAATACCATAGGTAAAAAGATTAGGGCTAAGATTTATAACAGTAGAGAATGGGTTAACAAGATGAATCAACTCATGGAATCTATGAATACCTCCAGTGGCTTAGCCTTTAATCTAAGCTGGAAGCAGAAAGTTCGAGAAACAGAAGATCAACTGGATACGAGGGAGCTTGTAGAGCTCTTGAAAATGGATGCTAATATGCTACGTTATGAAGATTTAAATAAAATTTCTATTCACTTCCGATCAAAAATCACAGAAGCAAGAAAACGTACCGAAGATTCAGGAAGCCTTCAAACCTTCCACAGCATAATGAAGGATATACTTGATTATAGAAAATGGTTTGAATTTCAGCTCCTCTACAAAAAAACTGGAGAAAATAAAAAGGAGCTTACCAACAACGCCTTTGATAGATTCAGTGGTGGTGAAAAAGCAATGGCAATGTATGTACCGTTATTTTCTTCGGTATATGCTCGCTATGAAGGAGCAAGAAAAGAATCCCCAAGGATCATTTCCTTAGATGAGGCCTTTGCAGGTGTCGATGAAAACAATATTAGGGATATGTTCAGGTTGTTGGAAGAACTAAAGCTTAACTTTATCATCAATTCTCAGATACTATGGGGAGACTATGACACAATATCGTCCCTTGCAATCTGTGAGCTAATAAGGCCTAATAATGCCGACTATGTAACTGTAATACGTTATCACTGGAACGGAAAGGTTCGAGAGTTAATAGTAGAAGAGGATTTATTTGAAGAGGAGCTTGAGGATGGAGATGAAAATATTGCTTAATCAGTGTGTAGATTATTTTAAGAGCAATATAGGGTATAGAAGATTGTTTTATAAAATACGAGACAAATACTATTCCTTAGGATCCATGGGGGGAACGGTGGTACTAACCAATTTAGCCAATGAAGAAAAGGAAGCTCTGTCTAGCCTCTTAAGGAAAGACTTTAGAAAGCAAAAATCAGCATCCATTAAAGTGGAATCCATTCAGAAAGCATTGTCAGGAACAAAATTTGAAGAGCTTAAGCTGCAAGATATAATAGAAGCTTATTTTAATGAAGAATTAATATACAAAAAAGATCAATTTAATAGCTATAAACAAGAAAGAGAAAAATTTTTTGCTGATCTAATTGACAACGTCCAATATTCAGACTTTGCAAAATGGTTGAATAAACAGCTTGCAGAAAAGAAAAATGGATATAGAATTCTCATTTCAAGATACGACTCAGACAAAAGCAAGCTAAAGAAGGATTTGTTGATATTAGCTGAGGCAATAAGGGCTTTACCTGTTTTTACAAATAATAAACAACGCTTGGCCTTTTTTTCATCAAGCATAAGCAAGAATCCCCATACCTTTGATGACGGAACCGACTGCAACAAGCTGTTAACCTACACATTAGCAGATATATTAAAATCAAAGCTACCCAATAATGCTGAGGAAAAGGCTGAGCTTTTTTATGAAGCTGGAATTATAAAGGACGACATATCTAATTTCACCACTTTGAACGGACTCATTGCCTTTACCGATAGCAATATTCATAAGGGATGGGAAGCCTTCTATCAAAGGGGAGAACCAATGCAAATCAATCTCTGGAACTTATCAGAGGTTCAAAAAATAATCAGTCCCTCCGGCAAGGTATTTGTTGTGGAAAATCCAACAGTTTTCAGTGGAATTCTTGACGAATTAAAGGACTGCAGGCCACCAATAATATGTACCTATGGGCAAATAAAGCTTGCATCACTGATGCTTCTAGACATTCTCGTAGAATCAAATACAGAAATCTACTACTCAGGAGACTTTGATCCAGAAGGTCTATTAATTGCAGATAAGCTAAAAAATAGATTCACCAACAATTTACACCTATGGAATTATTCACAAGAAGATTATATAGGCTCGTTATCGAATCATGAAATTAACCAAAATCGTTTAAATAAGATGAAAAAATTAAAGGATAATCAATTACAGAACATCGCCCATAAGATCCAGAAAATAAGAAGGGCTGGATATCAGGAGCTATTGATCCATAAGTTGAAGAGGGATATAATGGTACACTTAATTAAGTAGATATCAATGTAAGGGGTGATTGTAATGTATTATAGAAATCTAGATACACCATGTATAGTGGTAGACTTAGATAAGCTGGAGAAAAATATTAATTACATGCAGAAATTGGCTAATAGCCATAACCTAGAGCTATGGCCCATGATCAAAACCCATAAAAGCCAATATATTGTTGAAGAGCAGCTGAAGGCAGGGGCAAAGGGTATCCTGGTAGCTAAGCTTTCGGAGGCCGAAAAGCTGGTAGCGGCAGGGGTTAAAAGGGTTATGCTGGCCTACCCCATAATTGGAGAAAATAAGCTAGAGAGGCTTTGTAAGTTGGCTAAAGGGGTGGAGGTTTACTGTAGTGTCGATTCTGTTGAGGCTGCAATAATTTTAAATGAAAAAGCAAAGGAAAAGGACTTGGTCTTTAATACCATCATCATTGTTGATAGTGGTCTTAGAAGGCTAGGGATACAACCCCATGAAACAAAGGGGTTTTACAATAGAATTAAAGAGTTGAAAAACATTGAAATAGTGGGGGTGGCCACCCATGGAGGTCATGTCTATGGAGCAACAGATAAAACTCAAGTTGATGCTGCTGCCCAGCAGGAGGTTTCTTCAATAAAAAATGCAGTAAACCAATTGGAGGAGATAGGGGTAAGTTGTAAAGTAGCTGCTATCGGTTCAACACCCACCATAAAGGCCCTAAAGGATTTTGAAGGAATCAAGCAAATAAGGCCTGGAAATTATGTTTTTCATGATACAGTTCAAATGGCCCTAGGAGCTGCCACCGAGGAAAGCTGTAGTTTGTCGGTTCTGGCTACTATTATCAGTATACCTGAAGGAGGTAGGGCTGTGATGGATGCCGGAAGTAAAATATTATGCTTAGATGCTGGGGCCCATGGAAACGATCATATAAAGGGCTTTGGAAGAATCAAGGGATATCCGGATATTGTTATAAAGGGGTTATCAGAGGAGCTGGGGCGTTTGGAGTACAACCCAGAAAGGGTGAAGCTTGAAATAGGTCAGGTTATAGAAATTATACCCAACCATAGCTGCACAGTCGTAAATACTGCCGATAAGCTATATGGCATAAGAAATAATCAACTGGAAAGGGAAATTGAGGTTACTGCACGAGGAATGACATTTTAAGCTGATAGGGGATTAAGATATATGAAGCTAATCATGAGGACAATGTATCAATATGTTGGTGGATATATGATTAAGTGATTGACAATAGCCACATTGTGGCAATAGGGGGAGGTTTGGCAGCTGTAGGATTAAAAAAGTCAATGGAAACTTTAGGCCTTCCCTTGTAATTGCAGGGATGGCATCTAGCCTAACTAGTATCGCATTTGACGAGATTATATATGGTGTCGATAATCCCGATCATTGGCAATTTCAGTCGAACAAAAAATATCGAGCCAATGATAGGAAGTTGGATAGTGATTAGCGGTTTACCCGGATTTCACTAGGAATTTTGTTAAAGTGCACTAATAAATATAAAATAGTTATATATTTTAAATTATATTATTATTTTGTTGTATATTGAAATTTATATTATAATGAAATTAATCTATTTTAACCATAACTTATGATGTATTTAAATTTAATTAATATGAAAATTATTATGATCTTTAACCTCAACATAAGATGTAACAGGAAGAGACTAGAAATTAGTCTCTTCAAATTAATCACCATAATACTCATTAATAATTATTATTATCATTAATTAATATTAAAATTATTAATTAAATAATATTGACATATACTAATTTTAATACTATAATTTTAAATAGATGGGATATTTTACAAAGAGGTGGTGGGAAATTGAAAGTATATGAGCTTACACTGAAAGTATATTTACTTAAGGACATATATCAGGGACAAACTCTAGAGAGAATTACAGAAATAATTGATAGTTCTCTAATTTCTACAGAGAATTTTCGAAATTTTCACAATAGTAAATCTTTTAAACATTATACCTTCAACTCATTCTATAGGCTGGAAGAAGACCAGGTCTATAAGGCAGGAAAAATCTATTCAGTTAAGATTAGGACTGTAGACGAAATGTTGGTTGAGCATTTTAAAAAGAATCTTGCTAATGCATACACAGAATACATTAAAGGGCTGACACTAGATTGTAGGATTCTGGTAAAAAAACATATTGAAAAGCTATATAGCATAACCCCATCTATTATTAAAACAGATCAGGGCTATTGGAAGGGTCACTTATCAATTGAGGATTATGATCGGCGCCTACGAGAGAATTTAATCAAAAAATATAACCATTATTTCAATACCAAGCTTGACGAAGATTTCGAGTTATTTTACAGAATAGAGCTTAATAACCATAAGCCCATAGGTTCATCCTATAAAAACGTTAAGCTTTTGGGAGACAAGCTTACATTATATGTTGCAGAAAATAAAATTGCTCAAAAAATTGCATATTTTTCATTAGCAAGTGGAGTAGGGGAGATGAATTCTCGAGGGTATGGTTTTATTAATTATAAATTTCTTTAGTCAGGGGGTGAGGTATTGTTATTTGATGCAGTTAAGATTTTCGAAAAGGTATATAAAGAACATGGGGACGATTTAATCACGGATTCTTATATACCTGCCGATGGAGAGTACATCATAGTTGATCCCTATCAAGATGATTTCACAATTACTAATCGTATTCATATTAAGCTAAACAAAAAGACAAGGACAATAGACTTTACTATTGATGATATTGAGTTTATACAAAAGGCAGATTATTTAAGTCGATATTTAGATTCTAATAAGGCATTGAGTGATAAAAACATTCATAGTAATAACTATTTAACTTTCTTTGTAAAAAAAGAAAACCTACATAATGGCAAAATGACTAATGAGATTATCGAAAAATACTATGCTACATTAAAAAATCCTTTTATCAAATATTCAAAACCAAAATCGAAGAAACTGTATTTGTCCATTCAAGAAAAAATCGGACAACCTGATATTGAACAAATCGAAAAAATAGAAGCTTGGATCAAAAATAATATTTTTAATCTAACAGATAAAGATACTAAGGATAAAACATATTTAAAGATCTTTTTCAAGTATGATTTATTAACCTATCAAAGAGAAAGTGAAAGGTACATATTGGCTAACATTTATAACAGTACCGATTATAACGAAGTCATTGGCGAGAGAACATATGGTTTACCAAACGACAATATGGGATTGAATGCTAAAAAGCCTTATTTGGAGAATAAAACTAGAAAAATTACAGTACCTTACTTACTTTCTGTTGAGGAAGTTTTGATGCAAAAGAAATTTTTTGACTTTCTAGCCAATCTTGTAGCGGTTAGTAAAACCAATATTTATGTGGATGAAAAGGGAATCAAAGCCTATACAAACGATGAAATCCCTATAGAGGATTTCTGTGGCTACTATTTAAGAGTAAAAAAAGGAAAAGAAATAGAAATACATGATTTTGATACCATTGGGCTTTATAAAGCAATAATTAAGCCATTAGATTTAGAAAATGTACTATGTCTAGAAAAATCAAACCTACAATATAATCGGATTCATAAGCTATCAACACTTAAAAACATAATCAATGAAATATTCTTCAGTAAGTTTTTAACAACAAACTATTTTACAGATGCTAAGGATATAAGAATAAATGATAATATTCTAAAAAGGAACTTATTACTTTCTAGAACCGCTTTATTTACTTGGTTTTATAAGGGGAGTAATCAAAATGCTTGGAAAATCCTTAATAATAGTAGCTTAGAATTGATAAAAGGCTCTATCAAGAATGGATATTTGTTAAAAGCCAGTGATCAATTTAACCTAAGATGTGCTTTAAAAAAATATTTTGAAGGGGGCGATAATATGGGTGATATTTTAATAGATGTGAAAAATAAATTAAGGAGAAAGATTAATCAAAATAGCACTGCAACGATAGAAAATGACAATGAATATAATTTTGCTGTTGGACAACTTACCAGTTATTTTATCTCATTAAGTAGGTCAAAAAACAAGGTACATTCTTTAGCTAACCCAATTATCAATGCAAAGTCGGATGAAAGAATAAAAGAAGAGCTAAAAAAACTTTATAAAAAATACAATTACTCAATCAATACAAGTTCTACTCGTTTTAAAAATTTGTTTGCGATGGTTTCATCTTATGAACCAGAGGATAAAAATAATGAGGATTTAATCATAGCAGGTTATTTGCATAGTAACTTAATTTATGAAAAATCTGACAAGGGGGAAGGGGAAAATGAATAAAAGGGTATATGGTATCCTAGGCATTGTTTCTAGAATGAGCAACTGGAATGCAGACTTTACAGGCTATCCAAAGACAACCTCCAGTGGTGAAGTATTTGGTAGCGATAAAGCATTTAAGTATCCAATTAAAAAAATGTGGGAGCAGCAGGGCAGAAAGGTTTTATATTTAAAGTCTCTAAAATTAAATGAGAGTAAAAAAGGAGAAACAGAACTGATTCCAAGATCTTTAAAGGAAAGGTATGAACATATTTTTGATGTAGAGGACTTAAAGAAAGAAAAGGATAGTAAGGCAGTCTTGAAAAATCTATTTATGGCGATAGACGTTAAAAACTTTGGAGCTACCTTCGCGGAGGAAGGAAACAACATTTCTATAACAGGAGCGGTACAAATTGGACAAGGATTCAACAAGCATTGTGAAACCAATGCAGAAGAACAACAAATCCTTTCGCCCTTTAGAGATGCGTCTAAAAAAGAAGGGAAGGACAATGAAGAAAAAGAAGATGCTAAAGCATCTACAATTGGAACTAAGATTGTTAGTAATGAAGCCCACTATTTTTATCCCTTTGCAATTAATCCAGCCACTTATGATGAGTTTAAAAGCCTAGGAGTAACTGGTGGATATACAGAAGAAGACTACGAAACGTTTAAAGATGCTTCACTTGTGGCAGCTACTTCTTTTAGTACCAATGCTAAAATAGGTTGTGAAAATGAATTTGCATTGTTCGTTGAAACAGATAGAGATATATATCTTCCTGACTTATCTCAATATATAGAATTTCAAAAGGAAGAAGGGAAGAATACTATATTACTAAAATGTGATGAACTACTCAATGATCTACAAGATAAAATTCACAATATTGAAATATACTACAATCCTTATACTACAGTCCTTGAAGGAAAAATTAAAGGGGCTAAGAAAATGAACATTTTTACTAAAAAAGAGGTGTAAGAATGAAGGCTTTAAAATTTACTCTAAGTGGAAAAACAGCTTTTTTTAAAAAACCAGATGTAAATACCTATTATTATTTCACTTATGGTAATATTCACAAAATAGCTTTATTGGGTATTTTAGGTGCTATCCTTGGCTACAAAGGATACAATCAACAAGTAGAGGAGAATAAGGCAGTCTACCCTGAGTTTTATGAAAAACTTAACGATATCAAGCTCAGCATAGCACCTAAAAACGAAAAGGGATATATACCCAAAAAAATGCAGATTTATAATAATTCTGTAGGATATGCTTCGAAGGAACAAGGGGGGAATCTAATTGTGAAAGAACAATGGTTAGAAGAACCTAAATGGGATATATACGTTCTGATTGAAGGAGAAGTTACGGAAGAATTGGCAAAAAGGGTAATAGAGAGGAGGTTTCAATACATACCCTACTTAGGAAAAAATGATCATATGGCTAATATTACCAATATTAAAGTGATAGAAAATATTCAAAAAATGGCTAATGTGAATAAGGTGGACAGCCTGTTTATAAAGGATAAATTTGAAATGCAAACCATTGAAGCGGATATCTTTAACATAGATTTTGATTGTGCACCGATTTTTAAATATCAAGAAATGTTGCCGATTGCTTTAGAAAAAACAACTAATAAATATGAACTCGAAACATTTTTGTATACGAATGCTTCATTAATACCCAAGGGGAATCTACTGGTATATCAATGTGAGGAAAATACATTATACTTTTTTTAAAATCAGGAGGGGCAACCCTCCTATTATTCAATTATAAGGAGGTAAGTATGTATTTTGATGGTGTTGAAAAATTTGATTTAGATCAATTTATTGTAAATAATGAACAAATTTATGCCCATGTAATTGATGACAGAAAGGAAACCTTGAAAGAACATGTTGAATTAACGACTATGTATTTACAAAGAATTATTAAAGAAAAACGCTTGGATAATGTTTTTCTGAACCTTGAAAACCAATTATGTAAAGATTTGAGCAATAGGGGGATAGATGTATACAGAGAAATGTTATTGAACACAATCTATATGCATGATGTTGGAAAAATAAATTGTAATTTTCAATTTATTAAGATGAAAAACATAGCTTTTAAGGAATTCTATGGTATAAACTTTAACAACTCAAATCATTCTATGCTTTCGTCTCTTATTTATATTAATCATTATTTTAGTAAGATACAGCAACATACGATAAAAGAGGATCAAGCAATACTTGTTATATTTATGCTATTAAACGCCTATGTGATTTCGAAGCATCATGGTAAACTTGATAGTTTTGCTGAATTTAAAAGCAAACTCTTAGAGGAGGACGGAGAAGGGTATAGGCTATATACAGAGGAAAACAGAATATATGATGAGATTTATAAGCAGCCAATACTATTTAATGTAGAAAATAATTTTCTAAAGCATATTTTTGTAAATGTTAACAAGAGTTTGAATGATAAAGTAGCACAAGAAGACTCTATGCATTTTTACATATATAATAGGTTTCTGGCTTCTTTATTAATATCCTGTGATTATTACGCAACATCACATTTCAAAAACCAAAAAGAAATAAGTAATTTTAACGGAATTCGAGATATAGACTTTTTCTATCGGGTTTATAAAAACACTGAATTGTATAAGAGTATACGTATGTATGAGATGGAGCATTATCATAAATCAAAAGAATTTTTTGGTGTTACAGATATCAATATATTAAGAAACGAATTATTTCTAGAGACTGAAGAAAATTTACGTAAAAATTATGATAATAACATCTTTTATTTAGAAGCTCCTACTGGTAGCGGAAAAAGTAATGTTAGCATGAACCTAAGTTTTAAACTTGCAGAGTTACATCCATCTTTAAATAAAATATTTTATGTATATCCTTTTAACACACTCATTGAGCAGAATTTGAATACCCTTAATAATATCTTCGGAGAACATTCTGTGCTAGAGGATATTGCTGTTATTAATTCTGTAGTCCCAATAAAAACAAAGAGAAAAGTGGATGGAGAAGATAGCGATGTAATAAAAGATGATTATGAATTATCTCTTTTAGATAGACAATTCCTACACTATCCAATGGTGTTAACTACTCATGTGAGTATATTCAATTATTTATTTGGAACTTCAAAGGAGAACTTATTTCCTCTCTATCAGATGGCAAATAGTATAATCATTTTAGATGAAATACAAAGCTATAAAAATAGTATATGGAAAGAAATTATCACTTTTCTAAATTACTATTCAGAAGCGCTAAACATCAAACTTATTATTATGTCAGCCACATTGCCTAATCTTAACAGACTAATAGATAAAGAAACAGATACCATAAAATTAATTGAAAATAGGGATAAATATTTTAGTAATCCAATATTTAAAGATAGAGTGCAATTAGATTTTTCCTTACTAGACTCTGAAAAGAATTCACAGGAAGAAATACTAAGTCATTTACTGGACAGGTCTAAAAAAACCAAAGGTAATATTTTAGTTGAATTTATAACCAAGAAGAGTGCTATGACATTTTTCAAGAGACTAAAGGAAGAAAATGAACTATTAGAGGGTTGCATTAAAAAAGAAATAGTGCTTATTACAGGAGATGATAATAGCATTGATAGGAACGCAATCATAGCAAAGGTTAAAACAAGTAAAAACATTATCCTCGTAGCCACCCAGGTGATTGAAGCAGGCGTAGATATTGATATGGATATGGGTTATAAAGATATATCAATGCTAGATGCTGAAGAACAATTCCTAGGTAGAATTAACCGATCCTGTAAAAAGAAAAAGTGTAAGGTATACTTCTTCAATATTGACTCTGCTTCGAATGTTTATAAGAATGATATTAGGAAAGATAAAACTATTAGCTTAACCAACCAACATATAAGAGATATTCTTATCAATAAGAACT
The DNA here is from genome assembly GCF_009017255.1 of Alkaliphilus serpentinus. GTDB lineage: Bacteria > Bacillota > Clostridia > Peptostreptococcales > Natronincolaceae > Alkaliphilus_D > Alkaliphilus_D serpentinus. Next base: position 3,198 of record NZ_WBZB01000025.1, on the reverse strand, counting down.
TTGAATTATTTTATGATGATGTGTTAAAAAGATTAAAAATACAATCAAGTAAATTAAATCAAAATAACTTTCAGAATTTTATCAATGTAAATGTCAGAGGATTAAATTTCCAAAAAGTTGAAGAAAAAATGCAGCTTATAGATGAACATTACAAATATAAAGTATTTCTGAGTAGAATTATTCAATTAGAATATAACAAAGTTCTAGATGGAGAAGAGGTATGGAAAGAGTACGTTTCCTTGCTTAAAAACAACTACTTAAGTTTTGCTGAAAAAAAGGTAAAACTATCTAGAATAACTTCGAATCTCAATTATTTTATCTATCAAGTAAAAAGTGATGATTTTACCTACGAAGAAAGGGTGGGTGATATCTTTTACATTGCTGATGGAGAAAAATATTTTACAGATGGAAAATTTGATAGAGATAATTTTAATAGGGGAATTGGGGACTTTATATAGGAGGGGTTATGAAAGTTAATGGAACGTTGATAAATTATTTTTATCACTGTAAAAGACAGTGCTGGTTGCATGGGAATCGAATTAATTTAGAAGATAATAGCGAAGACGTAAAGATTGGGAAAGCAATTCATGAAGTAAAAAAGCAAAGTAACAAAACCACCGAGATTAGTATTGATAATGTGAAAATAGACAAACTGACCGAAGAATACTTGACAGAGGTCAAAAAGTCCGACGCTGACATAGATGCTGCAAAGTGGCAGACGTTATTATATTTGAAAGTTCTAAGAGACAAAGGAATTGAGAGAAAGGGGAAGCTAGAATTTGTAGAAAAGAATAAGAGTACAAGTACAATTATTGTTGAATTAGATGATAAAAGATTAACAGAACTTCAAGGAGTAATAAAAGAGATTGAAGCGTTATTACTAGAAGAAGAAGCACCAAAGGTAATTAATAAACCAAAATGCAAGAAATGTGCATACTTTGAATATTGCTACATATAGGAGGGTGACATGGGGAGTACGAGATATATAACGTCAATGGGAGAATTAACCAGGAAAGACAATTCTTTATGTTTTAGAAAGAACAATAAAAATGTCTACATACCAGTAGAAAATACAAGAGAAATCTACTGTATGTCTGAGGTAAGCATTAATAGCAAACTTTTAGATTTTATTTCTCAAAACAATATAATTATTCACTTTTTCAATTATTATGAGGGATATAGTGGTACATTTTATCCTAAACAGAAATATAATAGCGGCAAAATACTTATAAAGCAAGTAGAAGCCTATAATACTAAACGTCTTATAGTGGCTAAAGCGATTGTACAAGGTATTGCAAACAATATGTATGAAGTTTTATATCACTACTACAAGCATAATAAAAAAGAGGTTAAAGGTACAATTGACTGGATTAATAAAGATATACAGGGGCTCATAGAAAATGCAGAAAATATTCCTCAGACAATGCAGGTTGAAGGGGAACTATGGCAAAGGTTTTATGGTGAATTTAAACATATTTTATTAGAGGATTTTGTGATGAACAAAAGGGTGAAAAGACCACCTGATAATCCTATCAATGCTTTAGTGTCTTTTGGCAACACATTGCTATATGCAAAAACAATAACCGCTATATTTAATACTCATTTAGATCAAAGAATCAGTTTTTTACATGCCCCCTCAGAAGGTAGATTTTCGCTAAGTTTAGATCTTTGTGAAGTTTTCAAACCAATACTAGTTTTTAAAACAATTTTCGAGTTAGTTAATAATAGAAAAATACAAGTAAGTAAGCACTTTGATAAAAAACTGAACTATTGTTTATTAAATGAAGAGGGAAGAAAACTTTTTATCTCAGCTTTTGAGGAGAGACTTGAAAGTGTATTCTTTCATACCAGGCTTAAGCGTAAAACCAGCTATAAAACAGCTATAAAACTGGACTGCTACAAACTGATTAAATTTATCCTAGAGGATGTAGAATTTAGACCTTTTGATTTAAGGGAGAAAATGTAAATGAAAAAAGATTATAACTACAATTATACATTTCTCTTTTATGATGTTAATGTTAAAAGAGTTAATAAGGTTTTTAAAGTGTGTAAAAAGTATTTGTCACATTTTCAAAAATCTGTATTTAGGGGAGAGATAACCCCCTCTAAATTGATGTTATTAAAGAGAGACTTAAATAAAGTAATAGATCGAAAGGAGGACTTCGTATGTATTATAAAACTTATGAATGACAATGTTTATGGTGAAGAAATATTAGGGAATAAACAAAACGATACTGGAGAAGATTTAATATTATAGTCTAATGAGCAAATAGTATTGTTTTAGTTTTACCAAGTGACTTATTTGATAATATTCTTCAACACAACTATTTCTAAAGATTATAGTGCTTATTTTACGAATTTATTAATTCTATAGATTTACTTGGTAAAAAAGCTGCATATTCTTGTAATTTAAGGGTTAAAGATGAAAACTCCACTAGAAAAATGGCTTCTTTTCAGTAGCTGAACCTCAACATTGGATGTATTTAAATTCTTGCTTAGTATTCTCGTTCTGCGGAAGTCATAGGCTGAACCTCAACATTGGATGTATTTAAATATTTGCTACTTTCCTTAGTACTATCTTATTATACGCTGAACCTCAACATTGGATGTATTTAAATGATTTAAAATCTATACAATCAGATAAATCAACACCGGCTGAACCTCAACATTGGATGTATTTAAATTCCCTAACTTGACATGGTACAGTATCCCATTCCAAGCTGAACCTCAACATTGGATGTATTTAAATCCTTTTTTTATTACAGATATGGCCGCAACAGGTGATGCTGAACCTCAACATTGGATGTATTTAAATACAACTCTAGACGATTACCACAATGCCATATACGGGCTGAACCTCAACATTGGATGTATTTAAATTTCTAATAACCATAAAAAAGAGATAACTTTAATAGTGCTGAACCTCAACATTGGATGTATTTAAATATTTAGTTGTAGACCCTTGGCCACGCATCTTGCTTGCTGAACCTCAACATTGGATGTATTTAAATTATTCCAAGTTTCGACTTGGTAAGAATTTTTTCTCGCTGAACCTCAACATTGGATGTATTTAAATCCCTTTACAACCTCAACAATGCCATAGTAGCTGCCATGCTGAACCTCAACATTGGATGTATTTAAATTTAGATTTGTTCCCCCTTAATCATTTGATTTAACAGCTGAACCTCAACATTGGAT